>JAQXEK010000039.1 GCA_029250885.1 Planctomycetota bacterium
TTACGCTCGTCCCTGCAGGCTAGCTAGAGGGCCTGCCCCGCAGCTACTTCTTTCCCTGGCCCAGCCAGGGTTGCGTGGTGTCGGCGGGGGGGACCTGCTACGCTCTGCGGCAGTGAAGAGGCCCCGAATCATCCACGTATACGCCGAGCGCGGGTTCTCCGGTGGCGAAGTCCAGGTGTTCCACCTCATGCGAGGGCTGCGCGAGCTAGGTGTGGACCAGCACTTGGTGGTGCCGCCCGGTTCGCGCGCCTCAGAAGAAGCTCTCTGCCAGGGCTTTAATGTGACAGAAGTCCCGATGCGCAGCAACATGGATCTTGGGGCGGTGCTTGCCTTGCGCAGGACCTTCCGCCAACTCGCGGAAGTTGGGCCCGTGGTGATCCACTTGCACACGGGACGCGCCACTTGGCTAGGCGCTATCGCGGCCGCTGGGCTGGGACTTCCGGTGCTCTCGACCCGCCGCATGGATCGCCGGGTGAAGCGCAGTTTGGGGACGCGGCTGCTGTATGGAAAGTTGCTGGACCGCGTCGTGGCGATCTCTACGCCCGTTCGGGATTGCCTCTTGGAAGGCGGGGTCGAGCCAAGCCGGATCGAGGTGATCTATTCCAGTGTCGCCAAGGAAGATGTGACCTGCGAAGATCGCAAGGCAGCTCGGGCAGCGCTGCGAAGCGAGCTCGGCATTCCCGAGCAGGATTTTGTGTGCTTGGTGCTAGCTAGGCTTCACGCGCGCAAGGGAGTCGATGTGCTCCTAAAAGCTGTCGAGGCCGTTGCCAATGAGGCGGGCCTCGAGGCCCTGCGCAAGCGCAACCTGCGCGCTTCCAAGAGCGCGCGCAGACAGTCGAAGGCTACGATCCACAGCGAGCGCATCGCCCCGGAGCAGCTGGTCCGGGTTGTGATTGCAGGGGATGGTCCCGAGCGCGACGCCCTGGAAGAGCAAGCACGGCGACTGACGACTCCCGAGCTCGTGAGCTTCCTTGGCCCGCGGACCGACAAGGCCCAGCTCTTAGCCATGGCGGATGTGCTTGTGCTGTCGTCCCACCAGGAGGGCCTAGGAGTCGCTGCCTTGGAGGCGATGGGAGCCGGACTCGCCGTGATCGCCTCCCGGGTTGGCGGACTCGCCGAGGCTGTGGAGGATGGCCGAACGGGGATTCTTGTAGAGCCCGGCGATGTCGACGGATTTGGCAAGGCGATCTACGACCTGTCCACCGACCGAGGCCTCTGCCGCAGGCTGGGCGCAGCTGGCCCGGGGCGCATAGCGGAGGGCTACCTAGTCTCCCAGATGGTGGCAGCCTACGCTGACCTATACGCGAAGCTCAGCGACGCCTAGCGCTTACGGTAGACCGCGACGATCGTGTGCGTAGCTAGGTCCAGGTATTACTCTATGTGGGGATGGCGCAGGCGGCGCAGGCCATAGTGGGCGCCGCCCCAAGAGCTCGTGGGGAGCGATAGCTAGGACCCGGCCATCTCTTCCGGCAATCCGGAGGCCAGGCCGTTGAGCGTTACGAAATTGCCAATGCCGGTCAAGAGCAGGTGCCCTTGTCCTTGGTTCGGCTGCGAGATAGAAAGGGCGCCCTGCGCCGTATCGCAAACTTGAAGCCCAACTTGCGCGACCCAAGTCCGTCAACCAAGTAGAGCACTCTTCGCCCAGGGAGCTCCCGAACCAGGATGTTAGTGAGTCCGACATCCGCCAGGAGGATGGAGTTCTTCAGGAGATAGTCGCGGAGTTCGTCGAGCAGAGGCATCGCCGTGACGAGGCTATGGCGACCATCGAGTAAGTAGCCGCGAAAGGTTTCGCTTGCACTTCCGTCCCCATTCCGGATGCGCTCGAAGACCAATCCTCGCCCCTTGGAAGTCTTCACCCATCCGCGGCATAGGAACCCGCTTCAACAGTGAACGTTACCGAGGGCGAAGCAGGGGCCGGTTTTCCGTAAAGCGGAGGTCCTGGATCAAGAGCTCGAAGTGGTAGCGATCGATCAAGGTGATGGACTTGCGGAGCCCAAGGGCAGCCAGCAGGAAGTGCAGGTGCCGCGCCCTTCAAAGGCTAAAGCGGCTGGCCCGGTCGTCGATTTGGTTCTTCTCAAGGATAGAGCCCGCCGCCAGGTTGCAGCTTTTTTGCATGAGGGGGAAGAGCAGCTTGTAGAGGGTGGCGTGGCGCACGTGAACGAGCATGTGAACGAGGGCGACCTGCATCGTGGGATCTGTACATATGCCCTGGGCGAATCCCCAAGGCTATTCCTTAGAAGGGGCTTTCTGTCCACTCTCCATTTCACGGGGAATCTCCGGGCGGAAACAGCCCTCGTGTGCGCAATCGCGAGGATAGTCGAAAGCAGGCGGACATCTGCATGGGCGATGGAGGAGGTCGATTGGTAAACTCTGGCGCCCTAGGGCACGTCCCCGTGCCCTCCGGTATTTTTATGGCACCGTCGAAAAAAAACAAACAGGCCCTGCGATCTGCCTTTGGCTTGCTCGCTCCCCACGCGCGGCCGATCTTGCCGCTCCTAATCCTTGCCACACTCCTCAGTGCTCTGGCAGCTGCGGCTACATCTGCGGTGATCGTCCTGATCTCGCCGGTGTTCAACTTGATTTTGTTTGCCGACCTTACGGAAGAGCAAATCAAAGCAGGCGCCGATGCAGCTGGCGGCTGGACCGGCGTTGGCGAAGCGGGAGTCTTCGACAGCTTCTTTGTCGCGGTAGGCGAGTCGATCCGTGGCGGCCTCGGAGGTACTTTTCTCGAAGACCCCAGGCTAGGCATCTTGGCGGCAGTGCTCTTCGTCTTGGTTGTTTTGACCGTCACGGCCTCGCTGTTCCAGTACCTCTTCAACCAGCTCTCAAACTACGTCTC
>JAQXEK010000040.1 GCA_029250885.1 Planctomycetota bacterium
ACCATGAAGCCGATCTGGTTGATCATGGAGTAGGACAAGACGCGCCGCAGGTCGTTCTCAATCACCGCATAGAAGATCGGGAACAGGCACATGACGGCGCCGATGTAGATCAGCATGTCCTCGCCCGCAAAACCGCGGGCCAGGCAGTAGACCGCCGTCTTCGTGGTGAAGGCCGACAGGAACAAAGTGCCGCTGGCGCTGGACGCCGGGTAGGCATCCACAAGCCAGGTGTGGAAGATCGGGAAGCCGACCTTGATGCCAAAGGCCAGAAAGATCAGCCAGGTCGCAGCGGAGTCGAGCTCCATATGCTCGAAAGCGGGCAGAACGCCCGTCTCGACCACCATCAGCGCGGTTCCGATGAGCAGCAGCAGTCCCGAAGTGATGTGTGCCAGCAGGTAACGTCCGCCGGCCTTGCGCGCCTCGGCGCCCTTGCCAGCCCAGACCAAGAACACGCTGGTCACCGCCAGGAGCTCCCACGCTAGGAAGAGCGTGAGCAGGTCACCCGCGAAGACGGCCGCCACGGCGCTGCCCGCATAGGCAACCCCGGTGAAGTGCTGCATGCGGTCCTTGAGGTGCATCGCGTAGATGCCGCCGATGAGCGCCGCAATGTGGAATAGGTAGCCGAACAAGAGGCTCAGCTTGTCCACCCGCAGAACGTCCAGGGTGTACCCCGCGAAGTTCATCTCGCCCATGATCTGCGCCTCGTCCGTACGGCCGAGGGCAATCATGTTGAGCAGCCCCAGGGCGGGCAAGACGACCAGCCCGACACAGCGCAAACGTTGGGTCAAGAAGGGCAGAATCAGCGCGCCGATCAAGAGTGGCAGGGCTGGGTGCATCCAATAATTATCCATGGTGCGCCTCCCCACTCTCGTCGTCCGCGGGCTCGTTGTAGTCGCGGCTGTAGAAGTCCTCGGGTTGCATCACAAGCTTGCGCAGACCAACCGAGAGCACGACGAGCAAGACGATGGCGATGAAGCCATAGATGGAATAGAAGCCGAAGGTGGTCTCCAACGCGTGGACACCCTGGGGCTGGAAGTGCTCGCCTTCCACGACCGGGGTCCACTCCGCAGGCTGGAAGGTGCTGTGCTTGTGGTAGGCGAAGAAGATCGCGTCCGCCACGAAGAAGAGGCCGCACAGACCAAAGAAGATCTTGGTGATCAACTTGATGTTCGACGGATGGTCTAGCCAGCGGGGAGCCTCGCCCGGGGGCGGCCCGCCGTGATGGGTGTGATCGCTCATGAGCCAATCATCCGAGCCAGTTCCAGGATCGGATCGGGGTAGAGAAAGAGGGCGAAGGAACCGAGCGCCGTTAGGCACAGAGGGATCACACAGAGAGTCGGGGCTTCTTCCAGGCCGTACTTGGCCAGGAAACCGGGTGTGGACTCGTGCTCGTCGTGATCACCATGGTCGTCATGGTCGTCGTCCTTGGGCGGCTTGGCCCAGAAGGCGTTGACCGCAATCGGCAGCAGGTAGCCGATGTTCAGCAAAGAGCTCGCCACCAGCACCCAGACGATCCACTGCTTGTCCGCATCGATGGAGCCCAGCATTAGGTACCACTTGCTCCAGCTACCGCCCATGGGCGGCAAGCCGATGATCGAGAGGCTGGCCAGAAGGAACGCGCCAAAGGTAAACGGCATCTTGCGGCCCAGGCCGCGCATGTCGCTAATCTCGGTCTTGTGGGCCGCGACATAGATCGCACCGGCACAGAAGAACAGGGTGATCTTGCCCCAGGCGTGCATGACCAGGTGCATTCCCGCACCAGTGATGGCGTCGGAGGTCAGGAGGGCAGCTCCAAGGACCAGGTACGAAAGTTGGCTGATCGTCGAGTAGGCCAATCGCCGCTTCAGGTTGTCCTGGAAGAAGGCGACGCCGGAACCTGCCACGATTGTGAAGCACGAGGCGTAGATGAAGAAGTCCGTTGCGCTCGTCTGCATCAAGGTATCGATGCCGAACAGGTACACCGTCACCTTGACCACGGAGAAGACACCCGCCTTCACCACGGCCACCGCATGCAGGAGCGCACTGACCGGAGTCGGTGCCACCATGGCCGCGGGCAGCCAACGGTGTGTCGGCATGACCGCAGCCTTGCCGATGCCGTAGATGAACAGCCCGTAGAGAATGGCCAGGTAGGCGCTCGACACACTGCCGTCCGCAACGGACTCGGCAAAGACTCCCCCACTGGAAAAGTCAAGGTTGCCTGTCAGGTTGTAGGTCAGCACGACACCGAGCAGCAAGAAGCAGATCGAGGTCGTCACCAGGACCCCTAAGTACGTCCGCGCCGAGCGCACCGCATGGGGCGTGCTGGCGTGGGCGACCAAGGGATAGGTCGTCATGGTCAGGGCCTCGTAGAA
>JAQXEK010000048.1 GCA_029250885.1 Planctomycetota bacterium
CCGAAGACCAGCATGTAGGGCACCAGCAGCTTCGTGATGATGCGGAGAACAACTTGGTCCTTCATGCGACACGGCCTCCCGTGTGCTTCTCTTGGGGCCCGCTGCCGGGAACCTCGTGCAGGAACTTGTCGGCGCCGGGTTCGCGGCGGCGCAGCAACAGCACAAGGGCCATGCCGGCAGTGAAGATCACTGCGGTTTCAAACATGGTGTCGTAGCCTCGATAGGAGGCAAGGATCGACGTCACTGTGTTCGGTGAGTGCCCCGAAAAGTCATCCTTGGGATGCGGATGCTCGCCGTCGGCGAGTACCTCAAACGGACCGCCTTGATCCGCCAAGGAGTTGTACTGCCAAGGCTCGTGCACACCATTGGGGTCAACCTTACCCACCCGTTGGGCTAGCTGCTGCACGACCCGATGGGTGTGAATCGGAGCCTTAGGGTCGCCGAAGCGCGGCATGTCAAGGGTGCCGTAGATTAGGATGCCGCCCGTGACGCAAACGACGCCTAAGGCGCCCCAGTTCACATGGTTGGCGGCCTGCTTGGTCAGCCGACCGGTGTGCACGAGTGTGCCAAGCAACAGCACAGTCGAGATACCCGCGCCCACGGCAGCTTCCGTGAAGGCGACATCGGCCGCGTTCATGTTCTGCCAGATGAACGCCATCAGCAGGCTGTAGATGCCGGCCAGCATGGTTGCCGAGAGTAGGCTGCGCACGCTGATCACAGCGATCGCCAAGATAGCGGCCATGGTGAGCAAGACCATGTCCGTCAAGAGGACATCAAACATGGTCTTCCTCCTTGGCGTGCAAGGGCTCGCCCTCGCGCTTGTAGACGCCCTCTTTATCCCCTGGCTTGGTCCAGGGCTGCAGCCCCTCGAGGAAGGCCGCCTTGGTGATGGCGTGAGTTGCCGTCGGAGCCGAGATAATGAGGAAGGCGATGATTAGGAGCAGCTTAGTGATTACCAGCCACTGCCCGATCGGATCGGTCACCATGAAGCACAGCCCCACTAGGACAAGCACCGCCCCCAAGGAGTCGTTCTTGCCCGCAGGGTGGAGCCTCGAATAAAAGTCAGGCATGCGCAACATACCGAGGCTTCCAGTCAGGGCCAGAAACACGCCAAGCGCTAGCAGCACCGACGCAACGATTTCATTCCAAGCCATTATCCAAGGCTCCTAAGCTCAACGAACCGAAGGATCGCGATGGTTGCTACAAAGTTTACGAGTGCATAAACGACGGCGAGATCGAGGAAGTCCGGGCGGCCCTTGAGGAAGCCCAAGAGCGACACAGCCACAACGATCGCCGTCCCCATCGCATTGACCGAGAGAATACGGTCGTAGCTTGTCGGCCCCTTGAGAGCCCGCACTAGGGTCATAAAGATCGAGACCAATAGGCCCACCATGGCTGCGAGCAGGATCTTGTCCATACCCCCACTGCCAGCGGCATCGGCCCCGTCGGAGAGCAGTAGCCCAAGGCTGGGTAGACTAGTCATTGGCTTCCCTCCAGGCTGCGAACGCGTCGCTCCATATCACCGGTTTTGAGGCTGTCCGCCGCGTCTTGGTGCAAGGCGTGGATCAAGAAGCTATCGTCGGCCTCTACGGTCACGGTACCTGGAGTCATGGTTATCGAGTTGGCGTAGGTCACGCGACCGAACTCGGTCTCCAGGTCACAGGGCACACGGATGAAGCGCGGCTCGACCTTGATGCTTGGGGCCCAGACGCGCTTGGTCACATCCCAATTCGACTGCAAGACCTGCCACGCAAGCCATGGGACGTAGGTGATCAATTTAGGCACGAAGCCCATGGGGTGACTCTCCTCGTCCACCAGGCCCATTCGGGTCGAGAGCAGGGCCACTAGGGCACTGACCGTAACGCCAGTCCCAAGGAGCAGCGGCTTGGTCTGCCCAGACAGCAGCCACCAAAAGGAGAGCAGGAAGAGAAAGCTTAGTGCGAAGCGCATGGGGATATGTGCGGTTAGGGGGCACGAATGAGTCACGCACCGGGCACATTAAACATGCTGGATAGCCTTTCTCAAGAGTCCCCATCGGGGCAGCTCCCCCACTTCTTGCCATGAAGCGGCGATCTGACGTACAAGACTCATTGGACTCCCAAACAAGGCCACATTGCGACTTTCTACCGGATTTGGTCCAAGGCCCCCGACTTCATGGGTTTGGCCCAGAATCGGCCTGTCCATGGACCGGGGAAAAGGCCACAATCACGACCATGACCTCCCCTTCCAAGATGCTGCTCCAGTGGCAAAAACTTGCTCCAAAATTCGGTGGCCCGTGGCTCTTTAGCCGCATGCTCGGGCGCTTGGCCCCATACTCCGGCAGCATCAAGCCCCGTGTCGTCGAGCTCGCTCCCGGTCGCGCGGTTGTCTTGATGCACGATCGCAACTCCGTCCGCAATCACCTACGGTCGGTCCATGCAATCGCGCTCATGAACCTGGGAGAGATCGCCACCGGGCTCGCCGTGATCGCCTGCCTTGACTCCGACCGGCGTGGGATCGTCACGAACCTGTCTATGGAATACATAAAGAAGGCCCGCGGAACCCTAAGCGCAACCTGCGATTTCTTACCACCCGCTGCTGACTTCGAGGGGCCCTTCACCGTTCGCGCGAACCTGACCGACGAGCAGGGCGACGTGGTCTCCATCGCCACGGCCGAGTGGACCATCGGCTTCACGCCTAAGTAGCCAGCCATGTCTTCCAAGTTGCGCACTGTATTTACCCAAGACGCCGGCGTCGATGTCCCCCTGCTGTGCGGTGCGATGTATCCCTGTGGAAACCCCGAGCTCGTTGCCGCCGTCAGCGAGGCGGGAGGCCTCGGAGTCGTGCAACCGATCAGCTTCGCCTACGTACACTCCGGCAGCTTGAAGGTCGGCCTCGAACGCGTGGCCGATCTCACCCAGAAGCCCGTCGCCTTCAACGCCATCATCGAGAAGGGCTCAAAGAAGTACGAACGCGCCATGAATCGCTGGATCGAAGAGGCCCTAGACTTCGGTATCAGGTTCTTCATCACCGCGCTGGGTAATCCCGCCCATGTGGTCAAGCTTGTCCACGAAGCGGGCGGCATCGTCTATCACGATGTGACCGAGCGCCGATTTGCGCAGAAAGCCCACGATTCCGGTGTAAATGGCCTAATCGCGGTCAACCGTAGAGCCGGCGGCCACGCGGGGATTCGAAGCGCCAAGGAGCTACTTGGAGAGCTAGGCGACCTTGGCCTGCCCGTGATCGGAGCCGGCGGAGTCGGGGACGAGCGCGCCTTCGTAGAGATGTTGAACCTAGGCTACGCCGGTGTGCAAATGGGCACCCGCTTCATCGCGACACCGGAATGTAAAGTGCACGCAGACTACCGCCAGGCGATCGTCGATTCCGATGAGCAAGACATCGTGCTGACCAAGCGCCTAAGCGGTATCGACGTGGCAGTGATCCGCCGCGGCTCCATCGTCGAAATGGAAGCGGGTGAACCCGGCGCCATGCTGTCTTGGTTCCTGCGCCAGCCGCGCACCAAACATTGGGCTCGCACGTTCCTAGCCCTGCGCTCCCTTCGCGCCCTTAAGCGCTCCTCCAAGTCCGCCCAGAACAAGCTTGGCTATGGCGATGTCTACCAAGCTGGCAAGAGCGTTGCCGGTGTCCACGAGATCGAGCCCGCCGCGGCGATTGTCCAGCGCTTTCGGAACGAGCTCGAAGCCCAAGCTTGAATCCCTAGGCACCGTACCTTGGGAATCGTTATTCTGTCTTCATGACTTCTTCATGGAAACGGCGCTGTCGCCAGCGTGCCCAAGCGCTTCCCAGGACATGCGTTTCTACGCTGCTCGGGATCGGGCTTATCTCAATCATCTTGTCCAGCTGTGTCGAGCCCACTCCTCCGGAAGGCTCCGACCCCAACTTGGACGCTGCCGCTGAGCAAGGCGCCGGGCCCAAGGATCCTGCGCTTGTGGAGCAGGATGAGGCTAAGATTGGCCACGCATTCCGCCAGCTCGGAGCAGGTGACCTAGGTGGTTGCCGCGTAACAGCGATGGAAGTGCTCGCCAACGACCCCGCCCCCGCAACGCGAGCCCGGGCCGAGTTCATGGTCGGCCTAAGCTTCCACAAGGCCAAGCAGTACGCCGACGCTCGACCACACTTCGACCTGGCCAGCCAAGGTCCGAATTTCCAGGGAAAGCTGGCCCTACCCTACTTCCAGGGCTGGTGCTACTTCTGGCTTGGCGAACTGGACGCTGCGGAGGCTAGCTTCCGTCAGCACCTAACCCAGGCCGAAGAAGGCGACTCTTACTTTGGGCTCGGCATCGTCGCCTTGGATCGAGGCGACAACGCCGCGGCCAAGTCAGCCCTCCAAAAAGCGCTCCAACTATTCGAAGCGAAGGCCGCTACCGGCGACGCAAGCGCCAAAAGGGATCTTGCCAAGACCCACGCTCGCCTTGCGGACCTTGACCTAGACAGCGAGGACTTCGAAGGAGCCAAGATTCACTTACAGCTGGCCGTTGACCTCGACAGCGACCGCTCCGCGGTCTGGTACAAGCTGTACCAAGTCTACCTCGAGCTTGGTGAAGACGGTCCGGCGTCCAGCGCGCTAGCCGAATACAAGCGCTGCTTAGACTCCGGCCAGAGCACCGGCGGCATGGCCGCGGGAGGTGGAAGGTGAGCTCACCCAAGATCCTGCTCCTTGCCCCCTTGGCAATTGTATTCGGCTGCGCAGATGAGCGGCCGAAGGTGGCACCTGCCGACGAAGCCGAGACAGACGCGTCGGTTGACGCCTCCGGCCTGCCTGTGCCCAACTTCCGTGTGGTGCGCCTTGGCGCAGCCCCATCCACAACCCCAGAGGCCTTCGCTCCGACGGCCATCGTCGAGGTCAAGGGCGGAGGCCTAGGGCTGATCGACTTCGACCGCGACGGTCTGCTTGACGTCTTTGTCCCCGGAAGCCTGACCCTAGGTAACGAGGCTGCGGGCGACGGTGCGCGCCTCTTCCAGAACCAAGGCGACCTGAAGTTTGTCCGCCGGACAGACCTTGGGTTCGACTGGAAGGGTTGGGGAATGGGAGTTGCCGTTGGCGATCTTGACGGGGACGGATATGACGACCTGTTCACCGCCGCCCACGGCCCCAATGCAGCCCACTTCAATCGCGACAATAAGCAGACCGCGGGCGGAAGAAAGTTCGTCGAAGGTGCAAAAGCTGCGGGTCTTGATGACGAGCGCTGGGGGATGGCCGCCAGCCTCGGAGACCTCGACAACGACGGCGACCTGGACCTGTACGTCGCCAACTACCTGAACCTTGACCTAGACAACCTGCCCCCGGACACCACCTACCTGGAGCAGCCAATCTTCGCGGGCCCACTTGGGCTCACTCCAACGGCGGACCTGATCCTGCGCAACCGCGGAGACGGCACCTTCGAGGACAAGTCGTTCCGTTCAGGAATCGGCACCGTCGAGCCCTCCTTTGGACTGGGCGCCACGACTATCGACCTGAACGAGGACGGCCTGCTCGACATCTTCGTTGGCAACGACTCCATGGCGAACTTCTTGTTTGTGAACCAGGGTGCCTTTTCCTTCGAGGACAAGGCGCGCTCTATGGGGCTCGCTGTCAACGGCGACGGGCGTGAGCAGGCTACCATGGGCATCGCCATCTCCGACGTCAGCGGCGATGGGCTGCCGGACTTCTTTAGTACGAACTTTGCCTCGGACACCAACACCCTGTTGGTAGCTCGCCAACGCCCCTCCGGAGGACTTAGCTTCCGCGACCGCACCTCTTCCCTCGGTGCGTCAAAAGGAAGCCGCTCCTTGGTCGGCTGGGCATCGCTGTTTGGCGACTTTGACCTGGACGGGGACGAGGACTTGGTCGTTTTTAACGGCCACGTCTACCCAGAGCGGTTGGCATCTAAGATGGGCTCAACTTCAGAGCAGGCACCTCTGTACTACGCTCAGTCCAGCGGCCGCTACCAACAGCAGACCGTCGCCCAAGCTGGCCAGTGGCTGGCAGAGACCGCTCTGTTTCGAGGTGCAGCACGGGGGGACCTAGACAACGACGGAGCCATGGATCTAGTGGTCACCGCCCTTGGGCAGCAGCCTATGGTTTTAGCCCCTGCGCTGCTCGATCCCGCCGAGTCTGTGTCGGTGGCGCTGCTTCAGGAGACAGGTGACCGGCGCGCCTATGGTGCGCGGGTTGTGCTGGTCGAGGACGGCCTCTCGCGCACCCAATGGGTGCAACCGTCCATGGGATTCCAAGGGTCGGGGACGGCAGCCAGCCTGTTCGCCTTGACCCCTGGCGCGGGCCAGCGTTGGATCGAGGTGACCTGGCCTGATGGCACGCTTCAGGTCGAGCAGCTTGAGGGCCGGACTGGCAGGATCAAGATCAAACGCGCGAGCAGGTAAGCCCTTTACTGAGCGGCAAGACCCAACAAAAATCGGCGCCGCCCCTCGCGAAGAGGGGCGGCGCCGATTCGTTTGTCAGCAGTCTCGGCTAGTGAGTATAAGCCCTCTGGAAGAGAGCTAGGTCAGCCAAGTCCACGTCGCCATCTTGGTCGATATCGACCACAGCGCCGGTGTCGTCCGGGGACACGTTGTTGGTGTCGGGCCCGGTTACAAGAGGCTCAAGGAAGAACCAGTCGAACTCGTCGATACGGTTGTTGTTGTCGTAGTCACCTTCTGCACGCCCAAGGGAGAGCAGGAAGTTAGACAAAGCCATCTGATCGACACCGGAGAGAGCGTTGTAGTTCGTCCGCGAGAAAGCGGCTTCGCCATCGTGCTGTTGGACTGTCTGGTCGATTAGCTGGTCAAACGGAAGGCCAGAGATGCGGCCATCGTGCAAGAACGTCTCGCGCTGGCTCATGCCCCAGAGGGTACGAGTCATCATTTCTCGCTCGGTCGCAAGACCGTCAGAGATGCCATCGCCGAGGGTCCCCATGTCGTGGAGCAGGAAGTCCGAATAGGGCTTGATGCTGCGACCTGAGAGGTTCGGTTCCGCGTTCGGACCGGTAACGTACGCAGAGTTCACGTGGCAGGCTGCACAGCCAATGGCCTCGAAGACCGACTCACCAGCCATACCGGACTTCGGCGTCTGGGGAGGTGCCGCGCTCAACTTCTGGAAGTCAGTCTGGCGGTCAATGCGCTCGAGTCCAGTCACGGGATCCGGGAAGTCCTCGGGGTCCGCGACGGAGTCCCAAGCGGCAAGAAGGGCAGCATTACCGTTAGGAGCGTTCTCCGATCCAACTAAGCGGTTGGTCAAGCCCATCTCGTTGAGAGAGGCGTCGGCCGAGAAGGTCAGGACGGTGGACACTCCACCCTTCCAACCCATTTTGCTGGCACGCATTGGCCCCCCTTCTAAGGGCTGGGTCATGCGGACCACACCTGAAACGTTGGGGTCGAGAGGAGCTGCAGCAAGGGCAAGGATGTCGGCGTCGTCGATAGACTCCAACAGGCCAATGCCAAAGGTGGACGGAGTGACACGGTTGATCACAACGTCGGCGATAGCGGGGACGGTCTCCAGAAGCTCGTCGTCGATGGCCTGCTCCTGCTTCAACGAACCACCGAGGGCAGCAAGGTCATCAAAGGGAGTTGTAGCTGTAGCCGCCACGCCGAAGCGGGTCACGACCTTAGTTCCAGCTCCACCACTTGCGGGGAACGCATGGCAAGTTCCGCAGCTGTTGTCGTTAAAGATCGGGCCGAGGCCGTCAGCGACACCGAGGAGCGTATTGAACTCGACAAGGCCATCTGCAAAGCGTTGGTACTGGGCAGCCGAAAGCCCGTCGAGGGGCTCGCCCATGCGGGGCTGGAGGTCTTGCGCCATGGCGGTGGGCGCCAGGACAAGGGCTGCGAAGAGACTGATTGTTGACTTCTTCATTGGTATTATCTCCTTAGGAATAGGACTAGGGAAGGAGGTCGAGGGAAGTCGCGTTACTGGCCAGAGACACAACGCCATTGGGCTCCATCACAACAAAGGCGTGGTGCAAGGTCGCGCCAGCAAGGGAGGGTGCCGCGCCAGCGGCAGGACTTAGCGAGGCCGACCCAAGGCCGAAGCCGTCAAGAACGCCCATGGTGCCCGAGTAGGGAGCCGCATTTGGGTGCGTAATCAGGTAGGTTGTGAAGGAGTCGTAGTTTAAATCAATCAGGAGACCGTCAATCACGAAGCCGGGTGAGGTGCCCGAAGCCGATCCAACAAGGAAGTAGATGTCGCCTGCGCTCATCAATCCCCCGTCAAGGCTGAAGGTGACCGTTCCACCGGCGCTCAAGGACAAGCTCGAGGGGCTCTGGCTGAGGGACTCGACGTTCACGTCGAGAC
The DNA here is from genome assembly GCA_029250885.1 of Planctomycetota bacterium. GTDB lineage: Bacteria > Planctomycetota > UBA1135 > UBA1135 > CALBMX01. The sequence goes on from JAQXEK010000048.1 coordinate 8,267, forward strand.
CAGCAACGCTGCCGACGCCGGCGGCGTCGCAGAGCCAAGTGGGAGCGCCGGTCTCACCGGCGCGAATCACGTTCGCTAGAACGTTGCTCGCGGAAAGCGAATAATTTCCGGAGACCGTAGGAGCATTGAAGCTGCCCTGGGCAAGTACTTCCGGCGATCCAAGCTGTGCAATGCCAGGGATAACGGTTCCGCTCGGCTGGGGAGCAAAGCTGTTCTTAAACGTGTTCTGCATGCCACCCACCTGCTTCAGGCCAGCACCGTCTTGGGTGCCGCCGAAACCAGCGGGGTTGGTCATTCCAAGCGGTGCGGCGAAGTTCATCATCGCCGCCGTTGCAGGCGTACTGACAGGCGTTAGCGTCGCTCCGGGGAGGGAGAGATCGATGGAGAAGAGTGCGAGGCCTTCGCTCGAGGCATCGGTGAGCTCACCGATAACTTCAAAGCTGATCGTCTGGCCTGGCGAGACCGTGATGTTGGTCTGGCCGCCGCTCTCGATTCTGATATCGAGATCACTAGCAGATGCTAGGGCCGGAGCTGCGCCCGCGGCCAAAAGACAAAGGAGTCTCTTCATAGCTACACATTGTTTTAGAGGAATAGAGCAAAGCATCCATGGGAGATACCCTGCGGGGGATGGAGAACAGCACATCTGCCCGCCCGACTCATATCAGACGTTTGTATGCGCATAGGAGTTCGGACTAGATTGGCTTTTTATGATCAGGACTCGCATAAGGGGGTGCGAGCCGTCGAACAAAGTTTGGTAAGTAGAGAAGACTACCCCAGAAACCGAGATTCGGGGAAGGGCAATTATCAGATGTCTATATCCCAAATATGTAAAAAGCCACCCGATCCAGCTGAGACGACATGGCCTGAGGGCAGCACCCCCAAGGCCTGTACATCCCCTCCATCGGGCGACCTGGCCTCGCGGCCAGGCCGCCCAACGGTGCCTTCAGCGCCCACAAGCGACAAGATTCGGAAGCCCCCTTCATTTGGGCCTGCGGCCACAAGAACCTCGCTATTGACCCAGCAGACGGCGTTTGGCCTTCCACGGAAGTCGGTCCACGCCGAAACAAGCCCGCCGGACCCCACGTCTCTAACCAGGAGAGTGTTGGCGGCTGTTGCAATCGCAATCAGCTTGCCATTAGGGGATAAGGCTAGGTCCATGATTGGAGCGCCCAAGTCTTTGATCCAGCGCACTTCTTCCCAAGTCTCGGTGCTGTAAATCCGCACTCCGGATGAGCCGACGGCAAAGAATCGCCCGTCTTCGGAAAAGCTAGAAGCAAAGTCCAAACCACTCAGTCCCTCAAACTTTCGTACCAAATCACCGGTCATGGCATCTCGTACCCAGAGAACCTGGTCGGCGCTTACGGAGGTCAATAACTTGCCATCGGGCGACAAATCCGTCGCCGTAAAACTTGCCGCTGTATCGGGCAACCAGTTTCCGAACTGGGATCCAAATCCCTCTTCCCCATCGTGCAAGTTCCACTGGCGCAGCACTCCATCACGTCCACAACTCGCCATGCTCTTCCCATCGAAAGACAGGTCCACATCCGTCACGAGGGACTGGGGGTCGGGGTTGGCCAAGAGTCGGGTCCGGGGCTGAACTGCAATCGAGCCATCTAGTCCGATGTCATAGTCCCAGAGGTAGACGTACCCATCATAGCCAGCGCTCGCCAGGCGCCCTGGTGCCGTAGCCAAGGCCGAGACGATGCCCTCGTGGCGAGGAAGATACGGATCCTCCTTCCAAGTCGTCTCATCGGGAGCCTGGACCCATTGGCTAATAATGCGGCCTTCCACACTGGCAAACTGTAGGCGATCCAAGCGCGAGTGAATGGTGACGCGACCGAGGCTGCCAAACTCAGGAAGGTCTGAAATCTTGGTCGGAGCCGCTTCAGTAAAGACCCGCCAGCCTTGGGTCATGCCCCCTTCGCTGCTGGCGACCACATCGCTCGAGCCATCGCCGCGGTCACGGGCATCGATTGAAGAGACGCGCCCTATGTCTGCACCGAACGCGGACAGTATCCTGCCGCTTGTTAGGTCATAAACCGCGAAGCCCTCTTCGCTACCCGTAACCAAGAGTCCCTCAACAGCCCCGGCACCGCCGTCATACTTGGCCAGCGCAAAGTCCATGTCGGTCAGGAACTTTTCCTTCGAGATGATCCGGATCAGCTCCTCGCCGGTCACGGGATCGAAGATTTGGATGCGCGAACAATCTTGGTCCTCGGACCCCTTCCTTCCCAGGGACTTCAATGGGTTTGTCGTGAGCATGGCAAGCAGCTTTCCGCCTGGAGACCACACGACCTGGGCAACGCGAAACCCATCCGCACTCAAGATGCTTCGCTTACCCCGACTGCCATCTTTGGGCATTGCGACAAGTTGTACGCCTTCACCTTGGGCCAGTAGCCACTGGCATAGATGACGTCCACCTGGCGCAACCGAGACGCCTCCGCCGGAATCTGTCAAGTCCCCAAGTCCGAGCTGATCCAAGGTGGCCACTTGAAGAACTTTACCTTCCCCTATAGTAAGGGCACCGAGCCGATCCTCCCCCGTGCCATACAGCAGCGTCTTGGAGTCTAGGAATCCAACGCGGTAGAGCGGGTCCCCCGCCGGGTGGCTAAAGCTATCCAACTGATCCCCGGACACCGGCGACCAGAGCTTGAGCTGCCCATCCACGGAGACAGCCGCCAACTGAGAGCCATCCGGGGAGTAACTCAGATCCTCAAGGCGCGCCTTATGGCGCAGGCCGCTGCTCCCGAATTCCGCAATAACGTGTGCCGTCTGTGTTGATTCGGCCTTTTGGGGTGCTCTTACAGGGGCAGCCGTGGCGTTTAGAAGCAGGGAAGTGTTGATCAATAAGGTCGCGATAAGCATGGCCAAAACATACCGCTTCCCGTGCCGCAAGGGTGCCCAGATAGACCTAGAAGGCTGATTTTCAACAAATTCTTAGCGTCAAAATGTATCCAGAATATGTTCGATGCTCGTTCTCCTGCGGTTTAGGGAACTAGACGCACCCCCTGCCCGTCGTAAACGCATATTTTACTGAACCAGCCTAGCAGGAAAGGGCCATTCACCCTTAGCCTTGAGGCACAGTCAAATGGAGTTCTCCCCTTATGGACTCCGTATGCCCTCCCCGTTAGTTCCTAAACTTCCTACCAAAGAAATAAGTCATGACACGAGTCAGCCTTTCTCTTGGCTTTGCCGCGGTCTGCTTGCTTGCAGCCCCCAGCTCAGCCCAACTCAATCAACAGTGGGTTTCCTTCACAAAGGACACTTCTCGTCTTGCTGGTGGATCCGGCTCTGTTTCCAACAACGGCACCGAAGTAGACTTCTGCTGGGGTGACATCGACAAGGACGGAGATGTTGACGTGGTTGCCGTCCGCAAGGAGGATTTCACCTCCCCAGGTCGCCGCACTAACCAGCTTCTAATGAACGAAGGTGGCATCCTTGTAGACCGCACTTCGACCTTGGCCACCGCCTCGGACGTTCCTGGCGACAATGGCTTCCTGACCCCGACCAACGATCGTGATGCGGTTCTTGCCGACTTCGACGGCGACGGTTGGCTTGACGTTATCACCGCGACCACCCTAAGCGACGGCCTCTCCAAGGAGATCGGCCACCCGCGCATCCACATGAACTTGGGCAACGACGTCAATGGAAATTGGCTCGGCATCAAGTACGAGGCTTCGCGTATTCCTCAGATGCTGCACTATGGGACCGGCAACCCTGAGAACCCCCGCTTCTGCTCAGTTGCAGCTGGCGACGTAACGGGTAACGGCCTTCCCGACCTGTACTTCGGCGACTACGACTCCTCGGGTGCCGGCGGCTCTGGCCAGCCTTCCAACAAGGACATGAACGACCGCCTGCTGATCAACGATGGCAACGGTTTCTTCACTGACGAGAGTCAGCTTCGCATGAGTTCCCAGATGCTGAAGTCCGCCTTCGGTAACTCGGTCGTGATTGCTGACTTTAACGGCGACGGCGCCAACGACATCCTCAAGGACACCTCCCTGAACGCTCCCCAGTTCGTGGCGATCAGCTACAACAACCCGAGCAACGAAGGCTTCTTCAACATCTTTGATGACTTCCACAACTTTGCTCCGTACCACACGAGCGAAGGTGATCTCAACAACGATGGCAAGCTCGACCTCATCATCACCGATGACGGTTCTGACCGCTACCGTGTCAATGGTGGCAACGACGGCCTTGGCCGCGTGAACTGGTCTTCTGCCCAGACCTTCTCGTTCGCCTCTGGCAGCGACGACGGGTTCGGTAGTAACAACCTGATTGTCGACCTTGATGGCGACGGTTGGAACGACGCTCTGATCGCAGACGTCGACGTCGACATCGGTGGCTACAGCCGCTACCTCCACATCTACCACAACCGCACCACCACTCCTGGTGACATGACTCCTACTCTGCGCCACGAGCGTGAGAAGAGTAACGGCGGTTGGCGCGGTGTTGTCGGCATGGAGTTCAACGACCTTAAGGGTACCCACGACGTGGCAGTCTTCGATATCGACCAAGACGGTGACAACGACATGCTGGTTTCCCAGCAGTTCAACACCTACGTCTGGACGAATGACAAGTTCGACCCGATCCCCTGTGGCTACACCTCTTACGGTGCAGGCGCTTCTGCTGCCAACACCCTCGTGATGACTGGAAACGGAACTCCCTCGATTGGCAACAACGTTTCCCTGACCACCACCGGCATCGTCGGTCCGGTTGGCTTCAACATCCTCTCCCTGAACCAGATCAGTGTTCCCCTCCTTGGCGGCATTATCTTGGTCAGCCCGGGTACGCAAATCATCCCCATGGCATTCCTGCCCGTGTCTGGTGGTTCAACAACTTGGAACCTTCCGATCCCGAACGACGCCGCTCTGATCGGCTTTAGCGGCTACGCCCAGTCGGCTTCGACCGACCCGAGCAAGATCCAAGGCTTTGCTATGTCGAACGGTGTTGAGATTGTGGTCTGCCCGTAGTCGGGTGTGACAACAAGGTCCCGGGGCTCAAGCCCTGGTGACTATGAAGAGAGCCTGGCATCCCATGGGATGCCAGGCTCTCTTCATTGTTAACTGCTCTTTTTTCGGGGCAGCGCTTACCCCTGGCTCGAAATCGGATCGACCGTCTTGGCTAGGAAGAAGCGGCCAACTTCGGCCTCATAGGTGCTTTCATCCTCGCGCTCCATCACAAAGTGCCCCTCCATGGTGCCCCACTCGGTGCGCAGGTGGCTGCCACTCATGTAAGTATGGGTGTCGCCGGGTCCAAGGCAAGGTTGCTCCCCTACGACTCCTGGACCCTCGACGACCTCTTTACGTCCCTCCGCATCCGTGATAACCCAGCGCCGCGACCGCAGGGTCGCCACGTCTGTCCCGACATTACAGATCTCCACGCGATAGGCGAAGACGAACTGACTGCGCTCGGGCAGGGACTGGTCGGGCAGGTACTGGGCGGCGACCCGAATGCGGATGCCGTCCGTTGTGGCGTCAGAGTGACCGGATTGAGAGACCATAGCTTAGATAGGAGAGTTTGGAAGGTAGGCGTTGGAGGACAGCGCCTCGCTGCCCCCCCTTAGTTGAAGTGCTGCCATGGGGGTATAGTAGCGCCTTGCGCACTGGCCATGAACTGCCAAGGGCCGAGAACGGTAAGCTACCTGAACTAGCGGCGGCGGCGCTGAGCGATGGGCTGCGCTTCGGCGGGATGCTCGGGCCAGGGCTGCTTCGGATAGCGCCCCCGCAGGTCCTTGCGGACCAGTGCATAGCTGCCAGCCCAAAAGCCCGCTAGGTCGTCGGTCACCTGCTGCGCTCGACCATTGGGCGCACATAGATGCAGCAGCAGAGGTACACGCCCGCCCGCGATGCGCGGCGTGTCTTTCCACCCGAAGAAGAGCGCGATCCGGGCCGCCAAGATCGGCGGGCGCCCCTGCTCATAGACCAAGGCACGGGTGCTCTTGTTGGGCATAGCAAAGCGCGCCGGCGCGTCCGTGTCTAGGCGCTGCTTGTCCCGGTAGTCGAGCCTGGCGGCGAACTCGGCCGCTAGGTTTATCTTGCGGCACTCGGCGAAGGAACGCTTCCCCGCCACCAGCTGCTCGGCGTTAGCCACGGCCCACTCCCGGGCGTCCAGGGATTCCCAGCCGAGCTCGGGCTTCCAGCTGGCCAAACAGCTGTAGCGCGCGACGAGCTGCCCCAGGTCGTCGCCCGACAGGTCAAACGCACGCTCGGGCGCGCGCTGAACGGCCTTGGCTAGGCACTGCTCCATGGCCACTGTGATCTCAGGCGTGCGCTCGGTGACCGCGACGCGGGCGAGGACTAGCCCGCGCCACGAGCGGTGCTTCTGGACCCGCACCAGGTCCTTGTCCTCGTCGTATTCGCAGGAGAAATGCTCATCGAAGCCATCTGCATCAAGAGCCCCGAGCCACGCAGGCGCTACGGCCGACGCCTGACGCACCAAGCCTTCGTTGGCACCCGCGTCGACATCCACGCAGACGAACAGCTCGTCCGCCCGGACCCGGCACTCGCGGCCTAGGCGCACGCCACGCCCGCCCACCAGCCGCGCCTTTGCTTCGTCCCGGCGCGAGGCCCCGCCCACATGGACGCGGCGCCCGCGACCGAGGGCCTTGTCGGAAGACCCGCTAACCGCTCCACGGCGCAGGGCCAGCCGGTCCGCAAAGGCCACAAAGACGGCCTGTAGGAACGCCTCGTGTTGGTCGGCTACGCCATGGTCCCGGCGCGGCGGCCTGGGGATTTCCTTGGCGAGGCGCAGCAGCTGGTCGCGGCCCTTCAGCACAGCTTGAGCTGTACCGTGCCGAACGCTACGTGGCGCGCAGCGGTTCTCGAAGTCTTCCAGCAGCTCGATGCGCTCCAGCAGATCGGACTCCACCGTGCGCTCGGGGTCGCGCTCGTTGAGGGCCAAGGCCATCGGGTCACGCTCGCCGAGCAGAGCAGCCGCAAGGGCCGTGCGCTCAAGGCAATCGAACTCGATGCCCGCCAGCAGCAGGCGGCCGAGGCGCGGCGCCAGGGGAAGCCGCGCGAGGCCTCGTCCGATGCTGGTCAGCTCGGAGCCCTCGGGACCATGCCCGCGGGTCGCGCCGAGTGCGGCGAGCAGTTCGGTGGCGCGCTCTGCCGAGCGCTCGGGTGGCGCCTCGAACCAGTCGAACATGGACGGATCCCGCTCACCAAAATCATGCAGCTCAAGCCACGCCCCTGCCAGGTCAACCCGGCCGACCTCGGGCTCGACGGCCGCGGAGTAGGAGCGCTCTTCCATGGCCGACCACAGGCGCAGGTTCAGACCAGGCCCAAGACGCCCAGCCCGGCCCGCGCGCTGGCGCACGCTCTCCATGGAGATGTGCGTCAGCTCCAGGCGGTCCAGGCCAACGCCCGGATCGAAGGTCGGAATACGCGCTAGCCCCGAGTCCATGACGGCGCCGATGCCGTCCAGAGTTACCGAGGACTCCGCCAGGTTCGTGGACAGGATGATTCGCCGCGGTTCGCCGGGCTTGCGCTTCTTGAGGGCTGCGTCCTGTTCTTCCGGGCTCATGGTTCCGTGTAGGCGTAGGATGCGCATACCGGCGCCTTTGCTCGCTAGGGGGCGCAGGGCGGCCTCAGCATCGCGAATCTCTCGTACACCCGGTAGGAACACTAGCACGTCGGGACCGCCGAAGTCCGCGCCATCGCCCAGGCGCTGGCACAGCTCTATGACTCCGCGTACGACCTGCTTGCCGATCTCCTCCCGTCCAAACGCGGGCTGGTACAAGGTCTCCACCGGAAACATGCGCCCCTCGGCCTCGAGCACCTTCGCATGGCCAAGGAACTCCCCCACCGGCGTGGGATCCAGGGTCGCGGACAAGACGACAATCTTTAGGTCCTCACGCACCTCGCGCTGGACGCGCCGCGCCAAGGCCAGTGCTAGGTCGCCGTCGAGGTGGCGCTCGTGGAACTCATCGAACACAACGCAGCCTATGCCCTCAAGGAGAGGATCCGCCAAGACCCGCCGCAGGAACACACCCTCGGTCATCGCCGTGACACGCGTGCGTTTGGACACTTGCTTGTCAAAGCGCACTTGGTAACCCACAGACTCGCCCACGGACTCGCCGCGCTCGAAGGCCATTCGCCGAGCCGCAGCTCGGGCTGCGAGCCTACGCGGCTCCAGCAACACCACAGGCCCAAATCCGGCGCTCTCTAGGGCAACGGGCACCCGGGTCGTCTTGCCGGAGCCCGTTGGCGCGCGCAGGACCAGGTTCGGATTCGTGCCAAGAGACTCGCAGATCTCCCCAAGCAGCGAGTCGACGGGCAGGGTGTTTGGTTTCGGGGCCATGGGATTTGCGCTCGCCCTAGCGAACGCGCGGGGCCAGTCTACCGGAAGGTGCTTAGGCTAGCCCCACTGCCTGGCTCCAAAAACCGGCGCGGATTGCGCGGCGCCTTAGCCAACGGGCCCTCAGTCTTCTAGCCAGGTCGCGCCCTCGAGGTTCGCACCGCGACGGTCGGCGCGAAAAAACTCGACTTCGGGATGCAGTCGGATGTACTGCTCGATATCGCGCAGGTAGGTCATCAGGTTGAGGTCCGAGGAGATCACGTTCCCCCATCCATCGAGCAGAGTCCGGCCGTGGTCGCTCTTGCGAACGCGCATAAAGTCCGGCGTCCCCGTGGCGTGACTGACTCCGCCGGGATACCCGAAGTCCAGACCAAACAAGCTGACGCGAGACGCACCACATTGAACCGCCAAGTCAATTGCCGAGTGAGTCACCGTTCCTTCAGTCCAGAGGTTTTGGCGCGGGTGGCGCGTTCGCAAATCATCGTACCTTGGGCGGTCCAGGTAGGCGACAAAACGTGGCCCCGGCCAAGCCACTAGGGTCGCGTTCTGGATCTCGGCCACATAAACAAGCGGCACATCCACGAAGCTGGCCCTCTGTTCGGCCTTCAGTGGATCAATCGACTCGGAGTCGATCATGATCACTAGATCCGGCGTGATGCCAGCTTCGATCAACGGTTGTAGAGCCGTGGAGATCGCGACAATCACGGAGCTGCCCTGCAGAGCTTCTATCTTTGGGAGTCCAGCCGCCAGAGTGGGCGCAGGGCCAAGCACGAGAAACTCCCGGCTCGGCCACTTGCCGAAGAGCTGCCCTACATCGGGATCGGAGGCGATCAGCGCCTCGTTCTGCTTCAAATACGAGCAGATCGTATCCAGGCGCGGGCTCCAGGCGCTTGCCACAAACTGCTCCTGCAAGCGCAGCATCAGCGCGTCCCTTAACGCAAAGCAAGACGTGTCCGCTAGCTGCACCGAAGGTGGGACTACGCAATAGGGAAGGTGCACCTCACGAGTGTCTGGTAGGTAGACCAACCGCACCCGCGGATCGCGAATCCAGTCTTCCTGGATGGTCTGCTCAAAGACCACCCGTGCCAGAGAAAGGTTCAACAGCACCACCGTAACCCGCTCCATCCCTGGCCGCTGCAGCAGCGCCCGTGGCAAAAAGCCCTGGCCCATGCCATAGACAAAAGCCTCGCTTGAGCCACTGGGCACCCGCGCCGCCTGGAGCTCAGCCTCGAGCTCGGGGTCATGAGCGCTGGCTAGTTGAAGACCCGCAACCGCAAGTGTCTGCTGCTGCGCGTCACAAAAGCTCCACTCAATCCTAGGAGCCTGGGCGATGTCTCGCGCTAACTCCGGACAGACCTCGATCAACGCAACAAGAGAATCGGACTTAGCATTTCCCACAGGCGACATCTCACGAACGCACGGGTTTTGAGTCAAGCCCATTTGGCGATTCGCGCTCAAACCAGGCCGAGCCACATCTTTCAAACTGACATCGTCGAGACCTTGACAAAGATGCCTTGCCCCAAGACTGCGCACTTTCGGCGACCCTTGAATTACCAGTCACCCGCGAAAGAGCCTGCTCCCCAGTCTCAAGGCGATCCTTCCTGCGAGGGGAAAGATGGAGGCGGCACCCGGACTCGAACCGGGGATGACGGATTTGCAATCCGTTGCCTTAGCCACTTGGCCATGCCGCCTATTGGGACCGAGGAGCATACCCGCCACGCTGCTGGGGTCAATGACGGTGCCGCTCTTTTGGCCAATAGGTTCTCTAAGGCCGTATCCTGTGCCTTACCACGAGAGTCCGGCCGCCGTTCGGCCTGTTCTTTCCCCACTGCTTTTAGCTCGTCAGGCTGGAGCCCGTTGTCCGCCAAATCCCCAAAAAAACGAACTGAATCATGCACCGAGTGCTGTCACTGTTCCGGCTGGCGCGCGTCGCAAAGGGCGGCTCCTGGAGGTTGTGCGAAGGGGTAGGAGAGCACCCGCGCTAAAAGCTCTGATGAGTGGCCTGCACGCCGGTACGACGGCTGCAGATTAAGCATCCACTAGGCCGCAACTGTCGCATCACTCAGCTTGGACTTGATCGCCGACTTCAGCAGTACGTGTGCCGGTGGTGCTGCTAGCCCAAAAGAGGCCTGTGGGTTCGCGTGCGCCGAGATGGACATGTGGAACGCACGACACGACATCTAGAGCGCCCCTACCTCCTTAACTTGATCCGCCGCCGACCAAGCCGTACGCTGAGTCTTAGCTCTCTCCTCATCGGCCGCAGGCACTCCCGCTGTGGAGTACGGCAGATATCACTCAGCCTTTCGAGGCTCTGCCGGAGACGGGAGAGTGCAGCCCTGTGATCGCTTTTATCGCAACTGTAAAAACGCGGAGGCGAGCGCCACTTTGGACTGAACAAGTTGGGTCAAGCAGGCCCTAACCAGGTTGCCCCTGGTAGTTGACGCGACCCCAACAGCTTCTGATTACGGGGCCAATAAGACGCGCTCATCCACACACAACTTCCACATGAACTTCTCCGGTCGCGACCTCTGCCACACCGCAATCCTGCTTGCAATTCCTTTGGCCTGCTCGGTGACCGAGTCAAGCCCTGGCGGTCGCACACAACTCTCCCCCGAAGTCCGCCCCGCGTTCTTCTTTGCAGACGACGTCCCTACGTCTGTCCGGGACTCGCTCGAGTTTGCCTTTTATGCTGCGATCACCGAGTGGGGCAATTTTGGCCCCATCGAATACTGGGTCGTTGGAGCCGATACTCAAGCCGCAGAGCGCCTCGCCGACCACTTCTGTGAGCACCGCGTTCAGCGGGGGGACCTGAGCCAAGAGGAGTGCGAAGAGATCGGCCCGCGCAGGGCCGAGTTTGTCGAATATGCATCTCGCGCTGAAGAGATGCTGATCTCCGGACATCCTTTTATAGATGCGGGCTGGAACGGTGGTCTTGAGTGGGGTCTACACTTATTTAGTTCGTCCTACCCGCCCGGTTGGGCAGGACTCGAGGATGCCCGACCCGAAGACGACCAGACCGTCCTCTTCCACGAGTACTTCCACGCCATTCAGAATGCACACCTCGACACGCTAGACTGGGGTGAGCGTCAAGAGCTTATGGGCCCTGTTTGGTGGGTCGAGGGCGGCGCCGAGTTCATGGCCCAGGTCGCGACTTCGCGTCTGCGCGCCAGCGGCGGGCTTCCCATCGACCAACGAGCTGACCGAGATCTTTGGAGCAGCGCCGAAGCCATGCGCTACAAGCTCGAGCGCGGCCTAAGCCTGCTCAGCGAGCGACCCGGTTTGCAATTCTCAGATGTCGGCTATGGACCCGACGCCAACATAGCCTATGACTTGGGTTCCTGGGGGGTTGCGTGGCTCTGCCAGCGGGCAGGCGATGCTTCCCTGCTAGAGACCTTCTACCCGCGCCTTCAAGAGCTGGGCTGGAATGAGGCCTTTGCGCTGTGCTTTGGGATGACTGTCGCTGAGTTCTACCGCGAGTTCGATAGCTTCCTCGCCAGTCCGCAGAGTGAGCAGCTGCTCCTGCTAGAGCACTTCTTTTAGATCGAGACGCCGCGCTTAAGACGAATCCGACAAGCAGACATCCCTATTGGACCAGCTGCGTAATTACGCTCCTCAGATCCTGGATTGTGAACGGCTTCATCAGCAACTTCCAGCCGCGCTCCATGAGGAGGTCATCGATTGCCGAGATGTCAGCGTATCCGGTAATGATTAGAACTTTGTCTAGGAGCCCTCGACTCGAAAGGGTCGAGGCAAGGTCGAGCCCATCGCCATCACCAAGGCAGACATCACTAATGAACACATCGGGCACACGCCTCTCGCTGCTGAAGTACTCCATGCAGGCGCCATACGAGGGAAAGGACTCGACCGTAAAACCGAGCTGTTCCATAAAGCGCGCGACCAGCTGCCTGAGGGGATCGACATCTTCGACGACTACAGCCAAATGATCGCCCGACAAAACTCGCAGGTTGACCCTCGGCAGGGATGGACTTGCAGCCGCCTCGCCAGAAACGTGCTCTCGCTCAATAACAGGTAGCCTTATATGGAAGGACGCCCCCCCCCCTTGGCGATTGCTAAAAGTGACGGATCCCCCGGCCTCTTCTACAATCCCGTGGACCACGCTAAGGCCTAGCCCCGTGCCCGATTCGGGCCCCTTGGTTGTGAAGAACGGCTCATAGATCGTCCCGCTAATTTCTGCTGCAATCCCCGTCCCTTCATCCAAGACATCGACCAGGGCCTCACTTGTTTCCTCATCCACGGCGAGCCGGATCTGGATCGTCCCGCCATCGGGCATTGCGTCCCGAGCGTTTGACAATAGATTCACGAGAACCTGCTCGAACTGTCCCGTCTCGAGCGCGACCGTAACCATGCGACACTCGACCTTGAGCTCGACCGTTATGTTGGGCCCGACAACACTCCTAAGTACATCGGAAAAGTCATTTATGCACGACACCAGCTCAGACTGTCGATGACTGGAAGGACTTCGCTGGCTCAGCATAAGCAGTCTACGTGCCATCGCAGCGCCCTTTTCAGAGCTGTTCATGATGCGCTTCACATCTTGCATTTCCTGTCGAGATAGGTTTACGGACTGCTCGAGCAGCGATGCCGCCCCCATGATCACTGCAAGGAAGTTGTTGAAGTCATGCGCGATGCCTCCGGCAAACCGGCCGATCGCCTCCATTTTTTGAACTTGGCGTAGCCGGTCGATGGACTTTGAGAGCTCTAACTCTGTCGCCTTACGCTCTGTCACATCTGTGAACAGGATCAATCGGGTAGCATCACTTTCGCTAACGCAAATCACCTGCCCTTCCACTAAGACATTATGCCCGCTGCGCCCAAACAGCACTGCCTGCAGGTCAGCCCTGGCGCCAATACTAAGTGTGTTTAGCAGGGCATTCTCGAGGCCCTTACGCGAGCCCTCAAGAACCAAGTCATGGATCCGTGTGCGCTCAAGCGTGATGGAGAGAAGTTCAGCGGCCGCAGGATTTACAAATAGGATCTCCCCCTTTTGCGAGATGCGGAGGATCAACTCATGGGAGAGGTCGACATACTGCTTGAGTTCGGCCGCACTCTCTTGCTTCAAAATCAGAGCCTGCTCATTCTGCGTCGACGTCATGTGCAGTTGCTGCAGCATGAACAAGTAGGTCATCACTACGTCGTGAGGCGCGAAGTCCGAGATCTCAAGTCCCGACGTCTCGATCTCGGCTGGAGAGCTAAGCCTCGGCGACCCCAGATAAAGAAAGTTGTCCTCCATTTGGTAAAACGCCCCCATGAGCACGAAGTTCTCGTCGTGCTTATCCTGGAGAAAGAGCGATTTCCGGAGATAGCTGGAAAGGCTCGCGCTGGCCAAATCGACCTTCGGACGTACGGCGACTAAGGACTCTGAGATATGACTGCCTATTCCCCGATCCCCAATCCGCGCTTGAAGCGTGCGACCACACCCAATGAAGGTCCCATCAAAGGCGACCTCTATGGAGAAGGGGAAGAGGTCTTCTACCGCTTCGCGACTAATCATCCTGGAGCTCTATGAGGAAAATGTCGTGAGGTTCCCCCTCCGACTTTCGCGCCAAGATGGAAATGCAAACCTCCTGCTGGAAGTGCTCTCCTAGGCCGAGAAGCAGTCCGCGTACAAACTCAGTCAACCCGTCGCGTTCACTCTTGTAGATCAGCGATATGCTGGAACCATCCGAAGACATGACTTCAAAGGACGGCTGCCTTAGGTTCGTAAAAGTCGCGGCAACCTGCTCGTGCATCAAGTCTAGGTTAGCGAGAAACTTGTCTAAGGTGCGTCCAGCAAAGCTCAGCACCGGCCCATAGTGCTTGACTGCGGTGTCCAACACCCAAAACTTGCCGAACGCGACCATTAGCTCATCTGGATCAACCTGGAGGATCTCACAGGCTGCGCCGATCAACCTAAGGGTGACCTCATCGTCGTAGGCTTGCATGACGACGAAATGCTCCTCCGTCACCCCAGCATTGTCGAGAACCTTAGCGACTGAATCTTCGCCATATTGGCCAGCCACATGGTCTCTCAGTGCGCAGTGAATTAGTCCGTACATAGCAATGCCATCAATAAAGGAGTTAAAAACTGAAGTGTCCGCTTATGAAGATGCGGAATCGAGTGTCGATGTACAACCGTATATATCATAGGATCGCTATTCAGTGCAGAAGTATGGCTATCGAGACTTGTGGCCGTCCCATATCCGGACAATTGGCTTCTACTTTCGTGGCAACACTCCAAGCAGAGTTTGGCAATCCCACCCGCCGCGGATAAACTGCGCCCCTTGAGACGCTATGTCTAAGAACGGGGGAGTGGCGGAATTGGTAGACGCATCGGACTTAAAATCCGAAGGACGCAAGTTCGTGGGGGTTCGATTCCCCTCTCCCCTACCAGCACCTCTTGGCTAGCTTGTGCGCGGTCTACCCCGCGCGCGTTACTGGGCTAGTAGCTCGAGCAGCTTTCCGAGGACGAGCTCGCCCTCGGCGCGCAAACCGTTGTGCTCGTGATCACTAGTACACCAGAGCTGAATGCCCTGGATCGAGGCGGCGGTCTGCAGGCAGAGCTCATAGTCCACGTACATATCGCCGGTATAGACGGCCGCAGCTACGGGCACCTGGTTGGCCTCTAGGGCTTGCTGGTCATAGAGGACGGGCCAGTCCGCGGACTCTGCAAGGAGCTGCGCAGCTTCTTTAAGCGGCTTCAAAGCGCCGATCTCGTCAAAGAACCAGGGGAAGATCATCTCTCCAGTCAGATAGAGGGGACTGGTCTGCCCGGCACCCTTCCATGCAAACGCATCCCATTCGGGACGTACCGCTTCGGCCGACCACTTGGACGCGAAGGCCTGGGTGTAGCAGGCCTCGTGCAGAACGGAGTAGATTGGGTTGGTGTCGTAGTTGAGTGCGTTCTCGAAGCCACGCAGGAAGATCAGGCTGAGCTCGTCCCCGTAAGGACCGGCTGCCGGGCCCATGCCATGCTCCCCCTCCACGAAAGCGTGCTCGAGCAGGTAGTGCAGCTCTTCGAAGCCGTCGCTCGCACCGAGCAAGATGCCTAGGGTCTGAAAGCGGCGTACCGTCAAGAGGTCGCCAGAGGGTAGGTAGACATCACCTTGGTCGAGGCGCTCCGCGATGCGCTGAACGATCGACTGGTCGGCGGGATAGCGCTTGTAGAACTCGTCATTGCGGCGCGCGCTGCTGGCGAATGTCTTGCGGTAGACATCCAGGGCGGTCGC
Organism: Planctomycetota bacterium; assembly: GCA_029250885.1. Taxonomy (GTDB): domain Bacteria; phylum Planctomycetota; class UBA1135; order UBA1135; genus CALBMX01. The sequence goes on from JAQXEK010000048.1 coordinate 23,794, forward strand.
GTTTAAGGGAGGAATACCGCCTGTTAACAGCACTTGCGCTAATCCCTCGGGCGCGGCGCATAGGTAGTGGACGGCGCAGAATCCGCCGTAGCTCTGGCCCAGTACGGACCACTTCTCAGAGCCGATCAGGTCTCTGCGGACCAGCTCGCAGTCCTGGACAATGCTGTCCGAGCGAAAGAGCTTTAGGTAGTCCGCTTGGGCCGCTGCGTCGCCTACCCGGGACAGGGTGCGCGCGGTGACTGGCGTGCTGCGGCCCGTGCCTCGCTCGTCCAACATGAGCACGGAGTAGGTCTTGAGCGCGAAGCCTAGCCAGCCGGAATTGGAGCTTGGCCGCGGGGCACAGAACCCAGGGCCACCTTGCAAGAAGACGAGCAGCGGCCTCTGCACCTCGTTATCGCCATCCTCCTCCGTGCGCAACAGGCGACCAAAGATCTGGATCTTCTGGCCGTTGGGATGCGCGTGGTCGAGGGGGGCCAGGAAGTGATGCTCGGTGATGACTAGGCCAGGGATGCGGTGAGTGATGTGCTGCATGGCCTTAGGATATCGCCAGCACCCTGTGGAGCCTATGGGCTACCCCGGCCAGTTGCGTATTCGGTTTGGCACGCTATCGTCTGTGGTGTGCGTTATCTACTAATCGTCAACCCCAAGGCTGGTCGCCACCACGCCCGGGCCCGTGGCCGCCTGGTGGCCGGGGGGCTGACCGAGGCTGGTCACGACTGCACCGTAAAAGAGACCCGTTGTCCCCGGCACGCCACGCAGCTTGCGGCCGAGGGACGCGACTTCGACGTCGTGGTCGCCGTAGGTGGTGACGGCACCTTGCACGAAGTGCTTGGGGGCTTAGCTCGACAGGACAGCTCCACCCTGCTTCCTGCACTTGGTATCGTGCCGGCGGGGTCCGGGGACTCTGTCGCCATGGACCTTGGCATTCTCGACGAGCACCACGCTCTGCAGCGACTGCTAGCGGGTGAGGTGCGCACGATCGACGTGGCTCGTGTCGACCTGGAAGCTGCGGCAGGGCTGAAACCGCGCGCGCTGCTTGCAGCAAATGTCTTAGCTTGGGGCGCGGGTGCGCGTATCAACCGCCGGGCCGAGGGCATGCGTTGGGCCGGCGCGGCGCGCTACAACGTAGCCACGGTTGTAGAGTTGGTCGCAATGGGGCGCGGCGCCGCAGTCTCAATCGTGGACGGCGTTCCACGGCCAAGCGAGCTGCTCGGCGTCGCCAGCCTGACACGCTATTCGGGACGCGGCCTGCTGCTCGCACCCGAGGCTCGCCTCGACGACGGCAAGATCGATCTGGTGCACTTTGAGCGCTCCTCGCGCCTACACTTGGCGCGCACATTCGGAGCCGTCTTCCGAGGCGCGCACCTTGGGCTCGCTGGTGTCGACTGGACTCAAGTCGAGTCCTTCCACCTTGAGCTCGGAGAGCTCGGCGAGCTGGTGGTAGACGGCGAGCTCGTGCCCTGCAACAGGGCTCAAGTCACAGTGCTGCCCAGGGCGCTGACCGTGCTGGCCTAGGCTGAACGTCTGGCAAGAAAAGGCTCAAAACTGGGCGGTAGCATCCGGTACGGACATCTAGCCCAGCCCGGTAGGACGCTTCTGCGATACGGCGGAGCGCGTAGTCTGAATCAGGGCGATGCAGTAAATCAGCGGACGACCATAACCTCTTCCAGGGGCTTCTTTATTAAAGCGGCCTCTGGAACTTGGCACTCCTCCATCGGCCAGCCGATCGGGATCAGCATGTAGGCGCGCTCGTTCTTCGGACGATCCAGAACCTCGCCGAGAAACGACATGGGGCTTGGAGTGTGGGTCAAGGTCGCGAGGCCCGCCACTTGGGCGGCGGCGAGCAGCATGCCCGTGGCAATGCCCACGGACTCCTCGCTGTAGTACACGCCGCTGCCCTCGTCGGTCTTCGTCATGCGGAACACGATGATCAACCAAGGCGCAGTCTCTAGGAACTCCTTGTTCTCGTCCGTGCCAAGCGGCGCGAGGTCCCGCTTCCAAGAGTCCGGGGCACGACGCTGGTAGAACTCGCGCTCCTCGATCTCCGCAGCCTCGCGGATGCGGCGCTTGATCATGGGATCCTTCACACAGACGAAGCGCCAGGGCTGCTTGTTGGCCCCACTCGGTGCCGTGGCGGCAGACTTCACCACCCACTCGATAAGCTCCTGCTCCACCGGCCGATCGGAGAAGTCCCGGATCGAGCGGCGCTGGCCCAGAACCTCGTGGAACTGCGCGATGGCCTCTCGGGCGGGCTGCTTTGGTTGGTAGGGCTTGTGGAGGACGTGATTGGGTGCGTTAGCATTAGGCGAGGACATGGGGCCACTGTAGCGCTTCTAGACCACCAAATGCAAAGCTGCTCAATCTGCAACAAGATCGGCCACACATTTCCCGCAGAGCCGTTACACTCTTTGGCTTCGAGCGCAACGATCCAGTGCAAATTGGGCCCGACCCGCCAGCCTCGGCCTCCTTCCGAAGCCCTTCGATGACTGTAGATAGTCCTGCGATGTGGTTCTTATGGGGAAGCGAATGCCCGAGCTAGCGACGTCAAGAATGAGGCCCCCTTGGCAGCACACCTAGCGGATCCACTAGCGCACTTCACGCAAACTGCGACCCGCGGGTAACAACATGAGCTTCCAAGAGAACGAAGCAGCGCAAGCTGCCGATACGGACAATTCTGCAACGACCGATGCCAGTGCCCAGATGCACTCCAGTGAGACCGCTGGTGTAGCTGAAGCGCCCCAGGCTGAGCTGGAAGGGCCAACCGGGCCTACCTTCGCCGACCTACACCTGAGCGAGGACATCCAGGGCACCCTGGAAGAGATCGGCTACGAGCATCCCTCCCCCATCCAGGCGGGCACCATCCCGCCCCTCTTGGCTGGACTCGACGTGCTTGGCCAGGCCCAGACCGGGACCGGCAAAACGGCCGCTTTCGCACTGCCGGTGCTGAACGCCATCGACCTTAACCGCCGTGAGCCCCAGGCCATCGTCCTGGCGCCTACCCGCGAGCTTGCGATCCAGGTCGCCGAGGCCTTCCAAAAATACGCCAAGAACCTGCCCGGCTTCCACGTGCTGCCGATCTACGGCGGCCAGGCCTATCCACTTCAGTTGCGTCCCCTGCAGCGCGGCGTCCATGTAATCGTGGGCACCCCCGGCCGTGTGATGGATCACATCAAGCGTGGCTCCCTCGACCTGTCCACCATCAGCCACGTGGTCCTCGATGAGGCCGACGAGATGCTAAAGATGGGCTTCGTGGACGACGTCATGTGGATCCTCGAGCACGCCCCAAAGGAGCGCCAGACTGCCCTCTTCTCCGCCACCATGCCGCCAGTCATCCAGCGCATGGCCACCGACTACATGCGCAACCCTGAGGTTATCAAGCTAGAGATGCGCACGACGATTGCCGAGACAATCACCCAGCGCTACGAGATCATGGCAGGGCACCTGAAGCTTGACGCCCTGACCCGCCTACTGGAGGTCGAGGAGTTCGAGGCGATGATCATCTTCGTCCGTACCAAGGCCAACACGGTCGAGCTGGCCGAGAAGCTAGCCGCCCGAGGCCACGCCGTGACCGCCCTAAACGGGGACATCCCCCAGCGCATGCGCGAGCAGACGGTCAACCAGCTCAAGGCCGGCAAGATCGACATCGTCGTCGCCACCGACGTGGCCGCCCGTGGTCTGGATGTCGAGCGCATCACCCACGTCGTCAACTACGACCTGCCCACGGACTTGGAGTCCTACACCCACCGCATCGGCCGCACGGGCCGCGCGGGACGCGCAGGTATGGCGATTCTCTTCGTCAAGCCCCGCGAGCGTCGCCTCTTGCGCGACATCGAGCGCGCCACCAGTAGCCGCCTTGAGCGCCTCGAGGTTCCTGGCAACGACGAGGTCAACAAGTCCCGCATCGAGCGCTTCAAGCGCCGCATCGGCGAGACCATCGAAGCCTACTCTGAGGAGAAGAGCTCGGCCCAATACGCCAGCATCATCAGCGAGTACATCGAGAGCACCGACAGCACCCAAGAGCAGGTCTTCGGAGCCCTTGCGCGCCTTGCCCAGGGTGACCAGACCCTGTTCTTCCAAGCCGATGGCCGCCAGCAAGGCCGCGTGCGCTCCGAAGACGAGCGCCGTGATTTCCGCGAGCGCGGGGGCCGCGGCAACGACCGCTTTGGTGATCGCGGGGGGCGCAATGACCGCGGCGGGAACTTCAATCGCGGGGACCGCGGTGGCAGCTTCGATCGTGGCGACCGCGGAGGAAGCTTCGACCGCGGAGGCCGCCCCGAGCGCGGCGGCCGCTTTGACCGTGGTGGCCAGAGCGACCGTGGTGGGCGCTTCGAGCGCGGCGGGCGCGATGAGCGCGGAGGACAGCAGTTCGGCGGTCGCGACCAGGGCCGCCCCGAGGCCACCAGCGAAGCTGGTATGAACACCTTCCGTATCGAGGTCGGCCACCGCGACGGGGTCAACCCAGGCAACATCGTCGGTGCGGTGGCCAACGAGGGTGACATCAGCTCCCAGTACATTGGACGCATCCAGATCTTTGACCAGTTCAGCACGATCGACCTTCCGGATGGCATGCCCCAGGAGACCTTTAGGCGCCTGCAAGAGACGCGAGTCCGCGGCCAGAAGCTGCGTATCGCCAAGCTCGGCGAAGAGGGCGGAGACCGGCCCCAGCGGGGCCAGTACAGCAACCCACGGGATCGCCGCTAAGACAAGCTCTCCCTCCGGCATATATCGTTCTCTAAGCCCGCTGTTAGATTGCGGAGAAAGGAGTGCGAAACCGCATGTTTAGAAGAGAGCTTCGGGGCGTAACACTCCGCGGTGAAAAGCGAGGCGGCTCAAGGACTTCTTGGGCCGCCTCGCCTTTTTTAGAACGTAGATTCAATCAATTATTCCTTGCCATAAAGAGGGGCCCACCCGTGAGCCGAAGGAGGGGGTGTAATTCCTAGGACCATCACCCCCCCAAAAAATGACGACTCAAGCCTTCTTTGATCCGAACGCCATTCCCGAGCCGCTCCGCTCTCCAATTGAATCACTCTTCCGCGGCGAGAACCTCAAACTACCGGTTCTGTCGGCAAGCATCTCCAAACTGCTGAACACCTACAACTCGGACACACCGGACATGGAGGTGATCGCGAAGTTGGTCTCGACGGACCAGAGCCTAGCGGCTCACGTCCTGCGCATCTCGAACTCGTCGGCCTATGCTCCAGTCAACGAGCTGGTCACTATCGACGACGCCGTGCGCCGCCTTGGCATCCGAGCCATCGGTGACATGGCTATTGGGCACATGGTCCTAAATGGCCTCGCGATTCGCGAGAACCTCGTTCTTAAGAAGCTTTGGAGACAGGCTGCGGTCTCTGGGCTCTACGCCTATCGAATTGGCATGGCCATTGGCCTGCGAGGGAAGGCGACCCTGATGCCCGGACTCATGATGGACGTCGGTCGCCCACTGGCCTTTGGGCTCTTGGCCGATGCCGAGAAGCTGATTGGCGAGGAGATCGAGCCCGACACCAAGGCCTACTTGGCCGATTTACTGCACACAGAGCTTGGGGCACGGCTTGTTAGCGAGTGGAACCTGCCCAAAGAAGTCGGAGCAGCTGTCCGCTTCCACGACTGCTACCACGAGGCTAGCGAGTTCACCCAGGCGGCCCAGATCGCCAATCTGGCTTCTGAGCTGACCGCTTGGGCGCTAGCACCTGACGTCATCGACGAGCAAAACATCATGAATCTACAGGTTGTAAAGGATTTAGACCTAAGCGAGCAAGACTTGAGCCAACTGATGGCCAACACAGAAGAGGTCCTCGTGACCGCCGCGACCTTCGAGTAGGACGCCTGGAGAGCCGGACAGCGGGCATAAATAAAGACAGGTGCTGGGTCGCAAAGAGCGATCCAGCACCTGTCTTCGATCTAGTTGTCCGTGGGCTCTAGCGCTCGGAGATCGGCACGTACTCGTGGCCGTGGGTACCGACGTAGATCTGCCCCGGACGGAACAGGCGGTTGTTCTCCATCTGCTCGCGCCAGTGGGCCAGCCAACCGGAGACCCGGGAGATGGCGAAGACTGGGGTGAAGTTGTCCGTGGCAATGCCTAGCTTCTGGTAGACGATCCCGCTGAAGAAGTCGACGTTGGGCCAGATGCCCTTGTCGCCGACTCGTTCCCGCATTCCGTTTTCAAGTGCCAAGGCAACGTCGTAGATCGGCGTAGAGCCCAGCTTCTCGAAGACCTGGTGCACAAGGTCCTGTAGGTTGATCGCCCGGGGGTCTTTCACCTTATAGACTCGGTGACCGAAGCCCATGACCTTGCCGCCGGCGGCAAACTTGGCATCAAGCCAAGCGGGCACGGCCTCGGCCGAGGGGATCTCGGCGAGAGAGTCGAGCACGCGCTCGTTGGCACCGCCGTGGAGGGGTCCGGAGAGGCTACCGATGGCAGCGCTGATCACAGAGTAGGGGTCAGACTCGGTCGAAGCCACGACGCGGGCCGTGAACGTCGAGGCGTTCATGGTGTGGTCTGCATGCAAGATCAAAGCCACATCGAGAACGCGAGCCGCAAGCTCGTCGGGCATCTCGCCGTTCACCATGTACAGGAAGTTTGCAGCCGTGCTGGCCGTGGGATCCGGAGCAATGATCTCCAATCCGCGGCGAACGCGATCGAAGGCAGCCGTCAGTGTAGGCAGCACGGCGACCATCTCGAGGCACATTTCGTGGGCCTTCTCCTTGTCCTTCCAAGCGCGGTTGTCGGCGTTGAACATTCCCAGGGCTGATACACAAGCCTGAAGAGCATCCATCGGGTGGCCGTCCTTGGGCAGGGAGCGGATGATGTCCAGGATGGCATCGGGCACTTGACGCTTGGCAGCCAGGGAAGCGGTCAGCTCCTCGAGCTCGGCCACATTGGGTAGTCGACCGTTCCAGAGAAGGAAGGTGACCTCTTCAAAGGTGCTGTTTGCAGCAAGGTCGGCGATGGGATAGCCGCGGTATTCAAGAACGCCAATGTTGCCATCGATGTAGCTGATTGCCGATTCACAAGCGGGGACCCCGGCAAGGCCAGGGATGAGTGGGTTCTCTTGGGTTGACACTGTGGAAGCTCCTTTCGTTCTTTGAGTTACAGGTTTTGGAGGTAGTCCATGAGGAGGCGCACGCCGACGCCCGTTCCAGTCTTGCCGCCGCGATAGTCGCGGTTTTCCGATCCCCATGCCGTGCCGGCAATGTCGAGGTGGCACCAATCGATGCCCTCGCCAACAAAGTGGGAGAGGAACGCGGCACCAGCAGAGGAGCCGTTACCTTGACCAGAGTTGATGTTGCGCAGGTCGCCATAGGCGCCCTTGAGCTGGGTCTTGTGCTCTTCGAGCAGGGGCAGCTCCCAAAGGCGCTCGCCGGTGTTCTCGCCAGCCTTGGCAAGGTCCTTGCCGAGCTTCTTAGTGTTCGGGAACATGCCCGAAATCTCGTGGCCAAGAGCCACAACCACCGCGCCCGTCAGGGTCGCTAGGTCGATGATCGTGTCGGGCTTGATCTTTTTCGAAGCGTAGCACAGGCCGTCGGCCAGGATCAGGCGACCCTCGGCGTCGGTGTTGATCACTTCGATCGTCAGGCCGTTCATGGCGGTCACGATGTCGCCGGGCTTGGTGGCGTTGTGGGCCGGCATGTTCTCCGAGGCGACTACAACGCAGTGAACCTCGACGTTGACGTCTAGCTTGGCGAGGGCGTGGAAGGTGCCCATGACTGCTGCGCCACCGGACATGTCGAACTTCATCTCGTCCATGCGCGCGCC
>JAQXEK010000060.1 GCA_029250885.1 Planctomycetota bacterium
TTTGGCAGTTTTAGTCTCGTTGTGCGCGCGGCACGCAGCGCGCAGAACCCGCGAACGCTGGAGGAGGTACAGGTTCCCGCGCAGCGCGTCGTAAAGTTCAAGGTCGGCCTAAAGATGCGCCAGAACGTCTACGAGAGCACACCCGAGGCCACAGAAAAAAGAGTTGGATGGACTTGTTGAATATAATGCAGCCGAGCATGCGCACGGAGTCCGAGGACAGCTGGGCGGAGGGTGTCACGGCTTTCGAAGGGGCCATAGAGCATTTGCGGCCCGGCTTCCGATTCGAATCATGGACCGAGGGTCGAAATCCGAAGCGGATCAACGCGTCCAACGATGGGGAGGAGAGTTGAAGAAGCGCGCCTCGAAGTTCGGCCAGGGGCATGCGATGTCTGTGGACTCATTGGCATTCCCCCCCTCTGTCGACAGGGAAATGGAGCTCGCAGCCAAACTGTTGGCTGAAGGATTACTGCCCGAGGGCATTTCCGGGGAGGTCGCGGCGGCGGTTGTTTTACTGTGGTCTCCAGCTCCCCGGGTCCGCAAGAAATCCAAGAGCGAACCGTGGGCCACGCGCGCAGAGAAACATGCAGGCTCATTCTCAACTGTTGAGCAAGAGCAAGAAGACGCTGCGGCTTTGGGACGGATCGCTGCGGGCAGCGCCGCGACAGCATTCGTGCAAGGTGACGCTGTCGATGCAGAGGCCCTGGGAACTGGAGAGGGCCTTGAGGATCTTGTCACCACGCTGGCTGCCATCGACGAGCTCCCCGTGCTAAGTGCGACTATCGAATTCGCTGGTGCTGACACGACCGCTGGTGAACTCAAGGGAAGAGCCCGTGGCGCCATGCGTCGGCTTTCGAAGGAGAACCCGGACCTGCACGATGTCGTCGCGCTTAGGCTGCTTGGTCGGCTGGAGGGGACTCGCAGCTCCCTGCACGTGAACCAGTGGTTGTCCATCGACCTTCTCTTTGGGATGGCCGAGCTGCAGGAAGAGGCCCCCAAATATGGTATAGATGATTGGCTGCTTAAAATTAATGCAGAGAGGTCGTGGGGGGACAGCGAAGGGCTCAAGGATCGCACGCTGCCAGAGGGTCACTCGACGCTGCTCAAAGAGGTCGTAACGAGTGGTTGCGCTGTGCGTCGACTGTCGGTACCGGCCGACGAAAAGGGAACGCAAATCACCCTAAAAAAATGGGGCAGGCGGCCCACTCCAAAGGGCAGCCTCGACGAGATGCTGAACAGATCAGTTCAAGTGCTCGTTGTCCCATCGGGAGCGGTCGTCATCCAGGGCGATCGCGAGGTGGTGGTAGGACAGGACATCGCAGAAGACGTTCGCGTGGAGGCCGCCTTTGGGATTGCCATGACCCCACTCGAAGCGGCTTGCCTGGCGGCGGGGGCGGAGGAGGCCATATCCTGCCAACGTAAGGAGTGGTTGGCTGAACTCAAGTCCCTTGTGGCCCTGTCCCTGCAATTTGTAGAGCGCTCATCCAGCGAACGCGAAAAGGCGGAGCGGGATCTGGAACAAGCGGATGAGTCGGCAGACGAGGCTGAGCCTGTCGCGTCCGAAGCTGCACAGCTTTACTCTAGGGTCGAGGCCGCGCATGCGGGACTGTTGGAGGATCGTGATGCTGCGCAGGAGGTGTTCGATGAAATTTCGAGTCAAGCTTCGAAGTCCTTGGCCGTTGCATCTGAACTGACACGGAGTCTGGCGCCGTGGACTGACACCCAACTCAGGAACCGCGCGTTGGTGGTCTTGGTCGACCTCCACTTGAACCGGGGCCTTGATCGCGAAAAAGCTCTGGAGCTTGCCTTGGGGTCTTCGCCTGAGCAGGTATGGACGCTCGCGGTGGAGGCCGAGGCGGGGCTGGGTCCGTGGCTGCTCTCCCAGTACCTACTGGCAGCCAGACCGATGCTGTGCGAGGGGGGAGACGAAGTGTTCCCCATGAAAGGGGGGCGCCCGCTGAGCCGCAGCAGCGCCGAACGGATTCTTGGATGGGGTCCCGCCACAGAATGTCACGCGCGGGTAGAGCAAGCGCGAAACGGTCGGGGGCCTTATAGATTTGTCTCCCTCAAGCCGGACATGACGCATCCCTGTGATCGACTCGCTGGCAGCTCCAACACCCTTTTGCCTGAATTGCAACGCATTGGCTTGAGCACCTCGATTCCATGGCAAGTGTCAGAGATTGCCGCGGTCCGAACCCTGCTTGCCTGTGAGGAGCCCGATCTGACACCTGCCCTGGCCTGTGCATTCGAGAAATCACCTTCCCCACTCCTACACGAGCAAGCCACCTCTTGGTTGCTCACCCATCCCGAGAAAATTGAGGAATTTGCTGACTGCTATCCCGAGCTCAGGGACGTCGAGGGGCTCCGTGAAGCTCTCAACAGCTCCTTCATACCCCTCCGGTGGTGCGCGCTCATGCGCGGTGTCGATCAGAAGGCAATCTCCCTCGTTGAAGGTCTGGAGTCTTTTGGCCTGTGGACTCAGGATGGCTGGACCGAGCTCGTCGCCTTTGCGAAGGGCATGGAGGGAGCGTGTGAGCTGGGATTGGCCTTGTTCCAGTTGGCGGGCCGATCCAATCGGGGTTACCGGAAACCAAGTCGGGGTCACTTGGAAGAGCTCGGCTCCTCACTTTTCGTCCACGCTTGGCAATCGGATCCCTCAGAAGAGACAGCAGAAAAGCTCTGGTTGCAGATCCTGTCCACGAAGCCCACCGCCATTCTCGACGAGGTCGCTTTCCTGAATGCGACGCTGGAGTTGGTCACGCCTCGGACTTTTCGCCGCGCATGCAGTTTTGTCCTCACCGCTGACATGGGGGTGATCCGTCCTAAGGAAAGAAAGGGACCTCGCAGGTCAAAGTGGTACCGGGGTGACCCTTATACCAATTATGCATCGGGAAGGATTGTGGCCTGGCTAGAGGACCCCACTCCGGACGAAGCGCAAGTGATCGTGATGAACCAACGGCTCGAGGGTGATGACCTCACTCCGGAGCAACAGGAGGAGTACGAGCGGATCAAAGGAGTCCACGTGGCCCGACTGTCCTTGAGGGCTCCCAAGGAGGTCCTTGCGACTGGAGAGATCATTAGCAAATGGCATGGAAGGGCTGAGGAGGCCATGGGAGGTCTTGCGCTCAGAATCCTGCCCCACATTAGAACGCGAGTGCTCAAGACGTGGGTGAAACAACTGACCACCTACGCAAACACTGATCGCATTCGCTCAGATTGGTTGCTCGCTCTCACGGGGTCTGTGCGGGACTCCACCAGGCGCTGGGCCCTGGCAGAGGCGCTCGTTCTCCTTGACGGGGACGAGGAAGGCCTGGATGAGATCCGGGAGGTGGGTTGGCGCCTGGCCCTCGAAGGGGTGGACGAGTCCACCGCCTCCCGGGTGTCCAAGTGGGCAGGGTCCTGTCGGGAAGCTGAGGCAGGTATTGAACCTGAGAAGCCTTCAGATGATGAGGACTCTGAGCTCATGAAGATGCTGCTTGGAATTGTCGAGGAATTATACGAACCTCACACCGAAGTGGGGCCCTGTCGGGAGTTCCTTTTGAGGACCCCTTCCGTTGCGGTGGAATTGGCTGCCCAGCCGATACTCGAACTGCGGACCATCGGCCTGGAGCTCCTGCAGGAAGCGAGCCTTACGCCGGCCCTCGCCTGCCGACTTGCCGAGAGCGGGGCCCCGGATGTGCTGGTGGAGTGCACCCGCTACCTCGGCACTCTGGAGCCGGGCTCGCCGGAGGCAACGGAGACAGTGCTCCTCTTGTGTGGCAGCAGCGTGGAGGAAGCGCGGGGCGGTGGTCTGGAGTACCTCCACACTCACGAGGAAAATACCATCTCCGAGAAGGTTCTCGCCGCACTGGCGGGGTCTGTCCATAACGATGTCCGACTGGTTGTTGCGACGTACCTGTTGGATGCCACCTGGGATGGGTTCGATTCGAGCGGCTTCGACCGGTCGGCTCTGTGCCGAGTCCGCGGCGGAGGCAAGGTGAAGACGCTGGTGAAGGCTCGCGTGGAGCGAACAGGCGCAATAGCGCCGGAGGCCCTCTTGGACCTTGCCAGGGGGAAGAATCGCTCAGACGCTGACTGGGCCTTGGAGCTTCTCTCCAAGCGTGCCATTGCAGGAGAGACCATTCCCCAGGTCGTCGTGTGCGAGGAACCACAGGGCTGATTCATGCGCAAGGACCAAAAAAACGAAGGGCCAGATGAGCCCATGAAGAAGGCGACCAAGAAGGCGACCAAGAAGGCGACCAAGAAGGCGACCAAGAAGGCGACCAAGAAGGCGACCAAGAAGGTCACCAAGAAGGTCACCAAGAAGAAGGTCACCAAGAAGAAGGTCACCAAGAAGAAGGTCACCAAGAAGAAGCCCGCGACGAAGGAGGAGGCCCGCAGGAAGTTCAGGGAGGACAAGCGACGCACCCCGTACTTCCTGGGTGATCGTGTTTCCGCGGAGCTGACGTTCAAGGGGGGCGACGCTGGCGAACTGAAGAGGCGCGGTCTTCCGCAACTGTCAGACGCTCTGGAACTGTCGCAGGCGCTAGCGCTTCCCGAGGCGGTCTCTTCCAGTGGCCCCGACTTCAAGAAAGGAGCCGACCGCGTCGCATGGCTCTGTTATCACCGCCGCGCGGCCCGGGTGGATCACTACAACCGCTTCCATATTCCCAAGCGCAAAGGTGGTAAAAGGCGGATCGCCTCACCCAAGCCCCTCATGCGCCATGCCCAGAGCTGGATCCTCGAGAACATCGTGGAGCACCTGGAGCCTCACACGGGAGTGGCCACGGCCTGGCGCAGGGGCCTCTCGATCAAGGACAACGCTGAGCGGCACGTGGGGAAAGCGATCGTGGTTCGAATTGACATCAAGGACTTCTTCCCGACGATCACATGGAAGCGGGTTCGTGGCCTCTTTAAGGGTTGTGGCTACAACCAAGGGGTCGCGACCCTGCTAGCCCTGCTGTGTACCGATGCGGACAGGCGTCCGATCGAGTTGGATGGCGACCGCCTCTATGTTGCCCAGGGAGAGCGGGTCCTCCCGCAGGGAGCCTGCACTTCACCCGGACTCGCGAACTACGTCGCCCGCTGGTTGGATCTGCGTATCAAGGGTCTGGCGGATTCGATTGGCTTTAACTATTCGCGCTATGGGGATGACCTGATCTTTTCCCATGAGGAGCGCCGCGGGCGTGTCGACATCCTGCTTAGGGCCGTGTACACCATTCTCAAGGATGAAGGGTTCGAGCCCAACGAGAAGAAGACGGTCGTCATGCGACAACATCAAAGGCAGATGGTCACAGGTATCCTCGTCAACCAGGAGCTCCGCATCTCTCGCAGGGACTGTCGCCGCTTCCGCGCCATTGTGCATCGCTGCCAGACCGAAGGTGTCGAGTCGGTGAGCAAGAGCATGAACAGGGATGCCTTAGCTTACGTCAACGGATTCCTTGCTTATGTGAACATGGTCAACGCGGACCAGGCCGTAGCGCTGGAGCGTCTCCTCGACGACGCGGGATTGGGTCCCCTCAAGGGTAGTCGTTGAAGCCCGAGGCGTCGGTGATGCCAAGTGTGACTGCGGAGTTTACGGCTTAGAGAGACCGCGGGGGAGCCACCACCGATCCAAAGATAGGTCTGCGATCTTACTGATGCTCGTCAGGGATTCGCAGCCTCGGAGATCCAATGATGTCAGCGCCGTCAGGCTTGCGAGGCTGTCAACGTTCGCCAGAGAGGAGCAGCCATAGAGGTCCACCTCAGTCAAGGAGGTCAAGTTAGCAAGACCATCGATGTTCGTCAGAGAGGAGCACCACCTGAGCTCTACCGAGGTCAAGGAGGTCAGGGTCGCAAGGCCGTCGATGTTCGTCAGAGAGGAGCACCACCAGAGCTTTACCGAGGTCAAGGAGGTCAGGGTCGCAAGGCCGTCGATGTTCGTCAGAGAGGAGCACCTACTGAGGTTCACCGAAGTCAAGGAGGTCAGGGTCGCAAGGCCGTCGATGTTCGTCAGAGAGCTGCAGTCATTGAGGGATACCGAGGTCAAGGAGGTCAGGGTCGCAAGGCCATCGAGGCTCGTCAGAGAGGAGCAACCATAGAGGTCTACCGAGGTCAAGGAGGTCAGGTTCGCAAGGCCATCGAGGCTCGCCAGAGAGGAGCAGCTACTGAGGTTCACCGAAGTCAAGGAGGTCAGGTTAGCAAGGCCATCGAGGCTCGTCAGAGAGGGGCAGCGATCAAACTTCACCGAGGTTAGGGAGGGCAGGTTCGCAAGGCCGTCGATGCCCGTCAGCAAGGAGCAGTCATTGATGTACAGAGTGGTCAA
>JAQXEK010000013.1 GCA_029250885.1 Planctomycetota bacterium
GTGATTTGTAAGTGGCTAAATCTCGTTCCTGTCTTTGCTAGCGCAACAGAAGGCCCTACAGCCTGCCGCAGTTTGTCACCCCGACTTCGACGCGCTACGCCCCGCAACGAAGATCTAGAAGATCGCGCTACACGGCGCTCTGCCTCTTGTTGCATCCCCCTAAGTCGTCTAGGACAGCAGGCAGGGCGCGCTATTCGGCAACTTGCTAACCGCCATCCACGGTTTTCGCATGCCGATCTTCTTTGTGATAAGTAGATCCTTCACAGCGTCGCTCTCGCGATGCTATGGTTCTAACCATGAAGAGTTCACCAATTTTCTCGGCGATCTTCTTGGCAGGTTTGCTGTCTTGCGGGATGACCCCAGACCTAAAGATTGTTGGGCAGTCTGTCTTGATGGAGACACAGACGATTACGATTCACCAGAACGGAACTTACACCAACAAAAAGGGGAAACGCCTGTTGGATGGAAACCAACTTGGGGAGTTAGGAGAGGCTCAAGTGCGCAAGGTCGACTGCAGTGGGAACGATGTGCTACTGCTTTGGCACCAGACCGCGGTGCGGTTCCCTGACGTCTGGCCAGCCGACGAGGCCCTGGTGATCAAAGGCACCTTCGAGAACCCGCCCATTCGGCTGACCTTCCCTACTCCTATCGATGGCGACGCAAAGTCGGTGCGGAATGTTGTGTGGTCCGCCGACAAGTTAATAGTCGACGGCTCGACCTTCGACCTCATAACTGGCGGCTCCTACTTGTTCGCGGAGAGCAGCCTCAAGCTCGTCTCCCTATGGTGACACTCCCGCGGCTTTGACCGTGCTCGGTTGACTGACGTAGCGGAGTGGTGCTAGTTGTGAATAGGATTTTTGCGGCCCTTTCTAACGGGGGGCATAGGAACAGGACATTTAGCGTACATCGCTGAGCTTTGTGAGACTTGCTATGGAATCTGCGAAAGACGGTAGAGAAGTGTTTGGAGTTGATAGGTCATGCTAAAGGCCCTGTACATCCTATGTTGCAGCCTGATCGGCGCTGCGATGGGCGCAATCTGGATTGGGGACCTCTCTTCGGTCCTGCTTTCCATTATCGGTGGCCTTATCGGGGCCATAGTTGGAGCCCTCTTTGGCAAGTACATTCCATTCTATGAGTGGTTTCTTTAAACCGCTCTTAGCCCTTCAGCCTATCCGGCGAGTAATCGTGTGACGCTAGGCGAAGATGGCGCAAAGAAAATAAGCCCGACGCGTTAGATCCATATTGTCCGCGGTGGGCCTGATCCAAAACCTAGGGATTCGGACCGAGCTTCCCAAGGATGGCTTCAAGTTCGAACCAATCGACCTGGTCGTTTTGGTTGCTATCGATCAGGTCGAGTAGGGCGTAGGTGCGGTCGCGGCCTGGGCTTGCTAGATCGCTCGGCACCTGAGAGAGTTCGTGATGACTGAGGCGCAGGTCGGTGTTCGTGTCGAGCTCTCGAAAGCGTTGGGCGCAGTCCAAGAGGTCTGTTGGCGGCCATGGGGCAAAGATCGAGGACAGCAGGCGGATTGCGGACTTGCGCTCTAAGTTCTCGTGGAGCCAGGCGGGGACCTCGCCAGATTCAGCGGGGAAGTCGGCTAGGGTGATGCGGCCGTCGGCGTTGCGGTCGAAGCGCTCGAAATTTCGACTGGGCAGCTCGGCGGGCAGGAGCTCGCCGTTTTTATCCTGGTCGTATTCGGTGAGTAGCGCTTGCCAGCGGCTCTTGGGACCGGCGGTGACCTCGACGCGATCGGCGCCGGTCATGAGCACGTCCATGACCCGCTGGCTGTCGGTTCGGGGGTCGACTGGGGCGACGTCTTGGGTCACACAGCTCGACCCTAGAAGCGCGCCAAGGCCAAGGGTGGCTCTCCTAAGGAGTGCCGGCCCGCGCGAGCTGGGCGAAAGACAGCTGTCTGTCGCACTTGCCGAAGCTGGAAACGACCGCGGTCCCAAGGGACAAGCCGCCCAGCTTGCGCTGGGCTGGTCTGAACCCTGGGGCCTGGTGTCGGCCACGGCTAATCGGCGCTCTTGAAGCCGTAGAAGCTGGCATTGTCCAGGGCCGGGGCGGCCGTGGCGCGGATCTGGCAGGTGCGGCATGCCCAGACGTCCTTGAAAATACGGTACTGCAAGGCGGTCGCATCCAGGTAGTCGACGCCAGCGCTACCGCCCGTTCCCGTGCGGCGGCCGATGACGCGCTCGACCATGCGCGCGTGGCGCTGGCGGAAGATCACAAATTTCTGCTCCAGCTCGACAAGCTGGTCCACGAGCTCGCGCGGCCACGCCAACAGGGGCAGCTCGCGGTAGGTCGTGATGAACAGGATTGCCATGCGAATGCGGCGGCGGCGACCGCCTCCTTCCTCTTCCGAGGGGTGCAGGAACGCCTCTTGGCCGGCCTTCTCCTTTTCATAGCGCGCGACCAGGGTCTGCTTGTCCTGGTCCGAGCGCGAGCGCGATAGAGCGACGGCGCAGGAGTCATCGATCTCCGCGTTCACAGCGCCGAGGTAGCGGTCGACAAACTGGTCGAGCTTCTCTTCGCTGCCCTCGTCGTCGGGACCGACGCCATCAATCGGGGTCCGGTAGAGCCACTCCTCGATGACCTCGCGGATCGACTGGCCGCTGGCCCGGGTCGCCTCGACGCGCTCGTAGGTAGGCGAGGTCTTGCCGTCGTGGCTGCGCAGTGCCTGCATGTAGTCGCCCTCGACACCCAAGGGAATGCGGTCCTCGTCCTGCAGGCCCAAGATCAGCTCGACCTCGCGCAGCTGGCCGCTCTGGAAGCCCGAAGCGGGCATCAGCTTGTCCCGAAACGAGAGGTAGTCCCGGGTGGACAGGGTCTCCATGATCGTAAAGTGGTCGACACAGCGGTCGAGCACGGTGCAGACGCGGCGCAGGCAGTGGACAGCGCCGCTGAGGGCCTGCTCCTCCACCGGGCCGCCCTCAAACAGATCCCGGGCGGCTTTGAGCTCGCGCAGCATCAACTTAAACCAGAGCTCGTAGACCTGGTGCACCACGATGAACATCACCTCGTCGTTGTGAAGGTCGGATTCGTCGTGCTCGACGCCGCCCTGGAGGCTTAGGAGCTCATCCACGCGGATGTAGTCCCAGTAGTTAACGCGTTTTTCGGTGCCCATTGGCTGGATTCGAGGATTTGGAGGGTGGATCGGCTCCGAGCGTAAAAGGGACGCCCGAGTCGCGTACAGCATACGCTGCAAAGGCCGGATGGCAAAAACAGGACGGGGAAGCGCTCGAAATCGGCCCCAAACGTTAACCTCTTCGGCCATGACTCCCAATGCACTAGGCGCGGTTGCGTCCCCCCAGGCTGCGCGTCTAGACCGCGCCGCAATCCAGGCACTCTACAACCGTCCGCTGCTCGAGCTGGTCTTCGAGGCCGCGACCGTGCACCGGGCGCACCACGACCCGCAGTACGTGCAGTGCTCGCAGCTGCTGTCGATCAAGACGGGTGGCTGCCAAGAGAACTGCGGCTACTGCTCCCAGAGCGCGCACCACAAAACGCCGGTCAAGCGCGAGCCGTTGATGTCTACCGAAGAGGTGCTCGCCGCGGCGAAGCGTGCGAAGGACGGCGGCGCGGATCGCTTCTGCATGGGCGCCGCTTGGCGCGAGGTGAAGGACGGTCCCGACTTCGATCGCGTGCTCGACATGATCGAGGGCGTGAACTCCATGGGCCTGGAGAGCTGCGTGACCTTGGGCATGGTAAACGAGGACCAGGCCAGTCGCTTGGCGGATGCTGGGCTTGACTACTACAACCACAATCTGGACACGGGGCGCAGCCACTACGACAAGATCGTGACAACGCGCACCTTTGATGACCGGTTGAACACCCTGGGCAATGTGCGCAAGGCGGGCATGAGTGTCTGTGCCGGCGGCATCCTTGGACTAGGCGAGGACCGCGACCAGCGCGCGGAGCTGATCACCGAGCTGGCGAACCTGGAGCCCCAGCCCGAGAGTGTGCCGATCAATGCATTGGTGCCCGTAGAGGGCACGCCGCTCTCCGAGCAGCAGGTCGTGGACTGGACCGAGATGGTGCGCACGGTTGCCGTGGCCCGGATTGCGATTCCCGGTGCGCGCGTGCGCTTGAGCGCGGGTCGCCAGGAGATGTCGGAAGAGGCCCAGGCCATGTGCTTTTTGGCCGGCGCCAATTCGATCTTCGTGGGCGATGAGCTGTTGACTACGCCAAACCCTAGCCAGTCCTCGGACGCGGCGATGCTTGCCAAGCTTGGCCTCAAGGGCGTCGGCATGCCCAAGCAAGCTCCTGGCAAGTAGCGACGACCTTAATGGAGGCGCAGGGGCCCTTGGGTAGTTCAAACTTGGACGCAGAGCTGCGTCTGGAGCTAGACGCCTTAGCAAGCGCCGGCCGCCTGCGCAACGTGCAGGGCCGGCCCAAGGGACTGGTCGACTTCACCTCGAATGACTACCTAGGGCTGGCGTCCCATGAGCTTGTGATTGAAGCTGCGCAGGAAGCCAATGCGCGCTACGGTGCGGGTGGTCGCGCGGCCCGCTTGCTGGGCGGAGGTGCGAGCCACAGTGAACTCGAAAACTTGGGCGCCGAGTGGCTCGGCGAACAAGCGGCGCTGTTCTTCCCGACAGGGTACCAGGCCAACTTGGGGCTGCTGACCAGCCTGGCGGGCGAGGGGGACGTGGTGTTGAGTGCCGCTGCGAACCACGCTTCGATCATCGATGGGCTGCGGCTCTCGAAGGCGCGGGTGGTGATCTTTGATCACAGGAACCCGGACGACCTAGAGCGCAAACTCAAGGACCACGGACCTTCGAAAAGGCGAATCGTAGCCGTTGAGGGGATCTACTCTATGGGTGGTGATCGGCCTCCACTTGAGGAGATCGACGCCCTGTGCCAGAAATACGACGCGCACCTGGTGGTCGACGAGGCCCACTCTGTGGGCGTTGTCGGACCCGGTTGCCGGGGTGCGGCGGCCACCCTAAAAGACGACCCGAACACGCGCATGGTCGCGCGTACCATCACCGGTGGCAAGGCCTTGGGTGCCGGCGGCGCCCTGGTCGTCGGCTCCCGGGCGGTGGTCGACGTGCTGCTCAATTGCTCGCGCTCGTTCATCTTCACCACAGCGGCACCCCCCAGTGTTAGCGCGTCCTTTGCCGCCGCGATCCGAGTGCTCCAGAGCTCTACCGAACTGGGGCAGCGCGCCCGCGAGGGAGCCGCGGACCTGGCGGAAAAGCTCGGACTTCCGGTCCCCGATGCCGCAATCCTAAGCCTGCTGCTCGGTGACGAGGCCGTCGCCGTGAAGGCCTCGGAACAGCTTCTGGACCTTGGCTTTGACGTGCGCGCTGTTCGCCCCCCCACTGTGCCCGTTGGGACTTCGCGCCTGCGAATTGTGGCCCACGCTTTTAATGATAGGGACGACCGCAGCGCACTGGTTCGCGCGCTTAATAAGTGCGGCGTGGCGGCCAAGATCCTGGTCCCTGAAGCGGTACCCACGGTCCCACTCGCTCCCGCCCTTATGATTGCGGGAACAGACACGGATGTGGGCAAGACCGTGGCGGCTGCGCTCTGCACCCGTGCGCTTAGGCTGCGCGGCAAGGTTCACTATTGGAAGCCGGTGCAGACCGGCGACGACTCGGACAGCGACACGGTTGCGCGCCTCGCGGGCCTCGATGGTCACGAGGTCTTGCGCCCGGCCTGGGAGCTGCCCCTGCCGGCGTCTCCCCACGAAGCCGCCATCGACGCGGGGGTCTCCATCGAATCGAGTCGCATCGGAGAGGCGCTCTTCAGCCTGCGTAAGACTTTGACCGAGTCACGCATGGTCGTCGAGCTCGCGGGTGGCCTGATGGTGCCGTACTCGGTCACGGAAGAAGCGGGACGGCACTCGGCCGACCTGCAGGTGGACTGGCTACGCCGCATGGGCGCGCCGTTTGTGCTAGTCGCCCGCTCGGGCTTGGGCACGTTGAACCACACTTTGTTGAGCCTGGAGGTTCTCGGCGCGCGCCACATGGTTCCCCGGGCTATCCTGCTGCTTGGGGACAAGCACGAGTCGAATGCCTCCACCCTGCGCGACCTCGCGAACGGCACACCGGTGCTAGAGGTGCCTCGCTTCAAGCAACTTGACGTCGAGAGCCTGGACCGCTGGCTCGCCGATCCCCAAGGAGACGGGCCTCGCCTTTGCGACGTTCTTTTCCGACCCTAAGAACATGAACGCAAACCGAAAGACTCTGGCCGAGCGCGACGCCGCCGTCGCGTGGCACCCCTACACCCAGCACGGCATCGAAGCCGAGCCCATGGCCGTGGAGTCGGCGGCGGGGTCCGTCTTGACCCTAGAAGACGGCACTGAGATCATCGACGCCATCTCGTCCTGGTGGGCCATCCTGCACGGCCACGGCGAAGAGGCCGTGGCCCACGCGATGGCGAAGCAGGCGCAGAAATTGGACCACGTGCTGTTCGCAGGCGCGACCCACGAACCCGCCGTTCGCTTGGCCGAGCGCCTGGTCGAGGTCGCTCCCGAAGGTCTCACGCGCGTCTTCTTCTCAGACGATGGGTCCACCGCCATCGAGGTCGCACTCAAGATGGTAATCCAGTCCTGGCAGCGCGCCGAAGAAGACCAGCGGCGCGTGTTCGTTGGACTCGAGCACGCCTACCACGGTGACACCTTTGGGGCCATGGCGATCGGGGACCCCGATCCCTTCTTCGAGCCCTTCAGCAGCTTCATGTTTGACGCGAAGCTGGTCCAACCGAACATCGAGTCCATGACGGCCATGCTCGACCAGCTTGGAGACACCGCCGCTGGCGTAATCCTGGAGCCCTTGGTCCAGGGTGCCGGTGGCATGCTGATGCAGACGCCGCAGTTTTTACGCGACCTGCGGGCCCTTTGCACCGAGCGCAACCTGCCCCTGATCGCCGACGAGGTCATGACCGGCTTCGGTCGCACCGGTAAGCTGTTCGCCTGCGACGTGGCTGGCATCGCTCCTGACATCATGTGCCTCGCGAAGGGTCTAACCGGCGGAATGACGCCCATGTCCGTGACCATGGCTGCTGAGCGCTTCTTCCAGTGCTTCCTGTCCGAAGACCGCGGCACGGCGTTCTTCCACGGCCACACGTTCACGGCGCACCCCATTGGATGCGCCGCCGCCTTGGCTTCCCTCGACCTGACCCTTGACCGCGATGTGCCCAAGGTTCTCGATGGGATCGGCGCTAGGATCGAGGCCAAGCTTCGCGAGCTGCTGCCCGAGTTTGCCGATGCGAGCGAGGTCGAGAACCCCCGAGTTGCGGGGCTGCGCCGTATGGGTGGCATCGTTGCCTTTGAATTGATCGGCGGCGAGGAGGGCTACTTGGCGTCTCAAGCCCCGCGATTGCGCCAAGAGGCCACGGCGCGGGGTGTGCTGCTGCGCCCACTGGGCAACGTCCTGTACGCCATGCCGCCGGCATCTACAACAGACGCCCAGTGCGACCGCATCGCCGAGGTCCTAGCGGACCTTGTCGCGATCGCCAGCGCCTAGGCCACGAAGTCGAAGCCCGCATCTGCAGTCCTGATCAGCATCGGGCTGGTGGGACGGGTCCAGAGCGACCCGCTCTGGGCATCTACTCGAAGTTTTGACCTGTCAGGCGCTTCAGCTGTTCCTCGAGTACGGGCTTTGAATCTGGCTTCATGCCGGCCGTGCGCGCGTCGGCGACAGCGTCCTCAAAGCTCACATTGGCCTCCATTACGCGGTGGGCGGCGACAAAGACTGAGACCCGGTTTCCACTTCCACAGTGGAACAGGGTCTTGCCCGGCGCCTCTTCGTTCAACACATCCATCAGCAGGTCAAACTCGTCATCGGTGAGGCTCTCCCACGTGACGGGCACGTGGATGTATTCGATGTCTAGGTCTGCGCAGAGCCCCGCCTCGTCGAAGGTCAGCGATGCGACCTCGGGCTCACTGCGAATGTTGATCACGCGCGTCACACCGCGCTTTGCGGCTAGCATTAGCTCGGTCTCCGTCGGCTGCCCGCCCATGTAGAAGTCGCCCCACTCGGTGGTGTTGCGCATCTCGCCTAGCTCGCTGCGTACAAGGCCGGGGTCCACCTCGGGGATGGCCTCCTCGAAGCTCTCGCAGCTTGTGAGGGCAAGGGACGGTAGGAGGGCGAGGGCGACTAGCGTGGTGAACTTCATAGGGGGGGATGCTAACCGAAGGAGCCTAAATCGCCCACCCCCGGGAGGGCTCTAGTCGTGGTTCTTGAGTGCGCCGCCGAGGCTCGCAAAGCCAAGCCAGCCCAGGATCATGAGCAGTCCGCCGATGGGTGTGACTGGGCCCAACCAAGTCTCGCTGGGGTGCAGCGCGAGCGCGTAGAGAGATGCGCTGAAGAGGAAGCTGCCAGCGATCAGCAGCCAGCCTGTAATGCGGCCGGCGGTGGGCAGCAGTCGGTCCTGGGAGCCGATGGTGACAGCGCCGAGCAGAACCAAGCCGAGGGCCTGCCAAGCTTGATAGGTGACCGCGGTCTGCCAGATGCCCGTGGAGTCCAGCAGGGACAGACGCGCCTTAAGGGAGTGGGCGCCAAATGCGCCAAGGCCAATGGCGAGGGCCATCCAAACGGCGCCGGTGCGGATTGCTAGGGATGCATTCATAATCGGAGGTGCGAGCACTTGTTTAGGGCCGGGCACGAGATTGTGCGGCTAGTCGGTAGATCGTCGGTGGGCTCGATCGCATGATAGCGACATGACAAGCACGACGAATCACGATGGGGCGAATTTGGGCAGCCACGGACACACAACGGACGAGCGCAACCAAGGCGTCTTGTTCGACGTGAACGGCGAGCTGGTACCAAGGGAGAAGGCCGTGGTGTCGGTCTTTGACAGCGGGTTTATCCTTGGGGACGGCATCTGGGAGGGTCTGCGCCTCAAGGACGGGCACCTTTCGTTCCTGGAGCGGCACCTGGACCGCGTATACGCCGGCGCCCGGGCGATCGACCTGGAGATCGGCTTGAACCGGGATGAGCTGCGGGCGCGGCTCTGGCGGGTGATCGAGGCCAACGGCATGACCGACGGCGTGCACGTCCGGTTGATGATTACACGCGGCGAGAAGGCGACGCCGTACCAAGATCCGCGGG
Organism: Planctomycetota bacterium; assembly: GCA_029250885.1. Classification (GTDB taxonomy): domain Bacteria; phylum Planctomycetota; class UBA1135; order UBA1135; genus CALBMX01. The sequence goes on from JAQXEK010000013.1 coordinate 9,061, forward strand.
TGGTGATCTCGCCGGCGACGATCGTAATCTTGGCCGAGTACAAGAGCGCGGGGCCCGAGGCGTTTACCAAGGGGCTGAGCCTCTTCACCGTGCACGTTCGCCGCGGCCGGCCCGACGTGCAAGACCCGAAGCTCAACACCCACTCCAAGCACAACTGCATCCAAGCCTGTATCCAGGCGACCAAGGCGGGCGCAGACGAGGCCCTGATGCTCGATCCCCAGGGCTTTGTGGCGACCTGCAACTCGACACACTTCTTCATCGTGCGCCGAGGCGAGGTCTGGACCTCAACCGGTGACTATTGCCTAGACGGCATCACCCGCGGCGCCGTTATCGAGGCCGCTGAGCGCGCAGGCATCACCGTTCGCCAGCGCAACTTCAGCCTGTCCGACGTCTACTCCGCGGACGAGGCCTTCGTCACCGGCACCTACGCCGGCCTGACCTCCGTGGGCAGCGTCGACGGCCGCGAATTGGACGGTCCCTTTCCCGGCCCCATGGTCGCCCGCCTCACCGACCTGTACCAAGCCCTCGCCAAAGAGAGCTAGCCAACGCTACAACTCATCGACATGAACAACGTGACTCGAATCGCTATGTGGTCTGGACCACGCAACATCTCCACGGCCATGATGCGGGCCTTTGAGAATCGCCCAGACACTTGCGTCGTGGACGAGCCCCTCTATGGGCACTACTTGCGGGAGACGAAGCTTGAGCACCCGGTCGCCGATCTCGTGATGGAGAGCCAGAGCTGCGATTGGCGCGAGGTGACCGCCCAGCTTCTCGGCCCCATCGAGGACGGCGCGACGGTGTTCTACCAGAAACACATGAGCCACCACCTGCTGCCATGTATCGAGCGCGATTGGATGCGCGAGCTGGCCCACGCGTTCTTGGTGCGCGACCCGCGCGCGATGCTGGCCTCCTACACTGAGAAGCGCGCCGAGGTCACCCTTGAAGACCTAGGCCTGCCCCAACAGGTCGCCTTGTTCCACTGGCTCGAAGCAGAGACGGGCACCAAGCCGCCAGTGCTCGACGCAAGCGACGTACTCAGGGATCCGCGCGGCTCGCTGTCGAGACTGTGCGAGGCCTTTGGCATCGAGTTCACGGAGTCCATGTTGGCCTGGCCCGCAGGCCGCAGGGATTCGGATGGCGTGTGGGCCTCCTGGTGGTACAACAACGTCATGCGCTCGACTGGCTTCTTGCCCTACAAGGAGAAGCAGTACCGCTTGGATGACGACCTCGAGGTGATCGCCGAGCAAGCGGCTCCCCTGTACCAGCTCTTATTGGACCAGCGCTAGCCTGTCCGACAAGCTGAGCTCCACCCTGTGATGGAACTCGCTAGCTGCCCTACCTTGCGTCCATCCCGTTGGCTTCATAAATCTCGATGCGCAGCTTCTCGCGCAGCTGCTCCCGGGTCGCGTTCGTGGTGACAAGCCAGCCTTCCGGTTGGTCGCCGTCCAGGTAGCTGGTACGCAGGCAGTCGTACTCGAATTGCTGTAGATCATCGGCCGCGCGGCGCAGGTTGTTCTGGGCCAGCAGCTCCGGCTCCAGTTGCGGCTGTGCAAGTTGCACCAGGGCGGACAGCTCGATCACCTCGGCGTCGCCGGAGGTCCGGGCGAGCTCTTCCAGCTTGTAGCGCAGCAGCGACAGGCTGTCGCCCTTGGCGTGGGACGAGCGGCGCAGGAACTCCGCGAACTGGGCCGAGAGGGCGCTCTTCTGGAAGCCGATGGAGGAGCCATCGAAGAGGCCACTCGCTTGGTTCCAGTAGAAGCTCGACTCGATCTCCGTCGCCTCGTTCGCGCCGAGCTGCTTGTCGTCGCTTTCAGCAGCCGTCAACAGCTTGCCATGGGGCGCCTTGTAGCGAACTCGGGTGGTCGCCAGGGGTGTTTCGTTGCTGGGGTCCGCGTCGCGAAGCACTACTTCGTAGAGGGCGACCACCTGTTGGCCGGCGCCGACCTCGCCGGCGTCCACCGCATCGTTGCGGAAGTTGACGTCGGCGATAGCGCGGTTTTCGTAACCGAGCTGTCGGTAGGAGAGCACCTGTTCCTTATCGAACTCGACCTGGATCTTTACGTCCCGAGCGATGGTCTGGAAGGCACCGGTGAAGTTATCGACGAGGGCGCGCTGCGCTTCGTCGGCACCGTCCACGTAGTTGCACAGGCCGTCGCCGCCGTCGGCCAGCTGCTCCAAGAAGTGATCGTTGTGGTTGGTCATGCCGAACCCGATCGTGTTCAAGTAGATGCCCTTGTCCCGGGCGCGCTTCACGTCGGCGATGAGCTTCTGCTCGTTGGTCTCGCCGATGTTGCCAACGCCGTCGGACAGGAACACCACGCGGTTCTGGGCGCCCGGTGTGTGAGCCAGGACAGCCTCTTCGTAGCCAAGGCGCAGGCCGCCCTCGGCATTCGTTCCGCCGCCAGTCTTCATCTCATAGAGCGCGCGCTCGATGGCTGCGCCATTACCCACAGACGTCATGTCCAGGACGCGGGTCGCGGTGTTGTTGAAGGTGATCAGCGCGATCGAATCCGCGGGATCCAGCTCACCGACCAAGAGCCGCAACGAGTGCTTCACTAGCTCGAGCCTGCCACCCGTAGCCATGGAGCCCGACACGTCGACCACGAAGGTCAGGGCAACGGGGTCGCGCTCGGTCATGTCGACCTCCATGCCGCGTACACCGACGCGCAGCAGGCGATGCTCGCCGCCAGCTTCCGCGTTTGGGCCGAAGGGGCTTGGTGCCAACTCCATGGTGATGCCGAAGACGTCGCCGCCCGTGGGCGCCGGCAGGTCCGGCGTTGCGTAGTTCACGAACTCCTCAGTGCGAATCTGTGCCCGCTCGGGCAGGTAGCCCTCTTGGAGATAGCGCCGCGCCAGGGTGTAGCTGGCGGTGTCCACGTCGATCGAGAAGGTCGACAAGTTGTCATTCACCGGGAACTCGTAACCGTTGTCGCCCCAGTAGCGGTAGTACATCGCCGAGGGCTTCTCGCCGGGCTTCGGGATACAGTTCTGCACAATCGTAAGGAATTCGCGCTCGACCTCGATAGCCCTGCGAAGCTCTGCCTCAACTTCGAGCTGCTCGGCTAACAGGCGCCCCTGTTCGGCTTGTTCTGCACTGACTTCGACGTTTTCAAAGTACCCACGAAGCAGTCCGAGTTCTGCCTTGTCCTCATCAGGCAGGGGATCCAACTGGCCCAGGACCCAGTTATTGCCTAACTCTACCTCCTTCTCTGCCTTCTCCAGCTCTAAGAGGCGGGCCCGTGCGGCGGGCACGTCGACTGCCCCACTCTCACCTACAGCGATCATTCCTAAGGTGACGTCCAGAGCGTCATCGTCGAAAAGGTTATCGACCCCCAACACGTCGCCGGCTCTGGCTTGGGCATCCCCGCCCTTGCCCAGGAATAAAGTGGATGAGCCTGCCTGCGGGCTGTGTGGCGTACCCGTCGCCCCGCGATCATGCTGGAGGTACCAGTCTTCCGCAGCCGCAGAGGGCGTCCCCCCCTCAGCGACTCGGTCTCCCACCGCTGCTCCCGGGGCTAAGACTCCTGTAGTAACCCCTTTTTCGGTGTCGAGGTCGGCCAAGTAATCGACGCGGGCCTCAGGGGCCAACGTGGCAAGATCGTCCTTGGGCACTGATTTGCGGTTGCTCTTCGCCACTTCGCCGCGGCGGCCAAAGTCACCGGTCGCGGAGTTCTCGAACATGCGCTCGTCAAGCGCCCGGAAGGCCACGAACGCGAGCATCGTCGCTGCTGCGACCTGCAAGCTTGGGTGGCGATACCAGGCCAATTTCGGACCGGGCGTGCCGACCGCCTTCTCCGCAGCGACCACAAGCCCGGCGCGGGCTCCGGGGGACAGGGCCACCGGCGTTACGGGGGCGAACTCTTTCACGAGCTCTATGCTCGCTTCGATGCGAGATTGTTCGGCTTGCAGCTCGGGGCTGGCGGCCAATTCTTTGGCGAAGGCGGCGCGGTCTGCGCCTTCCAACTCGCCGAATAGGAACGCACAAAGACGCTCGTGTTGTTCGTTGTTGATCTTGTCGTTTTGCATGACTTCGTTCCCTATCTGTTGTGCTTGTGGCTTAGAGGTTCTGCAGCAGAGCTTGCAGAGTGGGGCGAGCGCTGCCGCCCTTGGGGCGCGAGGTTCCCATGCCGAGCAGCGGCTCGAGGTCCTCGCCTAACGCGCGCAGGCCGGTTGAAATCAACCAGCCCACGGTCCCAGCCTTCTTGCCGGTCATCTCAGCGATCTCGCGGTAACTGCGGTCGGCGAGCAGCCGCAGAAAGAGCACTTCCCGTTGGTCTTCGGGTAAGCGCTTCAGGCTGCGCTCGACGGCCGAGCGGGTGTCCGCTGCGTCGACGCTGTTTTGGCCACCGGGAGCTGCCTCCCTGGATGCCACGGCCTTCTCGCGATGGTTGCGCCGCGACTCACTTCTCAATACGTCCATACAAGCGTTCCTCGTAACTCGGTGAAGCCAGGCTGCGAGGGCCGCGCGGCATGCCTCTGGACCTTGTCCGTCGGGCAGATTTGGCGGCTTTTGCATCAGCTTCAGGAAGACCTCTTGAATCGTGTCCTCGACTTCGGCGCGGCCGCCGAGCAGAAAGGCCGCGAGTTTCAGGCACGAGGCCTGGTGTCGATCGACGAGCTGCCCAAAGGCGTGCGCGTCTCCGCCTCGAAAGGCAGCAAGGAGTTGTTGGTCGTTGGTCTCTTCCATGTTTATGCTCGGTCCAGCTAAGGAACGGTGCTGGGCGAACAGTTCTTGGGAACCAACCCATCCTGCCTTGTAAGTCGTTTCCTTGCAAGCAGTTGCAGCCACACCATGAAGGACGCCAAGAACGTGAAGGACGAATCCCAGCTCCAGATAGACGCCAACGCCGCCGCCGACCCCGAGGGCGGCATCTTCGGCCTTCCCCACTCTGCGGACGAGGCCGAACTGCACGTGGTCCCCGTCCCCTTCGACGCCACCTGCAGCTACCGCCGCGGTGCCGCCCGGGGCCCGGCCGCAATCCTGGCCGCTAGCTACCAGGTCGAGCTGTTCGACCCCGTGGCCGGCGAACCCTGGCGCCGGGGCATCCACATGCTGGCCGAGGACCCGCGCTTCCACGCTTGGAATCACGAGGCGGGCCTGCTGGCCGCCGGCGTGATCGAAGTCGCTGGACGCATCGATAGCGACGCGAAGCTCGTCCAGGATCTCGCCCGCACGAACGCCATCTGCCGCGAGGTCGACGCGGCCGTGGAGGCAGTCGTGGGGGCAAGCCTCGACGCTGGCAAGCGCGTCTTGACTATCGGCGGTGACCACGCGACGGCCTTGGGCGCCATCTGCGCCCACGCCAAGCGCCACCCCAGCATGGGCCTGCTGCACATCGACGCCCACGGGGACCTGCGCGACGCCTACGAGGGCTTCGAGCGCTCCCACGCGTCGGTGATCCATAATGTGCTCGACACTGCGATCGGTGTGGGGCTGCAGCACGGCGACGAGCAGGCCACGCCCAACCAGCTAAGCGCGGTTGTCCAGGTGGGCCTGCGGGACCTGTGCCCCGCCGAGATGGCGCGCATCTCGGAGGAGAATCGCCTGCGCGCGGTCTTCGACCACGAATGGGCCGGTATCCGCGCCCGCGGCGGCAACCTCGAGGAGCGCATCGAGCAGGCGATCGAGGGCCTGCCGAACGAGGTCTACCTGACCCTGGACATCGACGGGCTCGAGCCCGGACTCTGCCCCCGCACGGGCACGCCCGTCCCCGGCGGCCTGACCTGGCACGAGGCCTGGATGTGGATCAGCGCGATCCCGAACTCGGGCCGCAAGCTGATCGGCGCGGACCTGATGGAGGTGTCCCCGGGCAACGCGACCGGCGACACCTGGGACGCCATGGTCGGCGCGCGCCTGGCCCTGCGCATATTGGGCGCGATGGCCCAATTAGAAACCTAAGGCACGTATAGCCAGACCGAATAGGCCAGATAAGTGCCCAGTAAGAGGGCGCCCTTGGCGCGGCCGAAGCGCGGACCTCCCAAGAAGGGAAGGGCCACGAGGAAGAGACTGAAGGCTAGAGCTAGGGGGAAGTCGAAGGAGAGGGTGCCCTCGAAGGCCGCGTCCAGTTCAGCAGCCGCCGCGGCTGCGTCCTCGCGTCCGCTGGCGAGCTCCCTGGCCGAGTCCAGGGGATGCACGATGGAGGTGATGCCCATGACGGCGAGCACGTTGAAGACGTTGCTGCCCACCACGTTGCCCAGGCTGATGTCCTTCTCGCCCTTAAAGGCACCACCAAGACCAGCCGCAAGCTCGGGCAGGCTGGTGCCCAGGGCCACGACGGTGAGGGCCACGATGCGGTCGGGTACGCCCAGGCGGTCGGCCCCCGCCGTGGCTGCTTCGACCACACACCACGCGCCGGCGGCGATGGCGATCATGCCGGTGACGGTCTCGATGCCGGGGTGCTTGTACCAGTTCACAGCGCGCTCGCCGATGTTCTCGAGCACGTCGCCCATCTCGGACTCGACCCCGTCCAGGCCTAGTTTGCGCTGGCGCGAGGCCTGGAAGAAGACGTCCGCCGTATGGGCGGCGAAGGTGCCGAGCAGCAGGACGCCCTCGGCGCGGTTGAGTACGCCGTCGCTGCAAAAACCCCACAGCATGCCCAGGGCCAGCAGCATCCAGAAGGACTCGCGGCCGCCGAGGCGCCCCTCTAATACGGAGGGCAACACCAGGGCGCAGGAGCCCAGTACTAGGCCGATGTTCGCAATGTTGCTGCCCAGCACATTGCCCAGGCTAATGGATGCGTTGCCCTGGACGGCGGCCAGGGTCGACACGACCACTTCGGGCAAGGACGTCCCCCAAGCCACGACCGTGAGGCCCACGACAAGGGCGCTGACGCCCATGCGCTTCGCCAGGGTGGTCGCGCCTCCCACGAGCCAATCCGCACCCTTGCCCAAGAGGACAAAGCCTAACACCAAGTACACTGCGATCAGGAACCACGACATGGCGGGATCCTACGCGGGATTGAGCCTCGACACACAAACCAGTCACCGGGAACCGTTAGAATCTGCACCTATGAATGAGATAGGACCGCGCACCGAGCATCCTTTGATCGGAATCAATGGCTTCTACACCCACACGGATTCCGTGCCCAGGGTCGAGGTCCGCCTGGCCTACGCCGACGCAATTCAGCGCGCGCACGGGGTGCCAGTCGTGATTCCGCCGGTGGGTGCCGAGCGCGAGATGCGGCGTTTTTTAAGCTGCATCGACGGGCTCGTCCTGTCGGGGGGCGACGACTTTGACACCGAGCGCCTGGGCATGGGCGCCACCCACGAGAAGGCCCTTGTGACACCGGGTTCGAAGCAGGACTTCGACATGCGGCTCGCCGAGCTAGCCATCGAGCTGGGCATCCCCGTTCTGGGCATCTGCTACGGCATGCAGGCCCTGGCCATGTGCTCGCCGAGCCAGACGCCAGCGGGGCCTGTTGCGCCGAACCAGACGGCGTCGATCTTCCAGCACCTGCCAGAGGACCGCCCCGGCTGCCAAGAGCACGGCGGGAGGCGGCTCCACCCCGTGCGAATTGAAGCCGATTCGAAACTGCGGCGATTGGTCGGGGTAGACAAGCTGGATGTGGTCTCCAGCCACCACCAAGCCATTGAGACGCCGGGCCCCCTGTGGATCGTGTCGGCGCGCGATGACGAGAAGCTGATTGAGGCCATCGAGCTCCCAAGCGAAACCTGCCACCCGTTCTGTATCGGTGTACAGTGGCATCCCGAAGCAAGCCCTGAAGGCACGCCCCACGACCGTATCTTCCGCGGGCTCGTGGGCGCCGCCGGCATGCTGGCTTCCCGCCGCGAATTCCCTAGCCAAGTACGATGAAAAATACTGCTCCACGCATGTTCGGCGAAGCGCCGCCGCCGGTGAACGAAAACCGCAAGCTCCTGGTCATGTCAGGAGGTGTGGTCTTCCTGCTCGTCGCACTGTTCACCATGAACTCAAAACTTGGGGGGCGCGAGAGTGATTCCAAGATCGAGCAAGTGGCCGAGGAGGTCGCGGACGACATCTCCGTACCCGAGATCGACAGACCCGCCCTAGCAGCCCTGGTCTCGGACAAGACCGAAGCCGGGCGCGACATCCAAGAGGAAGAGGGGCGCGAGTTCCTTTTCGACTACACGTCCCGGCTTGCGGAGCCCCACTACAGGGCACTCGAGGCCCCGTTCCTGGACTCGGAACTCTCTGCGCAGATTGCGGCCGCACCGGATGACTGGCGCGGCAAGCACGTACGCATGCGCGGGCACCTACTCGACATGCGCAAGAAGGCGCGGCCCGATGGCCGCAGCTACTATGACGGCACCTTAATCCTGGACGACGGAAGCCACGCTCATTTCGTGGTGGAGAGGCTCTGGCGAGATGACCTAGAGCTGGGCAAGTCCGTGCGCATCGACGGCGTCCTGATGAAGGTCTTCCGCAGCCAAGCGGGGAGCGATCTTGTGGAGGCGCCCTTGATCGTCGGTCGCGAGGCTGTGCGCTCCTACCCGGCACTTTACACAGAGAACGTCGGCCCCTTCACCGAGTCCGAGCTTGCCAACATCACGAACGATGGCCTGATGAACGGTGTGGGCAAGCTGCCTTTCTATGAGAAGTGGAAGCTGATGGGACGCGCCGCAAATTCTGCAGACGAAGTGGACTGGGATTCGGTTCCTATCCTGACTCGCGAGCTCTTGATCGAGTATCTCGAGAACGGCGACGAGTATCGCGGAACGCCAGTGCGACTGTCTCCCGAGGGCGTTGCGCTGCTGAATAAGTCCACGGACCTAGCTGGTGAGAATCCCGCGCGCATCGAGCGCTTCACCGACGGCTGGCTCTCGGAGAATTCGTGGCAGTCCGTGGTGGGCGCAGTTCGCTTCATGGGGCCCTTCGACGCGCCCTATGAGCAGAACGACCAGACCGTCGTGGTGGGCAACGGCTTCTTCTTTAAGAACCACTCCTTCGAGTCCATGAGGCTGGGACTGCGCGTGGGGCCCGTCTTCGTTCTTGCCAACATGGATGTGCTGCCGCGTCCCGAAGAGAAGATCGTCGGCTACCTGATGTATGCAGTCGCGGCCGGAAGCGTCGGCCTGGGCGTCTTCATCTTCCTGCTGTTGCGCCGGGACGCAAAGTCCTCGTCGGAGTTCCAGAAGCGCCTGTCCGCCCGCAAGCGCCGTCGCCCGCAGACGGGAGCCCCGGGCTAACCGCGCTAGGCTGCTGCCGGATGCCCCTGGTGCCCGGCCACCCATGCGCACCTCTCCCCCCATGATTACGATCTCCCTTCACGTGGCACGTGCAGCGCGCACTTGCCACGTCCTTGTTGGCCCCGGCGCGCTAGAGCAGTTCCTGGCCGATCAGGGTCCAGGCGAGGCAGCTTCGTTTCTCGCGGCCGATGAGCACGTGCTTGGCCTTCACAAAAACACCCTCGGCCATCTTGCGCAGCTACCTTGTCACCCGTTGATCCGGGGCGAGGCGATGAAGTCCTTCGCGCACTTGGAAGGACTGCTCGGCTCCCTCGCCGAGGCGCGCTTGGATCGCGGCTCGACCCTGTTCGCCTTCGGCGGTGGAGCCACGGGCGACCTGTCGGGAGTGGCCGCGTCCTTGTACATGCGCGGCATCGATTGGGTCTGCGCGCCGACCACCTTGTTGGCCCAAGTCGACGCGTCCGTGGGTGGCAAGACCGCGATCAACTTGGGCGCGGGCAAGAACCTAGTGGGCAGCTTCCACCAGCCCAAACTTGTCCTCGCCGACACAAACTTCCTGAAGACCCTGGATGACAGCGAGCTTCGCTCGGGTCTGGGCGAAGTGCTCAAGACTGCACTACTTGGAGCGACGGTGCCCGGCGAAGACAAGCTCAATCTATTTGAGCTCTTGGAGCACGCGGACCCAGCGGCCATCACCGCCCGAGACCCAGGGCTCTTCGCAAAGATCGTCGAATCCTGCGTGCGCTTCAAGGCCAGCATCGTCGAGGCCGACGAGCGCGAATCCGGCGCGCGCAAACAGCTCAACCTCGGCCACACTTTCGCCCACGCCATCGAGCATGTGGCCGGCTACGGGACCGTCCCCCACGGCGTGGCCGTGGCCGCGGGCCTGGGCGATGCGCTTGCCTTGTCCCGCGACCTCGGCCTGCTGCAAGACTTGAGCCTGCTTCCACGCCACGCGGCCCTAGCTGAGCGGCTCGGGCTGCCCCAAGACACGTCCGCCCTGCGCAAGCAGTCGGGCCTTCCGCTTCCTCCCCGCGCCATGGCCGACGCCATGCAACGAGACAAGAAGTCCCAGGCCGGGCAATTGCATTTTGTCCTGCCGCGTGCCTTGGGGGATGCGGCTATCGATGTGCAAGCTGCGCCCCCCACTGCATCAGAACCAGACTCAAGCGAATGAGGTCCTTAGGGTGTCGAGCTTCGGCCCGGTAGCCATAGAAATAACTGAGGGGCTCGCGTGAGGGCTACCTGGACGCCGCGCTGAGATCCCCCAGAATGCGGCGCCACTCGGCGAGGGCAGGCTTGCCTCGTGGGCTGTAGGTCTTGTCGCCCGCGCCTCCTAGGCCCCAATAGTCGTAGAGAAAGGCACCGTGGAATCCTTCGGCGGGGCTAGCGTCAGGGATCAGCACTTCGCGAAAGAGCTCGAAGGCTAGGCGCTGGGCTTCTAGGTCCACGGGCGCGTCCTTGGTGTAGTCCCAGGGGCCGGCAAGGGCGCCTTCGACGCTGGGCACGCCGACCTCGCTAAAGAGGACCGGCAGCTTGGATATGTGGGACAAGCGCCAGGCTTCAAAGAGGGCGGCTTGCCAGCCGGCTGCGACGCAGTCGCGCAGTGCTGAGGAGGAGGCATCGCTGGAGACCTGCGGGTCCAGGCGCTGGAAATCAGCCGCCGCCCCCTTTGCAGCCGCACACAGGGTGAAGTACGCGGTCATGGACGCGAAGTCCAGCTGGTCCCAGAAAGGCACCCGGGCGAAGTGGTCCCAGTTCGCGGAGTAGGTTAGCTGGCCGCGGTAGCGCATGCGCACATTGGCGATCAGGCTTTGCCAGGCCTCGCTTTCGGACTCTAGGCTGGCGAGTTCGGAGCCAATGCACAGGACTTCGGCGCCGCTGGCCGAGGCTAAGTCCGCCATGTGGCATAGGAAGCGGTCGTAGGAGCGCCAGAACTGTTCCGGGTCCGTGGGCGCCAGAGTTCCGCGCCAGTCGTTTGGGCCGGGGTTCTTGATCAGCACGATCGGCATCAACTGGACACGCAAGCCCAGGGCGTGGGCTGCCTCAACCGTAGAGCGGATGCGGTGGTCCGAGGGAGTGCGATCCGAGGTCAGGGGGACGCGATTCGAATCGACCCGATCGATTTGCGTAGCCACGACCAGGTTGACCCACTCGGCCCCAAGCTCGGCGATCTCGGCCAGCTCCCAGGCGTAGGTCTGGTGCGGCTCCTTGTGGTGCATCGGCAAAGCGACGCCGGCGATGGTGCCGAGCCATGCGCCGGGATTTGCGGGGTCCTGGCGGAAGGGCGACGGCGCTGGGTCGAGCTCGCGTTGGGCCCACAATCCCGCGCCTTGAGCCTGGGCCTCGGCAGCGGCGGCCAGCAGTGCATCCACGCGGCCGGCGGACAGATGCCCATCGGCGACCACCCGGCCAAGAGCAAGCCCCCGGCGTACCAGCTCGGTGTTAAGGCTACCAGCGAAGTCCTGGGGCTGGGAGTCCATCCTTGTCATCCAAGAGGTGGCCTCGGGTCGAAAGTTCTGAAGCTGGGGGTCGTAGGTCCAAGCTTCCAGCTGGGAAGCTTGCCACCAAGCGCCGACGCGTAGCTCGCCAGCCGAGCCAATGTCCAGCAAGCCGGCCGCCTGTGCGGCACCCGCGTCAAGGTCCTCGATCCCAAACAGGTTCGCGTCCAGGTAGATCGCCGGCTCCGGGAGCGCGGGCTGGCCAACGAGGTGCATAGCGGTCCCCACGGCAAGGGCGGAGGCAAGGAAGAGGCGGGTCATAGGTCGAACTTAGGGGCTCAGTCGGCTCAGATTCGGTCCTAAGTCACGAATCTAGACAGATGCTAGCGGATGATCGCGGCTGCCCATCGACGCGGAGGGTTCGATGTGGTTAAATCCCCCAGCTTCGGGGGCACTCTTCTTAGGAAAAGCCCCGGGGCGACGCCATCCTCCCCCCACACGGTTCTCCACAAGAGTAATCATGCCGCGTCGCGACGATATCAAGTCGATTCTCATCATCGGAAGTGGCCCGATCGTCATCGGGCAAGCTTGCGAATTTGACTATTCGGGAACCCAGGCCTGCAAGGCCTTGCGCGAGGAGGGTTACCGCATTGTGCTGGTCAACTCGAATCCCGCCACAATCATGACCGACCCGGGCACGGCCGACGCGACTTACGTCGAGCCGGTGACCGCGGAGGCCGTGGCGAAGATAATTGAGAAGGAGCGCCCCGACGCGCTGCTGCCGACTCTCGGCGGGCAGACCGCCCTGAACGTTGCCCTCGAGCTGTTCGACACGGGCGTACTCAAGAAGTATGACGTCGAGGTCCTAGGCGCCCTGCCCCATGTGATCCGCAAGGCCGAGGACCGGGACCAGTTCCGGGACGCAATGGCCGCCTGCAACCTGGGCGTGGCGCGATCTCACGTCGCTCATGATATGGAAGAAGCGCGCACGGGCCTGGCCGAGATCGGCCTGCCCTGTGTGATCCGCCCCGGCTTCACCATGGGTGGCTCCGGCGGCGGCATCGCCTTTAACGTCGATGAGTTTGAGGATATCGTTGCCCGCGGCCTAAGCCTGTCCATGAACACCGAGGTCTTGATCGAGGAGTACCTCGAGGGCTGGAAGGAGTTCGAGATGGAGGTCATGCGCGACTCTGCGGACAATGTGGTGATCGTCTGTGCGATTGAGAATCTTGATCCCATGGGCGTCCACACCGGCGACTCGATCACGGTGGCGCCGGCCCAGACCCTGACCGATCGTGAATACCAAGCCCTGCGCAATGCGTCCCTTGCGATCATGCGTGAGATCGGCGTCGAGTGCGGTGGATCCAACTGCCAGTTCGCGATCCATCCTGGCACGGGGCGTATCATCGTGATCGAGATGAACCCGCGCGTGTCGCGGTCCTCGGCCCTGGCGTCAAAGGCGACCGGGTTCCCGATTGCGAAGTTCGCGGCCAAGCTCGCCGTGGGCTACACCTTGGATGAGATCCAGAACGACATCACCAAGGTGACGCCGGCCTGCTTCGAGCCGTCCATCGACTACACCGTGGTCAAGATCCCCCGCTTCGCCTTCGAGAAGTTCGCCGGTGCCGACGAGACCTTGACCACGCAAATGAAGAGCGTCGGCGAGGTCATGAGCATTGGACGCACCTTCAAGGAAGCCCTACAAAAAGCCCTGCGCGGCCTCGAAACCGACCTTTCGGGCTTTGGCTTGCGTAAGAGCGACGCGCTCAGTGACCTCGCGCCGCACAACAGTACCATCAGCCGTATGCTGCGCATCCCAAACTGCGAGCGTCTGCTTGCGGTGCGCGATGCCTACCGCGCCGGCTGGAGTACCGAGGATATTTTCGAGGCGACCAAGATCGACTACTGGTTCCTAAACCCGATGCGCGAGCTCGTGGAATTTGAACAGGAGTTGGCCGGAGCGCTTCTGGATAAGGAGCTACTGCACAAGGCGAAGAAGCTGGGCTACTCCGACGCGCAGATCTCCGTGGCTGCGGGCACAACCGAGCAGAGTGTCCGCGCCCTGCGCACGGACTTCGGCTTAGAGCCGGTCTTCAAGGCCGTCGACACCTGCGCTGCCGAGTTCGAGGCGATCACGCCGTACTTCTATTCGGCTTGGGACGAAGAGTCCGAGGTCGCGATGGACGGCAAGGACAAGATCATGATCCTAGGCGGCGGACCGAACCGCATTGGCCAGGGTATCGAATTCGACTACTGCTGCTGCCACGCATCCTTTGCGGTGCGCGAGCTGGGCATGGAGTCGATCATGGTGAACTCGAACCCCGAGACCGTGTCCACCGACTTCGACACATCGGACCAGCTGTTCTTCGAGCCGCTCACCCACGAGGATGTCATGCACATCGTCGATGCGGTTAAGCCCAAGGGTATCATCGTCCAATTTGGCGGCCAGACGCCGCTAAACTTGGCGGCTGACCTGAAGCGCGCGGGCGCTCCGTTGATCGGCACGCCGGTGGACGCCATCGATCGCGCCGAGGACCGCGAGCAGTTCGGCGCTATGCTTGAGAAGCTCAACTTGCGCCAACCAGAGCACGGCATGGCGGTCGACGCCGGCGAGGCTTTCGAAATTGCGCGCCGCATCGGCTACCCAGTGCTTGTGCGCCCATCCTATGTTCTCGGCGGGCGCGCTATGGAGATCGTCTACGACGACGAGTCCCTCGACCGCTACATGGCCTCTGCCGTCCAGGCTTCCCCAGACCGCCCGATCCTTGTGGACCGCTTCCTCGAAGACGCCATCGAGGTGGACGTGGACGCGATCTGTGACGGCACCGACGTGGTGGTCGCCGGCATCATGGAGCACATCGAAGAGGCCGGGGTTCACTCTGGCGACTCGACCTGCGTCTTGCCCCCCCACACCCTGGGGCTGGACATCCAGCAGATGATCTGCGAAGCCACCGAGAAGATGGCCCTAGAGCTGGGTGTGGTCGGCCTGATGAACGTGCAGTACGCGGTCAAGCGCGACGATCTGTACGTAATCGAGGTCAACCCACGCGCCTCGCGCACGGTGCCCTTCGTGGCCAAGGCCACGGGCATCCCCGTGGCGAAGATCGCGGCCAAAGTCATGTGCGGCAAGAAGCTGCGGGACCTAGGCTTCACCGAGCGCCCCGAGCCCGACTACTTCGCTGTCAAGGCGCCGGTCTTCCCCTACAACAAGTTCCGCGGGTCCGAGGTCATGCTGGGCCCCGAGATGCGCTCCACCGGCGAGGTCATGGGCCTGGACAAGAACCTGGGCATCGCCTTCCTGAAGGCCTTCGCGGGCGCGGGCATGAAGCTGCCCAAGACGGGCCGCGTGCTGATCACCGTGAAGAGCGAACACAAGCGTGCCATCGTGCCGGAAGCCCAGCTGCTCGTGCACATGGGATACAAGCTGATCGCCACGGACGGAACCTGCCGCGCCCTACGCGCCAACGGCATCGAGTGTGAGCGCGTCAACAAGGTCCAAGAGGGTCGCCCTCACATCATCGACCTGATCAAGAACCGCGAGATCGATCTTGTCCTGAACACGCCCTACGGCATGCAGCAGCGCCGAGACGACGGCAAGATCCGGGCGGCCGCCATCGACGTGGACGTACCCTGCGCCATGACGCGCTCGGGCATCAGCGCCGTGATTAGCGCACTCTCCGCCCTGCACCGCGGCACGTTTGACGTGCACTGCTTGCAGGACGTCACGAAGCCCAAGTCTTTGCGCAGCCGCCTGTCGGGCGCGAAAGCCTAGGCTAGCTTTCGCTGATTTGGGAGGCGACTAGACCCTTGAGCCTCACCTTGCGGGCATCGCGCAGGGAGCTGATCTCCTTGTGCAGGTCAGCTAGGTAGGGATAGCGCTCGCCGGTAATCTCCAGGCGAGACTGCCAGCCGTTGCCGCGCACCGTGCGACCGAAGACCGCACCCAAGCTGGGCTTGGAAGAGCGCAAGCGAAGGGGTGCCTTCGCCAGTCCGCCGGAGTTGAACTCCACCTCGATGGCGCGATCCAGCAAGTCCATGAACTCTCGGATGCGGCTGTCCAAATGGTCGTTGACGTCATTCAGGTCCAGATCGAACTGCTGGATAACGCTATTGGGCATATCACGCAGTGCGGCAGTGCCCGTGCAGTTCGCCAGGTTTTGAGCGTTTAGCTCCGAGTAGCCGGCGTCTACGATAAGCACGTGTGTGCTGAACTCGCGACCGGGCCACTTCATGAGGCGGCGGTATAAGAGCTCCTGGTGGCCAGTATCAAGGAGATAGCCGCTGAGGTGCATCTCGGAGCTCTGCTCCCAGGGCATCACCACAGATTGAACCTCTTGCTCGAAATCCTCACCGAAGATCTCGGTCTTGACCTGGGGCCAATCGGCTCCCCAGTGCCCTTCTAGTGCCGCGAGGGTGTCAAGTGGCGCGACTGACGGCGCATTTGCGACCTCGACCGCAACGCGGTCATGGGTCCGCGAGCCCTGGCTATGGTCCGGGACCTTGATGGTTACGGAGCTGGGCGACACGCCGCTTTGGTCACCGCCGAGCCTGCTGCCCAGGGCTGTACGACCAACTACAACCCCCATCACGACGAAGAGGGTCAAGATGGCGAGCTGGGGCAAGTGGGCCCCTCCCTGGGGTGATTTTCGGGCGATCATTTTGTTCTTCATCGGTTCCAGAGTGCTCATTACTGAAGGTGCGCTATGGACTTGGAGATGGCGTGGTCGCGGATTCCCACAGCTTCTGCAACCGAGCCCCGGGCGGCAAATGCCTCGGGGTGGTCCTCGGAGTGCAAGGCCGCCCGGACGATCCAGCCCTGGCCGGCACGCATGAGCGAGTAGAAGGCCGTGTCAAACTCGGCCCTATCGTGGGCGCCAGGTCCGTTCTTAGCCGGTGGCCAGGCTAAGAACGGCGAGCTCAGGACTCGCCCCGCATCGAGCTCCATGGCCAAGGCCACGTCCAGGTGGTCGAAATACTGGTCCACGGCGGCAATGATGTCCGGGGTGTGCAGCTTGGCGAGGCTGTCGATCGTCGCCAGCTCGGCGGGTCCCAGGTCGACGACTAGATCAAACTTGGCCTGGAGAAATTCGTTGGTCAGGGGGTTGGGCCAGGCACTCTCCTGGAGCTTGCGAGACTCACGCTCGTCCGCAGACATCGCCATCCAATAAGGCAGAAAGGTCTGAAACTCGGCCTCGGGAACCGGTGGGGTGAGCGTGTCTAGGTCAATGCCCTGGGCGGCGAGCGCGGCGCGAACCTCACCGGCATCGGCTCCGTAGTAGGAGTCGAGCATGATGGCGGCGGCGCTTGGCGGCGTTGCCGTGGAAGGGATTGTTCCAGCGCCAGGCGATACAGTCACCGGGCGACGGGCGCCTCGAACCTGGTCCGGAAGAGATGGAGCCGTGCGGTGGGATGCCTGGTCCACGTGGTCCGAGTCCCCAGCAGCCTGGACTTCACTTGTGCCCCAGTCGCCAAAGTTCAGGAAAGCCACGGCTCCGAGGGTGCAGCCGATGGCAAGGACGGCGGGAGCGGCGCTGAAGTGTGTGCTAGATGCCATGGGGCGTACCTTTCGGGCCCGGGGGGGCGACCGGAGGAACCTTGCACGCAGTACAGTGACCGAAGACCTCAGCTTCAAAGGGGCCGCAGAGGTCACCCTTGATGAAGTAGGTAATCTCATCGCCACAGGAAATGTCGGGGTTGATGCCCGCATCGTAGGTGACCGCGCCCGTCTTGCCCTTCGTCCACGGTGGGTTGCTGCCATAGGAGTGGGTCGTGTTCCCACCCTTCACCGGGTAGGTTTGGCGATAGCCGACCTCGAGACTCGCGTCGGAGACCTCGCTACCCCAGGAGTAAGTAACCGTGCTCTCACAGGGCGAGCCCAGACAGGCCGACGTCCCGTTGTCTAGTTCCGTTAGCCCGCACTTACCCGCGAAGACATCACAACTCACGGCCACCGACCATGCACCGTACGGGGTCCGCGCACAGGGAGGCGGCGCATAGGCCTCGTCCCCGTAGCCGGTCAACCCATGGCAGCCCTTGCAGCGCTGCTTATCCAAAACCGGAGACGCCATGGGCACCTCGGCGGCCGCGATCCAAGCAACCATCACGAGGGCTACCCCAAGTACGCGCCTAATTCCACGCTTCCTATGCACCATGACTCCTCCTCAAGAGTTCGACGCACTATCGAAACGGCCAGGTTCGCATTCGCAATCACGGCCGCGCCGGGAAGAGCCCGGCGACTGGAATCATGACCGAGGGGAGAACTTTTGGCTACAACCTCGCATTTACTGACCTACATGTAAGCCCGGAGTTGGGGCTAGGTGCAGTAGCGATACGGGGTCACTTGCCGTATTACTCGGCCGCTAGGCGCGAGGTAATCTTGGCTTTGAAGGTCCAGCGGTCGTCGGCGTATTCGTGGTCCTTGGACTTGCCGGTGGGCTTGAACTCGCATTCGGTCACGATCACGAAGGGGTTGTCCACTTCGAGGATGTAGAGGTAGTTCGAGATGTTAGCCCGGGGGAAGCTGCGCTTAGAGTCTTTGGGGGCGATGGACCAGGTCTTATCTTCGGCACCGGCGACGCTGGGCTTGGTGACCGGCTTGCCGATCTGGACCTGGCCGATGTTGACGTCGCTGCGCGTCGCGAGGTCACGCGCATAGACCTCGGCGTCACGGAGCTCTTCATAGGAGGCGCCTGCGTTGACGTCCTGAAGTTGGTCGAGTTCGACCGAGAGCTGCTGGATGCGCTGTACGACTTTGGCAGCCTGGCTGTCCTTACCTTGGACCTGTTTTTGGAGTTCGACCTTGCGGGTCATGGCCTCGTTCGAGAGATAGCCAAGGGCGACCGCTGAGAAGAGGCAGAGCAGCATCACCAGCCGTACGAAGTTCATCGTTGCAAAGAAGTTTTTCATCGGGCCTCCCCCATCTCGTCCAGTACGGCCATGTCGACCTTGATCTTGATTCCGCTCACCGAGATCCCGACGTTGCCGTCCAGGGAGTCGGTGCCGGGCTCGACAATATCAATGCACCAGGGCTTCGCTTCGACTTCAGCGAAGTATCGCTTCCAGTTGGCCGATGCCACCACGTCGTTCTCCGCGAAGAACACCATGTTAACGGAAACCTCCACCATGTCGGGGGACTGAGATCGCGCGGGGCGGAACATGGAGCTGGCCTCCCGGATCGCGAAGTAGCCCACGTCATCGCCTAGCTCGTCGAGCACGTTCAAGACCCGCGTCATCGCGCCGAAGGCCGACTGGGGCTGGCGGATGTCCGAATCCTGGCCAAGGTTCTTCTTAAGCGCCTTGATCTCCTTGTTGAGCGTCTGCTCGATCTGGCGCAGAGCTAAGAAGTCGTCCGCCTCGGGGCTGGTGTCAGCGAGCAGGCGGTCGGCCTGCAGCCGCAATGTGTCACTGGGCTTGCCGATGTAGCCTGGCTGACCCTCCTTGGGGACGCCCAGCATAAAGCGGTTCGACGAGTCGAGCCACTTGTGCAGGTCCTGCTCCAGGGGAGTAATCTCCTTCTGCAGCACGACGTAATGGATGCCCATCACAGCTGCGATTAACAGGGCCAGAACCGCAAGGGGCAACTCCAAGCGCTCGAGCTTGCCGCTAAAGGCCAGCTCATCCCGGCGTAGGTGCGGCTTCATAATGCCACCGCCCATACGTCCTAGAGCCGCGCCGAAGACCACGGCGAAGTTGGACGGGATTGTGCCCTGGGGCAGGTCGCCATTTTCGAAGGGCTCGAGGTTCTTGATGATGACGTCTTCGACTTCCTCGCCGATGACGCCGTCGATGGACTGGCCCGCGATGTAGATTCCGTCAAGGGGAGTCGAGGCCTGCATGCCCGTGACCGTGCGCATGATCTCGCGCATCAAGCGGGCGCGAGATGCGTCCCCCGTGCCGGTCAGTCGTGCGGCGCGCATGGAGCGCACTGCGCCACCGTCGACCACCGCCATACAGGCTGTGTCATCGGTAACATTGATCAGAACTTGCGAGCCGTCCACGGTGAGTACACCAGCGGACCAAGCCGCGTTGACCAGGGCCGAGGTCTCAACCTCGGCTTCGAAGGGCTCGAGGCCGGCCTTCGTTGCAACCTCGATCAAATCCCCAAGAGGCTCGGTCGGGACGGCGGTTACCAGCAGGTGGGACTCCACGCCCGTGGAGTTCACGGTGTGAAAGTCGATGATCACATCGTCGATGTTCCACTGGGGCAGCTGACTCTCGATCTCGAACTTGATCACCTGCTCGATCTTGGCGGGATCATCGAAGGGCAAGGTCAAACTTCGGAAGGCCGCCGAGCCGGCGTCGACCACCAGGCCGACCTCGTCCGTGGGCAACTTCAGTCCCTTGGTCGCTTCCTTTATGGCTGAAGTCAGGTCGCCAAGGGGGTCCTCAGAATCCGCGGGGATCTCGCCACGAAGGCAGAGACTCACGCTCGGTTTCTTTACGCTGCCGTCGAGGACGAGCAGCTCAAATTCGGTCCGCCCGATGCGGATTCCGCAGGTTCGTGCCATGGTCGGTCAGTTGTCTTGAAAAGAGAGGCTAGAGGCGACGAGCTCGTCAAAGGCTCGGCGCTGGTCCTCGGGCAGGACCTTATCGCGAATCAGGTCCCGGTAAGTGTCCCCTAGTTGAACGAGTTCGGGCTCTAGGGTCGATAGGTGTCTGGACTTTAGATCCTCAAGTTCGCGTTCGTAGCGAACCAGAACGACGCGTAGGGCGGCCTCGCGCTCGACCGAAAGACCGAATTCTGCGGTCAACCGATCCGAGTAGGCCGCAAATCGGCCACGGTTCGAGAGGTTGGGATCGGGATCGTTCAGCTCCCCGGCGGCAAAGCCCACCAGGGCGGAGACCAGGCTCAGCAGGACGATCCAAAAGTGCAGTAACTTCATGGACGGAAGTCTAACGCTTGAGGAGCCCTTGCTCTTTCTCGATTTCCCGTTCGCCGCGTGCCTTCTCTAAGCGCACGTCCCTGGCGTTGAGCTCGTCCAGCCCGCGCAGTACCTCTGGTAGAAGGTCCGGCATGGGCTGAGCGGAGAGGTTGGAACCCCGGGGCTGGTCCTGGATGCCGATGAGGAAGGAGAGCGAGATCAGGAGCGCCGCAGCGATGCTGGTCAGGACGAGTACAAAGGACTGGACCGATGTTTCGGGCTTGGCCTGGGGTGCCTGGGCTTGGGCGGTTACCGGCGCGGGCTGCTTGGGCGTGGATTGTCGTTGGGCGGGGCCGCCGTGGAATGCGGCCTGGGCGACCCGGGCGGCGAAGCCGGTGGGGATCGCGAGCTGGTCCGTGGGAATGGCTGCGTGGGCCCAGCGCTTCAGGTTGGTCAGGTCCGTGGCGCCGCGGCGGCAGCTCGGGCAGGAGAGCAGGTGCCGGCGCAGGGGCGCGGCCTGCTCTTCGCTGAGCTCGCCATCGAGGTAGCCAGGCACAAGGGCCCTCAGCTCGGTGCACTTGGTCGGTTGGTTGGTGCTCATGCTTGCTCTCCGAATTCTGGGTGCAGGCGCAGGAGTGCGTCCTTAAATCGGGCACGCGCCCGGTAAAGGCGCGACTCGACGGTTCCGATGGAGATCTCGAGCAGGTCGGCGATCTCCTGGTAGGTGCGGTCTTCGAGCTCGCGCATGATTATCACCGTGCGGAAGATCTCAGGCAGCTCGTCGAGCACGGTGTGGGTAATCTCGGCGATCTCTTCGCGCTCGAGCCTGGCGCCGGGGGCCAAGACCTGGGGAACGCGCTCGGCGATGATCTCCGGGTCGTCGACGGCGGTGATGGGGCTACGGCCGCAGCGCTTGATAAAGTCCAGGGCGGTGTTGATGGCGATGCGCTGGAGCCAGGTCGAGAAGGAGGCCTGGTGCTGGAAGCTGTCCAGGCGCTTGAATGCCTTAAGGAATGCGTCCTGGACGATATCTTCAACCTCGACCCGGTTCCGCGTGTAGTTGCGGACGACCGCGAAGAGCCTGCCCTGGTGGCGCTCGACGAGCAGCTGAAAGGACAGCTGCTGGCCAGCCAGGGTCTCTGCGACAAGGTCGGTGTCGGTGGATGCGGCGGGTTGCATTAGGGGTTGGGCCATTGCGGGGGATCAGACGCTTCCCACCAGAGGGTATTCCCGGCGCATGCGAATTCACTCTCTTCCGCCGAAAGATGCCTTTACGTAGCCTTCGGGGCAGCCTCCGGGATTCCGTGCAGCATGTGCCCCATCTTCTCCACCTTCGTACGTAAGTACTTTTCGTTGTTGTGGTTATGCTCGAACTCCAGGGGCTCTTGAGCAACCACCTCTAGGCCATAGCCGGCCAAACCGGCGATCTTCTTCGGGTTGTTCGTCAAGAGGCGCATATGGCGCACACCCAGGAAAGCCAGCATTTGAGCACCCAGGCCGTACTCCCGCAGATCAGCGGGGAAGCCTAGGGCCTCATTGGCCTCGACCGTGTCCAGGCCGTCGTCCTGAAGGGCATAAGCCTTTAGCTTGTTGGATAGGCCGATTCCGCGGCCCTCGTGGTTGCGCATGTAGATCAGCACGCCGTGCTCCTTCTCCGACAGGATTCGGAGGGCCCCGTGGAGTTGATCCCCACAATCACAGCGCAGTGAATGGAATATGTCACCGGTGAGGCACTCTGAGTGCACGCGAACATAGGTCTCAGTTTCCACTGCGGAGCGAGGCTGCTGTAGGTCATTACCGTCGTCGCCGCGCTCGCCAGGGGGCATGCCTACGGTCAGGGCCACGTGCTCTTCGCCCGTTAGGGTGGACTGGAAGATAGACGCTCTGAATTCGCCGAAGCTGGTGGGCAGGGGCACATCGAGGACGATGGGCTCCACGAGGCGCTCGTTCTGACGGCGCCAGGCGATCAGATCCGCTATGGTGCACAGCTTCAGGTCGTGCTTCTTGGCGAACTCGACCAAGGAGGGCATGCGTGCCATGGAGCCGTCTTCGTTCATGATCTCGCAGATCACGCCGGCCTCCCGGGCGCCGCAGAGGCGCGCGAAGTCGATCGTCGCCTCGGTGTGGCCACCGCGGAGCAGGACGCCACCGCGCTTGGCGCGCAGGGGGAAGATGTGACCGGGAGAGACCAGGTCCTTCGGGCCTGCACCTTCGGCGATGGCGGCCTGGACGGTGCGGGCGCGGTCTCCCGCGCTGATTCCGGTGGTTACGCCCGTGGCGGCCTCAATCGAGATCGTAAAGGCCGTGCTCATGCGACTCTGGTTACGCTGGGTCTGCATCTCCAGGCCCAGGGTGTCGCAGAGCCCCGGGCTCATGGGCATGCAGATCAGGCCGCGCGCCTCCTTGGCCATGAAGTTGATCGCCTCGGGGGTCACGTGCTCGGCAAGCATGACAAGATCACCCTCGTTTTCGCGGTCGGGATCATCCACGAGCACAATCATCTGCCCTGCACGCAGCGCTTCGATGGCCTCGGGGATCGGGGAGATGTCCATGGCAGCTTCGGAAGTCATGTCCTTCTATAAGTAATTAAGGAGTTGAGTTGGCCCCAGGAAAGGACCCAAGGCGACATCAGTCTAACGAATGAATGAGCGGGGGTTCAGGGACCAGACCAAAAACAGAGCCCAGAGCCCCACCGAGGGGGACTGTGGGTAAGTCTGGGGATAACCCTGTGGGCAAGTTGGGGGGACCTTCGTAAGTACAACAAAAACAACTACTTGCGCTGTCCAAACGGCTAGAAAAACGATGTGGACGGGCGCGCCCTAATGCCCAAAGAGCTTTGGCCGATAACGGGAGTTACCTAACCCCGAGCCCAGCCCAAGCCCCTATGAAAACCCAACTCTGGATCCTTCTCTCTACCGGTATCATCCTCGCCTCGGTCGCCGTTGTCGGCGGCAAAGAGCTCACGCGAATCGATGGAGCCCTGATCCAAGCCCAACACGCAGCGGACTCGGAGAGGGAGGCGGGCGCGGCGATCATAGCCCGCGAGTTGAAGCAGCAGCGCGAAGAGCGCACCGCCCTCACCCAAGAGTTGACGCGGCTAGAGCTGGAGATCGAACGGCTCGCGGGAAATCGGGCCATCGAGATCGCCGAGCTCCAGGAGAACTACCTCAAGTCCAGGGAGCAGCTGGAGTCTCTCCTAAACTCGTCCTCGAGCCAGCTCACCGTGCTCGAATCTTCGGTCTCTCGGATCGAAGGCGCCGAGTACGCGTCCTTGATCCAAGAGCTGAACGCAAACATGAAGGACCAATGGGGCGCGCTTGAGGCGCGGCTCGACCTCAACTCCGAAAAGCTGGACAAGAGTCGCAGCGCTCTCAGCAAGCTGGACGAGCGCCTCGAAGAGCGCCGCGACACCCACAAGATGTGGCGCGAGTTGTTGGGGCCGGTGGTGCAACTGGCGGGGGACAGCAGCGTAGGCAGTGGCGTGCTGCTAGAGTCCATGCCCGTGGAGAATCGCTGGCGCACCCTGGTCGTCACAGCCTGGCACGTCGTCCGCGATATCCAGGGCACCGACGGCCTAGACACCACGGTTCCGGTCACGATCTACGACCAGATTGGTGTAGCGCGGATCGAGTCCGCTTCTGTAGTCAAGCACGATGCACGCATCGACGTGGCAGTGCTCGAGATCTATAGCTCTCGCCCCTTCCCCAATGGCGCGAAGCTGCCGAGTATCGACAGCCTGGCCCGCCACGCCGTTTTCGATCGCGTCTATGCCGTGGGCTGCCCCCTGGGCAACGACCCGATTCCGACAGCCGGCGAGGTGGCAGACACCAGCCACGACATTGACGGCCAGAACTACTGGATGATCAACGCGCCGACCTTCATTGGCAACTCCGGCGGCGGCATCTTCGACGCCGAGAGCCACGAGCTTCTAGGGATCTTCTCGAAGATCTACAACTACGGTGCGGTCCAGCAGACCATCATCCCGCACATGGGGCTCGTCACCCCAATGAGCACGATCTACGACTGGATCGAGGAAGAGGGCCTCGACCTGGCGCAGCCGAAGTAGGGACCGGAACGAACAGCGCGCCCCTCTCGCTTGTTTGCGAGAGAGGCGCGCTGGACTAAGGCGGCCCGCCTAGTGGCGGAAGTGACGCGCCCCGGTCATGACCATCGGCACGTTGCGCTCGTCGCAGGCGTCGATGACGGCCTGGTCTCGCATGGACCCGCCAGGCTGCAGGATCGCAGTCACGCCAGCATCCATGGCGGTCTCCACGCCGTCCGGGAAGGGGAAGAAAGCATCGGACGCCATCACCGTGCCCTGGGCTTCCTCGCCGGACTTGCGGGCAGCGAGGTAGGTCGAGTCTACGCGGCTCATCTGGCCCGCGCCAACCCCAGTGACCCGAGTGCCCTTAACGAAGACGATCGCGTTCGACTTCACGTGCTTGCCAACCTTCTCGGCGAAGCGCAAAGAGTCCAGCTGTTCTGACGTCGGCTGGGTCTTGGTCACGACCTTGAGCTCGTCGTCAGCTGCTGCCTTGAGGTCCCGGCCCTGGAGTAGGAAACCGCCGACAACCTTTTTTAGCTCGATGTCTGCGGCGTCGCGGCCAGCCGCATCGAACTCGCCCAGGCTCAAGAGGCGCACATTCTTGCCCCACTTGGGCTTTGTGGTCAAGAGCTCGAAGGCATCGTCGTCGAAGCTCGGTGCGATGATCGCCTCGACAAAGCGGTTGCCGTCTACGAGGAAGACGGCCGCGGCTAGGTTCACGGGGCGCGTAAAGGCCAGCACCGAGCCAAAGGCGGAAACGGGGTCGCCAGCCCAAGCCTGCTCGAGGGCAAGCTCGATGGTCTCAGCGGCGGCGGCGCCACAGGGGTTGTTGTGCTTAGCGACGCATACGAAGGGCTCGGCGAACTCCTTGGCCAGGGCCAAGCACGCGTCGATGTCCACGATGTTGTTGTAGGAGAGCGCCTTGCCGTTCAAGACCTCGGCGG
Source organism: Planctomycetota bacterium (assembly GCA_029250885.1). GTDB lineage: Bacteria > Planctomycetota > UBA1135 > UBA1135 > CALBMX01. Next base: position 34,520 of record JAQXEK010000013.1, read on the forward strand.
TGGCGACACTGGGTTCGCAGTTCGCGGTGTAACGGTAGAAGGCCGCCTTCTGGTGCGGATTCTCGCCGTAGCGCATCTCGAGCTGCTTCACCCCGGCCAAGCTGAAGCTGTCGGCGAAGTCGCCTGGGGCCAGGTCCTCAGCAACCTCCTGGTCGAACATCCAGCGGCTGATCGCGGCGTCGTAGCGCGCAGTCAAGCCAAATGCCTTCACGGCCAACTCTCGGCGCAGCTTCATACCCAGATCACCGTCGTTCTGCTCCATGGCGTCGAGGACGCGGCCGTAGTCCGAGGGGTCCGTAACGATGCCGACGAACTTGTGGTTCTTGGCTGCGCTGCGCACCATCGACGGACCGCCAATGTCGATCTGCTCGACCGCGTCGGGCCGGGACACGCCCGACTTGGCAACGGTCTCCTCGAACGGGTAGAGGTTCACCACGACCAGGTCGATGCCCGAGATATCGTGTGCACCCATGGCGGCGACGTGCTCGTCGTTGTCTCGAAGTGCCAGGATTCCACCGTGGATCTTCGGGTGTAGTGACTTTACTCGCCCGTTCATCATCTCCGGGAAGCCGGTGTAATCCGACACCTCTCGTACGGTGATGCCAGCTTCGGAGATCGCCTTGTAGGTGCCTCCGGTGGAGAGCAGCTCGACGCCCATCTGGGTTAGCATGCGCGCGAAGTTTTCGATGCCAGTCTTATCTGAAACGCTGACCAGAGCGCGTTGGATCCGAATCGTCATCACTTTATCCCGCGCCCGGATTGGCGCAGTTTTTTTTGAAGGGTAGGAAAAGGTGGGAGCGCGGAGAGTCTACACGTCTGCAGATGCGCCGATGAAGTGGACGCCGAGTTTTTGCAGCGGTCTCCCGATTCCATGGGGGTCGAGCACCTCGGAGAGTTTCCCCAAGAGTTCCGAGCGCGTATAGGGCTTCCGCAGCAGGCCCACTCCCCGGCTGCCCTCAAAGTCGCTTAGGCGCTGGGTTGGGTCGTGCCCCGTCACGAAGAGCACTGGCTGCTCGGGCTTGAGTCTGCGGATTTCACGGAAGACCTCGACCCCTGACATACCTGGCATCACGACATCCAGCAGCACGATGTCGAACTCTGGTGAGTCAGCGAACAGCTTCAGAGCCTCAGCGCCACCCTGCGCAGATGTCACCTTGTGGCCGCTTCGCTCTAACATCTGGCAGGTGACGCGGCGGACTAAATCTTCATCCTCAACCACAAGGCAGTGCCCGGGAAGTCCGAGTTCGGACTCTATCGCCTTGGCCGAGGCCTCGACGTCTTCGCGAGTTGCCTCGAGCAGGGGCAGGGAGACCTGGAAATGAGCGCCGACCCCCAAGCCGCCCTCCACTTCAATCCAACCGCCGTGCTGGGAGATGATTCCATAGACCACGGACAGGCCAAGGCCCGTTCCTTTTCCGGCCTCTTTCGTCGTGAAGAACGGCTCGAAGACACGAGCCACCGTGGCGTTGTCCATCCCTGTGCCGGTGTCGCGAATCGACAGGGTCGCAAAGGCCGCCTCCCCTTCGGATTGCTGCGATTTCAAGTTGATTAGAATCTTGCCACCATTCGGCATCGCGTCGCGCGCGTTCACGAACAGGTTCATGAAAACCTGTTGAAGCTGCCCGGCATCCGCATGAACCCTAAGCTCGGTCTCGGGTCGATCTACGAACACCTCGATGTCTTCCGGAACGAGCCGGCTCAGCATTTTGACCGACTCCATTACGAGGGCGCCCAGGTCGATGATGCTGCGCTCGAGAACCTGGCGCCGAGTGAAGGCCAGCAGTTGACCAGTCAAGCGCGTTGCGCTTTTTCCGGCGCCCTGGATTTCGCGGACGCGATCGATATCCTGCCCCTGCAAGGAATCCCCGAGCAAGAGAAGCTCGGCGTTGCCAAGTACGGCCGTCATTAGATTGTTGAAGTCGTGGGCGATGCCTCCCGCGAGGCCTCCTAGCGCCTCTAACTTCTGGGATTGGCGCAAGCTCTCTTCGGTTGCCTTCAGTGCGTCCTGGGCGCGGTGACTTTCGATTAGCAGGGCGAGCGCGCCGGCCGCCGACTTGAGAATCTCCGCCTCGCCGGATCCCGGACGGATCGTCTCGGCCAAGGCCACTAGCGTTCCGATAGCGCTGCCCCCCGATTGAATCGGTAGGATGACTCCGCGCTTTTCACGAAATTGATCACAATCGATGCAGTGCTTAGCTGGAATGTAAATCGGCTTTAAGGTTCGCATGACCTCGCGATGGGGACAGTGCGGATCCTTCCACACGACCTCGTCCAGGGGCATCGCTTTAGGGGAGACCCAAGCTTTGCGGCGTAATGTGTCCGTTTCCTTGTTGTAGAGCAGGATCCCGCCGGTGCATTTCTTGCTTGAGTGGTCTGCCAAAATGACTTTGACGGCGCGCTGAAGCTTTCTACCAAAGCTAATGGCCTGCCCGGAGACCTTGAGGACCTCGTTGACCTTGTGCTGGGATTCTAGGCTCTGATGAAGGGCTCGACTGGACCGAACTCGCTCCAGCTCGGCACCTGCCCGCTCCGCAAACAGCCGAATCACCTTCTCGACCAGAATCGAGTCTTCGAAGGGCTCGTCGTCTACTAAGGACAGGTGCCCGATGGGTCGGCCCCCCTCGCTTTTTATGGTCACCCCGAGAAATGAGCGTGCCTCGAGATTGACTAACCCCACGTCCGAGGGAAAAGCCAACTGAACGCGATCGGGTGTAAAGTGAAAGCCGTCGCGAATCACAAGGCCACAAGGCGTTCCGGCGACAGCGAATCTAATAGGATCCGCATGCACGCCCTCGGTGTAAAAGGAGATGCTACGAATCTGTTCGCAATCTTCGTCGCAGGGCTCTGCCAGCAACACGTGGCGGACACCGAGAGACTTAGCTAAGTTTGCTACCAGGGCGTCAAAATAATCCTGGCCGGTCAAGGAGCCAACGGCCTCAAGCACACCACTGAGTGCGGCGTGGGAGCGGTTTGCGCTGCGCGCAAGCTCCAAACGCTCGACGGTCGCGCCGGCGTGGGCGATCACACCCCGCGCAAACTCCAGAGCAATGGGTGAAGGGACGCGAGTGCCCTCGTCGCCAAGGCTGACCAGCTCCAGGACGACCCGTGTGCCTGACCTGATTCCCGTGGCGACGCGCACGATACTTTTTATCCCGAGACTATCAATAGTGGGTCGATCGACCCGGCTGTCGAGGAGCGCCAATGGCACGATTTGCGTGTCGGCGCCGGCAGCGATGAGTTCCATTAGCTCGTCGCCTTTAATCTCAAAGGACGCGCCATTGGGTAAGGCCGCTACTCTTGGGTCGGTAGAGCGAATCGCAAGGCGGGTGCAGTGGGTCGCATTGGCCGGGTAGTGGCAGAGTGAGCTGTGGTCGTACCCGAGAAACTCTACGGCGCGCTTATGAACGGCGTCCATGACATCCGACACGTTTTCCGCCTGATCGAGCTCCCGTATAAGAGCGAGAAGCTCCTTAGAGTTGTTCGCGCGCTGCTCGCTCTCGCTCTGGGCCTCTACGCGCTTGGAGATGTCGCGAGCAACCGCGATGATCAGGGCGTGCCCGTGCCAGTTTCCGCCCCAGGCCTGGAGTTCGAGCGGATAGAGGATGCCATCTGGGCGCTGGACAGGCAGGGACTCAATCTGCGCATAACCATGACTGACAAACTGTTCGAATAGCGGCCGCCGAAGATGTTGCTTATCCTCCGGAATCAGCTCCCAAACGCGCATGCGTAAGAGCTCTTCCCTGGATCTTCCCGAGAGTTTAGCAAAGCTGGGATTCGCGAAAATCACGCGGCCCGAGCGCGCATCGGCTACTAGGATACCGTCAGATGTTGCACTAAGCGCCGGTTCTAGATCGCTATAGAAAGCGACACGACTGTCGGGAGCCGAGGCTGGTGAGTGGCTATGGACGGAAGGGGGCATCGATATGGGCGGGATTAGATTGGACTTCGAGGCTTTGCCTCTCCGCCAGTGTAGGAGTAACCTTGCCCATTCATCCGGTCGAAACCTAGCGCGTCCCAGATTTGGGAAGACGCGGCCCCATTCCTACGCGCCGCCGGTCTTCCGCAGGTAGTGCTCCATAAAGTCGTCGATGTCGCCGTCGAGCACGGCGGCGATGTTCCCCATCTCGAAGTTAGTTCGGTGATCCTTCACCATTTGGTAGGGATGCATCACATAGGAGCGGATCTGGCTGCCCCAGGCGATCTCACCCTTGCTGCCGTATAGGTCCGACATCTCCGCGTTGCGCTCGGCCTCGCGCAGGGCGACAAGTTTACCCTTTAGCAGCTTCATCGCCTGGGCGCGGTTCTTGTGCTGGCTGCGTTGACTCTGACAGCGCACCACGATGCCCGTTGGAATGTGCGTCATCCGCACGGCGGACTCGGTCTTGTTCACGTGCTGCCCACCCGCACCACCCGCACGCATGGTGTCCACCTTGACGTCCGATTCCGCGATGTCTACATCCAAGGAGTCGTCGATGTCCGGGTTTACATCCACCGATGCGAACGCTGTGTGGCGGCGCGCCTGGCTGTCGAATGGACTGATGCGAACCAGCCGATGCACGCCGGTCTCGGCCTTCATGTACCCGAAAGCATAGGGACCAATGATCTGTAGGGTCGCGGTCCGGATTCCGCCTTCGGGTTCCGGGCTGAGCTCGACCTCCTCGACCTTCATCTGGTGAGCTTCCGCCCAACGGATATACATGCGCATCAGCATACCCGCCCAGTCGCAGGAGTCGATGCCACCCGCGCCAGCGTTGATCTGCACGAATGCGCTGGCGCCGTCGTGTTCGCCGCCCAGCATGACCTTGAACTCAAGATCACCCAGACCCTTGGTGAGACTGGCCGCAGTCGACTCGAGCTCGTCCGCCACGTCGGCGCCGTCCGAGTCTGCGCCCATTTCGATCAGCAGCTCGAGCTCTTCGATTTGGCCGACTGCGTCCTGGACGGGCTGGACAACAAGCTTCAAGCGCTGCATCTCCGCTACGACCAGCTGGGCCTTCTCTTGGTCATTCCAGAAGTCCGCGGACTCCTGGAGCTTCATCACTTCGCCGAGGCGAGCTTCCTTCGTCGGGTAGTCAAAGCCCCTCCTTCAGCTGATTCAGCTGAGAGTTGGAGGCTGCGATGATGTCTTGGTATTCGTTGAGGGTGGCCATGGGCGGCATTGTAGCGGCGAGCCCGCCCCGTGGCGACTACTCCGTCAGGTCCAAGATGCCCTTTTCTGCGTGCAGTGCGGTCAACTCCGAGCGCACCTTGGTGACACCAGCCGAGATGACCTCGCAACCGTCCTCGGTCACGACGACTACGTCTTCAATGCGTATGCCGATGTCGGCCTCTTCATCGTAGAGCCCTGGCTCGACCGTAAACGCCACACCGGGAACCAGCTTCTTGCTGTAGTCACCAACGTCGTGGACCTCCATGCCGATGTAGTGGCAGGAGCCGTGACGAATCAGGTCGCCGAAGCCGCTGTCTCGCAGGACCTTGGAGCAGGCGCGCTCAACGTCGCCAATCGTCGCCCCGGGCTTCACCGCGGCGATTCCTGCCAGCTGGGATTCGAGCACCACGTCGTAGAGCTCGGCCATACGCGGCGTGAAGATCCCGTCCGTGGGCCAACTGCGGGTGATATCGCTGGTGTAGTGCTTGTACTCAGGCGCATAGTCGATCAGAACCATCTCGCCTGGACCGAGGGGCCGTGTGACGGCCATGTAGTGCAGAACGTTCGCATTCGGTCCGCAGCCTGCGATAGCGCCATAGGCGGGACCCGCGGCGCGACCTTTCAGGTGCACCCAGGTCATGAGGGCCGAGAGATCCCACTCGCCGATCCCGGGGCGCGTAGAGCGGATCGCCTCAGCCAGTGCGTCAGCGCCGATCTCGGCGGCCTTTCGCATGGCGTCGATCTCCTCGGTCGTCTTCACCCGGCGCAGCTCATTCATCTGAGGGCCGCAGTTCACGACCTTGGCGCCAAAACGCTCGGTCAGCTGCTCGGCCAGGGCCTGCTCTCGGCTCGAGCGACCATCCAGGGGGTCGCGCTTCACATTGCGGTCGTAGGGGTTCGCGCGGTCGAAGCAACCGGCAAGCTCAATGTGCGCGGAGAGCGAGGTCCAGACCTTGTCGCCCTCGGTGATGCGCTCTTCCAAAAACTTCATCAGCTCGCCCGTGGGGCGTACGTCCTTGAAGCCGCTGACTTGCTCAATCCACTCGTCGCCGGCGTCCCACTTCTCGCCTTCCCAGCTCTCGTTGCGGCGGTCCTTCTTCGGCAGGAACAAGATCTCCTCCCCCGTTCCCGCATCCATCACCAAGGTGATGTTCGGGCTCTCGATCCCGGTCAGATACCACACGGCCTTGTCCTGGTGGAACGCCAGGTAGTCACGGGTGTCAATAAGCCCGCGGAAGACCATCAGACCCTCGCCGACCGACTCGCGTAAGGCGGCGCGGCGCCCCATGTGGAACGACTTACCTAGACCGCACTCGACGCCCTGGGGGACCTCGATCGGCTCCGCGTCGCGATCGGCAGTGGCGGGAAGTAGAGCGACGAGCAGGAGTCCGAGTCCAAAGATGGGGTTGATCATTTCCCTACTGTAGATCGAAATACCGCGCCTGTGCCCCGGAGCCAGGATGATTCTTGGCTGTTATTACCGAGCTCGGGTAGCGTGCTGTTCTAGGGCACGACTAGCCCTGGTCGCACCTGGGGATCAGCGGCCATGAACTTTGTGCGAGACCCGTGTGGTGATCAGATCCATACGTCGCTATCGTTCGGCCCATGCAAATTGAACAGCCCCTGGTCGAGGCCACCCTCGTTAAACGTTACAAGCGCTTTCTCACTGATGTCATTCTCAAGGACGGATCTGAGCTTACGGCCCACTGTCCGAACACGGGTAGCCTGCTTGGCTGCAAAGACGAGGGCAGTAAGGTCTGGCTGCGGGACACCCAAAATGACAAGCGCAAGTACCGCATGTCCTGGCAGGCGATCGAGGTAAACGGCACCTGGGTCAATGTGGATACCGGGCTGCCGAATGCCGAGGTCTTCGAGGCGATCAATGAGGGTCGAGTGCCCAAGCTTGCAGGCTACGAAAAGTCGAGGCGCGAGGTGAAGTACGGCAACAACAGCCGCATCGACGTGCTGCTGGAGAAGGACAACGGAGAGAAGTGCTACGTCGAAGTGAAGAACACGACTCTGGTCGAGGGCAACGTCGCCCTGTTTCCAGACGCGGTCACCGAGCGCGGTCGCAAACACCTTGGCGAGCTGGTCAAGGAGGTCGAGAACGGCAATCGCGCGGTCCAGTTCTTCTTCGTCAGTCGCTCCGACGTCACGAGCTTCAAGCCCTGCGACGCTATCGACCCGAAGTACGGTGCCGCACTTCGCGAGGCCGCGAAGGCGGGGGTCGAGATCATGGCCTGGAGCGTCTCCGTTAAGCGCGAAACCATCGAGCTGCACAAGGAGCTCGAGATCGACCTGAGCTGACCCAGCGTGAACACAGAATCCTGAGGGGTGAAATCAACATTCCATCCGTCTTCGATATTGTCGGACGCGCGTAGACTGAGTTTTTGTGTGCCAAGAAGCACGCGAAAACAGGCGCGCATCCGGGGACGCGCGCCTGCTTCTGAGTCCAGCCCGAACGAGAGTCCCGGGCCTTGCACGGACCGCCTAGATTACGGGCAGACCTTCAGGTTGATACCGTTTGAGGCAATCAGATTCGACCCAGCGTCTGCACCGGCGACCTGCACGTAGAAGTTGAGGCCCGCGATCACGGGGTCAGCGGGAAGCACCAACGGCACGGTCACGACGCCGGCCCCGTCAGCTCCGACGGGGAAGGTTGTCGGTGCGGCCACCAGGGCAACCACCGAGGACGTCAACGTGAAGTGCGCCGGAGTTGCAGACACGGCCATGATACCCGTGCCGGAGGGCTGGAAGCCGGTGCCGGTAAAGGTCAACGCAGAGCCAACCGACGCCGTGCCCGCTGCATCCAATACAATGGCATGCACAGATGGGTCGAGTTGGTCGTAAGCGCGCAGGCCACAGCCGCCGTCGTTAAGTGCGTCAGGAGTCGGCACGGCGAAGGTCACCATGGGTGATGCGCCGTCGATCAGTCGCCCTGTCGAGACGTCCGCAAGCTGGGGCCCGAAGCTGACACTGTCGAGGAGGGTCACACCGTCCGTGTCCCAAAGTCCAATGTCATCGCCGCTAGTGCCAAGCTTGAAGTCGGCATGCAGGGGTCCATCGGTCAGGTCCTCGTCAGCCCAAATGAGCAGAGTCTGACCCGCACCAATAATGGTGCCGGCAGGGATCTGCCACTCAGTCGGAGTAAGGAAAGAGTCGGACATGTACATGCCCGATAGGTCGAGCGAGTTCGGGCTCTTGTTGTAAAGTTCGATGTAGTCCTCAAAGCTTCCAGCCTCGTCCTGAAGCACATTGTTGTTCTTCGCCAGGAACTCATTGATCACGATGTCGCCAGGACCCGCAACGGCCTGGAAGACCAACTCAAGGGGGTCCATCTCGGCGCGCATGGGCTCGAAGCTCATGGAGCGAAAAGCGTTCTGAGTTGTGGCGCTCACGTAGTAATTCACCCTCTGACCAGGCACACCCGTGTAGGGCAAGAGAGCGCCATACACGCCATCGCCCGCGGCGCCGTCTCCGGAGAGTCCATCGTCAAGCATTACCAGGTCGGCGTAGGTCTTGGTTGGATTCTCGCGAGCCCAGAGTTGAACCTTGGCGACAGACACGCCGCCAGAGATCGTGGCCGTGATGTGAACGGGTACGCCAGTTGCCGTCGTGCTGGTCAGGACATTGCTGATCGTCGGGACCGGTGCGATGATCTCCGGGTCAACACTGAGGCTAGCGATTCGAGCGTCGATGTACTGCTCGATACCTGTCACCGTGGAGCCGAACAAGCCAACAGGAGCCGATACCGTAAAGTTATTGAGGAACTGCTGATAGGAGTAGAGCTTCTTCGGGTCGGCCTGAACGGCTGCGTCGATCTTGGCCTTGCGGGCGTTGAACTCAGCCATTAGCTGAGGCTTCGTGAACTCAGCCTGGATCAGGTCGCGCATGTGGGCGAAGTAACGCGCGCGCAGGGTCGGCTCGCTCAGCACGTTGTTTAGGAAGGGCTTCGTGTTCTGGCTAAAGTGGAAGTCTGCCTGCCAGTTGTTCTCGGTCCAAGACTCGTTGCCGTCGGTCTGGTGAAGGTAACTGCGGCCGTCGACCGGATTCCGGTAGAAGACGAAGTCGCAACCCTTGTTGACATAGCTGTCGTCGTCACCGAAGAGGTTCTCCACCACAACCGTCCAGATCGAGGGGTCGATGGCAAAGTCCTTGTCGATCCTGCGCCACTGGTTCGGAGGCAGTACGTCGACGGCGAAGCAGACATCGATGATGGCACCAACCGGATCGGCGAGGCCGCCATCGTCCTTGATCTCATACTGATTGTAGGACGCGGGGTTCGTGCCTTGGTACTGAAGGCCCGGTCCCGAGGGGTTGTTTGCGCACTTCACGCGCAGGCCGTCGTTGTCCTCGAAAAAGGTCTTCAAGACGCGCTTGCCGTATTGCTGGACGTTTTGATAGACACCCCAGTTTTGTCCGTTGAGCCTGACAATTACGTGGTTCGCGCGGCTGTTGGGAATGTACTTGGCGGCCATGTTCGAGTACACAACCTCGCGGCAGAAGGTCGGGTCCGTGAACGCGTTGTTAAAGTTCAGGCTGTCGTGGCCCATCACCTCTTGATCCGGGTGGACAAAGTCTACGGTGATGTTCAAGGACACCTTCTCCGCGCCCGGGGGCAGAGCCGTGTACGACGTGTTTCCACGGATGCGAACACCGACATCTGGGTAGACCACACCTTCGACCGTCATGTCTGCGAGGATGTCGGTCTGGGACGCGTAGTTCTGCTTGAGCAGGGTCCACCAGTTTGCGGATTGGAAGTCCAAATCCACGGTTCGAAGCTCGTCGACGTCGTAGAAATCTTGGGCCGGGGCAGCCGGAGTCGCAAACAAAATCGCAGCTGCAAACAGCAGCCCTTTAGATAAGAGTCTCATAAGAAAAGTAAGGAAGATTGGGCGAATTTGGACCTAGGGTGGGTTTACCAATGTAGAAGGAACTGTAAGTGAAAATTTAGTTTGCGTGGGCACAGTGCCGAACAATTCTAAAAGTCCAGCTCCCCAGGCCCTTGCGGTGAACACTTGGCAACTCGGCGGGACTGCTAAGCTCATAAAACGTCCCCGTTCGGTTAGGCTTGGCTTTAAGTAGCATCTTTATACGGCGCGCACCGTTCATCGATCCATGGTTGCACTCAGCCCACGAGACCCAAGTCTGTAGGCTCTGCCCTGCGCCATACCCCCACCCCACCCATGCTGTTCCAAGCCACCACTGTCCTAGCCTGCCTCGCAGCCTTGGCTCCATCAACCTACGGTCAGTCTGCGTTTCCGTCGCCCACTCCGGGCATCGACATCGGCACGGCTCTGCCGGGGGGCTTTGAGCCTAGCGGTGCCGCTTGGCACCAACGACTGCAGTTGCTCTTCGTCATCGACGACAGCGGAAACCTGACCTCCATGGACGCCTCGGGGGCCATCCAGCAGACCTGGCCCATCGGCGGTGACCTCGAGGGCGTCTGCGTCGCTGACCCCCAGAGCTCATTGGTTTACATCGCGCGAGAACACCCCGATGGCATTATCGAATTTGACCTTTCCAGCGGAACAGCTAAGCGACTGTTCAACCTAACTGGGACCCTGGTCGGGCCTAACGACCGTGGCCTCGAGGCGCTCACCTTCGTCCGCGACCCGAGCCATGCCGAGGGCGGACTCTTCTACGCAGGACTGCAACAAGACGGACGCGTGTACGTCTTCGAGCTTCCCATCGCCAGCAGCACAACGGCGACAAGCAGCACGCTGCAGAGCGTGCTCTCTCCGGCCCCTGGGTTGGACGACATCTCGGGCCTGACCTGGGACGCTGCCTCGGACCAGCTCTACGCTTGCTACGACAAGCACGACATCATCACAGCCTTTAGCCAGGCTGGCGCCACGATCTCCACCTGGGACCTCCCGTCGGACAAGCAAGAGGGGCTCGCCCTTCGCGGATGCCAACTGTTCGTAGCCCAGGATTCCGGTGAGGTCCTGCGCTACGAGAGCTTCCCCACCTCAGCAGCGTGCGCCACCGCAAATACAAGCGTCACCGCGATTTCCGTTAGCGCAGGTGGCTCGCAACCCATTCACTTTAACTTCGGGCCCAGCCAGGCCAACAAGACCTACATCATGCTGGGTACGCTGAGCGGAACCCTGCCGGGTGTTGACTTTGGCTCGATCCACGTACCCCTGCAGCCGGACGGCTACCTCAACTTCACCCTGACCCACACGAACACTCCACTCTTGGCGTCCAGCCTGGGGACCCTAGGTCAGAACGGCGAGGGGACCGCGACCATCAACCTGCCCCCAGGCCTGGGCCCGAGCTTTGTCGGCCTGAAGTTCTATCACGCCATAATCGCGCTGACGGCAACCGTCCAGGCCGCTAGCAACCCGATCCCGCTCACCCTAGTTCCCTAGGCCGACGCAACGACAAGTAGCCTGGCCTGAATAGGGCAAAAAGGAAGTGGCCTGTCCCTCGGTTTTCCGGGAGAGCAGGCCATCTTTGGTTGCGGACGGTCCGTTGGACCGAGTCCCCGAACTAGATCGAGACTTCGAAGTCGAGCTCTTCGTCGCCGACCTTGTAGCGCGGTCCACCGGGGCCACCGATCGAGTCATCCCACGGGTCGTCGACGCCGTAGGGCTCGACCACTTCACGGGTGACCTGGACGGCGCAGTGGTAGCGCGCTGCGCGAGTCACGGTGCGCCAGAGGATGACTAGGATCCCAAGGCCGAACAGAATGGCCACGCTGCCCTTGCCGGAGTTCTCGTCGATAGAGTGGTTCAGGCTGGCGGACAAGTTTCCTAGGCCAACGGCGACAATCACTTCGCAAGCTAGAATACCGAGGAAGGGGCGGAAGGCGGTGATTGGCCGCGTCAGCAGGGTAAAGGCCGTGCAGATTCCAGCCCAAACCACCGAGCGTGAACCTAGGTACGCCATGCGCGTTCGGGCGTAGTCCGCCCAGGTCATGACAAGTCCAAACCAGAGCAAGAACGCGGCGTCCAGGGTCCAGGTCAACCGCCGCGCCGTCGCTTCGGAGTCCAGGTTCTCCAGGTTGCCGTCCTTGACGTTAAAGAGGCGCTCTAACATGTCTGCGCCGAAGTACTCCTGGTAGATCACAAAGTGACCTAGACCGAGCATCAACAGCACCAGAAGCGAAAGACGGAAGAAGCGCAGGAAGTAGCGTGACCCGCCGTGGAAGAAGCGGTGCACGGAGTGTCCCGCGGTCCGCTCGAGGAAGACCTGCAGCCAACCGCCCGCGGTGAAGACACCGGCTAACATCACCAAGAAAGCGATCACCGAAGCTGCCACGCCGCTCTGCTCACGTAGGGCGCTTAGGATCTCCCTGTGGTCATACCGAAATGTCGCGTCGAGGGACGTCATCTGGCTGCCGGGCGCGTAGTGCCCCCCGATCGATCCTCCGAACCAGGTCAGCCAAGGTAAGGCGACCAGCAGGGCCAGAGCGATCGGGATGGCCGCTGTTAGCAGCCAAAGCGGAGGGCGGCCCAGGGTCACTCGCAGGGCCGTGAGGAAGGTCCAATCGGCCTGTTCGGGCTCGGGGTCCAGACCGCTGAGGTCGTAGCCTGGAGGCAGGTAGGTGGACATGGGCGTCTCCTGGACGTCGCCGGTCTCTTCGTTTTGTTGTTCCATGACTAACCTCCGATTCCCATTTGCCAGTGGAAGGAGTGGACGAAGCGTCCGAAGACGCGCTCGCTCCAACGGAGAGGTGCAACCTCGTCCTTCTCCTTGAACCACGAGTTGTTCGACATGTCCCCGTCGAGGTACCACTTCCGATCCGGGTCCAACTCGACCGAGATGACCTTGGCGGTCTCTTCAAAGCGCAGCTCGATCCAATTCTTCTCGGCCTGCTCTTCACGGGTCCAAACCACATTCTCCACCTTGTCTCCTTCGAAGGTCACGCGGATGTCGAGGGGCAGGCTCAGGGTGCCTTCTCGCTTGATCATGATCTTCGCACGGTGGCCAACGACCTCTTCCCGAGGCTCCTCAGGCTCAGACCAGATGCCGCTCTGGTCTTCGTACTCGCCGCGGGGTTGCTCTAGTGCTTTCGAGCTGACGCTAACGCTCCAGTCCACCGTTCCGGTTCCCCGGAACAGCTCCTCGAAGTACCAATTCATGTCGACACCCGCCCCATCGTTAAAAGTCGCGAAGAAGTCATCCGGAGTCGGGTGCTTGTAACGCCAGGTCTCGGCGTAGTGGCGCATGCCGCGCAAGAAGACGTCCCGGTTCACGAGGCCCTCCAGGGAGCGCAGGATCACCGCGGGTCGCGGGTAACTGTTCGTTCGATAGCTTGCGCTGTTCGCGTACTCCCAGACTGGCGTGTCCACCTTGTCGACCCAGGCATCACGCAGGTAACCCGAGCGGTCACCCCACCGAGGATCAGTCTCTTCTGGTGCAAGCCCCATCAGCGGCTGCTCGCGCCACCAGTCCACCAAGCCGGACTTCCCCATCGGTGAAATCGACTTATTCTTGAGGTACGGGACGAAGCCCGGAACTTCAAGGCGCCGACCCGAGAGTGCCTGCAGCACGCTGCCTCCGCCATGCAGGGGTGCCATCGGCTTGCCGTAGACCGCGACCTTGGAATACCAGGTTGCGGAACGCTGAGGGCCGTAGTGGCGCCACAGAACTTCGGAGTCGGTGTAGGAGTTAAAGCCCTCGTCCATCCAAGCGTTTTCGGGCTCGTTGTTGCCGACTAGGCCGTACCAGAACTGGTGTCCGCACTCATGCACGGTCACGGACTCGGGGCGATGCATATCCGGCTCGGTGCCCAAGGACGTACCGCAGGTGAACAGAGTCGGGTACTCCATACCGCCGGCCGCGCCGCCGCCCCAGGCAGGGTCGACCACGGTCACGTGCTCGTAGGGATACTCGCCGAACCACAGTCCGTAGAAGAACAGCCCCGCTGCCGTGGCCTCGAAGTGCCGCTCGGCCTGATCGACGCGCTCGGGTTGAATCATCACCGTGACCCGCACAGGGCGCAGCTCGATGTCCTTATCCGAGCCCAATGCGCCCTGGACGAACTCGACTTCGCCGGGATACCGCTGCTTCCATTCCGAGTACTGGAAGGTGAACTCCTTGGGCACGAACTTTGGGTCTGCGGTCCAGGTAAAGTCGTGGACGCGCGGAACCCGGCCGGTGCGGTCCGCTTTCTCGAGATCCTCATCCGAGGGCGCCTTGAACGTAGCGCGATAGCGGTCGTCGCCAGTCAATCGCCCCAAGGTCATGACGCCGGACGCGTTAACCTTGCCCTCATACCGTGCTGGCAGGTCCAGGGTCACGTCGTAGGTGCCGTAGTCGCTGAAGAACTCCGTGTTCAGGTGGAACTGGTGGCAGTTCCATCCCTTGCCCTCTTGGTAGACGCCCAGCTTGGGGAACCAGTGCGCCGCCAGGATAAAGTCATCCTTGTAGCCCGTGCGCCTGCGTACGCGGGGCAGTTGGCTCTCCCACTCCACCTGGACCGTGACCGATCCGCCCGCGGGAACAGGCTCGGGTAGGGTGACGGAGAAGACCGTGCGGTCGGCCTCGTTGCCATCGTCGGGGGCCTCCCACTGCATCGAATCGAAGATCTCGACGTTGCGGGACGGGTCAACATTGTTAATTACGGTAATGCGACGGATGCGCATCCAGCCCCAGCCGTCCTTTGCCTTGACGCCCCGCAGGCGCCCCTCGCCCTCGGTCAGGTGGGTGGATTCGGTGTTCGCGAAGGCGTTGAGGTAGGTGTGGAACCAGAGGTCCGGGACGCTGTCGGCGCTCCCGTTGTGCCATTCGATAGTCTCATTCGCGGACAACATGTGCCCTTCCACGTTGAGGCTCGCGTTGATCTTGTAGTGGACCCTGTTCTCTGCGGCCGCGGGAGCGGCAAGCTCGGAGGGCGCATCCTCCAAAACCGAGGGAGAAAGCCCTTCCGGGGTCGGAATTTCCGCTGCGGCCCATGAGCCGAGCAGCAAAACGCCGATAAGTGAACCGCGCCCCCATGGGGTCAAGCGGGACGACATGGAACGTAATCTGTTATTTGACAATGGTTTACGCCTCTCCAAGGGCTCCTGGGGCCGAAGCGGCTCAGGTTCTCTACGATTCTAGGCAAAAACCCCTAAGGTCAGCACCCGACGTTCCGATAAAGGGAACAGCGAAAATCCTTCCACACACTGTAGACACGCATCTACCTGAAGGTCACTCAAACCATGAACATCAACCAAGACCCACTTAAGCGTCCCGATGCCCAGCGCACGCCCTCCGCGGCCGAGCGCGCATCGATGGAAGTAACCCGCCGGCACGTCCAGCAGGCCAACAACGAGGGACGCAGAGTCGTCGCTGAGAGCGCTGAGCGAGTCAAGGCCCAATCTCGGTCCAGGGAAGACAGCATTGAAATCTCGGTACGCTCTCGCCGAGCCGAACAGGCCGACGAAGCCAAGTCCGACCACCAGCTCCGCATCGAGCAGTTCCGCAAGGAGCACAAGGCCGGGACCCTCGCATCGCCCGAGCGAGTCCGCCGCGCCGCGGAATCGATGCTGCAGCGCAGCGACAAACGCTAGAGCAGCCAGCCCAACTACGGATACGGGGGCGACACCGCTGATGCGGTGTCGCCCCCGTTGCGTTTCCCAGAAATCTAGGGGAGGCGCGGAACGTCCTAGGGATCGCCCACAAGCGTGGACTCGGTCGGGCCAGGCGCCAGCAGGGTGGATGAAGAGCTCCGAGCTCGCCCTACCCAAATGCATAGAGGCTGGGCACTGGGATTTGATTCCCTGTGCCCAGCCCCTGGAGTAGAACGGTAGAGCTGCGCTCTACAGCTTGGGCTTAGGTTCGAGGTCCTGGGCGATTTGCCAGGCTGCGAAGCGAGAGAACTGGCTTGGGGACAGAAGCGAAACCGTCCAGCTGTCGTCGGCGATGGGTTTACCGTTTCCGTAGAAGGCCTCGAGCCCGTTCACGACCTCGACGTTGTCGCCAAGTAGGTTCACTCCACCGTTCCAGATGGCCATCCCGGTCTCCGACGAAACCAGGTCCACCTGTAGGCTCAGCCTTTGCGGCGGAAAGACCTGACGGTTGATTGCGGTCGCCACGAGCATTCCGTCCAGGCGGAAGCGCTTGGAAATCCCGATCACGGCATCCGGCGTGTAGACGCCCTTCATGTGCGGCTCGTTTAGGGTGATTTCAGCCAAGTCTTGGCTGTTCAGCATCACGATCTCCATGCGGGTTGCGCTCGCGAACTCGGTGAAGAGGATCTCCTGGAGTTCGACCGAGTCGGCCTCGGAGAGTCCTTGGCCCGCAACGGGGAGGATCCCTACGCGGCCAATCCGGTATGTGTCAAAGTCGCTTGCTCGTTGAAACGATGCGAGCTGTGCCTGCGGAAGGTCACGTGGACGCTCGATGGTCTGGCAACCCACGAGTCCGGCCAAGCCAAGGGCTAGCGCGATCTTAAGGATACCCACTACTGACCCGGCCCCATCGTGATGGCCGTACCAACCTGCGAGGGCTTGTCGCCGGTGTTGCTAACCTCGGACCTCTCCAGCCGATCCTGGAGCAGCAGCTTCTCGGATTCGAGTCGGCGAATCTGGGCAGTTACGAGGCGCGCCTCGAGGTCCTTGTGATCCAGTTCCAGCTTAGTGATTTCAGCCTTGAGGGCCGCGATCTCTTGGGCGTCGACGGCGGCAACGGCCTGGGCTGTCTCCAGGTCGCGGGACAGGGTGTCCACTTTATCGCGCTCAAACATCAGAGAGCCCTGCAGGGCTTCTTTGTCCGCGATGGCGTCGGCGTACCACTCGACCAGGTTGCCGCGCGTGGAGTTGTCGCTCTCGAGTTCGTGCAGCGCGGCTACGTTTTCACCCACGGGCTCGCCATCCCAACCATAGGCGAGATTCGCTGCGGGCATGCTTGGGTTGGACGTGGTACCGGCCACGGAAACATCGCCCCAGTCGTCTTGATTGGAGGGCACATCGGTACCGACGACATTTGGGCCTTGGCCGATGCCGGTAGCCGCTGGACTTTCAGCCCCTTCGGTTTCCGAAGCGACCTGGATCTCTGCGGCCTGCAGCATGGCGGGTTCCGAGTCCAAGGGCCTGCGGCCAACATAGTAGGGACTGCAAGAGGCCGTGGCGAAAAGGGCGACAATTAGGATGGGGTACTTCATGGGATCTATTTCTCTTCGAAGTCAAGTTCGACCACGTGGACTTCGCCACAGGAGCAGGTCACCTCGACCGCTTTTGCGACGCCACCGATTTCAATCAAGCGTGCGGACTTGGGGACCGCGCGGGCGCGCTTGACGCCAGATGTTGCACTTCCCTGGTCGGAGAAGTTGTTGACCTCGTGGCCTTCCAGTTGGACTTGTGCGGATTTAATAATGGATCGCATGGACATGGCAGTTGGGATCGGAATGTGGAGTGATCTAAGCGGTCAGGTCGAGGCCGCCGCCGGCCTCTTCGTCGGTGCGGTATCCGACTGGGCGGGTTCCACCGTGGGAGATACCGTGGGCGTGTTTCTGGTCGTCAGGTTCTTTGGATGCGGAGTCGTTGCCGTGGGACCGATGCTCCATCTCCTCGGCAAAGTCGAGCTGCTCTTCGCGCTCACGGTCCTTCTTGGGGGTTACCCGGTCGGGACTCGAGATCGCTTTACCAGTCGTTATGCGTGAAATGCCATCGGCCATAGGTCAAATCCTCCCTTCTCAGTCCTGCCCTTCCATATATGTGTTGAGCCGATACAGAGCACGGCTGTGAATTTGGCTGACTCGAGATTCCGTGACCTCAAGGATGTCAGCGATATCCTTCAGCAGAAGGTCCTCTGCGTAATAGAGAGTAATCACGGACTGCTCGCGCTCCGGTAGCGATTGGATCGCGCGGGTCAAGAATTCGCGGGTCTCATCCCACTCTGCAGAGGACTCGGGGCTCTCGCAGCGCGGGTCTTCAACCAGACTGCCGAGGGTCTCCGAGGGGCCATCGTCGAGGGATGTGCGCATCGCAGCGCGGGCGCTCTGGAGGATCGTGTCGACTTCCTCCTCATCAATGTCCATCCCCTTTGAGATTTCCTCGGGGGTGGGTGGTCTTAGTTCGGCTTGTTCGAACGCCTGGACGAAGCGGTCCAGGTCCTTGAGACGATCGCGACGGCCGCGGGGCAGGAAGTCCATGCGGCGCAGCTCGTCGAGAACGGCACCGCGAATGCGCGGATAGGCGAAGGTCGAGAACTTCAACCCGCGTCCGACGTCGAATGAGTCCGCGGCGCCGATCAAGCCGATCATCGCATAGCCTTCGAGGTCTTCACGATCTGACCCGCCGGGGATATCCACGAACAACTGGTTAACGATGTGGTGCAGAAGAGGCATATGGTCAACGATCAGCTGATCGCGGGCCTCGGCAGACATCGCGCTAATGTGCAGGCTGCTCATTCTCCATCCTCCGTGTTCGCCTGGGCCTTGACCTGAACGTTGGGCGCTAACTTGGGCGAAGTTGCGGTCATCAGCGCTGAAGCAACTTTCGCCAACAGCAGCAGTCCAAAATACGCACCCGCTCCGCGCATGGCGGCGATATTGACCGGGGCGTCATTCCACAGCGAGACCAGTGCGCCACCTGCGCCAGCAAGGGCGGCTAGGTGGCGAGTTAGATCTTGCCAGGCTGTTTGTACTGAGAATTCCACGTAGCTTTTATCGGTTAGGTAGCTCCATAGCCTTTAGTGACAAAACGTCGATATTTTGGGCCCGACTAAGCCCGCCACTCGAGAGGCCAAGCGGAACACACACTGGGCTGAAAGAGATCGAGGCTCCGACAGCACAAAGGGCCGCTGGGTCAGAGATGAGAGTCGCACTGTTCTCGATTCGGGAACCCAGCCCACAAGGCGTGGATTCCGAGACAGGAAGCGCTTGGTCACCTTTGCCAGGCGTAGTTGCATGCTGCTGGCCTCGGCCGATCCGGACACGCGATTCATGACAACAGATGGTGTGGGGATCTCGACGCCGTTCTCGTCGGCCCAGTGATCCAGGGCCTTGAGGATGCCGTAGACATCGGTAATTGAGGCGGGCTCGGGGGTCGCGACCGCAAGGACAAAGTCCGCGGCAGCGGCAAAGGCCAAGACGTCTGGGCCGATACCTGCCGAGCTGTCCCCAAGGATCACGTCGAAATCGTTCTTCATGGAAGCGAGACCATCGAAGAGCTTCGCGCGCCTGGCGCGGTCGGGCCGTCCCATCTCGCCAGTGCCGGAGCTCCCGGCGATCAAGCTGACACCACCTGCAATCTCCACAACGCAGTCGCGGATCTCGGCTCTCCCGGCGAGGTAGTCCTCCAGGTTCCGTGCAGGGTTCACCTTGGCGAGAACATTCAGGTTGGCCAAGCCCAGATCGAGGTCAACGATTAGGACGCGCAACCCAATCTTGGTAAGGGCGATGCCAAGGTTGAGGGTCAAGCTAGACTTGCCCACGCCACCCTTGCCACCCGTCATAAAAACGAACGGCAATGGCAGGCTAGTGCGCTCTTCCACTGCGATGGCCCCAAGGCCTCTTGCCTGCTCGTTCACGAGATGTGCCCCATGAGCAGAAGGTCCGCGAAGCAGGATGCGCTTGCGCGGTGGATGTTGTTATGCACGTCTTGCCCGTCGCAAAGAAACGAAGTGTCGATTCCGTTGCGCAGGAAGAACTCGAGGGCAGCACCGCTCTCCTGGGTCTCATCGACCTTCGTCAGAATTGCGGAGCGCGGGTTGAGCACGGAGTAGGCCGACCGCGCACGTTCGAGAGCATCCATGCCGGATGCGGCCGACAGCACGATGTACGTGTCCAGGATCGCGTGCTTGCCCGCTCGCTCTAGGTCGCGTGCTAGCAGGGTGATGTTCTCAGTGTCCACTGGCGAGCGCCCAGCAGTGTCGACGAGCAGAACATCGAAGTCCCCCGCCGCGTCGACGGTGCGAGCGAGTTCGTCGCCGCCATGGGTCACATACAGGGGAACCTGCAGGACCTCTGCGTAGGCGCGAAGCTGGTCGACAGCACCAACTCGGTAGGTGTCCATGGTAGCGAAGGCCACGCGGCGCCCGCTTTTGATTAGCAGGACAGCCAGCTTGGCTAGGCTCGTGGTCTTGCCCACGCCAGTCGGTCCAACGACCGAGAGCACACGCAGGTTGCCACTGGTCTTGGGCGAGGTAGGCTTCTTGAACAGACGGCTGACAACCTGCGCTGCAGCGTCGATGGCGTGGGTGCCTTGGGATTGAATCCGCTTTACAGGGCCGAGAACGCGCTCCACGAAATCGGAAGAGCAGCCAGAACGCAGCAAGCGCTGGCGCACCTCGACGAGGTCTGCGGATTCGCTGGAGCTGCCGTCGGGCAGGGGCCGGCTACCTCGAGGCGCACTGGGGCGCTTCTTCGCAACCTCGCCAGCTATTGGGTTTGCATCGGTGATCGATAGGGTGACTCCCCCACCGGCGACGCTCTCCTGGGAAAGCACCACGGCCTGGTCACCACAGACGGCGCGGGCGCGCCGCAGAGCATCATCCATGCTTCGGCCTTTGACTCGGTGGATTTGCATCATGATTCTTCCATCCTGACGATGCCCTCAGTCTCGACAGACTTTGCGGGCACAACTTCGTTGTAAGAGAGCACCGCTACTTTCGGCATCGAAGCTTGGACCAGCTCGTGCAGGAAGCGACGGACGTTGGAGCGGACCAGAAGGACAACGTCCTTGCCGTTAGACGTGGCGACAGCCACGGTCTCGGCGACATTCTCCATGAGTTTCTGCAGCCAAGCCGGGTTGACCGGTGCGGCGTCGGCTTCGCCGCGGTTGCCGACGGATGCGGCTAGACGAGCTTCGACCGCGGGGTCGAGGGTCACGGCGTGCACGCAACCGTCCCGGTCCGCGTGGGCTTCGCAGAGGGCGCGGCCAAGGCGCTGGCGGACCATCTCCGACAACAACTCCGGGTCGCGGGTACGGGCGGCGTTGTCCGACAAGCACTCGAGGATGGCTTCCATGTTGCGGATCGGGACGCCCTCATTTAGCAGGTTGCGCAGCACTTGGTGCAGCTCGCCGTAAGACATGCGCTCGGGAAGTAGCTCTTCCACGATGGCTGGCGCCGACGCCTTGAGGTTCTCCACGAGGTCTTTCACATCGTCCCGGGTCAACAGCTCGCCCAAGGCGGACTGCATCATCTCGGAGAAGTGTGTGACAAGAACGCTCGTTGGATCGATGACCGTAAAGCCATTCATCTCGGCCTCGTCCTGTTGGGACTCGGCGATCCACCAAGCGGGAAGTCCGAAGGTCGGATCGACGGTCTCCTTGCCGGACAGCTTGCCGGTAGCAAGTCCGCCATCGAGAGCCATTACATGGTTCGGCTCCACCGTTCCGCGCGCAATTTCCTGGCCGCCCAAGAGGATGCGGTAGGCGTTGGGCTCCAGGCGAACATTATCCTTGATCCGGACCTGGGGAAGCAGCACGCCTTCCTTCATGGCGAGGCGGCGTCTAAGCTGCCCCACGTGATCCAGGATTCCAGTTCCACTCTTGTCTTGCACGAGAGAGATCAAGCGGATGCCAATCTCCAAGGATAGGCGGTCTACATTGAGAAGCTCTTCGACCTCGCTATCCACGGCCTTGCCGTCTTCTTCTTCTGCGGCCGCCTGGGCCATGGGCGCATCGGCGAAGGGGTCCTCGCCCTCACCAAGCATAGACTCGGCGTTCTCGACGCCGCGGGTTCCCGTCCACAAGACGGCAAGCACGCTGGCGAGAACGAAGAAAGGTAGGGCGGGCATACCGGGCAGGAGTCCGATGCAGAAGACCATGCCTGCCGCGATCAAGGTCGCCTTGGGGCGACTTGAGACCTGTGCGATCAAGTTGCTGCCTAGGCTGAAGCGGGACTTGGCTTTGGTCACAAGTACGGCGGCAGCCGTCGAGACGAACAGAGCTGGGATCTGGGACACGAGGCCGTCACCGATGGTGAGCATCGTGTAGGTGTCGGCGGCCTCGGCAATGGACTTGCCGCCCATGGCGCCGATTGCGATACCACCCACTAGGTTGAGGGATGTAATGATCAGGCCGGCGATCGCGTCACCGCGAACGAATTTACTGGCACCATCCATAGCGCCGTAGAACTCCGCTTCGCCGGAGACAAGTTCCCGGCGACGCTTTGCTTGGGCGGAGTCGATCAGGCCGGCATTTAGATCAGCGTCGATCGCCATCTGCTTGCCGGGCATCGCATCGAGAACGAATCGGGCCGACACCTCACTGATTCGGCCGGCACCCTTGGTGATGACTACGAACTGGATGATGACCAAGATCAGGAACACGATCACACCGACGGTGCGGTTCGCGCCGACGACGTAAGAACCGAATGCCTGGATCACTGTGCCAGCCTCGCCCTCTGCCAAGATCAGTCGAGTGGAAGCGACGTTAAGGCCCAGTCGAAACAGGGTGACGAACAGCAAGATCGTCGGGAAGGTCGTTAGCTCGGCCGAGCTCTTCACGTTCATCGTGACCAGTAGCAGCATCAACGAGATCGTGATGTTCATGGCCAACATGATGTCGAGCACGAAGGGCGCGACGGGTGTGATCAGCGTGACAAGCATCGCCAACACACCGATCCCGACGATCCAGTCCGCGTAGCGAATGATCACCGTACCGAAGCCGTTGGCTCCGCTTGCTGGGCTAGTCTCTAGGGTGTTACTCATGGGTCAAACTCCGCCGGCTAGGCGAGGGCAGGTGCGACTGCCTTGTCGGCGCGGTAGACATGGGCGAGGACTGTGGCCATGGCGGCGTAGAGATCCTCAGGAATGGGCTGCCCGACCTCGACATCCGCATGGAGGGCGCGGGCGAGGGGGCGGTTTTCGTGGCATAGGACTCCGTTCTCACGGGCCACCTTTTTGATTCGTTGGGCCATGAAGTCGACGCCCTTAGCGACGACGATCGGAGCGTCCAGGGTCGGCACGCCGGCCGCATCGCGGGGGTAGCTGATGGCGACCGCGTAGTGGGTCGGGTTCGTGACTACGGCCGTGGCAGCGGGCACGTCAGCCATCATGCGATTGTTCGCCATCTCGCGCTGGGTCTGGCGGATGCGCGCCTTCAAGTGCGGGTCACCCTCGGTCTGCTTCGTCTCTTCCTTGATCTCATGCTTGCTCATGCGCTGCTCCTTGGAGAACTGCTGGCGCTGAAACAGGTAGTCGATCAGGGCGAGGGCAATCACGATGACGAGGATCGTGATGATGGTCACAAACAAGATCTTGCCCAGGGCCACCATCATGGGGCCCAAGTCCGTCATGCCAAGGGAGAGCAGGTTCGGGACGTTCATGGCGCAGATTACGAAGACCGCTCCACAGAGCAGGGTCATCTTCGCTAGGGCAAAGCCAACCTTGGCCCAACCGCGCATGTTTACCATGCGGGTCGCGCCCTGGATCGGGTTTAGCTTGTTGAGGTCGGCCGCGATAGCCTTGGGTGAGATACGCAGGCCCGCCTGGGCAGCGCCAACGATCAGTGAACCAATAAGGATCGGGATGGCAATTGCCAGCAGCGGAACGAACGCTGAGCGACCCATCTGGCCAAGAACCGCCGAGACGACGACGTTGTCCAGATCAGTCCGGCCAAGGGTGGAAGCCATGACTGGAGCCGCGCGAAGTCCCTCACCAAAGTTGCTCGCCATTAGGCCGCCCGATGTCAGGAATCCGATCACGGCAAGCAGCAGGCCAGCGGCGGCCATGGTCTCGGTTGAGAATGCAACCTGGCCCTTCTCGCGGGTCTGGTCGAGCTTGTGTGCGGTGGCCTCCTCGGTCTTCTCGTCCTTGGGTGTTTGATCAGCCACCGATTGCCTCCACCATTACAGGTTGCCCCGACATACCATCGAGCAACAGGTTGAGCCACTCGGACTGCAGGTCGTAGATGTTCATGAGCGCCGGTGAGATGATCGGCGCAAAGATATACATGGCGACCAGGGCCAGCCCCACGCGGAAGGTGAAGCCCATCTCTAGTACGTTGATCTGTGGCACGACCCGTGCCAGGGTTCCGATCAGGACCGACAGCAGCAGCATGAAGACCATGACGGGGGCAGCGAATGTGATGCCCGCCTCGAAGGTCTCGCCGAAGAAGCGCACGATCAGCTCGACCATGGGCAACTCCATGTTAATTCGGCCGATCGGCGCGCGATCGAAAGAGTCGGAAAGGGCGCGCAGAAGCACGTGGTGGCCATCTACGGCTAAGAACCCGATGATGAAGATGGTGTCGTAAACACGACTGATGAGCGCGGTTTGAACGCCCGTCACTGGGTCCGTTTGATTGGCCATGCCTAGGCCCATTTGATTTCCGACGAGATCGCCAGCCATGCGCGCAATGAGCTGCACAAGAACCAAGATGAAGGCCAGCGACAGACCGATCATGACCTCGCGCAGGGCCATCATGCCGAAGACGATCGGGCTGAGATCAGCCTCGACTTCGGCGCCTGTTGACCCAAACAGAAGGAACGAAACTGCGAACACGAGAGCAATCCGATAGCCCGAAAAGGCCGCACCGGTTCCGAACACGGGCGCGGCTACAAAGAGCGCGCCGGTGCGGATGAGGTACAGGCCGAAGGCGGCTAGGGTTGCGGTGGTGATCACTGGGATTTGGGCGGGCCTAGGAGAGTCCGAAGGTGCTCATGCGCTCGAGCACGCGGTGGGCGTACTCGGTCAACAAGCCAAGGCCTGGGGCGAGCATGAGGATGGCGACAATGCCGACGACCAGCATCTTCGGCACCAGACTGAGTGTCTGCTCCTGGATGGAGGTCAGCGCTTGGAAGAGACTCACGGCGAGGCCGACCAGCAGGCCCGCGATTAGCATGGGGCCCGCAAGCATCAGAGCTGTCATGAACAGCTCGCGGGCCAGGTCGGTGATGATGAGGTCTAGGTTCTGCATGACGGCTAGCCGGCGAAGGAGGTCACGAGGGAAGAGACGATCAGGTGCCAGCCGTCCACGAGGACGAACAGCAAGATCTTGAAGGGCGTCGAGATCATCACCGGCGGCAGCATGAACATGCCCATGGAGAGCAGCACGCTAGAGATCACCAGGTCGATGACGAGGAACGGTAGGAAGAGCAAGAATCCCATCTGGAAGGCGGTCTTGAGCTCGCTCAAGATGAACGCGGGGACTACCACGCGCATGGGCGGCGTGTTGCCGGTAGCTGCTGCGGCGGCTGCGGCGCTACCGACGCCCGTTCCGAAGTTCGCCTCGGAGATGTCGACCTCGCTGGGGTCCACGGTGTTGTCGGCCTGGTACCCGGACATCTCGGTAAACAGCTCGATCTCACCTTGCCGGGTGTTGGCTAAGAGGAACACTGAGAGCTCGCCCCAAGCGACGTCGGATGCCTCTCCGGCTGTGATCTCTTTGTCCTGGTAGGGAACCCACGCGGCCTCGTAGATGTTGGTGGCCACCGGCCCCATCACGAACGCCGTCAGGAAGAGCGCGAGGCCGATCAAAACAGGGTTGGGCGGCAGCTCGTTGATGGACATGGCGCGACGCACGAAGGACAGCACGATCACGATGCGGGTGAAGCACGTGACGGTGATCAGCAGTGCGGGCAGAACGGAAAGGACCGTCAGGATCAGTGCGATTTCGACGGCGGTGGACATGGTGCCCTCCTCTTCGCTGGCCCCAAGGGGGAGGCCACCTTCGTCGCTAGCTTGGGCGGGCAGTGCGCCCTGCAGGCCAGCTTTGAAGTTGGCTACCATGGCGTCGCCCACGTTGCCGCTGACATTTGCGCTTGCGGCGGGGATGGGGCCGACGAAGTCGCCAAATGCGCTGGCATCCTGTGCCGAGCTCTGTGCCGGGAACAGGAAGACAAGGCTGATGCCGATGATTAAGAGGAAGCGGTTCATCCGACCCAACCTCCACTGGCGGGCTCTTGGGTCTGCTTTGATTCTTGAGCTTCGGTCGCGGTTGACGCTGGGGGCGCCGGCGCCTCGACATTCGTCAGCTCGACCACGGCCGCGGGCGCCTTGGCCTGGGCTGCCGACTGCACTCGGGCCTCTCCGGAGCCCTGGGGCTCGCGCTTGTCGCGCTTGTCGAGGCCGTTCCTCGCCGAGGCGAGGATGGATGAGAAGAGGCCGACCTTCGGAGTGGTCGTTGCGGTCGCCAGCGGCTTTGCCGCCTCTTCGTTATTCGTAGTTGCCTTCTGAGTGGGGATCAGCTTCTCTAGGCTGCCCTCGACATCCTGATCGGCGTCGAGCTCGGTCACCAAGCTCACGTCGCGCTCGCCCAGCCCCAATACAAGGGTGCGGTCGTAGCAGCGCACCACGGCGAGCTGGCGCTTGCCGCCCAAGGGCAAGATGTCGACGACCTGCATCGAGCGGCGGTTCGCCCTGCCGCGTAGGTTGCCTGAGATTACGCGGCGGAAGGCCCACGCCAGACCGAGGATCGCGACCACAAGCCCGACGCACACCAAGGTGTAGCGGGTCATGTCCACGCCCGACGTGGCAGAGCCAAGGCTCGATGCCAAGTTGGTCACTGTATCTGCGCTTCCCTCTTGGCCGTCGGTGTCCGTTAGAGACCAACTGGCAAGGAAGGGAAGCCCGAAAAGTGCGCCTAGAGGGCTCATAAACGGGTTGGGGGTCGGTTTGGTGTCGTGATTCACAGCAGTTTGGGGATGAGCCCGGTGCTCCCGGGCAGGACACCTATCGGACGCGGCTCGCAAAAGCCTGATAGCACGGCACATGCCATCTCCCGTTTTTGGGGCTTGGAATCTCGCCCAGGGGCCCCCCGACACCTAAATTCGTCGTTTAGGGTCTCCAATCGCTGATTTTGGCGACGGGTCGCAGTGGTGAGAATTTTCCACATGTAGCGTTTCGCTACACGTTTAGCTCCGAGAGATTTGCTCGAGACGTCTGCTTGAAGCTAAATTCCTCCTACGAGCCATTCGATGCCATAAGCCGCCCCCCCTTAGCACATCGCCGCAGTAAAGCGGTAGAGCCAAGACACCGGCCTACGCCAGAGCACCCGCGGCCAGGTTGGATCGCCCATAGAAGTCTTGCGCGGTCTCTCCGACGCCGAGCGCAAGACCGGCTGCTCTGTGCCAGGCATGGGCTCGGAGGTCCTGACCTGCACCGACTGGGGAGCCCGGGACATCGAGCGTGAAGTCCGACAGGACTGCGGCCTTGATGCGCCGCTCTTCTTGTACCCGGATGGTGGACTTGGAGAGCCTAAGGAGCCGACCTCCCTGCAGACGCCGGAGGCGACATGGCCAAGGCGTCTGCCTTGGCCGGATCTACGTAGTGAACGCTTGCAGTAAGCGCTGCAGCCCAGATCCGCCCGATCCAATCAGCGCAACGAATCTATGGGCACTTTTCAGCTTGGATGGCGCCTGCGCGGCCTAGGCTTGGACGACGTCTAGCCGCTGATGTTGCAGTCGACTCCGGTCGACCCGAAGGTCGCTTGACTCGGCCCATGACTGCGCCCAATGGCTGCGCGTGCGGCGCGCACCTTAGATAGGTCCTTTCCAGTCCGGTCCAGGTCGGCCGTCACCAGATGGCCGGCAATGGCCTGGAGCTTGACGATCTTGTCCACGGTCGGACGTAGCTCAATCGGAAGTGAGTCTAGCCCGGCGAGGGCGACTTCGAGTCTACAGCAAGCCTCTTCGTACCCCTCCGTCACCTTGGCGAGGCCAACCTCGGGCGGGGCCTCGCTCTCAAGCGTGGTCACGAGACGGCTGAGCCTGGCCTCGACCTGGGTGAGGGTTTCCTCTAGATCGCCTACGATGGTCTCATCTCCAGGTCGTTCCACGCAGTGAGTAGGGTCTGAACCACACTGCGCGCCTCTTCGACGCGCTCGTCGCTCTGGTCGGCAATCGCCTGGATCATCCGCGAGCTCGTGTATAGGTAGAGGCCCTCTAGCTCATGGCAGATCTCGGGTGCGGCTTCAGAGTCCAAAGAACAGCGCAGCTCGCTGATGATAGCCTCGGCCTTGCCGACTCGTTCTGTGAAGCGCGGGAAGTCCCCAGAGCTATAAGCTTCCGAGGCCTGGCCCAAGAAGCGCAGGCAGCCCTGGTAGAGCATGCGCACAATCTTTAGCGGGGGCGCGTTCTCAATGGCCGCCATTTTGTAAGCGGTAGTGGGGTCAGAAATACTCATAGTTAGCTGGATAATCCGAGGCTGGATAGGTTGTCTACGGCGTTACCTTGGACCTGAAGCTTGGCCATCAAGACCTCAAGAGCGGCATACTTAGTTACAAGGGCCCCCTCAAATTTATCGAGTCGGTAATTCATGTCCTCGATGCGATCCTTGAAGTCCGAAATCTTGCTGTTGAGCCCCTCCTTACGGATGGCAAAAAGGCCGTCGAGCGGGTCACCGTTAAAGTCTGTTCCCGTCGAGTCAAGTAGGTAGTCCAGCTCGCCCGAAAGCTTGGCAAAGGCACCCGTGGTCTCGTTGCCAAAGAAGTCAGCGAAGAGTTCGATGTTGCCGGAGAGCTTCTCTCCGAACTCCTCTTCATCCATGGTCAGGTTGCCGTTCTGGTCGATCTCCAGGCCAAGCAGGCTGATGGCTGAATAGCCCTCGGTATCGGCAATGACGGCGCTTGGATCTGCGGCGATAAACCCGCTGTAGAGCTTTGAATTGACGGTTTGGAGGATCTTGTCTCCGAACAGCTCGCCCTCGGCGCCGTCGTCTTCTGAAAACCTGCTCTGGACCTGGATGAAGCTGGAGACTGCGTTGTATGCGTCGATGAACTCCTTCATCTTCTCCTTCACGGCATCTTGGTCTACGGTGACACCAAAGGTGATCGGCGTGTTGGTAACAGCGATAGCATCGATCGTGATCCCCGGTACAACCCCACTGAAGTCGTTGTCGCTGCGCTCGACCGTTAGGCCATCGACCACAAGGGACGCATTGGAGGCAGCCACCAATGGGCTGCTACCGAAGTCGAGGGGGCCATTTCCGAAACCAGTCACGTTCATGTTTTCGAGGGCGAAGTCCTCCCCCGTGTCCTTCCCGGTCATCACGAGCTCGTAGCTTGGGCTCAAGTCCGTGCCCGTGTTGATTACGGTTGCTGAGACGGCATCTCCAGCCTGAGCGTTGATCGCGCTGGCAATATCGTTGAGAGTAGAGCTGGCGGGGTCGACCACGACCGAGTAGGCGGTTCCCCCGTAGTCGAAGGAGATCGATCCCCCATCTAATTGGGTCGTGTCCGGGTCGGCGAAGCCGTTGGATCCCCACTTTTCCGCTGCCGCTAGAGCTAGCACCTCTAGGGTGTGCGAGCCGGCCGTCGGCGCGCCCGTCACCGTGAAGTTGGCGTAACCCTCGGTACTAGGAGTCACGATGTGACTTAGGAAAGTGCTGATGGACTTCATCTCATCGGCTTTGTCCTGCAAGGTCTTCACTAGACCCTCGAAATTCGACATGAGGCTGAGCTTGGCTTCTTCCGTCGCCTGCTTGCCCTCCTCAAGTGTGATCGGGATGGCCTCTGCGCCAACCAGTGCATTAATGATTGCGGTCGTGTCGAGGCCACTTGCGAGTCCGCCAAAGCTGAGTGATGTCGTCATTGGGTATTCCTGCCCCGTGATTGGGGCGTCCTCACCCGTTATCGGAATGTCCCGAGTGCGGCATGAGTCCCAGGGCTGAGTTTTCTTGGCCTTACCCGAAATGACCGATCTGTGGACCAATTCTGCAACGCACCAGGGGCAACAAAAGGAGCCCCCCGCCGCACGAGAGTGCAACGGGGGGCTCCTTTGAAGCCACGTTCGGCTTTAGCCGAGCAAGCTCAAAGCCATCTGGGGCTGAGTGTTTGCCTGGGCAAGAACGGAAACGGCAGCCTGCTGGAGGATCCGGTTCTTCGTCAGCTCAGCAGTCTCCGAGGCCACGTCAACGTCGCGGATTCGGCTTTCTGCACCGGCGATGTTCTCTGAGGCCGTTGCGATCGAGCGCATTGCACTCTGGAGGCGGTTCTGGCTTGCACCGAAAGCACCACGCTGGGTCGAGACCGCGTCGATCGCCGTATCGATAGTACCAAGTGCGGTACCAGCGTTTGCAGCGGTCGTCACATCCAAAGCGGCGATCGCTAGGTTCGCGCCACCACTCTGCATGTCCGCGGTAGACAGCGAAATCGTGTCGCCGGAATCGACGCCAACCTGGATTGAGATCGTCGATGCAGAATCCAAGAGGGAGACCCCGTTGAATTCGGTCTCGGTCGCAACGCGGTCGATCTCCGCATCCAGCGCCTGGAACTCGGCGTCCAGGGATGCGCGGTCGGCAGTGTTGAGCGTACCGTTAGCGGCCTCGACGGCCAGCTCACGCATACGGATCAAGTTGCTGCTAACCTCGGACAGTGCGCCCTCAGCAGTCTGGACCAGGCTAACGCCATCTTGGGCGTTGCGGCTGGCCATGTTGAGAGAGCGGACTTCGCCGCGCATCCGCTCGGAGATACCGAGACCAGCAGCGTCGTCGGCTGCGGTCACGATCCGGAGACCAGATGACAGTTTTGCGAAGGAGCCACCAAGCTTCTCGCCGTGGTTGGCAAGGTTCTTTTGGGCGTTTAGTGAGAAGGTATTTGTGTTAACTCGAAGAGCCATAACTTTCCTTTTTGTTGAGGAATAAGTGAAAGGGTAAAAGCCCACATGGGCTGGAAGCTCCGCGCGGCCTAGCCGACTCCTTAGCCACCCCAAACCCCAGCCAGAGGCCAGGGCCAAAGACAGTTGAAGTCGGGCGAGCGTGTGAACTCGGTGTTGGTGCGGGGGCCTTTTCAAGACACAACGACTCGGATAAGAGGGCCGTCCAACGGGTCCTCTGTAGTTGCTGTGACCAGCGCACCCTGGGGTGGGTGTGCTTCGGTTTCCCAGGTCCTGGCCAAGGCCAGAACCAAAGTTTCAGTAGGTTTTTAAAAGAGCGGGTGACTTCAGGATTGAAGTCGAGTTCGGTGTGCACCTGACCGCTTTGGGTAAGCAGGGGAGCACTCTGATTTGGGGGTCTCGCGCTGCCCCTCGAGCTTGCGCTCGCGGGGGTTGTGGCTCTCAAGCCTTGGCTGTGCAGCACGAGCTTGTCCGCGATGAGGCTGCCTTTGACTCTGAGCCGACACGAGAGCAGGCCTCGCCACGCAAGGACTCGCCGTGGGCTGCGCAGCTGTTGCGCACCGCCCATTGCGGTTCAGGGTCTCGTGAAGCAGGATTGGTGCTAGTGTTTGCATGAGTTCTAGGGCGGCCCCAGATGGAACGTGTCACGGGTGACTCGCTCCTGGGGACCTTAGCCCCAGATCAGCCTTGTAAGAGGCTTAGAGCGATCTGGGGTTGTTGGTTGGCCTGCGCCAAGATGGACGCCGAAGCTTGTTGAAGGATCTGGTTTCGAGTGAGCGTCGCTGTCTCTGCAGCCACATCAACGTCGCGGATCCGGCTTTCGGCGGAGGCGAGGTTTTCGACTGATGTAGCGATGGATCGCATGGCACTTGCCATGCGGTTTTGACTGGCGCCAAGCTCGCCTCGGAAGCCGACGACGGTATTGACCGCCCTGTCGATGACACCCAGTGCTGTGCTGGAGCTAGCTGCCGTCAAAATGCTCAGAACGTCGATGTCCAGGGTGACGATATCTGTGTTGGTTAGGTCGACCGTGATGGTCTGGCCCGCGGCAATTCCGGTCTGGATGTCCACCGTTGCGGCCGTGCCGTCCACCAGGCTGATACCGTTAAAGGTGGTCGTTTCGGCGATGCGTTCGATCTCGTTGACCAGCTCCGTAAACTCGGCATTCAAGGATGTGCGGTCGGATGAATTGAGGGTTCCGTTGGCCGATTCCATGGCGAGTTCGCGCATCCGGACCAGGTTGGAGTTCACTTCTGAGAGCGCGCCCTCGGCGGTCTGTACCAGGCTGATGCCATCTTGGGCGTTGCGCTGGGCCATCTGTAGTGAGCGGATTTCCGAGCGCATGCGCTCGGAGATGCCCAGCCCAGCGGGGTCGTCTGCCGCGCTCACAATCCGGAGTCCGGAAGAGAGGCGAGCAAAGCTGCCTTGAAGCTGGCTGGAGTGATTGGCCAGGTTCTTCTGGGCAGTCATCGAGAAGATGTTGGTGTTGACTCTGAGGCTCATGATTGATTCCCGCGGGTGTGATTTCTCATTGAGAAATCAGTTCGCCTGAGTTGTCAGGCTTGAAACCCTGTGTCCATGTCCGTTCTCGGAAGGCACAAGATGTGCTAAAGCTTTTGCTGCCGGAAAGTTGGTGAGAGGGTCCATTGTGGTCGGAGAGTTGCGATAAGAGCGCCGCTGTAGGTTTCGTCTAAGTTGATTCTTGAAAGCTAAAAAGGGGAGTGCCTAGCCCGTGTTCAGAAGCCTGATCAATAAAGAGGGAGGAGGTGGACCCCCCGCTGGACAAGCGGGGGATCCAAGGTTGGCGACCCACGGGAGAGCCGCCTCCTCCAGAGAGGTCTATCTGCCTAGCCCTGAAGCAGGCTCATTGCGAGCTGCGGCTGGGTGTTGGCTTGGCCAAGCACGGAGGCTGCAGCCTGCTGCAGGATCCGGTTCTTGGTGAGTTCAGCGGTCTCGGAAGCAACGTCCACGTCGCGGATGCGGCTTTCGGCTCCAGAGAGGTTCTCCTTGGCGGTAGCGATCGATCGCATGGCGCTAGAGAGGCGGTTCTGGGAGGCACCAAAGTCGCCTCGTTGAGCAACCACTGAGTCGATCGCCGAGTCCAAGTCAGCAAGGGCGGCGCTGGCGTTAGCTGCGGTGGTCACATCCAGGGTGGAGATGGCCAAGCCACCGGCACCACTCTGCATGTCGACTGTGTTGATGGAGATCGTTTGGCCCGAGCTCGTGCCCACCTGGATGTCGATCGTTGCGTTCGTACCGTCGAGAAGGGCGATGCCGTTGAACTCGGTCTCGGAAGCGACGCGATCGATCTCAGCGTCGAGAGCCTGAAACTCCTGGTCAAGGGAGGTGCGGTCCGCAGTGTTAAGCGTGCCGTTGGCCGCTTCGACCGCAAGCTCGCGCATCCGGATCAGGTTTCCGCTGACCTCGGAGAGAGCGCCCTCTGCGGTCTGCACCAGGCTAACACCGTCTTGGGCGTTGCGCTGGGCCATCCCTAGGGAGCGGATTTCTGCACGCATGCGCTCGGAGATACCGAGCCCGGCGGCGTCGTCGGCTGCGCTTACGATGCGCAGTCCAGAAGACAGCTTTGCGAAGCTGCCGGCGAGTTTGTCACTGTGGACGCTCAAGTTCTTCTGAGCGGTCATGGAGAAGGTGTTGGTGTTGACTACAAGAGCCATGGTGTGTCCTGGGTAAGTTCTGGAGGTGCTGTCTTTGCCGTAGCTTCAGGCAGCGGTAGGTTCCCTAGGTGCGTGTGCGCCTGGGGCGGAAAGCTGTCTCGAACCAACGTGGAGCGAGTCCTGCAAACCTGTTGGCCCTTCCACCACCTGCCACCCTTGCGGGCGACAGGTGTACGGAAGCAAAGCCAAATAAAGGAAGTAAAGTGATGCTGATAAACCCCGGCATCAAGGGTGTTCGTTTGGTGTTCTTGCCCGCCTGGTCCCCACCATTCTCAAGTCGCCAGCTCGAGAGAGTCGGCTCGGCATCGGACACAAATTCCTTTGAAAGGAACCGGCTAGTTACCCCTTTTGGGCGTAGCTGTTGTGTCGCTGTGAGCATGGGAATAGGTGGCTTGGGGTGCTTTCCATGGACAGAGCGGTGGCTCTACCCAGTTTGAAATGCATTTGTTTTGGGAGTGCGGTTTGGGTGATTCCTCGCCGTGGCAACTGCAAGTTACGACGAGAAGATTTGGGCTTGGCCTCCCGGAGTGGGGCGAGTCACGAATGTGTGGCTCGCCCCCGGGAACCGGCCGCGGATTAGCCTTGGAGCAAGCTCAGGGCAATCTGGGGCTGTTGGTTGGCCTGCGCCAGGATGGATGCGGAAGCCTGCTGAAGGATCTGGTTTCGAGTGAGGGTTGCTGTCTCTGCAGCCACGTCCACGTCGCGGATCCGGCTTTCGGCGGAGGCGAGATTTTCGACTGAGGTAGCGATGGATCGCATGGCGCTTGCCATGCGGTTTTGACTGGCACCGAGCTGGCCTCGGAAGGCGACGACGGAGTTGACCGCCGTGTCGATAACACCCAGTACTGCGCTGGAGCTAGCCGCAGTCAGAACATCCTGACCAGCGATGCCCAGTGAGGCGGTGTCTGTGTTGGTTAGGGTGACCGTGATGGTCTGGCCGGCGGCAAATCCGGTCTGGATGTCCACCGTTGCGGCCGAGCCGTCCAGCATGCTGATGCCGTTGAAGGCGGTCGTATCGGAGATGCGTTCGATCTCGGCGATCAGCTCCGTAAACTCGGCGTTCAAGGATGTGCGGTCGGAGGTGTTGAGCGTTCCGTTGGCCGATTCGATGGCGAGTTCGCGCATCCGGACTAGGTTGGAGTTCACTTCTGAGAGCGCGCCCTCAGCGGTCTGCACCAGGCTGATGCCATCTTGGGCGTTGCGCTGGGCCATCTGCAGTGAGCGGATTTCCGAGCGCATGCGCTCGGAGATGCCCAGGCCGGCGGGGTCGTCTGCCGCGCTCACAATCCGGAGTCCGGAGGAGAGGCGAGCAAAGCTGCCTTGAAGCTGGCTGGAGTGATTGGCCAGGTTCTTCTGGGCAGTCATCGAGAAGATGTTGGTGTTGACTCGGAGGCTCATTGTTTAGTTCCCGTGGAATGAGTGTTCAGTGAAAAGTTCAGGAGGTCTGCCGGCCCTGTCCGAGGCCTGTTTGGTGGCGGACTCTCTTGGTGTCCAGAGCAGTTCTCGGAAGAGGCTGCCGCCGCTAAAGTCGGAATCGAGTTTTTGTGTGGAATGTCACTCACCGGCAGCGGAAGGTGGGTCCTAGTTCGGAAGAACCTTCCTCTTAATGGATTGCCACACACCTAGCCCCCTAGCGGAGATTTCGATTTCGCCCCTGACGAAACGTCTGGAGGCCGAGGTTTTGCGCTTAGCCTCGACTCCCAAGACCACCGTTTCGATCACCGGCGAGCTCGGCGTTGGCAAGCAGACTTGGGCGCGCCGGCTCCACGCCGCCTCTGCCCGTGGCCAGGGCGCCTTCGTGGTGCTCGTCGCGGGCGAGCCCCTTAGCCCCGAGGTCTTGGAGCGAGCAATGGGCGGCACCCTTTACTTGGCCGACGCCACGAGCCTAGACCATGAGCAGCAGGAGGTCCTCGACCAGCTGCTCTCCGGTCGGCTTGAATCGGTGCCTACAGATCCAGGGATCCGAGTTGTCGCGGCATCGAGGGAGGACCTGGGACAGGCCGTGGAGGCTGGGCGCCTGCGCGAGGACCTAGAATACCGCCTGAATGTGCTGACCCTAGATGTACCCCCGCTGCGGGAGCGCGTAGAGGAGATCCTGCCCTACACCGAGCACTTTTTGGCCGCCTATGCCGCCCGCCTGCGATTGCCCAGGCCTGATCTTAGCCCAGACGCGCAGGCCGCACTCTTGGCACACCGCTGGCCTGGGAACCTCTTCGAGCTCAAAACTGCATCCCGTGGGGCCTTTTTTGACGAAAATGGCACTGGGATCGCGGTTGCGGGTGCCACCAGAGGCCTTTTAGACCTAGAGAGTCCGAAGAATGACCTAGTGGTGGTCCCAACGCCGGGCACCAGCAGCCTCTCCCTGGAGACCCTAGAGGAGGACGCCGTTCGCCGAGCCCTAGCGGCCAGCAGCGGAAATCGTAGCCTTGCGGCCAGGCAGCTCGGAATCCACCGGACGACGCTCTACCACAAGATGCGACGCTTCGGCATCCGCTAGGGCGGTCTCGGGGGTCCAGTCGCAGCCGGAGAGGGCACAGGGAAGGATGCCGCATTCGCGGCTGTGCAAGATTTGCCCGAAGTGGGAAAGGATTGCCGGATCTGGGGGATTGGGCCCTAAAGCATTTCCGGGTCTGGGTCGATGAATGCGGCAGAGCGGGACAGAGGTTCCCGCCCAAGCACCGACTCCCAGCCAATCCCCACCGAGATGACCACCCAATCCCACGCCTCCTTCAGAGAGGGCTCGCTCTCCCCAGCACACGCAACTTCGCCTGATGCCAACGCCGTGTTCGGACACGCGGTACAGCGCGGTTTGCGTATCCCCATCGATGAGCTGCGCTCGTCGATGGAGAGTCTGAGGAGCGAGTTTGGCGTGGGTGCCACAAGTGACCGCGCCATCGGCGCTGTCCTTGCGGAGGTCAACAGGTTGGGTCGCAACGTGCAGGACCTGCTCGACTATGCCTACGAGCCAAAGGCTAAGGCCATCGAGTGCTCGGTCAACGAGATCCTCTACACGGCTCGCTTCCACGTGCCCCACGACATGTGGAGTTCACTGTACATCGCCCGGGATCGCAACCTGCCCGACCTTCGGGTCGACGGACCGGTGCTCTCCCGCTCGATTGCACGGCTGATCGAGGCCGCCGCGCCCCTGGCGAAGAACGGCCTGCTGCTTAATGTCAAGCGCACGAACAGCGGCGTCTCCTTCACGATCACCTTCGAGGGTGCGTCGGACCACCTCGGGGATCCGACGGGGCTCTGCCACGCCATCGCCTCTCGGGACCTCGACGTCATCGACTGCCACTTGGTCGAAACCAATAGTGCCTTCGGCGATACCACCATCGAGATCAAAGTCCAGGGCGCCATGCTCCAGGAGTGCGCGGCGTAATGACGAACTCCCCATCCACTAAGAACATCCTGCTAATTGCAGATGCTGGCTCCCAGAGCGCTCGGCTGCAGCCCCTCGCGGCCGCCCTGCGCACCCTGGGTCACCACGTCGTTCTCTGCATGGGTGCGGAGTCCGCCCTTGCTCAGACCACGCCGGACGCTCTGATCGTTGACGCAGGCGACACCAGCGACGCCAAGTCCAACTTGGCCGTAACCGCTGCGTTCCAAGGTGGGGCCGCCCCTATGCGGATCGTGGCGATCCTGAACGAGCCCAGCTTCGAAGCTTGCCGCGACGCACTGCGCGCCGGTGCGAACGACGTCTTTGCCGGAGCCTTCGACCTGGACCAGGTCACGGCCTCCATCTGCGCAATCGACGAGGTAGCCCTCGAAGCCGCTGCGATTCCCGCCCGCGAACTTCACCGCGCATTCACCTCCAACCGAGACGGTCAAATCGAACTGTGCCGCGAGCTAACCGCCTGTGCAACTCGCGCCGGCATCTCTCGTAGCCACCGCTTCCGCATCGTCACAGCCACCGCCGAAGTTGCGGCTAACGCTGGACTCCACGCCTACGAAGGCGGCGAGGGACCGCTGTTCTTGTCCGCTAACTTCACCGGCGACTGCGCCACTGTTGAAGTGCGCGACCTAGGTATCGGCTTCGCGACGGAAGACGCGGCGCTAGACGCGACCGAGGGCTGCCGCGGTCTTGACATCACAACCGGGCTGGCCGACCACATGCACATCGACAGTACCTCCGCCGGCACGAAGGTGACCATGGAGTTCCAACTGACCCCAACGCGCTTTGACGAGGAGCCGGCCAACGCCGAAGACCTCGACTACCTCACACCCGCCGCAACGCGTCGCTTCCTGACGAGCCCCGCCAACGCTAGCGCCGAGTTCACTAGTTCCGCACTAGCGAGCACTGTGGGCCGGATCCTCCTGGTTTCTGTAAGCCAAACCTCTGACCGCGCCCAATCCGCGCTTTGGAGCTGAACGAGACACCTGCCATGACTAACTCAGACGACCTTTTCGAATTTGGTGACCTTGAGGACGACGACTCGCTCGAGATCGATCTCGACGACCTTTTCAGCGACCTCGAGAGCCTTGCCATTGACGTGGACACGACCGAGGCCGGAGGTACGGTCGAGCCGGTCAAGGCCGAGGCGGCTCCCGAGCCCGTCTACCAACCCGCACCTGCGCCCTCTGCTGCTCCTGCTCCTGCGCCGGTCGCCACGCCAATGGCCGCACCCGTCGCTGAACCCACTCCGGTAGCAGCACCTGCGCCAATCGCCGCAGACCCCCAGCCCGTCTACCCTAATCAGGTCGTACAGCCCTTGGCTGCGCCTCAGCGGGCCTACGTCCAACCCGCACCTGCTGCGACTCCCTCCACAGCCGACAACACCCCGAGCAAGCTGCGCATCACGAAAACCAGCGTGGCCATCGCATTCGCAACGATCATCACCCTCGCCAACGTCGCGGTCACGATGAGCAAGCCCACCCCAGGCCCGAACCCCGTGATCACTCCAGTAGCCGTGACCCAACCGCAGCCAGTAACTGAGGGCTTCGAATACCGCGAGAGCATGCTGAAGGCCCAAGTGGACTCCCTCGAGGCCCAGGTCCAGCAACTCAGCATGCCCGTAAAGGCGGTGGCCTCCTCTTACACCGAAGGCGACCACCCCGCCTTCGCCGACGTCAACGACTACTTCAAAGCGGGCCTCTATCCGGCCGGCCGCCAGCGTCTCTACAACCTGTTGGCCATCGTCGACAACTTCCAGCCCCTCGAGCGCGATGCGATCGAGTCGAAGGCGAGCTACATGCTGGCCGACAGCTGGCGCATGGAAGCCGAAGTGCTTGTCCTCAAGGAGTCCACCAATGATTAAAGCCCTGATCCTGACCTGCGCCCTGGCTATGACGTCCTCGGCCCAAGAGCTTACCGACTTTTCGCTTTCGACCTCCTACGAGAACGGCGAGACCCTGGTCTCGGTCCGTGCCCGTGACATGCGCATCAGCAATGTCGTCGACGCGATTGGGAAGAGCGTTGGTCTCGAAGTCCTTGGCTTCGATACCAACAAGATCCAACCCCTGGTCAACATCTCCCTGGAGCGCCGCCCTCTGGAGATGACCCTCGAGTTCATCCTGGGAAGCTGTGGGCTCACCTTCGAGCGCGCCGGCAACTCGATCCGCGTTCAGGAGCATGACTCGACCGATAAGCAAGAACTGCTGCTCGCGGCCAAGGTCACCTACGCGAGTGCGGTTCGCGCATTCCCCGACAGCGACCTAGTTCCGGCGGCCCACCTGGCCCAGGGCTGGATCGAAGAGCAAGGCGGAAGCCTCGCCACTGCGATCCAGATGTACCAGCTGGTCACGGAGAAGTACCCGATGTTCCCCGAGGTCGCCGCGGCGCACTTCCACACGGCGCGCATCAACGAGAAGCTCGGCAACTGGCGCGATGCCGTCCAATCCTACGACAACCTCAAGAACACGGGCATCGACCACGGGTTCCACTCGGCCCAGCGCATCGGCCGCGCGCGTTGCGACGTGGAGCTTGGCATGCCCAAAGAGGCGATGTATAAAATCGAGGTCCTAAACATGGAGCGTCCCACTGCGGACCCCTCCGAGCGCGCGAAGCGCTTCCTAATTCTGGCCCGCGCCCACAATGGCTTGCGCGACTACGGACAGGCCCTGCGGGATCTCGACGCCATCGCCCAGCTGCGCTCGGACATCGTCGGGACCGAAGAGTACATTCGCACCACGGCCATCGCCCTTGAAGGGATGAAGATGTACGGGCCCGCCGCTCAGGCCTGGCTAGCCTATGCTCGCATAGTCGACGGCCAGTCGCGCCTGACTGCCATCGAGATGGCGGTCGAGCTCTACCTTGACGAAGGCGATGAGGTCAGTGCGATCCACGCGCTGCGTTTCGGTGAGGACGTTGGCCTCAGTGCAAAGCTTACGAACCTGAGCGCTGTGATTGATGAGCGCCTTGGCCTAGACCTGGTCACCACCGGCGACATCACCGACCCCGCTAAGCGCATCGAGCTCGCCCAGCTCTCATACAACTCCGGCGACTCCGTTGCGGCCTACCGCGAGATCTCTCCTCTCACCGATCGCCACGGCGACCTGGTCGAGGCGACCCGCATCAAGCTCTACACACTCTG
Source organism: Planctomycetota bacterium (assembly GCA_029250885.1). Classification (GTDB taxonomy): domain Bacteria; phylum Planctomycetota; class UBA1135; order UBA1135; genus CALBMX01. The sequence continues at coordinate 74,314 of JAQXEK010000013.1, forward strand.
GGCGCGCTGTACCGCTGACATCGAGGGACACAGCTCCGCGATCACATTGATGCGCGAGCTGCGCAAGAGCCTAAGCGCCCTCGGGAACCGCTCCCAACTGGACCTCGTCGCCGCGGAGCTCTACGAAGACGCCGGTATGTTTGACGAGGCCGTCGACGCCTACGGAGGTATCTACAGATGATGAAGTTCACAGGAACCCTATCCCTCGGACTGGGAATCGTGCTCGGTGTCCCCGCGCTGACCTTTGGCGGCGGGATTCCAAGCTCACTGCAAGAGGCGCTGGACGAGACCGTGCGCGCCATCGACGTGCTCACCCAGGTTGAGAAGAAACTCCAGGCTGGAGCTGCCCTTCCCACCAACGCCGTCACTCGCTTGACCGAACCGGCTATTCTTGATGCCCGCGGTCGAGACATGTTGCTCGACAAACTGCGCAATGAAGTCGGCGTACTGCAGGCCAAGGCCGATCGTCAAGAGTCGCTCGACCTGCCCGCTGCGACGGTCGGTCATGGCTCGGACAAGCCGACGACCATGGGACCCGTGGTCGCCGACCCTACGGCCGCACCTGTCCTCGCGGAGGACGGTCCGCTGAACCTGGCCGGGATCTCCACGGGCATTTCCTCAAACATGCGCACAGCCATCTCCATGGACGGTAGCAACGCCGGGTCGAATCCTGCTGGCGACGTCAGCAAGGCCGAATCTGTCAAGGAACCCGTCGGAGAACAAGCGGCCGACCAAAGCCCGACGAGTGGCACGCCAGAGAACACCGAGCCTAAGGCCGAGCCGGCAGACGCCGATTTACCCGAGGGCAAGGGCTATAGCGCGAACCCGCTTCGCCAGGCACAGGCTTGCTTCCGCGCCAAGCGCTACCAGCAGGGGCTCGACCTCCTGGCCGGTGCGCCCAAGAGCGCCGAGGTCACTTACTGGAAGGCTCGCCTTAGCGAGAAGCTGGGTAAGTGGGACCACGCGATTGATCTGTACACCGGGCTCAAGGACGACACCAACGCTGGTGTCTACGCTGCACAAGCCGAGCAACAGTTGGAGTTCGTCATCTGGCAGCGCGACTTTGAGAAGAAGACCAAGGGGGACTCCAAGTGAGTCAGCTTGCGGATACCACCGTTGCTACTGAGCAGCGTTCTGAGAAGATCGAGTCGGCCATGCGGTCGTTCTCGGAGATCTCCTCGAACCTATTGAAGAGTTACAGCAAGCTCGAGGCCCGCGCCGAGCGCGTCGAGCACAAGCTCGCCGTGGCGAACCGCACACTAGAGTCCAAGGTGCTTGAGCTCGACGAAGTAACGCGCAACCTAGAGGCCATCCTCGCCGCACTGCCCACGGGCGTTGTGGTACGTGATGCCGACGGCGCTATTGTCCGCATCAACGATGCGGCAGCAGTTGCCCTTGGCCTCAGCACCCAGCAGAAAGACCGCGCCATCGGCAGCCCCGATGTCGAAGTACTTAAGACCGCTCGCGCCGCCAAGGGCGCGGTCGTCCTGGCCAACGGTAGCGCCCGCGTGCTGGACCTGCGCTCGTCGATGGTTCGCAATGATCAGGGACGCTCAACGGGCACGGTCGAGATCATCGACGACCGCACCGAGATCACCGCGCTTGGCGAGCGACTTCACGCCATGGACAAGGTCGCCTCACTAGGCACCATGGCCGGCGGTATCGCCCACGAGCTGCGCAATCCCCTGAACGCCGTCGCCGGCTTCGCGGACCTGATGCAGTCGCGACTCAAGACCACAGGTACTGAAGACCCCAAGATCATTCGATGGGCCCAGCTCATTGGACGCGGCGCCGCCGAGGCGAATGCGATCATCACTAGCCTGCTCACGCTGTCAACTCCCGAGGGCCTCGACCGCAGTGGAATTGGCGCCGAGGACCTGCTCAAGGAGGCCGTGCAAGCTGCCGTCACCCCCGAGCAGACCCAACCCGATGTTGAGTTTATCACCGACGTCGAATCCTTCACTGGCGACCGCATCAAGCTTCGCCAGGCCCTACGCAACCTCGTTGCGAACGCGATGGATGTTGCCCCTGGCAGCCCCCTGCGGATCAAGGCCACCCAAACCGACGAGGGCGAACTTGCTCTCGAAGTCCACGATGCCGGACCTGGCATCGCGGCTGAGATGCGACGTCGTGTACTCGACCCGTTCTTTACGACCCGCGCCGAAGGCACGGGCCTCGGACTTGCTCTCGCGAGCACCATTGCTGGCCTCCACGGCGGCCACCTGGAAATCCAAAACTCCCCTAGTGACCTCGGCGGTGCCCTGGTTGCAATCCACCTCCCCCTTCTTACTGCTCGAAGCTGATTCATGTCGACCTCCTCGAATATCCCTGACAACAAGAAAGCCAATTCCATGGCTGTTAACCGAATCCTTGTTGTGGACGACGACGCACTCTCCCGCGAGTTCCTCGCCGAAGCCGCCGAGTCCCTTGGCCTTGCCGTCGACGCCGTCGACAGCGGTCAAGCTGCCCTCGAACGCCTTGGCAACAAGGACTACGATCTTGTGCTTACAGACCTCCGGATGCCCGGAATGGACGGCATTGAGCTGATTCAAGCGATGAACGTGCGCCACAACGAGGTGCCCGCCGTCGTAATCACGGCTCACGGAACCATCGAGTCTACGGTCCACGCCATGCGAATCGGCGCCCGCGACTTCATGGTTAAGCCGATCAGCCCTGACTCCATTCGCCTGGTAGTCGAGCGCGTGTCCCACACGTCTCGCCTCGAGCGCGAGAACGCCTACTTGCGCCAGCAGGTCGGTGGAGGTGAGGCCCCGAAGATGATCGCTCGCAGCCGCGAGATGCTGGAGACCCTGACTTCGGCTCAGCGCATCGCGACGTCAGACGGCACTGTCTTGATTACCGGTGAGAGCGGCACTGGTAAGGAGCGAGTGGCGAGCTTCGTCCACGAGAACTCTGACCGCCGGGAGATGCCCTTTATCCGGGTCAACTGCGCGGCCCTGAGCGAACAGCTCTTGGAGTCCGAGCTCTTCGGTCACGAGCGTGGCGCCTTCACCGGTGCTGTCAAGCGCCGCGAAGGTCGCTTTGAGTTGGCCGGTGGCGGCACCCTGCTGCTGGACGAGATTGGGGAGATCTCGCCCGCACTGCAGGCCAAGCTACTGCGCGTTCTACAAGAGGGAGAGTTCGAGCGCGTCGGTGGCAACCAGACCCTAAAGGTCGACGTGCGTGTGGTTGCGACCACAAACCGCGACCTAGCCGACGAAGTCGCAGCAGGCAACTTCCGGGAGGACCTCTACTATCGACTCCACGTCCTGCCCCTGCACCTTGCGCCCCTGCGCGAGCGCACCGAGGACATCCTGCCCCTGGCTGAGCACTTCGCTCGGCACTACGGGCAGAAGAGCGGTCGCACTGCGCCGAGCTTCGCTAGGGATGCCCGCGAGCAGCTCGCCACCTGGGAGTGGCGTGGCAACGTGCGCGAGCTAGAGAATGTCATCCAGCGCGCCGTTGTGCTGCTACAGGGTGATGAGATCACCGCCGACGACCTGGTCTTTGGCCCTGCGCCGAAGACGGGCTCTGCCGGCAACGATCCGACGATCACGGGAATCCTGCACCCGGGCCAGATGCGCCGCGTGCTGGCGAACAAGACGATCTCGGAAGTCGAGCGCGAGACGATCCTCGGCACCCTCGAGAGTACACACGGGAACAAGACGGAGGCTGCCCGACGCCTTGGCGTAACGGCGCGGACCCTGTCCAACAAGATGAAGCTCTGGAAGCAACTCGGACTCGTGGCCTAGGCCCAATCTCACCAACCAAGGAAAACCACCATGGACGCCGGCGCAAAGAAACTCGACCTAATCTCGCGGTTGCTCTCAGCGAGCACACTGCGCAGTCAGGTCATTGCGGGAAACCTCGCGAACTCGAACACCCCGGGTTTTGTCCGCAAGGAAGTTCAGTTCGAAGACCAGCTGCGCACTGCCCTAAAGCAGAGCGACCGGCTCGCTTCCGGTGTGAGTCCCAACGTGCAAGATGACCTGACCGAGCCCAAGAGGCCCGATGGAAACAACGTCTCCATGGAGACCGAGATGAATGCTATGCGTGAAAACAGACTAACCTACGAGACCTACGCCACGATCCTTGAGGGTCACTTTGGGCTGATGGATGCTGCTATCCGGGACGGGCGCTAATGTCTGGCCTCGATAAGCTCTTTGCGGGCATGCGCAGCACGTCAACCGGCCTCTCGGCCGAGCGCGTGCGCATGGATGTCATCGCGGAGAACATCGCCAACGCGCGTACAACCAAGACTGCCCAGGGCGGCCCCTATCGCCGTCAGTTGGTGAAATTCGAGCCGATGGTACAGAAGGCCGCCAATGGCCAGATGTTGACAGTTGGACTCAAACGCGCCGAGGTCGTCCAAGACTTTGCCACGCCCTTTGACCAGGTCTTCGACGAGACCCATCCCCACCGGGATGACAACAACATGGTCGCCATGCCGAACGTTTCGGCGACGCGGGAGATGGCCGACCTGGTCTCCGCCATGCGGGCCTACGAGGCGAACCTCGCGGCCCAAGAGAACTTTACTCGCATGGCCGAACGGGCCCTGCAGATGGCGCGCTAGCGCCGACTTTAGGAGCTAAGACATGGTCAACGGCATAGGTGGCGGCGGAGGCATGGCACGCGAGGCAATCGCGGCAGCTTTGCGCGCCCAACAACAGACCGCTGCGGGCATTGCCCCCGGTGGAAACGGCCAACAGGGCATTAATGCTACGGGTGGCCTGGGCCTCACGGACGGCGTCTCCGGGGTTAAAGGCACTGAAGGCCCAAACTTCGCTGAAAAGCTCTCTAAGGGGCTCGCAGAGGTCAACCAGCAGGTCAACGCATCGGACAAGTTACCGGAGCAGATGCTCAATGGTGACGTCAACAATTTCCACGATGTGGCCATCCAATTGAAGCAATCTGACCTTTCTTTCCGTTTCGCCCTACAGGTTCGGAACAAATTGATCGATTCCTACCGCGAGGTGATGCGGATGAGCGTCTAGGTGAGAACAAATGAACAACCAGTTTAGAAACTTTTTCGAGGCCCTGAAGGGCACAGACATTGGCACCAAGGTTGTCATTGCCATGAGCTCCGTGGCGATGATCGCAGCCCTGGCCGTCGTTGGCCTGGTGTCCGCAGACTCCCACTACGAAGTCGTGTGGCCCGACCTAACTAAGGCAGAAGGTGCCCGGGTCTCGGCCGCATTGGCTACCCGTGGCATTGACTTCCGCCAGCAGTACGACAAGTCCAAGGTCACGATCGTGGTCAACTCGACGGAAGTGCTAAAGGCAGAACAAGCGGCCGCCGAGAGCGGTGCGATCGTTGCCCGCGAGAAGGGCATCCTGGCTGCCGGATCGGGTGGCGGCGTATTCGACGGCGCCGGCGAGCGTAACCAGAAGCTGATGGCGGCTCGCTGGAGCCAGACTGAGTTGATGCTTGAATCTCTCGAGTTCGTGGACGATGCAATCCTGCAGTCCCTACTCCAGACGGGAACCTCCCTTCGTGGATCAGGACCCACCAGTGCGGCCGTGGTGCTCGCAACCACCGGCGGTATATCCCTCTCCAAAGAGGAAGGCCAGCGGATCGCTAACACCGTAATTAACTCCCTGGGTATCGATCCCAAGAGGCTCAACATTATGGACACCAACGGGCGGTCCGTCTATTCGCCCGAAGAGGAGAGCGGCCAGGCCGACGCGGCCGGCTTGGACTTCCAGCGATCCTACGACAAGAGTCTAGAGGACGACGTCAACACCGAACTTGCGAGCATCTTCGGCCCAAACAAGGTCAAGGTCAGCGTGCGCTCCGAGTTTGACTTCAAGCAAGAGACCGTCAGCAAGCACGAATACCTAAAGGCTGTCCCGAACTCCTCGCGGACCCTCACCACCGAGACGCCGATTGGCTCGTCGGGCGGTGTAGGCGGCCTGGCGGGCACGGCATCGAACACCCCCAACGGGAAAGACGACTGGGGACAGGGATCTGCAGAGGTCTCCGCTGGCTCTGGCGGCTACCAAAAGTCCACAACGGAAGAGACCGAGTCCACGTCTAATGTGGGCTACGAAGACAGCATTGTAGTCTCGACCCAGCCCGAGCTTGTGCGCCTCTCCATTGGCGTGGGTTACGACGAGTCCCTCGCCGGCCAAGAAGCCAAGATCGACTCCTACGTCAAGAGTATGGTTGGCTTCGTCGATAACAAAGTCCGCAGCGACAACTACAGCTCCGACCCCTTCGAGTTCTACGTTCCCGAGGTCGCCGAGGGCGCTCCGGAAGAGTCCCTAACCCTGCCGGAAAACGGCAGTATGACCACGGGATTCCTGGTCGAAAAGGGCGTGGAGATCGTCTCCGCCATCGCCTTCATCGCACTCCTCCTAAAGGGCCTAAAGAGCGCCAAGGGCTCCGGCTCGGCCGCAACCTCAGCGGGCACTAGCATAGGCTCCAAGGCCTTCTCCGCCGACGGGACCGTCATGGCGGACGTCGAGATCGCTCCGGAGCAGCTTGCCCGGGCCCAAGTCGAAGACATGGTCAAGAACAATCCCGAGCGCGTTGCGCAGATCCTCTCTAACTGGGTCGTCGAAGACCGCAACACGGTGAACTCCTAAAATGGCCGACGCACAGCTACGCGGCTCCGATAAGGTCGCCGCATTCCTCCTCAGCCTAGATGAAGCCCAGGCCGTTGACCTGATTAAGCACCTTCCTGACTACCTCGTCGGCGAGGTTGCAGAGGCCATGACCAACCTGGACGCGAGTGCTGCCACAGAGGAACGCATTCACCTGCTCTTCAAGGACGTCGCCACCAAGACCAACGTCCGTGGCCCTGTGCGCCCCCAGAAGAAGTCCGAGATGAAGGCCATGCTGGAGACCACCTTCGGTCCCAGCCGCGCGGACAAGGTGTTGGTCGAGATCGACACCCGCAACCAGATGGAGTTCCCTTTCCGCGAAGTGGACAACTACGCTCCAGCCAACATCGCCTCGGTCCTGCGCAACGAGTCCGTACCGGTCTCTTCCGTGGTCCTTGCACACCTAGACCCCTCCACCTCGGCCGCCGTCTTGGCGGCCTTGGACGAAGAAGAGGCTCTCAAAATCGTTCGCGGCATGACGAGCCTGATCCCCCCCAGCTTCGAGACCTTACGCGGTATCGCAGCAGATCTTGTGGACCAGCTCGACACCGCCAGCGGCATCTCTTCGGTCGACTCAAGCAAGCAGCTCAAGACGGTGGCCGAGCTATTGAATTACTCCGGTACCGAGCTCGAACAGAGCGTGCTGGGTGGCATCGAGAGCACCAACGAAGAGGCTGCCAAGGAGATCCGCGAGTACATGTTTACTTGGGACGACCTAGCGACCGTCGAGAAGCGCGCGATGCAGAAGATCCTCGGGTCAGTCAATACACGCACCCTCTCCATCGCGCTCAAAGCGAGCACGCCGGAGATCGAAGGAAACATCATGAACAACCTCTCCACCCGCGTGCGCAGCATGGTGGCCGAGGAGCGAGAGCTTACCGGCCCGATGCCCATGTCCGAGGTCAAATTGATGCGCTCGGAGATCATGGACGCAGTGCGAGCGCTGATGGACTCTGGCGAGTTTAGCCCCACCAAGTCCGGAGAAGACCTTGTCATTTGAACCGATTCTCGTCCCCCAGGCGCCCTCTTCGGCGCGGATCTTCCAGGGCAGCGTTGACGATTGGCATGCGGAGCAGCGAGAGCTAGCCCGTGCCGAAGGTTACGCTGCCGCCGTTCAGGATGCTGGCCAACTGCTGGATAGCGCTACAGATCAACTAGACCGAGATCGCGAGCAGGCCATCAAGGAGCTCCCCGCCTTCGCCCTGCGCTTTGCTCAGGAGGTTGCGCGTCATCTGATCCGGACCACCATCCAGTCGGGCGCCCACGATATGGAGGGCATTATCCGCGACGCCCTTGCCCGGTCTGGTGTCGGCCGCGGCGCATGCGTTGTACACGTCTGCCCCGACGACTACCAAAAGCTGCAAGGTGTGACCTTCCGCAAGGGCACCGAGATCCAACTGGACCCGGCCCTTCCCGCCGGTACAGTCCACGTGGCCACGCCTCAGGGGCTGCTGGTCCGGGATATTGACTCCTGTGTTCGCGCCGCAGCCGAGCAAATCTACAAGACCATGTCTGGCGATAAAGCGCCTCTGCCCGTGGTGAGCCCCGTTCCGCCTGCCGTGCCCGAACTGGAGAACATTGCCACGACCGAAAAGCCGGGTACGGACACGCAGCCCGGCACAGACATCGTAGCACCGGAGCTCATCGGCCCCGATGTAAACGAGGACACTCTAGTCAACCGTGCGGACACGGACCCCAGCAGCTACGAAGATGTGCACACGGGGAAGAGCGAAGATGCTTGAGGTCTTTGACAGCGTCTTCCAGAGCTCTATCGAGTCCGCCTGCAAGCCTCGCTTCCAGGGGCGTGTGGAGAAGGTCTCCGGTGTCATGGTCGAGGCGGGCGGTGTACCCGCGGCCATGGGCGAGCTCTGCTTGATCGATCGCGGGGCACTTGGCTCCATTCGTGCCGAAGTGGTTGGATTCCGCGAGAACCGTACCCTACTAATGCCCCACGGCGACCTCGCTGGCATCTCCCCGATGCAGAATGTCACCGCCCTGGGCACCCCGTTCACTGTCGCCGTGGGTAGCCACCTCTTGGGCCAGACCCTAGACGGTTTCGGCCAGGCTTTCGGTGGCAGCCAACAAGTCAACTACCCAGGCCCCGACTCGAAGGACATGCCCGTGCGTGCCGACGCGCCGTCTCCCCTCGAGCGCCCATCGATTACCGAGCCCCTTCAGACGGGCGTGCGCGCCATCGACGGCTTGAACACCCTTGGCAAAGGCCAGCGCCTAGGAATCTTCGCGGGTTCTGGTGTCGGTAAATCCACCCTTTTGGGACAGATTACCCGGGGTACGGACGCCGACGTGACCATCGTCTGCCTTGTGGGCGAGCGTGGCCGCGAGGTCCGCGATTTCGTCGAGGAGACCCTTGGCGATGAGGGCCGAAAGCAAGCCGTGACTGTGGTCGCAACTTCGGACCGCCCGCCCATCGAGCGCTTCCTCGCTCCCTTCGTTGCTGTCACCATCGCGGAGTTCTTCCGGGACCAGGGCCTCAACGTTCTGCTCGTCATGGACTCGGTCACGCGCTTCGCCGCCGCCTCCCGCGAGATTGGCCTGGCGGCAGGCGAGCCACCCACTGTTCGCGGCTTCCCGCCGAGCTTTTTCACCACGGTGCCCAAGCTCATCGAGCGGATGGGAACGACGAATATGGGCTCGATTACCGGTCTAATCACGATTCTGCTCGATGCGGATGACCCCAACGACCCCGTTGCGGACACCCTTCGAGGCCTCCTAGACGGACACCTATACCTGACCCGGGACCTGGCCAACCGTGGCCACTTTCCCGCCATCGATGTCCTGCCAAGCCTGTCTCGACTCATGTCGAAGATCGCCTCGGCCCAACACATCGCCCTGGCGAGCGCCATGCGCGAGGATCTTGGTGTTTGGCGCGAGGGTCGCGATCTGGTGGAGATTGGTGCCTACAAGCCTGGCACAAATCCAAAGCTCGACGGTGCGATCTCCCGCATGGGAGCCCTGGACGCTTTTGCGCGGCAGACGACCGACGACCTGACTAGCTTGGATGAGACCGTCGAGCTGCTTGGCATGATCTACGGAGTGCCCACCGCGTAGGTTGCGGTAGCTGCCCATGGCCAACGCCTTTCAATTTCGCCTAGCCCGTGTGCAACGAATCCGGGAGCTCCACGAGGAGTTGGCCCGTGCCGATTTCTCCGCAGCTCTAAGCGAGGCTAACCAGGCAGGTCAATACGTGGAGTTTCTTCGCGCCGAGATAGCTGCCGCCCGTACGAATATGGGCCAGGTCCAGAGTCTTGGTATTCTCGATGCCAGCACCGTACTGGCCAAGGACAAGAGTGTGGAGGCCATGCTGGCCACGCTTGGACCCGCCCGCCAACGCCATCAGGAGCTTCAGCGCGTGGCCGAGGTCGAGCGCGAGAAGTGGATGGAGCGCAAGGCGGACGCTCAGGCTCTGGAGAAGCTTGAGAAGCGACACAAGGACCGCCACGTAGCCGAGTTGGCTCAGGCGGAAAACGAACAACAGGACGAGGTGGCGATCGGCCGGGCCTTCCGGAGGGCCCAAGCTGATAGTGAAAACCAAAAGCCGGAAAAAGGTGGGACTTCCCCCTTTAGCGATCTCGGGGATACGCCCGATAGATACTCCACGGACCGTCCCCCGGCCCATTCCCCACTATGAACCTCAACAAGATCATCGAGTTCGCTGCCATTGGCATCGGAGGTCTCTCCCTGTTCTTGGCGTCCTTCCTGGTCTTTGCCCTCTCGGCAGGAATTCCAGCAAGCCAGGTCGCCATCGTGGGAGGACTGTTTCCGGAGCCCGAGGTTTCAAAGCAAGCCAGCTCAGGGGAGGTCATCGACGGTGCTATGCCGGGAATCGTCGAGAAGACCATGGACGATATCCTCATCTCACACTTGGATAGGCTGCCGACCTTCACCATCCAGTCGCCCTTTGCCGACGACGAAATGGCCGAGCTGATCGATAAGCTCAAGAGCACGAAGCTTGCCTATGAAGAGGGTGTTCGGAACATTGAAGAGCGCGAGGACGCTCTTATCAAGCGCGACGCGAACCTCGACGAGAAGGATCGTATCCTCAAAGATCACATGGCCGCACTCGATCGCCGCGAGGCTGAAATGCGCCTTGTGCAGATGGAGCTCGACAACGGGATCCGCGTAGCCGATGCGGCGAAGGAAGCCGAGTGGGCGACGATTGCCACGGGATTCGGCGGCGATAACTACAAGCAGCACGCCGAGCGGCTTGTCGGATACAAAGCGGAAGAGTCGGCCATGATCCTTAAGTACCTCGAGGCCGACCAGCGTCAGAACATCACGGATGTTCTTGCGGCAGAAGACTTCAGAGAGATCATGGCAGCCTACAGCAAGGTTGCTGAGTAGGGCACCAGGGGGCTTTCGCAGCTCCCCCACTTTCCGACCCTAGGAAAGCCGAGGTTTCTTTGCCTCTACCCCTTTAGGGCTGCCGGACTTCTTCCGATACAGACACCAGAGGTACGCCTCGCCTGTATCTCTAGAACCCGCTACACACACCGACAACCCCTATGGACATCGCAACAATTATTGGAGCCCTCATCTCTTTTGGGCTCGTGTTCCAGGCGATGGCCGGCGGCAGTGGCATTGGTGGATTCATCGACGTGCCCTCCCTGGGAATTGTGTTTGGTGGAACCCTTGGCTCGATGCTGATGAACTTCCCCGCACGCCAGTGTGCGAGCGTAGCGAAGGTCACCATGCATACCTTGGTGTTTAAGATGAGCACGCCCACGGACGAGATCGAGCGTATCGTCGAATACGCTAACCTTGCCCGCCGCGAGGGCCTATTGGCCCTTGAGGACAAGCTGCAGGGTGTTGACGATCCCTTCTTCGCGAAAGGGATTCAACTGGTGATCGACGGCTTCCCTGTGGAGACCGTACGGGACATCATGGAACTCGAAGCTGACTGGCAGTTCCAACGCCACAGTGCCGGGCGTAAAGTTCTCGAGTCCGCAGCCGCAACTGCTCCCGCCTTCGGCATGGTGGGTACGCTGATCGGCCTAGTTAAGATGCTGGCGAACTTGTCAAATCCCGATGACATTGGTGCCGGTATGTCTGTGGCCCTATTGACCACGCTATATGGCGCCATGCTCGCCAACATGGTGCTGATCCCCCTGGCTGGAAAGCTAGAGGTGCGCGCCAAGGAGGAGGTGCTCTTGCGCGACCTGATGGTCGAGGGCATCGTTGCTATCCAGTCCGGCGAGAAGCCGCAGCTGATCAAAGAGAAGCTGAAGAGCTTCCTGGCACCTTCGGCCCGCGTGGCCATCGAGGACTGAGATGGGCAAAAAGAAGGACGGCCCGCCGCCCGATGAAGGCGGCCCGGCGGCTCCAGAGTGGATCGTGACCTTCTCGGACATGATCTCCCTGCTGGTGACCTTCTTCGTGCTGCTGCTGACCTTCTCGAGCCTTGAAACCGACGACGTGCTCAAGATCCAGGGCGCGATGACCGGCACACGCGGCTCTATCGAATCCAAGCTCGCCACCTCCATGGTCAAGATGCCCGTGGACCGCATTATTAAGACGGACCCCATCCGAGGCGGCAAGGACCCTCACTCTCGCCCGCCCGAAGAGCTGCCCAACGAGATCGCCAAACATGGCTTCGCCATGGCCGAAGACCAGATCGAAATAGACCTGTCCTCCATCGGCGATGGCCTGGAGATTCCCTTTGGGGAGCCCTGCTTCTTCGCACCGGGATCTGCCGAGCTGCCGCCCGAGCTCGCGAAGCGTGCCTCGGAGTTGGCCGAGGTCGTCTCCCACTACCCCTACATGGTTCTGGTCGAGGGCTTCACTGACAACGCCTTCTTGCCGTCGGCTAAGTACCCGAACGAAGCCTCCCTCTCCTTGGCCCGCGCCGCCGCTGTGGCGGACGTCATGACGGGCACAACCGACCTTGAGAAGATCAAGGTCCAGCTCGCGGGCCACGGCAGTAAGCGCGCGGTCGGTGACAACGAGACGGCCCTTGGCCGGCGCGAAAATCGGCGTGTAACCGTTCGCCTGTTGACCCTGCCCAAGGCCTACCAGGCTCACCTGAGGTCGGAACGCCAACGCAAGGCGGCCGAAGCCATAATCCCTGCGGCGGAGGATCGCTAACCCATGGCTGCGAAACCTGAAAGCAAGAAGGCGGGCCCGCCTACCTACATGGTGTCCTTCGGTGACATGATGACCCTCATCCTGACCTTTTTCATTTTGTTGGTCTCGATGTCGAAAGAGCAGCGGCCGGGCCTAGTGGCCGACGGTGTGGGCTCGTTTATCGTCAGCTTGCAGACCCACGGCCTCAACGGAATCCTATCTGGCGCCGAGGAGCAGGCAATCTTTGACGAGGTACGTCAGCGATTCGGCTTGCCGCCAAAGGCCGAGGAGCAGGAAGAGGCCAAGTTCGACATGACCTCGACCCTCGAGCTCCTGCGGACCCAGGCCGCCGAGGGGCTAAAACCCCACGACGAGCTCTTCCAGCCCAACATCGTGACCTTTCAGCCGAACAGCGCCGAACTCGACGACTACTCCTCACGGCGCTATCTGGACCGGATTGCCTCCACGGTGCGCCCCCAAAAGGGCCAGTTTCTGATCCTAGAGGGCCATGCAGCGGACTCAAATCGCATGGATCCGGCTCGAGATCGTGAACTATCCAACAAACGTGCCGAAGTCGTCGCGAACTACCTTATCCAAAACCACAATTTTGTCGAAGAGAGGGTGGAGGCCCGCGCCTGGCTCGTTGAGCTTGGCGGTCCCGAAGACCCGGCCACACGCTGCGTGGATGCACGCCTCGTGACGCCCTATTCCGTCCTCGACTAAAGCAGGAACACCATGGCTGAAGAGAAAGAACAACCCGAAAAGGGCACGAAAGAGAATACCGAGAAGAAGAGCAAGAAAGGGTTCCTGCTCAGTGGCGGTATGGCTGGGCTCGTGGGGATCGCCTATTTCGGCGCCACCATGGGTACCCCGGCTTTAGTGCCGGTTCCGCAACTCCAAGGCCCCAATGTGCTTTCCTTGATGGATGACACGCTGCAGGTCAACCTTGCGGTCCCCGAGGGAAACACCTACATGTTGATGAAGCTGAACGCGGAGTTTGACGCCTATGATGCCGCCTACTTCTCGTCCCGCAACGCTGAGGACGACGGCGCACACTTCAACTCGCTTATTAAGCACAGGCTGATCAGCATGGGCCAGACCAAGACTAAGGAAATGGTCCAGAGCAGTGAATCTCAGCAAGCCTTCCTGCTGGAGATTCGCGACGGCCTGGACCCGATTCTGTTCCCGGTCCACATCGGAGACACGACCAACCCCTACGCCCCCGATTCGGGCAGCGGCCTAAAGCCGGGCGACTCAACGATCCGCGCCAACCTGCGTGGGCGCTTTGAGGACCATACCCTCTACGTAGATGGTCCCGCAAAGACCCTGCGCTTGGACAAGGGTGATTCCGTTGGTTTTAACGGCAACGAGATCGACCTAATGGTCACCAATCAGAACGGCAAGTTCATCTACCTAAACGTCACCGAAGCCAACATTAATTTTGTCGGCGAGCTCAAGGTCGGTGTTAGGGGACGTATTCGCCAGATCCTTACTGAGACCTTCCTGGTCCAATAAACCGCCCCATGCCCAACCAGCTTAATCCCGAAGAGGTCCAGGCCATCGCTGATGCGATGACGGACAAAAACGGTGCGCCCAGCCATTCGCTGGACGTGACCGAGCGGGATTTTGCTGTACCGAAGCGCCTGAGCCTTGAGGTCATCAAGAAGCTCGACGCCACGTTGCGCATCTCGATTCCGCGGCTCAAACGCTCACTTCAGGCCGTCCTCCCAACAGAGTTTCAACTCGAGCCGACCAGCGTTCGCGAGATGACTGGAATCGGCCTCTTCGAGGGGATCAGCCAGCCCTTCGTGATCGCGCGATTCGAGAGCCTAGGCGCCCCTGGATGGGTCTCTTGGACCCAAGAGCCCGCCTTGGAATGTGTGGAAGCCGCCCTTGGTATGGCCCACGCCCAGGTCGACGGCAACGACAAAAAGGAAACCAGACACGATCCGAATCGAGAGTTCTCCAACATCGAGCGCAAGGTGCTGGGCCGACTCATCGAAGCCATCATCTCGCCACTCTCGCAGATCTTTAATTTTGAGGTCGACGGCATGCTCGTGGCTGAGAAGCCAGACGACATAGGGTCCTGGGAAGACGCTGGCTCCGAATCAGACGACCACCGACTCTGTGTTGATCTGGAGTTGGTCGCATTCGGGCGAACCAGCACCTTGACCCTCTACCTGCCTGGCTTCCACTCCAAGGATGTGGAAGAAGAGGAGGAAGAGCTTGCCTCGGAACCGCCCCACCACTTGGAGAGCATTCCCGTCGAGATGCGGGCCCTGTTCGACTCGGTGGAGGTGCCGCTTAAGCAGCTGCTCGACCTAGAGGTCGGCGACATCCTTCCGTTGAGCCCTATCCGCTCGACGCACCTTACCGTCAACGTGGGGCACGAACCTGTGGCCCGCGGTCAACTTGGTCGCAACTTTGAGCGCCTCGCCGTGCGAGTGCTCGAGGTCTTCGACCCGCCTAAAAGTGAGATCTAATCCATGTCTAACAACGAAGAAATCATAGAAGAGGTCGAGGCCATCGATGCCCAAATCGATGTCGCCACCGATGCCGTTCATGCTCAAGTAAACGAGCTCGAACAACTACAAGCGGGCGGTGGTGGCGAAGGCTCCATGGGCCTAGAGCAGCTGCTTGCGGTGGGTGTCGAGGTGACCGTCGAGGTCGGCCGCACACGCTCTACCTTCTCGGAGCTCATGAAAATGGGACCGGGCACGTTGCTTGAACTCGATCGCGATGCTCACGAACCCGCCGACATCCTCGTCAACGGAAAGATCGTCGCAAATGGCGAGATCGTGACTATTGGCGACCGCTACGGTGTGCGCATCACCGCCGTTCTCGCCGACTAGTTCGGAGCGAGGTTACTTAACGATTTCGGAGGGAAGGCGCGCCACGGCGTGCCTTCCCTCCGTCTCGTAAAGATCTGCTTTGTCCGCGTTGAACGCGCTCCTACTTCTACGGGAGGGCGATTCGGAACGATAGACGAGTCTGTGTTGTGGCTGCTATTCAGCGAACTTTTCGCACCAAGTGCAGGTGCAGCTTCGGTCAAACCACGTGGACTCCCCAGAGTCTTCCATAGAGAGGTATCCAAGGTTTGCAAGCTCACGCTCGATCGTCTCCGCGTCGACGACATCGCTAGCGATCCACTGGTTACCCGGACTTGCATCCAACCAGTCCAGCAGCAGCTTGCGCAACGCCTTGGTCATCTTGGGGTTCTGCTCCCAGACATCCTCAACACAGTGCTTGTCCTCTTCCACATTAAAGAGGCGCACCGAGTGAAGGGGGTGGCCGAGATTCTCTTCTCCCTCCGGGACCTCGCGCATGGTCAAGACCAGCATCCACTTCTTCGTAATCACGCCGGCGCTTAGACCGTTCGCCTCGATAGCAAAACGCGGCTGATCGACATCGATCACGGACTCGACGAGGTTGCGCCCCGGGAAAGGCTCATTGGGGTATCCGGAGAGATCCAGGAGCGTCCTGCCAATATCCACCTGGCGCACGGGATCCCTGCGCTGCTCGCCGGCAGCGATGCCAGGCGCCTTGAGAATCAAGGGCACTGCGAGGGTGTTGATGCTCAGTCCCCAGTGATCGTATTGCCGGCCCGGTCCACGGCGAAGGACTTCGCCGTGGTCAGCGGTCAGGGCAATGATGCCCTGGTCCATACGCGGTAGATCAAATAGCCGGCCTAGGTAGCCGTCTAGGTAGGTGATTTCGCCCTTATAGAGACCCTCGATGTGATCGGCGTCGGTCAAGTTCGAGTCCCAAGGCGCCATGACGCTGGGCTCGCCAGCCTTCGGCCCGTCAGGCCTTTGGCCTTCGGTGTAGAGCTTGGCAAGCTCGGCGGGCGGCTCGTAGGGGCCGTGGGCATCGAAGACGTGGACCCATGCAAACACGGGCTGCCCCTCGTACTCCTCGAGCCAGTCCAGCATGCGGCCAACGGTCACATCCGCATCTTGCACGCCAATGTCCGGGATCCCGTACCGGTCAAAGCCCTGACCTAGGTTGCAAAGTTCGTACTTTACGGGGGTCGCGCTGACCGATGCCAAGGTCGCGTAGCCCAGGTCGCGGAAGGCCTCGGCAAGGGTCGGCGCCGCATCGGACAAGCGCCGCGCATTGGCCAGCAATCCCGTATCCCGGGGCGACAGTCCGGTCATCAAAGCCACGTGGGACGGAGTTGTGTTGTTGATGCTCGACATCGCGTCCAGGAACGCCATGCCCTCACTGGCTAGCTTGTCGATGGCATCGGTCTTGAGCTCGCCCTCTTCCATTAAGAAGCCTAGGTGGTCGGAGCGATGCGTGTCCGAGGTAACCAAAAGGACCGTCTGCGGGAGCTCGCTGGGAGCGCCATGTCTGGGCTGCTCCAAGAGGCAAATCGCGCCGCCATGGGGCGACGAGAGCGCAAAGGAGACCTCCAATGGCCCCACGGGGAAGCCGTTAAGCGGAATACTCGCACCTACCCACCGCCTGGGCCTGGGGTCATCTTCGGACTCCTCCTCCGTCGCGTCGGGCAGGGGAAATGTAAAGGGCGTCTCGACCCCGTCTTGCGAGCGCACCTTTACCTCGACATGGGCCCTATTGCCGACCTGCTCGAGGAACTTCGTCTGCCCAAAAGAGAATCGCAGAGAATCGGCACCGCCGAGATTGTCAACCCTTGTCGTAAAGACGTCGCCCTCAACCAAGGCCGTGGAGCGACGCGCATCGCCCGAAATCTTGACAAGCTCAAAGCCACCGAAGAGCTTCTGGTCGAGGGACAATCCCGTTGGCTTGGTTGAGACCATAACCCGGGTCAAGCTAAAGGCCCGACTGGACACAGGTAGTGTGATCGAGATTGAGTCCACGGCTTCAGCGTCAGAGGCTCGCTGAGGGAAGAGCACCATCCCTATGTCCTTGTGCTTGGTTGCGCGCAGATTGCCGAAGGCGCTCGTGATTATCCGATCACCCTGTAAGAGATTGGCTCGGATCGGCTTTCCCATTGGACCACCCTGGCCCTCGATTTCCACGGCTAGCCGCTGCTCGTATTCGAACGAGACGGGGATTTTTAGCCTTGCGAGGTGCTTCGAGCGATCGATGATCAAGGCCTGCTGCTTGCCAAGCTCACCCAGGCTAGCGCTGTCCGCGACAATCGACCAACTCGACGTATCCATATCGCCATCGCCCCAGGCGAATAAGACCTCGGACTCGGGCACCTGGGAGGGCGCCTGGGCGGGTTGGAGTTCGGGCCTAGTGAAGTTGAGCTGAGTAGGTGTAGCACCGCCAGAGCAAGATACGATCAAGGTCAAGGCAGATAAAGCCAAGCAGCGCACATGGCCAGTCGTTGTCGTAGAGTTCAAAGGGAGGGGCTCCGAGCGATTATTTAAGAGTGCTAGCAAGGGGGTAGCCTAGCAGCCCCCATGAATCCTGGGGTGCCTAACTCGAGGGTCCGAGGCTCGCGCCGTCGAAGGCCACAAGGGGCTCGCCAAAGGCTAGCTGCGCAACGCCCTCGCCCAGGCTTGGAGCCAGCTCGACGGCGCGCTCCGCGGACGCGAGCGCCAGGAACAAGCCTTTGACTCCGGGGACAGGGCCGGCGACGGGGAGGCCGCTGGTTCTCCCGCTGAATGTAAGCTCAGCCGGGCTAGATTCGGGCTTTAAGGTGTCCCCGTGGAACGGTAGGCGGGTGTGAATCCAGGCGAGTGGGTCCTCGGGCAGGGCTCCCCCGCGAAGCTCGGGCAGCATGGAGCTGACTCCAGCTACGCGGAGCTGTCCAGCGGCTGGAGCGCAGGTCACCTGGGCACCAGCCGCTAGATCGACCAGGGCAGGGTGGGAGTAGGTCGGCGCCTCCCCCGGCGTAAAGAAGGACTCGAGCCTGCCGGGGTCAGCGAAGATGTCCGCAACCAGGGCCTGCTTGCCTGCGCCGGGCCCCGCGTCATCGGCCACCAGGGGCGAAATAAAGCGCTGGTTGGCCGACCCGGCCGTCGAAGTCTCTTCCTGGACCTTGCGAAGGAAGCTCGCACAGGCTTCGTTCGAGGCCAACTCCGGGTCGGCTAGAATCCGTTCAAGGGCCCCCATCGAGGTCACGATGACGCGCTTGGTCTCCACGGTGCCCGCATTGGTCTCCAGTCCCGTGACTCGGCCGTCCTCCAAGCGCAGGCCCTGGGCCTTGGAGCGGAACCTGGTGATGGCTCCGAGGGTTCGCGCTAGCTCTAGCAGTTGGGTGAGGTAGGTGCTTGAGTCTAGGTGCGCCGCGGTCTCGAGCCAGAGCGCCTCCTCGCCCGGGTCCAGTTCGATGCCGCGGAAGACGGCGCCTGCCCTGGCCGCGTCCAAGACCGTGGCACCGTCAATGCGGTGATCCGCCATCTGCTGAGCGACGCGCCGTGGATCGGTGAGCCCCAGGACGAGGGCTCCCGGGCGGCCAAAGTGGACCTTGCGGCCCATAGTCGTCTCGAATTTCGCGGCGACATCAATACCGTGCCGGGCCAGGCCTGCCAGGCTTGGGTGCACGAAGGCCTCGGAGGCTAGGCCGCTGGCTGCGGCCACACGGCCGATGGAGCCTGCCTCGTCCAAAAGCAGCGCCGGGCCGCTCAGAGGGTGCGCCCTCCGGCTGGCCTCGACTAGGGTCCAGGCGCCAAGAATCTCGCCGCCCACAATTGCTACTCCTGCTCGCATGCTGGATCCTCGCATAGGGCGGGCTCCCTTTCCTAGCCGCCCCGGTGTAAAATCACACCCATGATTCCCGAGCGCAAGACCCGAACGATCCATGTCCGCGACCTGGCCATTGGCGGCAGTGCCCCGATCGCCGTCCAGAGCATGACGGCCACACGGACAATTGACCTGGAGGCGACCAAACAGCAGGTGCGCCTCCTGGAAGCTGCCGGCGCGGACCTGATTCGCATTGCAGCTGACACTCCGGCAGATGTCGAGGCCCTACGCGCGATCCGAGCGGGCACGGATGCGCGCCTCTCCGTGGACCTCCAGGAGAACTACCGACTGGCCACCGAGGTCGCGCCACTAGTGGACAAGATCCGCTACAACCCGGGGCACCTACACCACCACGAGAAGTCGCGCTCGATCGCAGATAAGGTCGCGTACCTCGTGGACACGGCGACGACCCACAATTGCGCGATTCGCATCGGCGTCAACGCTGGATCCATTGCGCCTGACTACCTCGCAAAGTTCGCCGATGACGAGCAGGGCCACGCGTCCGCGATCGTGGCGTCGGCGGTAGATCACTGCGAGCTCTTAGACAATTTAGGCTTCGCGAATTACGTGGTCTCGATCAAGGACTCGGATCCGCGCATTGTGATCGAAACGAACACGCGCTTTGCCGCTGCGCGCCCCGACGTGCCCCTGCACCTGGGCGTCACCGAAGCGGGCATGCCGCCCGACGGAATCATCAAGACGCGTATCGCCTTCGAGCAGCTTCTGTCCCAGGGGATCGGCGACACCCTGCGCGTCTCATTGACTGTGCCCTTCGCGGACAAGGGTCTGGAGGTTAAGACCGGTCGCGACATCATTCACGACATCAAGAACGGACGCTTCCGCTCGGTGCCGAAGGGCTTCTTTGATGGGCTCAACATCATCTCCTGCCCGTCCTGTTCCAGGGTTGAGAACGAGGCCTTCATTGACCTAGCCCAGGACATCAAGCGCATCACCCAGGATGCCTTGGAAGAGGACATTACGATCGCCGTGATGGGCTGCCGCGTCAACGGACCCGGCGAGACCGACGATGCAGACATCGGCCTGTGGTGCGGTGCGAAGAAGGTCAACCTCAAGCGTGGAACCGAGACCTTAGGGGCCTACGGCTACGACGAGATACTTGAGCGCGTGCGCGAAGAATTTGATCGCCAGGTGGCGTCTAAGTAGAGCGCTATTCGACCCCCTCCGCGGGGGAATCTCGCTGCACTGGATCGGCTAAGGCCCAACCGAAGAAGAACGCCACAAGGCTTCCAATCAGTGGAAACCATACGAAAGAGAGCACTTTAGGCTCTCCGGCCTCCTCCCAAACGCCATGGGAAGATAGATAGATAGCCGCTTGGGTACCAACGAAGAGCAAGAGCACCTGGGCGATGACTCGCACGTTCGGTGCGCGGCCCTCCCTGACCCGCTTGAGTGCACCCAATAGATAGAAGAACAGTAGAAGAACGCCACTTGCGGCAACCGCGATGCGCGCGAATGGGTTGTGCCAGGAGATCGAGAAGACGACCAGTACGGAGAGGGGTGCGCTGTAGACGTAGCCCCTTCCCGTGATGGGCAAGCGGCAGAAGGCAAGCGCGAACCCGGCCAACAATCCGCCGGCGGTGTAGGTTGCCATAGAGAGCCCGAGGTCGAGTACAGAACGGTAGTGGCTGTCGACCCACTGCATGTAGATTGCCACCGTACACAGCACCGCGGCCCAGCCTAGGACCATCCAGCGTGAGATGCGCAGGGTGCGACGGGTCTCATTGTCCTCATCGACGACGATGCCCTGCTCGGCGAGGGCGGCGATCTGCCTCTTGCGCCGCGGCAGCCATGTGGCCGAGAGCAGAGTCTGGGACAGGGCCGCCATGATCGAGTCCAGGCTGCTGATCGCCGCGGCAAAGACGCCTGCCATGACGAGCCCCTTTAGCCCCATGGGGATCTGCTCGATGACAAAGATCGACATCAGGTGGTCGTTCTTTTGCGCATAGAGTTCCGCGGCCCCGCCCGTCATCGGGTGAGCCTCGTACCACACATAGAGCGACACACCAATGAACCCAACAAGAAGCGTAACGAGCATCGCCCCGTAGGCGGCGAGCACCGCCTTCTTCGCCTCCTTAGGGCCCTCGCAGCAGAAGAAACGCTGGGCCATCATCTGGTCCGTTCCGTACATGCCTGCCATCCACCAGGAGCATCCGAACAGCGCCGCCCAGAAGGTGTAGTGCTTCGACCAATCCATGTCAAAGTTCAAGATCGTGAACTTGCCCGCATCGTACCCCTGCCTCGCTATCTCCACGACCCCCCCATCGATTCGGCTGGCCACGGTCCCGATCGCAATGCAGATGCCGACCAAGAACACTAGGAACAAGATTGTGTCCGTCCAGACCACGGCTGCGATTCCACCCATCCAGGTCCAGCCCACGGCCACCGTTCCGATAGCCAATACGCTGGTTACCAGTGGTGGGATGTTCGTCCAGGCCTCGAACTGATTCAACTGGGGGCCAAGCAAAACCATCAAAACCAGGGCGGTCAAGTAGACGCGCGCCGCTTGGCCCAAGACGCCCCCTAGGGCAAACAATACGGTCACGGTCGTGCGCGCCTTGTCCCCCAGGCGACCGGCCATGTAGTCGTAGGGGCTGAAAATTTCGCGCTCGTAATATGCGGGAACCAAGACAAAGGCCACCACGCAACGGGCAACCAGGGCACCGACTAAGCCGAGCTGCAGGTAGGTGAAGTTACCCGCGTCCTTGAAGACAACCGAGGGTAAGCTGATGAAGGTGAGGGCACTGATCTCGGTGGCGATGATCGAGGCGCTGACCGCATACCAGGGCAGCTTCTTACCGCCGAGGAAGAAGTCGCGGATTGACTCCTGCTTTCCGGACTTGCGGTGGCCAACCCAAGTCGTAAAAGCCAAGAACAGAGCGACCACAAGCCAATCGATCCAGGTGAAGGATCCCGCGAGCTGGATGTCTGCGGAGGCGGGGCTGGGGACAAGGCTTGTGATCGGCATGGTTGCAGGATGCCGAAGACCGGCTTCGGTTTCCATGGGCAAAGTGTCCTGATCCCCGCAACACTTTGCCACAATCTCCCCAAGCCATGACGAACCCAGACTCTACCAACAACGCCGTTCGGGCCGCCTTCGACGGCGCTCGAGCTACTCTCGACGCCTTCATCGCCGACTCCGATTGCATGGACGGCGTGGTCGCCCTTGCGGATATGATCGAGGCTTGCCTCGGCCAGGGGCCCGGTGGGCGACTGCACGCCTGTGGCAATGGCGGCAGCATGTGCGACGCCATGCACTTCGTCGAGGAGTGGACCGGTCGCTTCCGCGGTGACCGTGCAGCCCTCTCGGCGCTCTCCATGGGCGACCCCTCCCAACTCACTTGCATCGCGAACGACTTTGGCTTCGATGAGATCTTCGCCCGCCAGGTCGAGGCAAACGGCCGCGCGGGTGACCTTTTACTTGTGATCTCCACCAGCGGAAACTCCGCCAACCTCGTTCGCGCTGTGGAGGCCGCCAAGGAACGCGGCATGAAGACGGCCGCCCTGCTTGGCAAGGGCGGCGGTGAACTGCTGGGCCTGGTCGACCACGGGATCGTCGTCCCTCTCGCTACGACCTCCGATCGCATCCAAGAGGTGCACATCAAGATCATCCACACGGTGATCGAAGCCGTCGAGCGCAGGCTCTTTCCCGAGAACTACTAACGCGAGCCGGCCCCGGACTCCAAGGAGACCGGGGCCGGCTTTTAATTTCCGTGCTGTGATTTCGCGCAGACCCGCCTAGGCCGCTTCGTCCTTGCCAAGCTCCGCCTTGCGGTAGGCCTCGATCAGCTCACGGCCAAGCTCCAGAGCGCCCTCAAGCGACTCTTTGGCCTCGGTCATAGCACCAGTCAAATTTGCCGCATCGGGCACAGCGCGGTTGTGGAGGTTACCCGCCTGCTGCTCGAGTTTTTCCAAGAGAGCGTGGAACGAGGGCGCCTCGTTACCGGGCAGCGTTGCGGGCTTCTGTGTCTCTGCGCCCGGCGTGACACCAGTGGCTTTACCGATTCCAAATTGTTGAATAGGGTCCATCAAGGCTACCTCATGAAGTTAAGAAGACTGTTGCTGATCATGCGCGTGCCGCTCATCTGAACGAGCTCGAGGCGCTGCTCGGCTTGGGTGAGATCTAGAACGGCCTCGCTGAAGTCCACGTCCCGAAGTTGCGAACGCATACCTTCAAGCTCGAGGGTTTGTCCCTCCAAGCGCTCGAGGCTGTTCGACATACGGACACTCCGGGAGCCAAGCACACCAATCCCACCTAGCAGGTTGCTCTGGTTGCGGTCGAGCTCGTTGAGGCCCATGCCCAGGCGGTCGACAACGTCTCCTGCGGGCAAGCCACTCTCGTTCTCGAGCGCCTCGACAATCTCCTGCAGGGCGTCAAACATGTTGACCGCACCTTCGAACTGCACCAGCTCTTCGCCGGCGCGGTTCACTTCCGTTAGGTTGACGTGGACCACACTTCCACTGGCTGAGTTCTTTAGCTCGAGATTGGTCTCGGTAAAGTCAATCGGTGTGAAGTTCGTGCCATCGATGGATATCGATCCTGCGCCCGACACAACGGACGTGGAGTCGGCCCCGGTCCACCCGGACATGTCCAAGTGAATCTCTGCGCCGGACGCCGTCTTCACGACCACGTCCGCCGCTTCAGGGCTCGTGACATCCGGAATCGAAACGGGCTCGCCGCCAAAGGTGACCTCGCCCGTGGTCGAGTTAATCTCTAGAGTCTCGTCACCGATGATTGTGTCCGAAGAGCCGCCGCCCACTAGGCTCACGCCAACGGCTGCAATGCCGGGGGCCGAGGTGCCGGTGTGCATGACTTCGATGTACTCAAACCCCTGGCCCATGTTGGCCGTAGTTCCGCTGCTGACTCCCGTTAGGCCCGAGAAGCCCGTGCCGGTGGCCTCGTTCTTCGAGAAGATCGCCGAGCCAGGAACATTGACGGCAATGTCCACGCCCTCGCCCACTGGCATCTTCTGCTGGTCGCCGTTTCCATCGTAGGTCACGTACTTCGACCCCCCGATCGTAGTCTCGGAGTAGGGCGGCGACCCTGTGGCCGTGCCGCCGAAGACGTACTGTCCTTGGATCTTGCTGTTGGCAAGCTCCACCATTTGGTCTCGCAGGAAGGAGATCTCGGCCCCAAGGGACTTCCGATCATCTTCACTCAGCGTTCCGTTCATAGACTGGATCACGAGGGTCCGGATCTCCGTCAACAACTCGGATGAATCCTGCAGCACCGACGCGCCGTAGTCCACAAGGGTGCGGCCGCTGGAGACAGAGGCTGAGTAGGTGTCATTGTGAGCGATGCGCGCCCGCAAGGAGATCACACGTGCCGTAGCACCGGGATCGTCCGAGGGACGAAGCAACCGCAGACCAGTGGATATCTGAGCTTGACTCTTGGTGAGATCAAACTGGTTGGAGCGAATGCCACCTAGGAACTGCTGGTAGCTGTAGCCGCTGCTGATACGAAGGCTCATGGTTTAGACCAGGGAGAGGATGGAGTCGTTGAGCTCGTCAACAACCGTGATGTATTGAATCGCCGCAGAGTAGGACTGCTCGTAGCGCATCAAGTCGATGAGCTCCTCGTCCATGTTCACTCCCGACACCTGCTCGCGCTGCAGCTGCAGGCTGCTGAGCAGGGCGTTGTTTGCGTTGTATGCGGTCTGGGCGGTGCTAGCTTCGAAACCGACGCGCCCAATAAACTGGCTGTAAAATTCGTCGAAGGTCTCGCCGCCAAGGGCTCCCTGGGTTGCGTCCTTTTGGTTGAACATCGAGAGCAGCGCGCCACCGTCGGCATCGCCGTGGGAGAAGCCCGCGGAGATCAAGTCGGGGTCTAGCTCGATATCTTCCCGCAGACTGATGTCCATGGAGCTCGAACCCACAAGCAGGCTGTTGAGGCCAAGGGCCACAAGGACGTCGCTGGTATCCGAGTCGGCGACGACGTCAAGCTCAAAGCGGTCGCCGTTCGTACTGGACAGGTCGCCCAGGCCAAAGGACACGGAAACGCCGTTCGCTACTACGATGTCCGAGCCGGGGATGTAGCCCTCTCCCACGTCTAGCGTGATCACAAGCTCGCCCTTATCGTCAAAGACCTGCACGCCGAGTCCGGGAGTCGTTCCAATGATGCCGTCCCCGGTGGGCACGAACTCATAGACCCCGTTACCGGACCCTGTGTAGGTTCCGGAGATCACAGGTGAGATACTGTTGTCGGCACCTGTCAGAGTCTGGCCCACTTGACCGGACCAGCCCAGGCTACCGACGGCAGAGCCGCCGACTAGGGTGAAGTTCTCAACGGTGCCCTCGCCTGCAGTCTGCAGGAAGAAGTGATCGCCCACAGTGTTTGCTTGGATGCCTAGAGAGTTGGCTGTGGGGTCCGCGTTGATCACGGCTGCGATCTCCTCGGGAGTCGCCTCGGTGATGTCCTTGAAGTCGTCTAAATTAAAGGCGATCGACAGGGGGGTGGGTACGCCGGCGACATCAACGCTCAGGTCGAGGGTGTTTCCATCGGCCAGGGCATAGGGTGCTGGGGAGTTAGTTCCAAGGGATGCCTTCCCACTGCCGAAGGAGCCAATGTTGTCTGGGTTCGTGTCAAGGGTAGGGCTAAAGTCGAAGCCGTAGCCGCCCTCGCTAACCACGCGCAGGTTACCCAAACTGCCGATTTCGGCTGTTAGGTGGGGAATGTCGTCTAGGGTCTCGGCCAATTCGCCAAGGGTCATGTCCTTCGCGTTGATTCCGACCTTGTGCTTCACGATCTCGCCCGAGGCGTCCTCGGTCACTGTGACGTACAGATCGCCGTTCTGGACATCGAAAGGCAGGGTGCCGTTGTTAAGCAGCTCGTCGGTGAACTTGCCGTCGCCATCCAGGTCGCCCATGGTGTTCGATGACACAAGTTGCTTGAACGGACCGCCCGCGGGAACGCCCGTACTGTGAGCCTTGTTCATCTGGAAGATGAGGTCCTTCGCAAGGTTGTCCAGGTCCTTGATGATGTCGGGCATGGTCTCCTGGCCAAGCTTGATATGCGTCCCCAGGGATCCACCCTTGATCTCGATCTCACCCTTCACGCCCTGGATCTGTACAGAGGGCTTTCCGCCAGGGTTAGGATTGAGAGTCATGTTGTAGGCACCGTTGCTGCCGACGAGGGTCGCGCCTCCAACGGTCACGTTTACTGCGCCAGTGCTGTTCTCAGTGACCTTGATCCCCACAACGTCGGCGAGCTCCTCGAGAATTACCCCGCGCTGGTCGCGCAGGTCGTTCGCTGGAAGGCCGCTAGCCTCGGTCTCGGAGATCTGCTGGTTCATCACGGCAATTTGGCCCGCAAGATCGTTGACCTTGGCGACGCCCGACTTGGATTGCGATGCCGTGTCTTGGCCAAAGGTCTCGAGGGCCCCAGCGATCTGGTTGAAGGTCGAGGTCAGGTCCATCGTTGTCTGGGCCATGCTGGTCCGAAGCACGCCGTCGTTCGGCGATGCGGACAGGTCCGACATGCTGCCGAAGAAATCATCCATCGAAGAGCCAAGGCTAAAGCCGTTGGGTTCCGCGAAGACCGATTCAATCTGTTCGAAGGCCACCATGCGCGCTTCATAGGATCCACTCAGTCCAAGACGCGACTGGATGCGCCCCTCAAGCACGTTGTCGAAGCTGCGCTGGATGCTGTTGGCATTTACGCCCGAACCGACCAGGAGTCCGCGCACGTTGATCGAACTAGACGTGCCGTAGCTAACGTTTTGTTGCGAGTAGCCGTTGACGCCCACGTTCGCAATGTTGTGGCCAACGGTGTTGAGCCCAACCTGCGCGCCGAGCAGCGCCTTCAGTCCTGTGTTAAATCCAAGTCCACTCATGGCTAGGCCTCCGTGTTCACAAGGGCTCCGCCTTGCTCTATAGCGTCCGTATTGGTCTCGAGAACATTCTCAACGACCTCATGGATGACACTCTGGTGATAGCGCGCAAAGGTGCGCACGCGGCGAGCGATGCCGCCGATTTCTTTCAACGTCGTCTTAAGCTCCCTACGCAGGGTGTCAAGCCGTCGACCGTTCGAGCCTAGACGCGCGGCAATACTGCCGAGGGTCAGGGCCTTCGCGGAGACAGACCAGACGCGCTCAAAGTCCTTGAGCAGCATGTGGCGGCGTCGGTCTCGGGGGCCGCTTGTTGCGCGCAGCTTGCGACCCTCTTGGATGTACCTGTCAAGGCTGTCCAGGTCGGTTAGCTGGATCGCCTGCTCCTGCAGCTTCAGGTTCGATAGAAGCTTGCGCTGGGCGCCGAGCTCCTCTTGGACCCACGCTTCGAGACGCGGGATGAGGCCGTCTAACATCAAGTTCATGATTGTTCTCCTTGGACCGGGGTGCCATCTTTGGACTCGTCGGATTCTCCGTGCTCTTGGCTTTCTCGCAGCTGGATGGCTGCCTCGATGCCAAGTTGCACTTTCAACATGCCGACCATTCCCAGGCCGCCATCAGCAGCGATGGACTCGCCAATGCTCTTGTCGAACCACTCGTTGTAGATGTCCGACCCTGGCCCGTCACCGAAGAAGCCCTTCGACATGGAGCCACGCATCTCTTTGACCAGCATAGATGCGAAGAGAGACTCCATCTGTGTGGCGGCCTCTTCGATCTCCGCTTCGGTCGTCGGACCGTCACTCTTGAGGATCGAGTCGACCTTGCTGGTGAGCTCGGCCTGATCGTTCTTCAGCATCGCGTTTGCAGCGACGTTGCCAAACCCGGCTGCGCCGGTGCCTATTCCTTGGACAGCCATTAGAGAGAGATGATCTCCGCGTGGAGCATTCCGATTTGTGACATGCTTTCAAGGATTTGAATCATGTCGCGGGGACTCTGTCCGAGAACGTTCAGTACCTCGACGACTTCGTTTAAGTTGGCGGCGCCTTTGACAATCGAGATCGCGCGGTTCTCCTCGGAGACCACAAGCTGGCTGCGCGGCAGAACTTCAGTACTGCCACCTGACAGCGGACCGGGCTGGCTAGCTATCGGCGCCTCGGCGATGGTGACCGTCAGGTTGCCCTTGGTCACTGCGCCTGCGCCAATGCGAACGCCCTCGCCAATCACAATCACGCCGGTACGCTCGTTGACCACAATGCGGGGGAAGGACTCGGCGATGATCTCTCGGCGCAGGATCGAGGCCAAGAAGGCTACGTGCTGCTCTTTTGGGACGCCTTCGGGGACCGTGACGCGAACCGTCAGAGCGTCCATGGCGACCGCGGCACCCGGATAGATGCCGTTAATAGAATCTGTGATCTTCACGCATGTGCCCAGAGAACCCTTCATGGGCTCCGAGTCCAAGTAGATGAACCCGTGGTCGCTTACCAAATCGGCCTTGACCTCGCGCTGTACGGTGCAGCCACCCGCGATGCGTGCGACCGTCGTGTGGTTCGTGCTTGCACTTGCGCCATCGGCGCTGGACGCAAAGCCGCCGACCAGCAGCGATCCCGCGCCCGTTCCATAGATGCGACCGTCCGCGCCCTTGAGGTAGGCCAGGCGCAGCTGTCCCCCAAAGAGGCTCGTCGCATCCCCCATGCAGGCCACCGTCAGGTTGACCTGGCGTCCGGGCTTCACTCCCGGCGGCAAGGTCGCGTCGATGGTTACCACCGCGATGTTCCCGGTCAGGATATCAGCCTCGGGGATGTTTAGGTCTAGCCCCAGCATGTGGTTGCGCATGAGCGTTCGAGCCATGCCGCCGCTGTCGCCGGTAGCTGCAAGTCCGGTCACGAGCCCGATGCCGGAGATCGTGTTGTTCTCCTGGCCGCGGATCGCCATGATGTCGTCCACTCGGACCGTCAAACCGGTCTTGACCTTCACGTTGGGCGTGATGCCGGTCCGCGGCAGGCGGTTGTACACCGCGCTCGACTGGCCCGTGGGCTGGGTCGGCGCTTCGATGCCGCCAATGGGCAAGGTGACGGGCACCACCACTGGGGCGGGGGACTGCTCTTCGACAATCGCAGCTGACGGTTGAACCGGAGCTTCATTGGCGGGGGTCTGCAGGAGGGCAACTAGGAGGAGAGAGATCATCGTGTGGATTGGGCTGGTCTTGTGGCGGGGACGGTTTCGTGGCTTGGCTCAGTCTTGGCCTAGAAGGGCCAGAGCCACGCGATGGCGTCGTGGAAGATGGCGCCGACGCCCGTACGGTTCGTTGCGTTGGTCATCGGGCCGGTACCCGCATAGGTGACCTTTGCCGATGCAACCAGCTCGGAGTCGATTGTGTTGTTGCTGCTGATGTCCCAACGGCGCAAGATTCCGCTGAACTCGATGACCTTAGACTCGCCATCGATGCGTACCTCGCGGCGGCCCTCGATGACCATGTTGCCGTTCGGTGTGACGTCCACCACCATGGCGGTTAGGCGCGCGCTGAAGCTGCCCTTCTTGGTGTAGGTCGCCTGGCCGGAGAATCCGTCCGTGCTCGCCGCACCCAGGGTGGGCAGTGTGCTGATGGTCTTGTTGAAGATGTTGATCTTGCTCATCTCGTAGTCCAGATTCGTGGCCTTCGTAAAGTCACTAGCCTCAGTCTGGTTCACATCGGCTTCTTCACGAATCAACACCGTGACCAAGTCGCCCGGGCGATGGGCGACCTTGTCGGCGATGCTCGAGACGCCGGCGGCGTTGAGGTTAAAAATTGAACCCTCCCGGGCCTGGGCTTCGGCAGTGCCGGAGAACAGGAATAAGCCCAGAGCGATGGCCGACACGCGGATGAAGTTGGTGGTGTTTTTCATGGTGGTGTGCCTCTTGGATTAGCGGTTGTCGAGGTTCAGCTCGACCAGGAACTTGGACTTGATGACGGCGCTGAACTCAAGGCCCGTGTCGGGGCGCTTGACTCGGATCGTGTCTCCGATCGAGCCGGTCGCCAAAGCGACGACCTGAACACCGGCGCGAATCTTGCCCTTGACGACTTCGAGGGTGATCAGGTCATCCTCGTGGATCACCTTCGGGCGGGTCACGTCGGCCTCAATGACTACGTTGCCGGCTGTCAGGGTCTTCTTCGTGATGGCGCCTGGCATTGCTGCCGGCGTCAGGATGCTGCCCACACCAGCCGAGGGAACTACCGTGCGCTGGTAGCGGAAGAGTGCGGGGCTCACGCTGGTCCCGGCGGGCAGGTTGCGCACAAGGACGGGAAGCTCTTCCCAGACCTTGACTTCCCAGCTACCGAAGACCGACTTGTAGGGTGTGCCATTGACCTTTACGCGGATCGTCACGTTCATGATGCCTGTGACAAGATCTGCGCCGGACAGCACAACCTCTAGCGTGGCTTTTGCCGCCACGCCGTCGACCGCATCGCCCATGGGGACCTCCAAAGCACCGAGTGCCTTGGCCGGTGCCCAGGTGATGTCGCGGCCCTTGGCAAGCAGCGCCATCTCCATGTCCACCGCAAGGAGAAGTTCCTCCTTCGCGATCGTCTGGACGGCCACTGCGACGCGAGTGGCCGAGCGACCAGCGAAGCTGATCTCGATGTTGGGATCCTGGGCGCGCACCTTGTCGAAGATGTCTTTTCGAGTGATGTTTCGATTGAAGCCCGGGTTCGGCGTGCGTCCGAGCTCGATCGCGCCAAGGCGTTGAAGGGTGGCCTGGTCGGCGCCGGTGATCGTGGCGATCTCGCCGAGCTCGATCTCGCTGCCGTTGGCAGTCGAGTCCATGGGCAGCACGATGCTGACGCCGGCGAGGAACAGGTTGGCAATGGTTGTGATCATTGTTCGGGCTCCTTAGCGGATCATCTGGTTGACTTGCTGCATCATCTCGTCGCCGACCTTGATCGTTCGGCTGTTGAGCTCGTAGTTGCGCTGGGCTTGAATCAGCTCGATGAGCTCATCCACAACAGCGACGTTGCCGCGCTCAAGGAACTTGTGGCGGATCGTTCCCGCACCACCGATTCCCGGGGAAGCGGACGCGGCCGCACCCGAGCTGGGGGTTTCCGTAAAGTAGTTATCCCCCACAGCCTCGAGCCCGGCAGGGTTTGAGAAGCGGTGCAAGGTGAGCTGGCCACCAGTCGCTGGAGTTCCGTTGACGCTCCAGGAGAAGGTGCCGTCCAGTCCGATTGAGATGCCCTCGGCCTCCGCTGGGATCGTAATCCCGTCGCTCATCTTGAAGCCGTCGGCAGTGACCAGGTCACCGCTCGCGGACTTGTGCAGAGCACCGTCCCGGGTGTAGTAAGTCTGGCCGTCGGGTGCGTCCACGGCAAAGAATCCGTCGCCGGCAATGGCCACATCCAGGGGGCTGCTAGTTGGGACCAGGTCGCCCTGCTCGTGGTTCTTCACCGAGCTTGCGACGCGGGTACCGGTACCAATCTGCATGCCACTGGGATCCAGGGTCTCCTTCGTCACGTTCGCGCCCGGCTTGGTGTAGTTCTGGTACAGCAGGGAGCGAAATGACAAGCGGTTCTTCTTGAAGCCGGTCGTGTTCACGTTCGCGATGTTGTTAGCGATGGTCTCAACTTGGCGCTGTTGAGCTTGCATGCCTGTGGAGGCGGTTCGAAGGGCGCGGATCATGGTTTTAGTTGGGGTCTTTGGGTGGTGTTCGGTTGGGTCTAACTTGGCTGGGCCAGTGGCCTAGCGAATGGTGGTCAGCTTCTTGTAGCTGTCGGCTAGCTGGCTGACGGTATTCGAGGCGCTCTCATAGGCGCGCTGGGCGAGAATCATCTCGACCATCTGGCTGACGGGGTTCACGTTCGCCGCTTCCACAGCGTTCTGAACCACCGCGCCAAGCACGGGCTCTTCCGTGAGCCCGCCCCTGTTGTGGTAAAAGCCCTCGTTGTCCAGCACCAGGCGCTCGGGCTTGTCGAAGTTGATAAGCTTCAGCTTCCCGACCTCCTCGGTGCCTTGGTACACGTTGCCCTCGGAGTCGAACCGCAGCTGGCGCCCCGCATTCGGGTCAAGAGCACCGGTCGCGCCATCCCAGACAACGGGCATGCCAAACTTGGAGACCAGCTCGCCCTCGTCGGTCAAGCGCAGGGTCCCGTCGCGGGTGAACATCTCGCCCTCTTCCCCTTCAAAGGTGAAGAAGCCGGGGCCGTTCATGGCCAGCTCCAAGCTGTTCCCGGTGCGGACGATCTCGCCCTGCCCGAACTCGGTCTGGGTGACCAGGGCCTGGCCCGTCTTGGTCTGCCCGTTGACAACCTGCTCGAAGGAGACCGTGGAGCCCACCTTCCGCTTGAAGCCGTTAGTGGATGCGTTTGCGATGTTCGTGGCGATCATCTCGAGCCGCTTCTCAGCGACTGCCATGGATCCCACTGCGTCATATAGGCCTGTACTCATGCCCTCCCTAGACGCACCCCCCGTGCCAAGTGAGCTGACCGGGAGGAATTGGCCCTGGGGGGCCCAAAAGAGTGGGTTCAACCCCGCTTAGGCAGCCCCAAGGAGGACAAATTTACCTGGCCTGGAACATCTTTCTTCCTAGTGTTTCCCAGGCCGGGAAGATTTTTCCACATAGCCCTAAGTGGGTCACTCGGGCCGAGTGGAACTTCTTGCAGGCCCACACGGCTTGGCGAAGATTGCTCACAGGGTTATAAGGCAAAGAGGATGGATGTCTAACAGGGGTGATCGAGTAGACACCCATGGGCTCAATTTCCGAGGACGACTCCTGGGACTCCGTGAGAATCGACAGGTCCAGAGAGCGCCAGGTCTAACCGTTACGCCTCAGATCTACGCGGACGGAAAAGGGCGGCGCCTCTTTCAAAGCGCCGCCCCATTGAGCTTGATCGCGTGTCCATGGACGGGTGGGCCCCGCCCCGCATCGAGCTCTGCCTTGGTCGCCGGCTTACAGCATGTTGTTGGCTTCGGACATCATCTCGTCTTGGACCGAAATGACCCTGGCGTTCGACTGAAAACCGCGCTGGGCTTGGATGAGGCGTACAAACTCTTCGGCGGTGTCCACGTTGGACTCCTCGAGGGCTCCACCGACGACCTCGCCGGCCCGGCCACTGAAACCGGCGCCAAAGACTCGATCGCCACTGTTCACGGTCTCGCCCCACAGGCTGTCGCCGACCTCTTCGAGGCCGCCCTCATTGGCGAAGGTGGCGACGCCAAAGGCGCCTAGGTTCCGGGTTTGTCCGTTGCTGTAGAACGCTTGGATTTCGCCGGTCTTTTGCACGTCAAGAGAGGAGAGGTTGCCGGCTCCGTAGCCGTTCTGGCCGTCGGCCAAAACAGACGATTCCCCACCAAACTGAGTCAGTCCGGAGAAGCCTCCGGGTGAACCTAAATCCAGGTTGATCGTCTGGGCACCCTGACCAGTGAACTGCACGGTCGCGCTACCCGCTGCGGGGCTCAAGATCGATCCGTCAGCGTTAAAGACGATGCCGGTGATGGAGCCGCTGGTGACAGTTCCCTCCTCGGCGGGCATAGACACATCTAAGTTCCAGCTACCGTTCTCTTGGCGTTCGTATTCGAAGGAAAGCTGGTGTGCAGTTCCTGACGCGTCGAAGACTTCCACCGAGGTGATCGCCGTGTCGGGCCCCTGGCCATTGGTCGTCACGCTCATGACATGGTCCGTCCAGTCGGCTCCGCCAGTCTGGTTTTGGCCGTCGAGAAGGACCATCGATAGGCTTGCATCGCCGGAGCTGTCCGCGGTCAGCTCCATCTGTTGGCTGGTCGGATTAAAGGCTACCGTAGCTCCCGCGTATTGGGCGTCAAGGAACGCCGTGAGGTCACCAAGGGTCGTGCCGTCCGTTCCATAGACAAAGGACGCGGCTAGCGCCGACCCGTCTGCGTCAGAACCGGAAAACTCGATCGTGTCGCCATTCACATAAGGAGTCTTGTTGGCAGTCATCGCGTTCAAGTCGGTAGTCGCTAGTGCGGAAGTCTCGCTTCCTGTGACCAGGCTTGAACCCAGTCCAACCAAGGCGGCCAGGTCTTTCCCCGATTCGCCCGGGGTAACCTTGATCGAGGACTTTTCGCCCTTCAGGTCACTGGTTATGTCCACGACTCCGCCAGCACCCAAGCTAGCGGAAACGTGATCCAGGCCATTGATCGCATCGACTACGTCTTGGGCCGAGATGGTCCCCGTAATGCTAGTTACCGCGACCTCTTGGCTCGAACCACTGTTCATGGTTAGGTCAAAGGTGTAGGTCTCTCCCACGGGCACCGGGAATCCGCCAGCGCCTGTCGACATGAGGTTAGCCGGAGTGCCCGCCTGGAACGGAGACGAGCTGGTCAGCTCTTCCGCCAAGGGGCCGGTGACTTCACTGGGAAGGTTTCCGGCGAACTCCAAGCTCGAGGTTGCCTTCGGCGGGAAAACCGACTCGGTATCCAGGTTGATTGGGTTGCCGTCGGTACCCAGCACCTTGTAGCCCGTGCGCAGGTCCGTCATGTCACTATTCGCATCCAGTGCAAAGGTGCCAACTCGCGTATAGAAGGTGTTTGAGCCCACTTGGAGCCCAAAGAAGCCGTCGCCGGCCAGGGCCAAGTCGAAGGGTCGACCCGTTACGTTCAGTGCGCCCTGGGAGTGGTTGCGGTCGATCGAGCTGAGGACCGACCCCATGCCAACCTGCATCGGGTTCGTGCCGCCAGAGATCGAGTTCGCTCCCTTCGCAGGATTAAGGGTCACACTGAGTTGGTCGGAAAAGAGCGCTCTTCCCGACTTGAATCCAAGGGTGTTGGAGTTGGCAAGGTTGTTACCAATCACGTCCATCCAGTTTTGGTTAGCGTGCATGCCGCCGAGGGCAGAGATAAAGGCGCGTGTCATAGTCGATTAGGTGGCGTTTGGAGTTTTGGTTTTAGTCAATTGATGCCGTGGACCGGTTGCGGTCACGGCGTTGGCGCGGTTATTCAGATTCGCTTGAGGTCTGTGCACCGGTCACTTCGGTCACGAAGAAGAGCGGGACTTCCTTGCCACCAATCTTCAAGTGACTGAGTCCGTCTTGAATCTTGATGCTCTCTACCTCACCGCTGTTCTCCGCACCAGTGGTGGGGTCGATCCAGTTGACGTTCTTGCCGATCAAGGCCGAACCCTCGGTAAGCTGGGAGAGCAGGGCGTTGCTCTCGTCCAAGAGGGCCATGCCCAGGAGGTTCTCGTTCATCTGCTCCATCTGCTCGAGGCTCGAGAAGCTTGCGAGCTGGGCGACGAAGTCCTCGTTGCTCTGGGGGTTCATCGGGTCCTGATTCTTCATCTGGGTGACGAGCAGTTCCATGAACGCGTCCTTGCCCAGGTTCGTATCTGCCGCAGCTTCACCACCGACCGCTGCTGAGGTGTCCGTGGTGAGTCCGTTGAGTGCTGAGAGTGCCATGTGGGTTTCCGTTTTTGGGTTGGGTGAGAGGGTTGTTTGTTATCCGATGGCGTCGACGCCGCCTCGGGTTTGTGCGTTTGTTGCGCGGGCCGCGACCAGGTCGGCGGCGATGTCGCGAACTTGGCTAGCTTCAGGCAAGCGCGTGTTCCCGGTTGCCGGCGCGGTCAAGTTTTGGGATCCCGCCTGTGACTCGAAGGAGCTCTGTCCTTCGCCTTCGCCGGCAAGCTCTAGGTCGAATCCCATGACCTCGATGCCCTGGCTCTCCAGGGCGGCTTGCAGCTCCGGGAGCTGACGCTCGAGGGCTTCGTGAGCCTCGGTGGACTCGGTGCGGATCGTCGCGGTCAGGCGACCTTCGCGCACCGCCAAGTTCATGTCCACGCGGCCCAAGGCTGCGGGGCTCAGGCGGATGCTTAGCTCGCGTCCGCCCGGCTTCAGGCTGGCTTTTATTTGACGCAAGATGGAAGCTTCGCGATCCATGCGCGCTTCGCGATCGACAAGCAGCCTCTCCATGGCGTCTCGGGTTTCGGAAGGTTGTGCTGGAGCATCCGCCGTCTGCGCAGTGGCATGGGCCGAGGCACGGCTACCTAGCTGTCCGCCATCGCTGGTGGCCGATCCTTGAGACTGGGTGCCCACCGTGGGCGTGGTGGCTTGCACAGCTGCGGGCTGGGCGGTGCTGGACGCGCCGGCTGTATTGGCGGTGGGCGCGCCGGGGGCGACTTGGGGCATGGCGGCCTGGGCGGCGGCGCTAGCCTGGGGGTCGCTGGCCGAGGGTTGAACGGTGTCGCCTGTGTCTTGTGCGGACTGCTCGAGCTGTTGGGATTGCCCGGCCCGGTTCAAGTTGGGTCGGTTGAGCTTCTGGTTAGCCGGGCCCTCGCTTGCGGCGGCCCCGTTGGGGCCTGCTAGCTCCGAGCGCGCGTCGTCCTGACGCTCAGCGCGATGACTGGACCGTTCGCCCCGTGCGTCCGCAGCCTCTCCGCGCCTAGTCTTAGCTTTGGAGCGGGCCTGGTCTGCGGTGTCCAGACGCTGGCTACGCTCGCCCTGGGTCTTCTTCTCCTGGCGGCGGCTGTCATGGCGTTGCTCGGCATCGGTGGCCGACTCGCGCTGGGACGCACGCTCAAACTCCTCGCTAAAGCGGGTGCCGGAGTCCGGGGACGGGGCCTGTTGAGAGTTCGCTAGCTGGCCCCTCAGGTCGAGGCCGGGCTTAGAGGAGAGGATCGAGTTGGTTTCGGGCTGCATAACAACCCAAGGGACGCACACTTGGTGCCAAGTGGCACACTTGGACATAAACCACTACAACGTATTGGCTTACACCTGCAGCAACCCTGTCCGGAACTAGACTCCTAGGCGAAAAGCATTCCCCTTCGCGAACTAACTTCCCGCAGAAACCGCCCTGGAGCGCTCTTCTACCCGGCCGTCCTCGTGCCCGATCACCAGGTGGTCCGCCAAGCCCAGGAACAGGCCGCTCTCCACGATCCCCGGAACGCCGGCCAAGGCAAGGGACAGTGCTGCGGCATCGGCGATACCGCCCTCGAAGGCGCAATCAAAGACCTCGTTGCCATTGTCGGTGAG
The DNA here is from genome assembly GCA_029250885.1 of Planctomycetota bacterium. Taxonomy (GTDB): domain Bacteria; phylum Planctomycetota; class UBA1135; order UBA1135; genus CALBMX01. The sequence goes on from JAQXEK010000013.1 coordinate 111,472, forward strand.
GTACGGCTGTCCGTCATCGGCCATCCTTAGCATCGGTTGGGCGGAGAGTGCCTGTAGGGACCTCTGGACTGGGGTTCGGGCAAAGGGAACGAACTCCACCGGCAGTGGAAACTTGGCCCCAAGGGTCTCCACTACCTTGTCCGGGCCCACGATGATCACGACCTCCTTGCTAAGGCTCGCTACAACCTTTTCCCGCAGCAGGGCACCGCCGCCACCCTTGATCATGACGTAATCTGCGTCGATTTCGTCGGCTCCGTCGATCGTCAGGTCGATTCCCGTGACATCCTCGAAGCCAACCAGGTCGATTCCGAACTTGGCCGCCTTCCTGGACGTGTCCAAGGATGTGGGGATCGCCTGAATCGCCAGGCCTTCTTCCTTAATTCGCTCGCCGAGGCGCTCGAGGGTGAAGAACACGGTCGAGCCGGTCCCCAGCCCCACCACCATTCCGTCCCGGACCCGCTCGGCCGCTGCTCTGCCCGCTGCTTTTTTGGACTCACTCATGCCCTGAGTTTCGAGGTCAGGGCCGCCTAGGGCAAGCGCCAGACCAAGAAGACTCTAAAGTCTTTTACTTTATAGTCCCCGCGGCCGATTTGGGCCCTATACTCTTCAACCTGAGAACGAGTCTCAACAAGAAACATGCTGCCCCTCACCGAACTCTCCCCGGACACCACCGCCAAGCTCTCCCAGCTCGGCGGGGATCGGTCGTTCCAGCGTCGCTTGATGGAGCTTGGCCTGCTGCCGGGCACTGCTCTTCGCGTCGTGCGTCGGGTCCCTATGGGTGGACTGCTTGAGATCGAAGTGCGCCGCAGCCGTGTCACCCTGCGCATGACCGAGGCCGCCCGGGTCCTGGTCGCCCAAGACTAACCGGACTTAATATGGGATCGCAGCTGATCGCAATCGCCGGTAACCCGAACACCGGCAAGACGACGCTCTTCAATCGCCTAACCGGCTCCAGTGGCAAGGTAGGGAACTACCCAGGCATCACTGTGGATCGCCACGAGGGTACGATCGATCTGGGCGATGGGCAGACGATCCGCGCGATGGATGTGCCTGGTACCTACAGCCTGGCGGCTCGCAGTGAAGAGGAACGCATCGCCATCGAGGTGATGGCTGGGCTGTCCAAGCGGGAAGAGGACCGACCCGATGCGGTCGTCGTTGTGGTGGACGCGAGCCAGCTAAACCGCAACTTGTACTTGGTGCTGCAGGTGCTCGAGCTGGATGTCCCGGCGGTGGTCGCCTTGACGATGGTCGACGTACTAAAGAAGAAGGGTGAGCACATCGACATGGCCGCCCTCTCCCGGGAGCTCGGCATTCCAGTGGTCGAGGTCACTGCGAGCTCTGGCCACGGCCTTGAAGAGCTTCGCGCCGCGATTAAGACAAGCTTGGGAGCCGAGGCGCCGACACCGCGCTGGGTCCCGAACGACAAGATTCTAAAGTGGATCGCGCCTATCTGCAGCGCGCTTCCGGAAGAGTGGAACGCTAAGGGTGCCCGTTGCACGGCGCTCTCGCTTTGGGCCCTGACATCCCTAGATGAATCCGACGAGCACCTGACTGTGTCTCCGAAGCTGCGCGCCGCTGCGATCGCCTGCCGCAAGGAGACCGAAGAGGCGGGTGTCGCGATCGAGCAAGAGGTCATCGCTGGCCGCTACTCCTGGATCGACCAGCGTAGCGAGCTGTTCCACCCCTCGGGGGAGGGCCGTGTGCACCAGTCCACGGATAAGCTCGACAAGGTGCTGCTGCATCCGCTGCTGGGCTTCGCATTCTTCCTGGGCACAATGACCATCGTCTTCCAGGCACTGTTCTCCTGGAGCGACCCAATGATTGGCGCCGTGGAGTCTGCCCTTGGTTGGGTTGGGACCTATGTCTCGGCCGTCTTGCCCGCGGGCATATTCCACGACCTAGTCGTCGAGGGCTTGATCGGCGGCGTAGGTGCAGTGCTGGTCTTCCTGCCCCAGATTTTGCTGCTCTTCCTGTTCATCGGAATTATGGAGGACACCGGCTACATGAGCCGCGTTGCGTTTTTGATGGACCGCGTCATGCGGCTCGTCGGACTGCACGGTCGCGCATTCGTACCCATGATGTCCAGCTTCGCCTGCGCCGTGCCGGCGGTCATGGCGACACGCACCATGGAGCGCAAGCGCGACCGGCTGCTTACCATGATGGTCGTTCCTTTGATGACCTGCTCGGCGCGGCTTCCCGTCTACACACTGCTGATCGCGGTCATGGCCATGCCTGGTGAGGAGCCGCCGTTCAGCCAAGGCCTGCTCATGGCAGGCATGTACCTGTTCAGCACTCTGCTTGCCCTGGTCGTTGCCGGCGTTCTGTCACGCACTGTGATCAAGGGCCCGAACGTTCCGCTGATCCTCGAGATGCCTCCTTACAGGCGCCCCCATTGGCCAAGCGTGATGCGCATGCTAAAGCAGCGCGCCACGGTCTTTGTACGCGATGCCGGTGGGGTGATTATGGTCTGCTCGATGGTGATGTGGGCCTTGCTCGCCTTCCCCAGGCACGCAGAACCCAGTGCAGAGCTAGCCGCCATGCAGGGCCAACTCGGTCAACGGGCCGAGCTTCTAAAGAGTACGGAAGCGGACACACCTGGTGTCGGAGCAGATTTCGAAGACAAGGATGCCTTCGCCGCCAAGACCGCCGAACTCGCCGAACAGGTTGCCAAGCAGGAGACCTCCGAGCGCCTTGCGGCCAGCTACGGCGGCAGGCTCGGCCGCGCCATCGAACCCACCATAGAGCCCCTTGGCTTTGACTGGAAGATGGGCATCGGGCTCGTCGGCGCCTTCGCTGCCCGTGAAGTCTTCGTCAGTACCATGGGGGTAGTCTATGGCGTCGGCGAGGGAGTCGACGAGCAGTCGAACCTACTACGGGACCGCCTGCGTCGTGAGAAACGCTCGGACGGATCGCGAGCCTACACCCCCCTGGTGTGCTTTAGCCTTTTGGTGTTCTTCGCCCTGGCTTGCCAGTGCATGACGACCCTTGCGGTGGTTTATCGCGAGACGGCGGGCTGGCACTGGCCCGCGTTTCTGTTTGCCTACACCTTCGTGCTGGCCTGGGCTTGTAGCCTCGTGGTCTACCAGGGTGGACTGCTGTTGGGACTGGAATAGCCGCGTAGCTTGCGTCGGACACTCCTGTCGCAAGCTGGGGACAGGTTTCCAAGAAGGGGCGCTCCTGACCCATGCCAAAGGGCGGCCTCGTGACCAAAAAGCACTTGGCACGACTCTCGCATAGGTCAAGCTCATCTTTGACCTTTACGAGGAACGACCATGAACATCAAAGCTCTCATCACCACTTCTGCCTGCGGCCTCCTGATGGCTGCCCTTCCCGCCCAGGCCGGCGTGCATGGAAGCGGCTACGGCCAGAAGCCTGTCCAAATTACCCAACCAGCGCAGTCGGCCTGCGCGGCGCACACCTATTGTGTGCCCCAGAAAAAGTGGGTGCCCGCGCACTACGAACAGGTGCAGAAGCATGTTTGGATCCCGGGTCACACTAAAACGGTCTGGGTCCAGCCGGTCTACAAAAAGAGCTGCGGGCTCTTCGGCATGACGTACCAGGTGCTCATCAGCGGCGGGCACTTCGCCACCCAGAAGACACCGGGCCACAACGAGATCGTGACCCAAAATGTGTTCGTGGCCGGCAAGTGGGAGGCCACCTGCAAGGTGATCGCTGCCCCGCACCATAGCGGCTTGAACGCCAGCCTGCGCGCGCAGTACTCCGCCTTCCACAAGCCGTCCCAGTTGGGAACTAAGTTCAAGGGCTACAATGGCTATGGCAAGCAGAGTGGCGCGCACATTGGCGGCTACTTTGGCAACCCGGGAAAGGGAAGCTACGGTGGATTCGCCAGTAAGAAGAAGGGTGGCGCGAGCTGGTAGGCCTTCCCCGTATTTGCCCCGGAAAGTACTGGAGGAACGAAAGAAGAGCGCGGCACCGGGGTCATCGGCACCGCGCTCTTCTTCTTGGCCTGCACACCTAGGGCGTGGCTTGTCGAATCCAAGGTCCCTTACAATCTAGCCTGTAATCTCCTTTGCAACGCGTTTGGCGACGCGCTCGGCACCCTGGGGCGTGAAGTGCAAGAAGTCGTAGTAGTTCTCTAGCCCGGCATCGACCGTACCGGCTAGGTCCACGTCAATTGCGCCATGGGCGCGGGCCACCTCGCCGCAGCGTTCAGCGGTCTTGTGCATAAGCTCGGAGATCAAGCGGTGGGAGTAGTAGGTGTCCACGTCCGAGCCATAGATCACGCCTTGGGCGAAGTTCCACATCCACTGCTCTTCGTCCTTCGTCATCGGCTTGTCGAAGCAGGGTTGACGAACGACGATAACCTTCTTCGCCTTAGTCTTGGCAAAGTCGATCAGGCGACCGAGCTCGTCCGCAAACTGGTCAATCATCTCGATCGGGTCCGGGCACTCGTCGAGCAAAACCCGGGCTGACTGACGGCGGGCGCGTTGCTCAATAATGCGCTTGCCGACACCCTTGCGCACCTCAATGCTTGATCGAAGCTTCCTGTGAGCACGCACGGCAAGTGCGCGCAAGGCTGTGCCCTTAGGATGCCAAGTGTAGGGGCCCTCTGGGTGGCACTCGAAGAGGTGGGTAAGAGGAACCTCGTCGTCCCAGGGAGCGGGAGGTGTGCTGAGCTCGAGCCAACGCACCAGGTTGCTAGCACCTACCATTAGCACTAAGCAATCGAGGGACTCGTAGCGCGGCAATGACTTCTCAAGCAGAGTCTGGATCTGAGCGCAGGAGATGCGCGAGCGGGCGACACCACCGACATGGGAGCGCTTAGTGCCAAGGCTCTGCAGACCGAGGGTGGCATTCAAGTGCGCTTCCAGCCGACCCGCCACGGTCTGCGGTTGATCGAGGTAGTATCCCTCGACGCAAGATCCACCAGCAACGAGAACGCGATAGCAGGACTCACCCTTGGTGGGTGGGGTCCCGCCGCGCTCGCCGTCCCCGTTGGCGACCCAGTTCACGACGTCTGGCAGCATGGGAAGAGAGTCCCTGTCCAGGTGAAAGCGCTGGGTCCGACCCGGCCACCAGCAGAAGTAGCCGCCCGTGGCGCCGAGCACTAGACGCGCAGCAATCTCGGCGAGAAATGCAGTAACAGGAATCGCGATGGTCGCGATGCCGAGGACTTCAAGAAGTGTCATGCATGTCCTCCACCTGCAGACTTACCACGGCCAAGCTTAGCTGTAATTTCCGACCTAAGATCGAGATGCTCGTCGTTGCGGTAGACGAAGAAGATCCAGGTCAGGCCGAACAGTGCGACCATGCCTGCGCCGGCACCCACCACTTCGTACCAGCCCTGGACCTGCAAGCCCTGCTTGCACCAGACCAGGAACGCGACGGGGATGACAGATCCCACGGCTGCCTTGGCGACGACGTACTTAAGGTAGGAGAAGACGGTGACGTTCAGTTCCTTGCACACGAGTCGCACGATGAAGATCGCGAACAGGGTGTTGGGGATCGCGGTGCCGATCGCCACCCCATACACGCCGTAGGGCTCAACTAGAGCGAGGCTGATCGCTAGGTTCAGCCCCCCCATCGAAAGCAGCGCTAGGGCTGGGACTCGGGGCAGTCCAAGGCCCATCATGATCGGCAGGGCCACACCGCGCACGGGCAGGAAGAAGAAGAAGGAGACCACCAAGATCTGGGTCACGACGCCAGACTCGGACCGGTAGTCATGCTCTAACCAGGTCCGCAAGAACTCGGGGCCAAGCACCAAGAGGTACAGCCCGATACAGAGGGCGATGGACAGTGCGACCTTAGACCATTTAAAGAAGATCTTGTTGAGTTCGGTGATGTCGCCTCGCGTCTTCATACGCGTAGCGAAGGGCATCACGACAAGTCCGATACCCAATACAAGCGAGATCATGTACTCGAAGAACTTATTGCCGTTGTCGTAGATCGTAACGCCCATAGACGCATAGGACGAGCTGCCGATCACAAGGGCGTCGATGCGGAAGGCCAGCATCGCACCGACGTTCAGCAACATAGTGAAGAGGCTAAAGCTGACGATACTGCGGACGCGGCTCTTGTCGTAGCTTGCCGTCGTAAAGCGCACATGGGGATGGCGCCGCTTGACGATGGTCATCGCCACGAGGAACTCCAAGCTCAGGCTGATGAACTGGATGACAGCGAGGTAGATGATGTCCGCGTCCATGGACAGCAGCAGCATCGTGAGAACTAAGCGCAGCACCAACTCGCCTGCCTGGATCGCGTTGCGGTGGTAGAAGTCGTGGTGGGCTGCGAGTATTGCATAGGGCAGCCTGCCCACAAACCCGGCGCCTAGCTGGACCACCACCATGAGGTAGGCGATGCGGGCACCGCGCAGGGCTTCTGGTCCGAGGGTGCTGACCGCGTCACCACTGAGGTATTTCGCGTCGAAGAAGAAGTACAGCCCGCCGCCGACTAAGACCGCCGCGCCACCAAGCACCAGGCACATGCTAATGCAAGTGGACAGGACCTTCGCATAGGCATCGTTGTCCTCTTGCTCGATGCACTGGGAGAGGAAACGCACCGATGCCATGGGCACGCCGATGATGAACAACCTCAGCACGCCGGTCATAGCAACGATCACCAGCCACAATCCGTAGGACCCACCATAGACCGCGTCAGGGTTCCCCGTTGCCGCGGCCTCGGCATTGAAGACACCCAGCATGAACGGCGTGAGCTGCATCATCACGACGACCTGAACAATGGTCAGGAGCCAGGAGGAGCCGATGTACTTGAACACGCTAAGGTCGGGGTGGAGCTAGGGGAAGAGCAGTGCGGAGAGAGCTGGACACTCTTTTCGGATCCATTCGCCGAGAACTTGGTAGCCGTCCCCATTCAAATGTAAACGATCGACGGAGTAGGCCTTGGCAAGCCCCCCCACAGGAGTTCGCAAAGGTGCGCGGTTGCTGTTGAGAAACGAGACGCGGTCGTGGCCCTTGGCAACTTCCCCAAGGGCCGTGTTAATGTCCACCAAGTCGGTGTCTTCCGAAGCCGTCGTATCCCGTTGCGGTAGCAGGCCAAGCATCAAGACCTCGGCCTGGGGCGCTAGGTCCAAGATGTCGGCAACAATGGCGTCAACGCGATCTGCGATCTGCCCCGACTTGGCGCCTTCGCGAATCCTGTCGAGGGAGCCGGCGTAGAGTACAACGCCGGCGACCGTCTTCCAGGTGTCCTCGTCGGTTGCCGATGCGATGCGCTCGTGCAGCAGTGACGAAGGCTCATCCCCCACCCCGCGATTCACCGTGGGCGCACCGGGAAACAGAAAGCTGTAGGGCATACGCTCGATCGTCGACGAGCCCAGGAAGAGCACGGACCCGGGCTTCACCTTGTCCACCGCAAAGGTGGCAAGCCGCGCTTCGCGATGACTTGCCCTGCGCTCGGCATCGATCTGCTCGATGTCCTCGCCGGCGTGCTGCAGGTCCCACAATCCGGGAACCACATCCACGTACCACAACCCAATGACCACGATAGTCCCGGCTATTAGAGTTCCGAACTTCTTCACGCTCTGGATTATGGCGAAGGGGAAGAGCCGCGGGACTTCGCGAGGCGCAAATCCGTTGCGTATCCTTGATGCCCCAACGAAAAAGGGGGGCGAGCTTCGTTTGCCAAAGCTCGCCCCCCCTTCTCAACCGATTCGCAGTCGGAGGAGCTAGTTTACGAATCCTTGGAGGAACTCGGTCATGCCCTCTTCGTAGTGGAATCCCGTCTCGGCGATCTTGCTGCCATCCTTGGGGTCTACCACAACAAGCCAGGGGTTGGATCGCGAGGTGGCGAGCTCCTTCTGGAGCTCAAGGCTAAAGTCCTTGCGGGCTCCAGGGTCCCCATCGGTATGCAGGCGAACCTCAACAAAGTTTTCGCGTAGTAAGAGGTCAATCGTTTCATCTGAGAACACACGGCCCTCGAGTTGGCGGCAGCTAGCTCAGCTGAAGCCAGTGAAGTTGACTAACAATAGCTTCTCCGAGGACACAGCCTTAGCGAGGGCTCGATCATAGGCGCGGACCTTTGTCTCCTCTGTGTCCTCCTCATCCGTCTCATAAGGCCTGGTTCCATAGGGGGCCATGGACTCACCTAGCCAATCATTGGAGTAGCCCGGCAAGAATGCGGTCATGATGTTGCCCCGCGGCTGCCCCATAAAGATCGCGCCGAAGTGCACCGCAAGGGCAAGGAAGCCCAGCCCAAACACCGCACGCGCTGCGCCTACCCTGGGACGTGCGGCTCCCCTCTTCTTCATAAGTCCGAAGAGGTAGCCCGAGGTAATGACGAACATCACCATCCAAAGGATCAGCAGGAGTTCGTCCGGCAGCAAACCAAGCTGTTTGACCACATCTACGTTTGAGAAAAACTTAAACGCGGCTGCCATCTCGACAAAACCAAGGGTCACCTTAAGGGTGTTCATCCACTGCCCACTAGATGGCAGGGCCTTTAGCTTGCCAGGCACCATGGACAGCACAGCGAAGGGGATCGCCATGGTCAGCCCGAAGGTTCCCATACCGATCACTAAGCGGAACAGGTCGCCGCCCTCTCCCGTTGCGGAGCTTGCTCCGACGCTCAGGATCGCGCCAACAATCGGTGCCGTGCAGGTGAAGGACGTGATCACAAGGGTCGCGCCCATAAGAAAGACTCCGAGCAGACCGCCCTTGCTTGACGCGCTGCCGGCTGCGTTCATGAGGAAGCGCGGAGGCTGCAGGTTCACGACGCCAAGCAAGACCAAGGCGAAGTAGACAAAGAAGCCCCCGATGATCAAGTTTGTGACCCAGTGGGTCGCAAACTGGATGATCGCAGGGCCGACCACGACACCCGTGAGGATGAAGATCAGCACAATGCCTGCCCCGTAAGCTAGGGAGAGCCCGATTGGGGCCTTGCCCGACTTGTCCGCCTGCTTCGTAAAGAAGCTGATCGTGATCGGGATCATCGGGTAGGTGCAAGGCATCAAGAGCGTGAAAAGCCCGCCACCAACACAGAGGGCCAGAAATGCCCAGAGGTCCTGCTGCTCGCCATCCTCTTCCTTTTTTACAGGTGGCTCCGCACTGGAAGCGACCGCGTCGCTCGCGTCCATTTCGATAATGCTGCCAGCCGCGCTCTCTGCGTGCTCGCCGATTACCACATCGTGCGGCGCGGCAAAGCTAGCGAACATGGCGTTGGTGCCGGCTCCATCACTGGGAATGGACTCGCTGTAGGGTTCACAGGACAGGGTGATGTCCGAGCAGGTAAGGCCTGCGATCGAGACATCTAGATCGGTCGGTGCTTCCCCTTCAAACGTTCCGGAGACAGTGACGATCAGGCGTCCATCGTGGCTCCAAATCCAAGTTGGCTCTCCGTCCAGGCCAAAGGGTTGGTCTGTCTTGTGAGCCTCGGGGAACACGGGCGCGTCCCAAGTGACGTCGTTGCCAATCGGTTGCAGCTCGAGGCTCGTGACCAAGCCCACCGCGTCCCGGGGCCCGAGGTCGTCCGAGTACAGGTGCCAGTCCGGAGCGATGTCGATTGTCACGACCGCGTAGATGTTCTGGCCTTCGATGCGGTGATTTAGGTTTCCCACGGCTCGAAGTTCGCTGAAGCTGAAGTCGAAGACAGGGACCTCCTTGCCTTCGACCAGGGGAGCAGCCTCCACTTCCGGACGCAGCTTGTCCGGGAACTTGTCGAAGTACTTTGCCTTGCCGTCGCCACGGCTCTCGATCCCTAGGTCCTCGTAGGGTATGCAAGAGCCGTCGACGGTCGAGCAGGTCTGTCCCGTGATCGATGCGAGAACTTCCACATCGGGGGAAGGCTCGCCGTCCCACTCGCCGAACGCGTACAGCACCATCGTACCTGAGTGCTCAAGGATCCAGGTCGGATCGCCGAAGCCGAGGTCCTGGACCGCGCGATGAGGCTGGGGGAACCAGGCCTCGGTGAAGGTCACGTCGTCGGCTTCAAAGAACGCAGTAGTCGGGGTGCCAATGGCGTCAGGCGGGCCGAGCTCCGTGTGGTACAGGTGCCAGGTCGGGTCGATCTTGACCTCGAGCACGGCCTCGATGCCGGCGTCGGTGGCGCGGTGGTAAAGGCGCGCCTGGGCCTTGTCAAACTGGGCGTTTGCCGTGCTCGGGAAGAGAAGTGCCAGCAGAAGAGCTGGAAGCAGCCTACCGAGTAGGGTTCTAGGAAGGTGGATGTTCAAAGCAGGGTCTTTCTGTAGAAAGGGAGGGTTGGCCTAGCAGTTTACGGTTTCCGTCCCGAGCTGGCCTGGGACTCTGAAGTTTGCGTGGCTCTCTTAGGGCTAGAGGGGGGCCTGGCTGGAGCTGCGCCGCCGAACAGGCCTGCCCCCAAATCGACGTCAGGCTCACAGGGGTTCATGTGTACGTGGACGCCCTGGACCGAGGTGTCGCTGTCCCGGACAGCGTCTTCCACCGCGTGAGCGATAGTGTGACCGCGGGATACGGTCAGATCTCCATCGATGTTGATTTCGAGGTCCACGCGCACATCGGAACCTAGGGGGTGAATACGTACGTTTTTCACTCCGCGCACCCCCTCCACACGGCGAGCCGTCTCGGCGATCCTGAATCGCATCTTCGGATCGGCAACCCGATCCATTAAGACATCGAAACCGGCCCGCACACTGCGCAGGCCCATCGCCATGATTAGAACGCCGATAGCGCCCGCCACGAAGCCCTCTACGGCCGGATATCCCGCGGCGCGCGCGCCGATCGCCACCAGAACGATGGTGCTCGACAGGGCGTCCCCGAGATTGTCCCAGGTCAGGGCGCGCAGGCTGATCGAGCCAACCCGGTTAGCGGCACGACCTGTGACCCCCGCCAGGCCCAGGTTCACCAGAATCGAAACAAGGGCCACGCACATGGCAAGCACCTCGCCACCCTCCTCGATCGCCTCCAACTCTCCAAAGAACGAAGACGCCACGACCCCGCCTCCACCAACCACCAGCACCAGGCCCACGATCAGGCCACCCAGGGCCTCGAGATTGCCGTGGCCGTAGTGGTGGTCCTCGTCGGCGGGCTCGGAGCCAAGCTTGTAGCCGACCCAGGCGATACCACTAGAGATCGTGTCGGCCGCAGAATGCCAACCGTCGGCCACAAGGGCGGGCGAAGCAAACAGGAAGCCGGTCCCCAGCTTCATGGCAGCTAGTAGCCCGTTCGTCACAAGGCACAGGCGATGAGCCTGGTGGCCGACGCCTTCGTCTAAAGGCCCCGTGGGGTCGACCTGATTCACAATGTCGCTCTTCATTAAGGGTATAAGTGCTTGTGGCCGATGGCCTAGGCGTCCACTCTAACTTGACATACCGCGCCGGTCCCCACCAACACCTGAATCGAACCATGCTGCGCTCCCAGTTTCAAAATTTGACCCTCTCCCTGACGGGCATCGCCGTCGCCACACTCTTCGCCACGGCCGGTTCCGGGACCTGGCTGGCCCAGGATGCAGACACAAGCGAGATCGAGAAGCTGGTCGGGCAGGGCGACAAGGACTTAGCTAAAGAGGGTCCCAAGCGCGTCCCCGTCACGGGTTGGGAGATCGAGCCCAAGTGGGAACCCTTGATCGGCACCTGGGCTTTAATGAGCTTCCAGCACCCGACCGAGACGATCCTGGCAGACTCCATCCGTGGCTTCCTGACTGTCGGCGAGGGATTCCTCTCCATGATCATTCATGCGCGCCCCACGGAGGGCGAGAACGACACAGACTTCCCCGACCGCTTAGCCCAATCTGGACTGCACCGCTGGCGCATCAGCGAGCAGGGCATCCTGCAGTTGGCCAATGTCATGGGTCACAGCAACTTCGGCTACGAGCTGGAGTGGGAGCTCCCCAACGAGCCCCGGGAGTTCAGCATCGTACTCGAGGAAAACTCGCTAGTGCTAACGCGCCCAGACTTTGGCGAGCTCGATTTTCGCCGTATCACAAAGGCCGACTTCCCCGAAGCCGCGCTCGAGCGCATCCGCGAGCTTACCAGCGAGTCGGAGTAGCGGCTGCGTTACTTTCATTCTCCTACTAACGAAGCGAGGGCGCCCGATTTTCATCGGACGCCCTCGCTTCTTTAGTACCGTGGCCTAGTCGGCTAGCACTGGCTGTAGCCACAGCCGTAGCACTTAGCGCACCCCTCTTCAAAGGCAAGAGAGGATTCGCACTGAGGGCACTTCAACTTGAAGCGCTCAGCACCCTTGGGACCACCGGCTCCCGGCGCGACGCCCGCGGCGTGAACCGGCGACTTCATGTCCACCTGGGACGGGTCGACGCGGCCGAGCAGGAGTGCCTCGAGGCCGAACTTATCCCTTGCGGAGACGTAACGCCGCAGCGCGCAGGCCAGCCCATCCGCTAGGGACATGATTCGCCCGTCCTTGGTAGCGACGGTGAGGCTCGACCCGATTCCTGACAGCTGCTTCAGGGCAAGTTCGAGGCTTCCGTTCGAGCGCAGCCATAAGGAGAGCAGGCGGCAGATAGCCTCGAGGTCCGAGTTCGCGACGTCGCCACCCTTGCCGAGCTGGGCGAAGACCTCGCGCGCACGACCCGACTGGGGATCGACGCTGACTTTCACGTGCATGTTGCCAAAGGGCGTGGCCTGGCGAATGCGCAGGCTGGGCATGATCTCCGGCAAGCGTACGGGGACGGGGTCAGCAACCACCGCATCGGGTGCGGGCGCTGTTTGGCCAGCCTCGGGCGTCTCCTTGGCCTTTAGGGTCATGGGCTGCATCTCGCGGCAACCGTCGCGATAGACGGTGATGCCGTTGATGTCTAGCGCCATGGCCATCTCGTAAATCTCCTTCACGTCATCCACCGTCGCCTCATGGGGGAAGTTGATCGTCTTGGAGATCGACGCGTCGCAGTGGCGCTGGAAGGCAGCCTGCATGCGGGTGTGCCAGTAGGGAGTGATGTCGTGGGCAGTAACGAAGATGCGCTTGGTCTCCTCGGGTACCTCGTCCATGTGGGCCAAGGTGCCCTCTTCGATGATGCGGTCGATCATCTCTTCCGAGTGGAAGCCCTCTTCGTGGGCGCGCTCGTCGAACACGTAGTTCACCTCGCGCAGGACAGTCGGCTTACCGTTGGTGTCCTTCATAATCTGGCGCACGAAGGCCAGGGAGAACATCGGCTCGATTCCGCCCGAGCAGTCCGCGATGATCGAGATCGTTCCCGTGGGCGCAATCGTCGTCGTGTAGGAGTTGCGCA
>JAQXEK010000002.1 GCA_029250885.1 Planctomycetota bacterium
TTCTCAAGGAGCTTGAAGCCCTCGAGGCGGAGGAGGCAGCGGCCAAGGCAAAAGTCGAAGCAGAAGCAGAGGCTAAGGCCGCTGCGGAAGAGAAAGCCGCCGCGGAAGCTAAGGCCGCCGCGGAAGAGAAAGCCGCCGCGGAAGCTAAGGCTGCCGCGGAAGAAGAAGCTGCCGCAGAAGCTAAGGCCGCTGCGGAAGAGAAAGCTGCCGCAGAAGCAAAGGCCGCCGCGGAAGAGAAAGCTGCTGCAGAAGCTAAAGCCGCGGCAGATGAGAAGGCGGCCGCGAAAGCCAAGGCTGCGGCTGAAGCCAAGGCTAAAAAAGAAGCCAAGGCCGCGGCAAAAGCGGAAGCCGCCGCAGAAGCTAAGGCTGCCAAGGAGGCCGCCGATAAGGTCGAGACGGCCGAGGAGGAGTCCTATGTACTCCCTTCCCAAGAGGCTGCCGCGATTTCCGACGATGATGCCATAGACGAGCCCGAGCAGGCGCCCAGCGAGCCTATGGTTGAGCTCTCCCACGAGGAGAAGGTCTTCCGCAGTGGTGAGCTCTTCCTCGATCAGGGTCGCGTGGCTGTCTCGATGTTGCAGCGTAGCTTTGACATGGACTTTCAAGAAGCCACAGGCATCCTCGACGAACTCCAGTCCATGGGCCTCATTGGTCCGTACCTCGGTGGAACGCGCCGGGACATTCTTATGACCACTGAGGAGTGGGAGGCGCTTGGCGCCGCACGCTAAACATGACGCAACCTTCAGCGGTTTCCCTTGTGCACCTTGGGTGTGCCCGAAACCTGATTGACTCCGAGCTGATGCTCGCTCGTTTTGCCGAAGCCGGTCTCGCCATTAGTGGCGACGATCGCGGCGTCGATGCGGTCGTGCTTAACACCTGCTCCTTTATTGGCCCCGCACGGGAAGAGTCCGAGTCGGCCATGCGCGATCTCATCGCGCGCAAGGAGAGTGGCGAGATCCGCGCAGTCGTCGTGGCGGGCTGCATGGTGCAGCGCTATGCCCGCGACCTAGAGAAGCGCTTTCCTGAGATCGACTTGTTCTCCGAGATCTCTGACTACTCGGCCCTGGCCACTTCCCTCGGTACGCTGCTTGAGGGTGGAGAGGTCGACCGCTACATCGCATCCGAGCGCCCAGGCGAAGAGCGCGAGGGGTCGCGCCTACTTGCGACACCGCGTTCGTACGCCTACCTCCGCATCTCCCACGGCTGCGACCACACCTGCAGCTTCTGCGCCATCCCTGGCATCCGCGGTCCCCACCGCTCGAAGGGTATCGAAGGTGTTGTTGCCGAGGCCCGCGACCTGATCCGTGGCGGTGTCAGTGAGCTCATGCTCGTTGCTGAGGACTCGACGGCCTGGGGTCGAGAGCACGGCGACGATCTGTCCAGCCTGGTGCGGGCCCTGGCCGACATCAATCTCACTAACGAAGACCTGGATGCCGGTGCCGATCCGGACTTTGGGCTGCGCCTCATGTACGCGTATCCGAACAAGTTCCCCGGCGGTGTACTGGACCTGATGCGCGAGCATCCACGGGTACTCCCGTACCTTGACATTCCCGTGCAGCACATTGCGTCGGGTGTCCTGAAGTCCATGCGCCGCGCCGGTAACGGTGACGTGGTACGGCGGACCTTGGATCACGTGCGCGAGGCGGTCCCCGGTGTCACCCTGCGCTCGACCCTGCTGGTTGGCTTTCCGGGCGAGACTGAAAAGGACGCCGCTGACCTTGTGGACTTCGTGCACGACTACGAGCTCGGTCGCATGGGCGTATTCACCTATTCCCCGGAAGAGGGCACCACGGGTTACGACCTACCGAATCGCGTGCCCGCTGCCGAAGCCGAGCGCCGGCGCCGGGCCGTCCTAGAGGCCCGTGACGCGGTGCTCGCCAAGGACCAGGCACGTTATGTCGGCAAGGACGTCGAGGTGCTGGTGGACGAGATTCACGAGACACGCGTTGTGGGGCACACGGTCAGGGATGCTCCCGAGGTCGATCCCTTCGCGATTATCGAAGGAGTTCAAGTTGCCGTGGGTTCGAGGTTGCCCATGAGGGTGTCAGAAGTGGATGATGAGTTCAACCTGATCGGAACCCTGTCCGAACATCAAGCATGACACAAGGCGTTTTTAAGCACTGGCCCAACCGCATCACCGCGGTCCGTTTCGTTGGCGCTATCGTCTTGTTCGGCATCTTTGCAAGTTGGGGTTCGCGCTCCGAGGCGGACGTGCTGCGCAAGACTTCGACCCAGATCGCCTTTTGGCTATTCGTGCTGACGGCCTTGACGGACTACCTGGACGGCTACCTCGCACGCAGGGACAACCTGGTCAGCGCATTCGGTCGCATTGCGGACCCCTTCGTGGACAAGGTGCTCGTAGTCGGCTCGATGATCTTCCTGGCCGTCATGCCCTGGTCGCAGCCGTGGTTCCCCGCATGGATCGTCGTGGTCGTACTGGCGCGCGAATTCTTGGTGACTGGGATCCGTAGCTACGTCGAGAGCCAGGGCGGGTCTTTTGCCGCCGACATGTTCGGCAAGATCAAGATGGTGGTGCAGTGCCTCGCCATCGGTTTCGTTCTTGGTCGCATCAGTTTTAACTGGGAGGCGATCGGTATCGAGCTGGTCTGGCTGTCCTGGTGCACCCATGCCTTGGTCTTGGCGACCCTGGTCACCTCCATTGGTTCAGGACTCTCCTACGTGATCAAGGCGCGGGCCTATTTTGGGGGCGACGAGTAGCGTCGCGTTTGCCGTGGATCGCCTCAAGCTAGCCATCGTCTCCTGCGGGTTCTTGGGCCTGTCCCCTGTAATGCCTGGAACCGTCGGCACCCTGGGTGGTGTGCTCTTCGCGTATTTGATGCGTGGTGCCGAACCCTTCTGGGCCTGGTGCCTGGGACTGGCCCTTGTGATCTACCTTGTGTCCCGGACTCTAGGCGAGTGGGCCGAGCAGTACGGCGGCCAAAAGGACCCTGGCTTCTTCGTCCAAGACGAGGTCGTGGGCTACCTCATCACGGTGGCGTGGATTGGCCAGCCAACCCTACTATCCCTGGCCGCGGCCTTCTTCGCATTTCGCCTGTTCGACATCTGGAAGCCCAAGCCGTGTCAATGGCTCGAGCGCGTGGGCAAGACAGAATCAAGTCGATTCCGCCCTGGCGACGGCATCCTGTTGGACGATGTGATGGCGGGGATCTACGGCTTCGCAGTGATGGCACTGCTCCGCGCCTATGTTCTGGAACCCACGGCGTGGGTCGTCGCTGCCTAGGCCCCGTCCATGGCTCGCTCGAACGATGTACGTGTAAAGGGACTTGGCCTGGGGGCCCGGTTCGCCTTGGCCATGACGGTTGCCCTTGCAGTCGTGATGGTGGCTGCGGGCTATTGGATCCATTCGAGCGCGGACAATCTGGCCGCCAAGGGCCGCGACTTCGCCTTAGCGGGCGGCATCGAACTCACCTTGGACGACCCGGACTACGAGCGCGAGATCACCGGTTGGTTGGTGCCCGGCTTCCACGGCGTCCAGGTCTTCAACGTGACCTACGGCGGCGGGAAGAAGGCCCTGCTCTACCGCACCGAGCGAAACGGCCGCAAGACCGAGTGGCTTGTGCCCTTGGAGAAGGAGAGCCTCGGGTCGAAGCTGGCCAAGGTGATTGGCATCATCATCCTGCTGGTGATTTTGGCGGGAGCCGGCGTGTCCATGTTCGTTGCTGGCCAGGTGACGGGCCCGCTACGCCGTATCGTGGATGACATCAGGCAGATCGCCCGGGGCAACTTCGGCCACCGAACCCGCGCTAAGGGCGGCGGCGAAATCGCTCTGCTAGCCCGGGCCATCGACCGCATGGGTGCGGACCTGGAGGGCGCTCGCGAATCCGAACTGGAACTCAACATGCGCGAGCGCGAGCTTGAGCTCGCCTCGGGTGTGCGTGAAGCGCTGATGCCCTTTGGCACACCGGACTTGGCCGGCTACGACATCCGCTCGAGCCACCTGCCGTCGGGCGAGCTGCTTGGCGACTTCTACGACTTCATCGAGCTTGAGGACGGTCGCGTCGGCGTGCTGATCTGCGACGTCAGCGGCACCGGTGTTCCCGCCGCGCTGGTGGGCGCGACGGCCCGGGCCTACCTTGCCGCCGAGCTTGCGCGCGGCGGTGACGTTGCCGAGTCCTTTAAGCAGGTAAACCGCACTCTCCAACAGGACGTTCGCCGGGGCATGTACGTGACGGCGTTCTATGTGCTGGTCGATCCGCATCAGGCCACGGCTCAAGTCGTCTGCTCAGGGCACAAGGTGCCCCTGCTGCACTATCGCGCCGCGGAGAAGAAGCTCCGTAAGGTCCATCCCGGTGGGCTTGCTCTGGGCTTCGACAAGGGACCCGTCTTCGACCGCAGCCTTGAGGTTGTCGAGCTCGACCTTGCGGTCGGGGACCGCCTGATGTTGTCGAACCAGGGGCCCGTTCAGGTGCCCAACAAAGCCGGTGAAGAGCTGGGCGAGGCGCAGTGGTTCCGAGCCTTTGGCCGCGCCGCTTCTCTCCCCACGCCGAAGTTCCTGCGGGCTCTGCGTGCCTGTATCGACGACTTCGCCGACGGCGAGCCGATCCCTTTTGACGTCTCTATCATCACGGTCCTGCGCGAATCGGACTAGTCGGGTCGATTCGACTTTTCGCCCACGTCTGCCCAGGCCCTCTCTCCTAAAGGACTGCCCAACCATGCAAATCGCCGAGTTTCAAAAGCTGATCGAGGCCATCTACTTCGAGCGCGACAACGAGCGCGGTCTCCACGCGACCCACATGTGGTTTGCGGAAGAAGTGGGGGAGCTCACCCGAGCCCTGAGACGGGGTCAACAGGAGGAGCTTGAAGGCGAGTTCGCCGATGTCTTTGCATGGATGTCGACTCTTGCGTCCATGGCAGGCATCGACTTGACTGCCGCCGTTGAGAAGAAGTACGGCAGCGGCTGCCCCCGCTGCGAGGCGACGCCCTGCGCCTGCCCTCACGCCTAGCTGGCGGACTCGACGAGCCCTTGGCCGAAGAACGATTCACTCCTGGTAGCCTCTTCCCCGACGCCTTTCCCAAGGCCAAGGCGAAGCAGCCCAAGCCCAAGCGGCCCGCGAAGCAATACGGGCTCTATTGCACGGTAGCTCTAAATCGGCCCGTGCACACGGAGTTCACCTACGGTGTGCCCGAAGAGCTCATGGGCAAGGTTGACGTGGGTATGCGCGTCGCCGTGGGGTTTGGCGCACGCGGCGTGGCCAAGCGCGAGGTCGGCGTAGTGGTCTCGATCTCACCTCACTGTAGCTTCGATTTGCGCAAGCTGCGACCGATCACCCGGGTGTTGGACGAAGCACCCTTGATAGGGCCTGAGCTCTTGGGCCTTACCGCGTGGATGGCCGAGACCTATGCCTGCGCTTGGGGCGAAGCCCTGGCCGTGCTGCTCCCGGCCCCCCTCAAGCGCGAGTCCAAGCGCCGCCGGGTCCGCTTTCTCGTGATACACAAGGACTACGCGGAGAAGATCCCCGCTGAGGTCTACCACGAGCTCGAGGCGAAGCACGCGAAGCAGCATCGCTTACTGCGCACCTTGATCGAGGTCGGCGGACGCATGGAGCTCGTCGAGTTGCTGCGCAAGACGAACCTCTCGGATGCCCCTGCCAAGTCCCTCGCCAAGCGCGGTCTTGTGGTCATCGAATACGTCGAGCAGACTGGCGATCCTCTTTGGTCAGAAGAAGCCGCCGAGCGCCCAACCCACAAGGAGCTCTCCGAGGGTCAAGCCAAGGCAACCAAGCGCATGGAGGCCCTGCTCGAGGCGCGCGAGGGCCGTACGTTCTTACTGCAAGGTGTCACCGGCAGTGGCAAGACCGAGGTGTACCTGCGCACGATCCAAGCGGCCCTAGACCAGGGCCGCGGGGCGATCCTGCTGGTCCCCGAAATCGTGCTGACCCCCCAGACGGTGGCCTGGTTCCGCGCGCGCTTTGGCGAGGTCGCGGTGCTGCACAGCCGCATGACGGACGTGCAGCGCTTGGGTATGTGGATGCGAGTGAAGAGGGGCGAGGCGCGGGTCGTCGTAGGTGCGCGATCTGCGCTGTTCGCGCCGGTAGAAAACCTTGGGGTGATCATCCTAGACGAGGAGCACGAGCCTTCGTTCAAGCAGGAGTCAAGCCCGCGCTATCACGCGAGGGACGTCGCCGTGGAGCGTGCTCGCCGTTCGGGGGCAGTCTGCATCCTTGGGTCCGCGACGCCATCCCTCGAGACCTGGGATCGGGCGCGCCGCGGTGAGTACGAGCGATTGATCTTGGACGAGCGCGTGGGCGGCGGACGCATGCCACGTGTGGAGGTCGTGGACATGAAGCTGGAGAAACCTGGTCCTGGTGAGTCGCGACTCTTCTCGCGCCACCTCGTTCAGGAGCTTGGCGCTGCTATGAAGCGCAAGGAGCAGGGCATCCTGTTTTTAAACCGACGTGGCTTCTCACCGGTGATGTGGTGCCCAAACTGCAAGGAGACGGTGACCTGCGAGAACTGTGACGTGAGCTTGACCTGGCACCGCCGCGTGAACCGTCTGGTCTGCCACGCCTGCTGCGAAGAGCAGGCTGCACCCACCGCATGCCCCGCGTGCACGGCGCCTGGATTACGTATGCTTGGAGCTGGCTCCGAGCAGGTCGAGGCTGCCCTACGCGATGAGTTCGGCGACGCGCGTATCCAGCGTATGGACTCGGACACCATGCACCGTCGCGAGGACTACGAGAGCTGTCTCGAGGCGTTTGGCAAGGGTGAGCTCGACCTGCTGGTCGGAACCCAGATGATCGCTAAGGGGCTCGACTTTCCCAACGTTACGGTGGTCGGCATCGTCTCCGCGGACACGTCCCTTCACCTGCCGGACTTCCGTGCCGCCGAGCGCACCTATCAGTTGGTTTCCCAAGTGGCGGGTCGAGCCGGTCGAGGTGCCCTGGAAGGTCGCATTTACGTACAGACTAACTCTCCCGAGCACCCCGCGTTGCGTTTCGCAACCAAGCACGACTTCGAGGGGTTCGCGAAGCAGGAGTGCGATCTGCGGGAAGAGCTAGGCTATCCGCCAACAGGACGGCTCCTTCGCGTGGTCTTCGAAGACGAGGACGCGGACCGAGTGGACCAAGTCGCAGGCCAGTGCGCCGAATTACTCGTCGGCGCACTGGGACAGTTCCATGTGCCCGTGCTTGGTCCCGCACCCGCTCCCATGTCTCTGCTTCGCGGTCGGCACCGCCGGCACATCCTTGTTAAAGCGTCGGTCCGCTCCGAGAGTGGACCCGAGGCCTTTGGAATCGCTAGGCAGGTGCTTGTTGAGTTCGCCCAAGCCCAAAGGGCTACGAGGGTTGTCGTGGACGTGGATCCCGCCTCGCTCTTTTAGGGATGCCCATTTGGGCGCAGAGATCGAAGGCGGAGCCAGGTTGGCCTTTTTATGGGGGATGCGGCCCGGGTTTTCGCGCCTAAGTCCTTTATTTAACCCAGGAATCATTTCCCTAGGGAAAATCATCCCCCCCCGTTGCGAATCGCGGCGTACAGTTGATTTCGTCTTAACTAATGTTCCGCGACTACCTTTTGTGAGGTGGGCGGATTGCTGAACTCCGGTGGGCCAAGTCCCTGGCCCCTTTCGAACAAGAGAACACCAAATGAAGTCTTCCCTCTCTACCTCTCTCATCGCCCTGGGGGCATTTACCCTCGCGGCGACCACGGCGTCAGCCCAGTCGGTCACTCCCCTTCCCAGCGGCTTCACCGCTTACCACCTCTCTCCGAGTGGAACTACGGTTTCGGGCGAGGACGGAACGGGTGCTGCACAGTTTGTCGCACCCTGGGACCCGGCATTGAACATGACTTACATCCCCGGCACGATGACCAACATCGGGTCGTTTGCCGGTCGTATGAACTTCGACGGAAGCATGATCGCTGGTGCGTTTGAGGATCCCGGCCCCATGGTTCCCGCCCCCGGCTTCTGGCAGGCTGGCGCTGGCAGTGGTAGTACCACCGCCCAATCCCCCGTTGGCTACGTTGATGGCTGCACCCTGACCTCCACCAACAGCTCTCTCAATTGGGCTGGTACTGTCGGCGGCGTCAGCGCTGTTCAGGGTTGCAACCTGTTCCCCCTCCGTTGGGACATCACGGGCAACACGTACCAAGTGCTCGACACGTCCTCCACGATCGTGCCCTCCGCTCAGCCAAGCGCTAGGGTCTCGGCAACTTCTGGCGACGGGTTGGTCAGCGCCGGTTGGATCCAGACATCCAACCGTTCTGCTGCCGTTTGGGACAGTGCAGGGGTGCTCTCTTTCCCCTTCCTGACCGCTACCGATCCTAGTGGTGGTGGCGAGGTCTTCGCGACGGACTTCACCGGCGACGCATTCGTTGGCACCAGCTCCGCTGGCCCCGTTGTTTCGAGCGGCGGCGTTCTCTACTACCCCGCTACTGACGCTGGTCTCATGAACTCAGGCGAGGGCATGCTCGACATCTCCGCTGACGGCCGCGTGGCTGTTGGTGCTGGTGGTGGTGCCCCTGGTCCCTTTGGTTCTCCCGACACGGGCATAGTCTGGACCGAGTGGGGCGGAGGGCAGGACATCAACACCCTCATGGCAAACTACGGCCTGTCGCTCCCAACCGGAATGCAGAGTAACCGTGTACCTGGTGTCTCCCTTGACGGACACACCTTCCTAGTGCAAGAGCCGCCCATGTTCTTCGGCTACGGTGATTCTTTCATCGTGACCCTGCCTAACAGCTGGAACAACCTTGGTGGCAACTCTCCCACCGGTGTCAACGGTATCCCGCAGCTTGAAGGCTTCGGCTTCCTGACTGACGACGCCCCCGCTCGTCTGAGCCTTTCCCAAGGAGCCGCTGGCGCGGCTGCCTTCCTGGCACTCTCCGCTACGGACAACCCGACGCCTCTCTGGGGCGGCGTGCTCCACACAACCAACTACTTCAAGTTGGTCAGCTTCAACACGAACGCAGCTGGTGGCGCAAACATCGACTTCAAGTGGCCCAGCGGCTTGGCCGGCGTGACCCTCTACTCCCAGATGGCCATGTTGGACTTCTCCGTGCCGGCAAACATCACCCTGACCAACGCTCTCTCTTCCACCGGCTACTAGTCGAAAGCGCCTGATCTAAGATTGCCTCCCGCAAGGAAGGCAAACGAATCGAGGCCCCCCTGTCAAAGACAGAGGGGCCTCGATTCGTTCTCGCCTGGGGTCGCTGTGAGCTACTTGCGCAGCAGCGCGCCAAAGCGCGAGAACAGGTGGGTCGAGTCCAGGGGACCCGGCGCAGCTTCGGGGTGGTACTGCACGCTAAAGATCGACTCAGTGCGGTGCTTCATGCCCTCGACCGTGCCGTCGTTGAGGTTGACGTGGGTCATCTCTAGGTGATCGGGCAGGCTATCTGTCTCCACAGCGAAGGAGTGGTTCTGTGACGTGATCTCGACCTTGCCTGTAAGAATGTCGCGCACTGGATGGTTCGCACCGTGGTGACCAAAGGGCATCTTGTAGGTCTTTGCACCCAGCACGATAGACAGGATCTGGTGACCAAGGCAGATTCCGAAGATCGGCTTCTTGCCGACCAGGTTCGCAACCGCGTCGATGGCAGGAGTGACGGCCGAGGGGTCGCCCGGACCGTTGGAGAGGAAGATGCCATCGGGATCCATAGCAAGGACCTCGTCAGCAGGCGTTCCGGCGGGTACCACAGTGACGTCGAATCCGGCGTGAACTAGGCTGCGCAGGATGTTGCGCTTGGCGCCAAAGTCATAGGCGACACAGCGCAGCCGTGAAGTGGCCGCCGCAGGTGCAAGGAATGGGTACGTCTCTTGGTAGCCCTCTTCCCAAGTGTATGGTTGCTTGCATGAGACGACCTCAGCCAAGTTCGTGCCAGTCGTCGTGATCGCACTGCGGGCTTTTTTCACAAGGGCTTCAGGGTTGCTCTCCTCGGTGGAGATGACACACCGCAGAGAGCCAGCCTCGCGAACGATGCGAGTCAGCTTGCGGGTGTCGATACCCTCGATGGCGACGATGCCCTCGCGTCTTAGCCAGTCGGGCAGGGACAAGTCGGCGCGGTGACTGCTGGGGGTCTGGCACATCTCCTTGCAGATGAAGGCCTCGGCCCAAGCCTTGCAACTCTCAGCATCCTCTTCGGCCACTCCATAGTTTCCGATCAGGGGGTAGGTCATCAGGACGACCTGGCCCGAGTAGGACGGGTCGGTGAGGATCTCGTGGTAGCCAGTCATGGCCGTGTTGAAGACGAGGTCGCCGCTCTTTTCGCCCATGGCGCCAACAGCTCTGCCCTCCATGATTTCGCCAGTCTCGAGGGCCAGCCACGCTTTTTGAGTTGTGCTCATGTCGGCTGCGAATTGGAATGCATCCGAGCCCTAAGTACCAGCCGAAGCTGCTGCTTTTTCGACCGGACTTTGCATCTTTAGGGTTGGCGTCCCCAAGTCCTTATCGGGGAGATGCGTCCAAGGTCATGTCGCCGACTTTGCCGCTCTCCCAGAGCGGCCAGCCCAGCCCGGCGATCATGGCGGCGTTGTCCGAGCAGTAGGCGGGAGAGGGGAAGACGGCGGTCATGCCAGCGTCTGCTGCAGCCGCTCCCATCTTCTCGCGGAGGCGCCCGTTGCAGGCGACCCCCCCCGCAACGAACACGCGCTCGAGCCCGGCTCGCTTCGCTGCCTCGATGGTCTGGGTCACCAGAGCATCCACCACGGCCTCCTGGAAGGAAGCCGCCACATCGGCTCGGCGGGGGATGTCCTCTGGGGCTGGCGTCGGGGCTAGGGCATCCTGACCCCGCACGTGGTAGAGCACCGCGGTCTTGAGCCCCGAGAAGCTGAAGCCTAGGGGTCTAGGCAGTCCAAGGTCCTTGGAGTTGGGCAGGGTCTTCGGTCGGTAGCGGGGAAAACGAAAGGCGTCCGCGGCACCCGACTCGGCCAGCTTGGAGAGGGATGGCCCCCCGGGATAGGGCAGGCCCAAGATCCAAGCGACCTTGTCGAATGCCTCTCCGGCTGCGTCGTCAAGGGTCTGGGCGATGGGCTCAAATTCTGTCGGCCCCTTGGCGAGGTAGAGAGCCGTATGCCCACCGGAGACCACTAACGCGACAGCGGGGAAGGGATCGTCGTCCGGCGCAAGCTCCATGGTCGCAGCCCAGACGTGGGCGTGAATGTGGTGGACCGGAACGATAGGCAGGTTGTGGCGCAGGGCAAAGCCCTTGGCCGCGGACAGTCCGACCAAGAGGGATCCGATCAGCCCAGGCTGGACCGTGACCGCAACGGCTTCGAGCTGGTCAGGGTCCACTTCGGCTTCGGCGAGGGCCTGCTCGATGACCCGGTGCACTTCACGTAGGTGCGAGCGCCCTGCGATCTCCGGGACAACGCCCCCGAAGGCGGCATGCTCTTCCACTTGGCTGTGGACCACTGAGGAGAGGATGCGCTTGCCACCCTGGACCACAGATGCTGCGGTCTCGTCACAGGAGCTCTCGATGCCCAGGATAAGACCACTCACAGGCTCTCTCCATACGAGGGCTGCTTCCCCAGCAATAGGTTGACAGCCGCGGCGAGCTGCTCGTCTTCGCTCCACAGGGTGGCGCTCTCCAAGCCAAGGGACTCCTGCAGGTCGCGCACCGCGTCGCGGTAGATGCGCGGTGCCGAGTACGAGCTAGTGCGCGCCCGGACCACCGTCTCGCGGTCCGCGGCCTGGGCAACCAGCAGATCCGGCGTGATGGCGGCCTCCTTGTCGCCGCTGTAGTGGCGGTCGATTTGGCGCCCGGAGGGGGTCGTGTAGAAGGCCGTGGTCACCTTGAGGATGCTGTGGGGGCTCTCGAGGGTTGTGAGGGTCTGCACCGTGCCCTTTCCGTAGGAGGGCATGCCAACGACGACGGCAGCCCGGTGATCCTGGAGCGTGCCCGCAAGTACTTCGCTGGAGCTTGCCGAGTCGCGATCGATCAGCACCACAAGGGGCAAGCCCAAGAGGTGCGCCTCGTCCGCCTCGGCCCGCTTCTCCTCGCGGCCCATACGCGAGTCGGTGTAGAGCAGTGGCCCCTCGTCGACGAACCGGTTGGCTATGGCCAAGGCGCTGCGCAGGACTCCACCCGGGTTGTTCCGCAGGTCGAGCACAAGTCCGGTCATGCCTTCGGCTTGCAGGTGCTCTACCTCTGCGTCGAACTCTTCCAGGGTACGGCGGCTGAAGGATGTGATCGCGAGGTAGCCGACGGAATCTTCTAGCAGCGCTCCGTGGCGGACGGTCGGATCCACGATGCTCTCTGGCTGTACGGTCAGGCTGCGGGTCTCGCCCGTGCTAGACTCGACCAGGAGCTCCAAAGACTCGGCGGTCAAGCTGCGCAGAATAGTGTGGAACGCATCGGGTGCCATCGTGTCCAGGTAGTCCTCGCCAACCGCAAGGATCCGGTCGCCAACGCTGAGCCCGGCCCTCTGTGCGGGGGAGTCGGCCATGGGGAACAGCAGGACTCCCTTCTCGACAGGTTCGGCGAAGATAGCCCCGAGCCCAAGAAAGGTCCCCGAAGTCGAGCGTTCGATGCGGGCAAGATCTTCGCCGGAGTAGAAGCGCGAGTAGATGTCGAGGTTGTCGGTGAGCCCCTTGACCGCAGAGACCAACAACTCCTGGTCGCCTCGCTCCTGGACGAACTCCGCGCCCACGATCTCCCGCACCTGCTGGTAAAAGGCAAGGTCCGGCTCGAGGGTCTGACGACTTCTCAGGCCCATGGAGCCTAGGGCAAAGATACTTGCACCGACAACGCCGCCGATCAGGAATGCGATCGGCCCCTTGGCGTCCTGGCGAAAGGTGGGTGGGTGGTCCGCGGTCATGGCGCAGATTGTAGCGAGCAGTCTGGGTAGGGGCTTGGGCCAGAGCCCAGGACTCAACGGAATGGCTCGATAGGCCCGGGCAACCGCAAGGTCGACTACGGGGCCAAAGGGGGGCGGTCGCGACCCAAGCGGGGACAGGGGGTGTCCACTTTTTGACACGGCCTACAGTGCCGCAGGAAATGACGTAGGCCCCAATCTGGGTGCCGTAAGGCATTTCATAGTAATGGTTTATGGTTGCAAGCCCCTGGGCTGGGGGCCTTGGCACACAAGTCGCTCTAGCTAGGGGTCGCTTCGATGTGGAGCGGCAATAGCCCCAAGGAAATGACTATGAAGAAGACCATACTGCTCTCCCTATTGACCGCCGCCATGCTTCCCCTCGCCGCCTCCGGCCAGGAGCAAGCCCAGCCCCTTACCAAAGCCGCCGCAACCCAGCTCTTCCACCGCATCGACGTCAACAAGGACCAGCTGGCGACCAAGGCAGAAGTCCGGCCCCACGGCTTGGTCGGCCCTAAGTTCACGGCGTACGACCACAATAGCGATGGCCAGATGAGCGAGTCAGAGTTCCTTGTGGCCTACAGGGCGATGGCGGAGGGGAGCGGCCGCCCCATTGCGAGGGATCTAGCCCAGCAAGTGAGCCGCATCCAGGTCGCCCAGCGCGCTGCCGCTAAGGAAGCCGCTGAGATCAAGCAGAAGCGAGCCAAGCACAAGCGTCTGCAGCAGGCAAGGGAGGCTAACGAGGCCGCTCGAAAAGAGGCCCAACGAAAGGCCGAAGCCCAGCGCAAGCAGGCCGAGCGAATCCGTCAAGCCAGGCAGAAGGAGGATCGGCGCCCGAGCAGGCGCAAGCCCTAAAAGATCACTGTGATTGGGTCAATGTGTCCCAATCGAGAGGCGTCGCTCGGGGGGAGTGGCGCCTCTCTTTTCGTGGCCCGTTCGATTGCGCCAACCAGCAGGCGCTAAGTGCGCTAGATAAACCCAGCTTGGTCGCAAGGCTGCGCATACTCTGATCGAGTGGCGAAGGCTCGCGGCATGACGTCTTCACAGATCGCTTAGGACTTGGCAACAAGCTCGGCGGGCTATTTGGTTCCCACTCGCAAATCCCGGCCGTCTCCGATTGGGCCGCTTGCCAATCTACGAAAGAGCCCCCCGTT
The DNA here is from genome assembly GCA_029250885.1 of Planctomycetota bacterium. Lineage (GTDB taxonomy): Bacteria > Planctomycetota > UBA1135 > UBA1135 > CALBMX01. The sequence goes on from JAQXEK010000002.1 coordinate 13,918, forward strand.
CTGCGGACACCTATTCGGAGGTGAGCGCCGCAGAACGGGGGGCTACTTAGTAGGACCCTTGTCTAGGCTGCGAAAGGTTCAATAGCCGCCTGGCGGAGGAAGGTCTCACTCGGGCGCCATCCAAAGTTCTCATCCATGCCTGGGATGAAGACTTCAAGTGGGTCGGTCAGTGCCAAAGAGCATCCAAGGCGATCCAGCTCGTTACCTGCGCGGCGCAGCTCCATGCGCTGGTTTGCTAGCTCCGCTTGTTGGCTTCGGATGTCCTCTTTGTGGATGTGGGCCGTTGGGCGGAGAGCTCGGATCATGGACTCGATAGAGAGCACCTTTGTTTGACGGTCGGCAATTTCGATCGTGATTCCCTTAAGGAGCGGGATCAGGCTTAGCGCTTGGATACGTGAGTATTGTTTGTTTTTCATGGGGTCTTCCTTCCTAAACACCTAGAGCCAGAAAGGACGCGAATCCGCACGAAAATGATTTGCCTATTTTGGGGGCGGCTTGGTGGCCCCCTGGCCAAAGTGCCCCTAGCGGCAGGTAGACGCTGATTTTAAGCACCTCGACTCTCTCGATTAAAAGAACTCCCGCCGCATTTTCGCAGCCCTTGATTCTGAGATCTTGTGCCTGGACCGAGTTCGCGGTTCGGTTACTCTTTGAACCGAAAAACCATGAAGAAGAACCCCATTGTAGAGATCACTGTAAGGTCCGAGTTCGCCGCCGCCCACCGACTCCACGCACGCGAGTTGAGCGACGAAGAGAACGCGCGACTATTCGGTCCGTGCAACAACAAGAACGGCCACGGTCACAATTACGATCTGTTCGTGACGGTTCGTGGGCCGGTCGATCCTGTGACGGGCATGGTGATGAATCTCTTTGATCTGCACACCATCGTTAAGGAACACATCTTTGACGTGGTGGACCACAAGCACCTCGACGAGGACCTAGACATCCTTGGCGGGCGGACCTCGACGGCAGAGAACCTGGCCTTGGTCTTCTGGGACATTGTCGAGGCGCAGCTCGGTCGCTTTGCAGGCGTCGAGCTCGCCAAGATCCGGATCCACGAGAGCCGGGGCAACATCGTGGAATACTGCGGGGCGTAGGCGCGAGCCGCTTTACCCAAGCTTCAGCACGAGCAGTTCGAGCATCGTCTCGGTACTCTCACAGGCAGGGTTTCTGTCCTCTTGGCGAGTCCCCTGGAGGAGCTAGCTGCCCTGGCGGCATCGAGGTAGTGGAGGGCTTTTAGGGCCTGGCTGGCCTGGGCCAGGGCTGCGATCATCATGGCATCCCAGGCCGCGAGCACCTTTCCGTCACGGGCGGGGTGGATCTGGCACCCTTGAGCTTCGTATAGGAGGCCCCACTAGGCGCCCGTAGAGGCATCAAGGCGCCCTTGTTGGACTCGAAGCCCCTTTGCGGCGCCTGCGGCGCTCTCGTAGCCCCAGAGGGCGCTCTTACCGCCCCTCGAAGTTGCCAGCGAAGGTGACCTTGAACCAACGAATGGCCCAGGCAACCTACTTGCGTCCTTAGATTGCACGGGGACGCCCTAGGGCAGGGCGAGGGTGAGGCTGAGCAGGGGCGAGGGCATGCGATGAATCTAGGGTAGGTAAGCTTCGGCAAGCCTACCCAAAAAGGAACCAGGGGGCCCTCCGACGCGCGGAGGGCCCCCTGGCCTATTGACTTTCCCGAGACGCGCTCGGGAAAAACTTACTTAGCGGGACGCGCCGACCGTGAGGCCAATGGCGATCACTTCGTCGGCTTCGCTTTCGTCGTCGATGTAGTTGATCTGCCACTTGGCGTTGTGCCCGTGCAGGTAGTAGTTGAGGCCGAAGGTGTCCCTCGACTCGTCAGCAGCATCGTCGCGATCTTCGTGGCGGAAGGCAGCTTCCATGTTGTCAGCGAAGAGGTAACCGAAGGTGAAAGCGTTGGGAGCGTTACCCAGGGATTTGACATTGTCGTCGTCGCCATCTGCAAGCTCAACCATAAGGCTGAACTGACCCATGGTCATAGCGAAGTCGATGCCAAGAACGGCGTCAAGGCCGTCGTCTTGCTCGTCCATGTAGCTGAAGCCGATGGTGGCATCCATTTCGTCGCCAGCGAGCATTGCGCCGTCGCTGCTGTTAGCGCCGTTGCCCATGTGGTACTCAACGTGGGCGAACATGGTCAGAGACTCATCGTCGTCGGTGTCGAGGTTTCCGTCAGGGTCCTCGAAGTCGTCGCTGGGGTCAGCAGGAGTGCCGTTGTCGTTGGGAGTTCCACCGAGGTCAAGATTCGAATTATTACCGTTGACGGCAGCGAGGGTCCAATCAAGGCCGCTGTTGGTGCCGCTGATGGAGACACCCATGTCGTAGTTGTCGTACGTAGCGCCAAGAACGCTGCGGTCGATGAAGAGCATGGACTCTTGGTCAATGCTGCTACTGCGGAACATCGGGAGCTTGAACTGGCCCCAAGCTACGCTGACGTTGCTGTTGTAACTCCAAACGACGTGGGCGTCGTCGAGATCGAAACCAGTGCCGTTAAGGTCACCGCTAATGCGCCAAGAGAACTCCTCAAGGGAGCCACCGGCGTGGAGCATGACGTCTTCGAAACCAAATTCGCCGGTGGTGCCGCCGTCTTCGTAAGAGCTACGAAGCAGGCCACCGACTTCGGTGCCTCCTGCTACGTTGACGGTGCTGGAAAGGGACGCGATGTCCTTATCCAACTCGAGCCAGCTGCCACCGTTGGCGAAGCTGGTAGTAGAAGCGACCGCAAGAGCGATCGAAGTAGTAATGATCTTGTTCATTCGTATGTGCACTCCGAAATGCAATGGGAATGGTTGTTCCGTCAGGGATGGGGAACTTATTGAGGCGGAGAGGATGCCGTGCACCCGCGCCCGATTGAAGACCTTGCGGCAAATTTCCTTCGGGTTATGCTCCAGACAAAGAGATCGGTGAGAGGGCTCTGCACCGTGCCCCTCATTTGGGAACTCTTGTGGAGGTGGGGTCGTAAGCTGTTGTTCAGAAAAGGCTTAGGCTCGAGATTCGCCCCGGGATGCCGAGGTTTGCTAGGCCAGAATGTCGACTTGGAAGGGCCAGGAGTCGATCATAAACCCTTGATTCCAAATGGCTTACGCTCGCAGTCGGGTCGCGGAAGGGCTACTCGTCGAGCTTGTCGAGGTAGGGCTCGAATGCCTCGTCAGCCCCCTGAATTCGGCCTTTAAGCACCTCTGAGACGGGAAAACCAAGGTGCTCGGCTGCTTGGATTCGCTGCTCAAGTTGCTGCCTGGAGGCCGCCGCATAAGCGAAATCGTACCTTGGATGTTTTAGGTAGTCTGGGTTGATGGAAAGGCAGAATTCGTCTCCGGCGAGGCCGAGTTCGTCCGCGATCGCGGTCGCCCACGCCTCGTCCGTAGGTTGGATCAACGCCAGAATGCGCTCGAGCTTGAGGCTAAGACCGCTGGAATCGCCATCGAGGATTAGGGCCCCAAGGGGCAAGAGCAGCATGCGCGCATCGTACCGGCTTGGCTTGCGCTCCTCTTTCTTTAGGACTGCAATGGCGGCCAGGGCGGCTTCTAACTCGGCGGAGGGGGTGTTGTCGGGGTGCGTCATGGCGGGGTCGATTTGATGAATAAGCGCCTTAAACGGCACTTATTGCCGAATCTGGCGAGATAAAGATCGGGGGTTAGGGCTTCCGGCGCATCTTCTTGGTGTCGCCGCGCTGCTTCTTCGAGGTCAGCCTGCGCTCCTTGGAACCCCGGGTGGGCTTGGTCTTGCGCCGCTTCTTCGGGACCGTAAGCGCTCCGCGAAGGATCGCCACCAGTCGCTCCATCGCATCGGCGCGGTTGCGCTCCTTGGTGCGATGGCGGGAGGCGTGCAGGACGAGCTCGCCCTCGTTGGTCAGGCGATTGCCCAGCTTGTCCAGGAGCCTCTGGCGCTGACTCTCTTTAAAGGAAGGACTAGTGCGGAGATTGATACGCAGGACCGCCTTGGTCTCAACCTTGTTGACATTCTGGCCGCCGGGCCCGCCAGACCTCGCGTAGGTCACGATGAGGTCGCTGGGGGCTAGGGTCAAGCTGGGCAGGACCTCAAGGCCGGGCTCCGCGCTCATCCCGCGGCTCCGGCCTGCTCGTAGAGGACGGACCAGGTAAAGAGCCCCGTGTTGTGGCCGTCCGCAAAGGTGACCCGCAGGGCGTAGTTGCCCACCAGGATCACGTCGGTCTGGGTCAGATCGTCAGGAATCGAGGCCGGGTCCAGCATACGGACGCCCGTGTGCTCGTTTACGCAGTGGGCGCAGGGGCAGATGCGACGCAGGGCGGCAGCACTCATATGGGTGGTCTTGCCATCGGCCCATTCGACCGTAAGGGACTCGGGAGCACTCTTGGTGATCACGAGAGGAGAGGGGCTCGTCATCGGGGACCTACCTGGGGTCTATGGGCGCACGGGGGCGGCCAGTGCTACGCGGAGTGGTCGGTGGTGGGCAGAGCCGGACTTGAACCGGCGACCCCTTGATTTTCAGTCAAGTGCTCTACCAACTGAGCTACCTGCCCTTTTGTTCCCGTGAGGGAGGGACCGACCTCGGTCCTTTCGGACCAGGGCGAGGCATTGTGCCGCGCAATCGCTGTGCGTCAATACCGATGCTCCGCATTCCTCGACATTCGGCCCTAGGAACCTGAACTCGTTCCGCTAATCCGTAGCCGCAAGGCGCTTCCGAGCGCTCTCCACGTCCTTGCGGATCGCTTGCTTCAGAGCGTCGATGGACTCGAAGCGCTGCTCGGGGCGCAGGTATTGGACAAACTCCAGGGCGGCGCGCTCGCCGTAGATGTCGCCCTGGAAGTCGAGCACGTGCACCTCGACGACCGGAGTCGAGCCGGCCTTGGGGTCTCCGGCGACAGTTGGGCGGTGGCCGATGTTGGTGACGCTGTGCAAGACGGAGCGCGGGTCCGATTGCGTGTGGCTCCCCAGCAGCTTGACGTGGGTCACATAGACCCCATTCGGGGGTACGAGCTCGTGGTCCAAGTCTAGGTTTGCGGTCGGGAAGCCGATGCCAGCCCCGCGGCCGTTGCCGTGGACGACCTTGCCGTGGACGGTGACCGGGCGGCCAAGCATGCGCGCCGCCGCGTCCAGATCGCCCAAAGAGACGGCCTCGCGGATTGCCGTGCTGGAGATTGCGCGCCCCCCCTGGCCCACAGCGCTCACGACCTCGACATCAAGCCCCAGCTCGCGCATTCGCTCGGGCGTACCCTCGCGATCGCGGCCGAACTTGCTGTCGAAGCCAAGCACGAAGGCCCGCGCCTGGAGGCCCCCGACAAGATCCCGCTGAACAAAGTTAGCGGCCGACTTCGAGCGCAGGTCCTCGTCAAAGTCCAGAACCAGGGTGTGCTCGATCCCAGCACCGGCAAACAGCTCTAGACGGTGATCCAGGCTCGTCAAGGTCAGGGGGCCGCGCCCCAGGAGCAGCTTCTTGGGGTGGCCGCTGAAGGTGACCACCGTGGGCGTCGCGTCGATGCTGTGGGCGCGCGCGATGTTCGCAGCGAGGATCGCTCGGTGGCCTTGGTGCACGCCATCAAAGACGCCGATGGAGACCACCGCGCCCCGACCGTTTGGCTGCTCTGCTGCCAGAGCCGTAAGTCCACGGGTTACTTTCACGGGGGGCCTAGCGTCCGAACATGCCGCGCTTCGGGGCCGGCGCGTTGGCGGCCTTGTACTCGGCAACAAGCCCTTCCAGAGCGCTGCGGTGCTTGAGCTTGTCCGCCGAGGACATTCGGTCCACCAGCAGGATTCCCTGGAGGTGATCGTATTCGTGCTGCACGACGCGGCTCGCAAAACCTTCGAACTCAAGCTCGAGCTTCTCTCCGTTGACGTCCATGGCCTCGACTTTGCACTTGTCGGGGCGCTTGACCTCGGCATAGATCCCGGGGAACGAAAGGCAGCCCTCTTCGTAGGTGCTCTCGTCGCCGAAGCGATCCACAATGGTCGGGTTGATCAAGGCGAGCTCACCGGTCTTGTCTTCGGGCTCGCCGGTTGGGTTGATCACCAAGATGCGCTGGGGCAGGCCAACCTGGGGGGCGGCTAGGCCCACGCCCTTGGAGTCGTACATGCGACGATACATGGCCTCGACGACCTTCGCGAGGTCCTCATTAAAGGTCTCCACGGGTGCGGCTTCCTTGCGGAGCACGGGCGTGGGGTAGAGGGTGACGATATAGTTCAGCTCTTCGGTCATCGAAGTAGGAGGCAGGAAGTAGGAGCGGTTTGAGGCAAATCATTATAGGTAGCACTGGAAACCGCCGCGCCCCGAACTTCTAGCAGACTCCTGCAAAACCCCGCCCTTGCCGCAACTCGGCCAATCGCGGTATGGTCTGTGCCCGATTCGCCCTTCATTAATTTCTGCAGCTCGCCTCCGAGCCGCCCAGCACCCGCGTCAACCACCTTGGACTTCTCCAAGCAACTCAAGAAAGCCGACGAGTCCATGCGTCGCCGTAACTTCGACTTCGCCGTGGACCTCTACCGGTCCCTGCTGGACATCAACCCGGACCTAGGCGAGGCCCGGGCAGGGCTGCGTCAAGCCGTTCGCAAGCGTGCGGACCGCAAGAAGCGCGGGCTCTTTGGCAAGGCTGGCGGGGCCATTCCCCTGGGGCGCGCGAAGGCGATGGCCAAGGTCAAGAAGTACGACGGAGCCGCCAAGGCCCTCGAGGACTACCTTGCTGGGAACCCCACGGATGAGGATGCGAACCTCATGCTGGGCCAGATGCTTGAGGCGGCAGGGCACAACAAGTCAGCCTTCGCGGTCTACGCATTTCTGGCGGAGATTGCGCCGAAGAACGTGCAGGGCCTCAAGCAGGCCGGCTTCTTAGCGCAGCGTATCGGCGAGCCTTTGCGGGCGATCGAGTACTTCGAGGCGGCCCTAACGGCGGACCCTCGTGACCAGGAGGCGATCAAGGCTCGCAAGAACCTGTCCGCCGAGGCGGCGTTGCAGCAGACGGGGCTCGACAAGGTGGCCCACAGCCGGGACGCTTTGAAGGACAAGGATGACACCAAGCGGCTCGAGCAGCGCCAGCGCCGTCACCGCACGCCCGAGGAGCTGCGCGAGGAAGTCGCGGGGCTCGAGGGCACCCTGGCGGAGACGCCGTCGGACCCCGAGCTGCTGCTGCGCATTGGCGGTCTGTATCAGGAGTTGCGCGACTGGCCGGCGGCGCTTGAGTTTCACGAGCGCGCCTTGGAATACCGCCGCGACGACTTCGACCTCGAGTGCATCGTGGCGGACCTTGGCGTGCGCGCCTTGAAGAAGCAGATCGCGGCAGCGGGCAAGGCCGGGGACGAGGCCAAGGCGGATCGCTTAGAGAAGAAGCTTGCGGGGCACGAGGTCGATGACTTCAAGCGCCGGGTCGAGCGCCGACCGGGCGATATGAGCCTGCGATTGGGGCTAGGCAAGCGGTTGATGCGCGGCGGCGAGCTCGATCTGGCCCTTGGGGAGTTCCAGAAGGCCCATGTGGACTCCCGCGTGGGGGGCGAGGCACTTTTCTTTATGGCCCGATGCTTTCACGAAAAGGGCGTTTTCGACCTCGCACGCAAGGAATATGAGCGAGCCCTCGAGGGATGCCGAGGAGTGGATGACCGCGCCAAGGAAATCCTGTATAATCTTGGGCTCATTTCCGAGGCGGAAGGAGATTCCGAAGGTGCACGAGGTGCCTTCATCAGGATCTACGAAGTCGACATCAGCTACAGAGACGTAGCTGAAAAGATGGAAGCACTCTAGAAAGATATGCCGAACAACAAGCAAGCCAACAAGCGCGTCCGTCTTAACGAGACCCGCCGTCAAGAGAACAAGGTCGTCCGAAGCTCCATGCGCAAGGCGATCCGTAACGTCGTCGAAGCCGAGACTGCTGAAGACGCGACGGGCGCCCTGCCGACCGCGATGAAGCGCATCGACAAGGCCGCCAAGAAGAACGTCATCCACGAAAACGCCGCAGCTCGCTATAAGAGCCGCGTCGCAGGCGCCGCCGCTGCTAAGTAGCGCGCTCTCTTTCCATGGCGTCAAGTTTCGAGACCAGTCCTAGCCACTCGTCCACCTACCAGCAGCCTATTCAGGTTGCCACGAGGAAGGAGTACATCTTCACGTCCGCGAAGGAGATGGTGGCCGACATGAAGGGCTGGGTCCTTGACCAGACGGATGAGGAGAACATGACCCTGCACTGCACCAAGAAGGGTGGAGCCCTTGGCGGGACCTCGAAGATCACTGTGATCGTCGAGGGATCGGAAGAGCACCCATCCACCACGGTGAACTGCAAGGTGGATGTGGAGGGCGGCCTGATGGCTCGCCCCCAAAAGACGGCCGAGGAGTTCATGAAGCTCTTCTTCCGCCGCGTCTGCTAGGTCAGCCGACAGGCACAAGCACAAGCCCCGCCCGCGCAACCTGCGCAGGCGGGGCTTTCTTGCCGTAGGGAGGCCTTTCCGAGACCTGGTCGTCCCTACGACCTCGTGCTGAGCAGGGGGCGCCCCCTACCTTGCTCCTGTGATGTTGGGGTAGCGAAAGTAGACCTCAATACAGAGCGCCATCATCGCGGTCGAGTAGACCCGGCCGCCGGAGAAGCCCCAGGGGCCCGACGGATCCCAGGACCCCCTCGCGTCGCCGTCCTGGCGTTGGTTCTCCAGCAGGGTCGACTTGAGCGCGGACTCCCACTGCTTCCAGTACTTGCCCCCGAGCTGGAACATGGCGTAGGTGCCGTAGTACCAGTAGTACATGTCGTTGCCGAAGCCGTCTGCATCCCACTCGGGCAAGCTGCGCATCATCAGGTCGCCGTGCTTCTTGAGGATCGGGTATTCGCGCAGATCGCTCTCACCCATGAACACCCGGCACAGCAGGCCGACGGCCGTCATGGCCTCGCCCTTCTCCGCGGGATAGTGGTCGTTGATGCCGATGATGCGGGACGAGAGGTTGCCGTACTCGTTGTACCCCACGCGACCGCTGGCCGTGTCAGTGACCTCGTTCAGCCAAGCCATCGCACCCTCGAAGGCACCTTGATCTACGTCGAGCTTCGCGTCCTCGGCAGCCTTCAAAGCGAAAACCATCCAGCCGGTGACGGACGTGTCGCTGTCGCCCACAGGCGGCTGGTCATAGCGCCAGGCACCATAGGGATTGCGCGCCATCTGGATGTAATTCACGGCCTTCTGGCTGGTAATGCGCAGCAGTGGCGACGCGCTGTCGTAGTAGGCTTCGCACAGGGCGAGGGTCGCAATCGCGTGGTTGTACAGGAACTCCTTGCTCGACTTCTCGCCCACAAGCCCCGTGTCCGGATCCTGCATCGAGCGCAGCCACTTGATGCCGCGCTTGACCTGGTCCTGGTAGACCCCGTGGTTGGTCGTGTTGTCCGCGGCGATGAAGGTCAATAGTGCCAGAGCGGTAACGCCAACGTCGTGTTGGGCGTAGCCCGGGTCCTCACAGATCGATCCGCCGACCCCTCCGCACTGGTCCGAGAATCCGTCGGAATCCCAGTACCCGTCGGGGCTCTGGTGGTGCTTGAGCCAATCAAGGGCGTCGCCCAGGGACTCCTCCATCTTTGGACCGCCACGTCCCCGAGTGCCCCCTCGGCCTCCTCCGGGGTTGCCAGTCGGGCCTCCGCCGCCACCCATTCCGATCACGTCGTTATTTCCCGCTGCTTCTTGCTCAAAGAGGCTCGAGTCGTCCCCAATGATGGGAGCGAATGCCGTGTCCGTCTCGTCGGAGACCTCGTCGACTGACTCCGTCAGCACAGGGTCGTCGAGGTCCTCGACAGGTTCGGACTCCACCGGGACGGGTTCGGGCTCCACGAGTTCGACGTCGTCGATGAGGTCCTGCTTGTCCTCTAGCATCGTGGCAATAAGCACAGGCGGCTCTTCCCTCTGGAAAGCGTCCCAAGGGATCGCGGCCAGGACGAAGAACGCGAGCAAGTGGGCCGCGCCGGAAACCGCGAACCACGGGGCGCGGCCCATCCAGTCGTACAGCACTTCACTGAAGGAGTGCTCGTCCTCCCAAGGCTTGGGAAGGGTCGATTCAATCTGAAGAGTAGAGTAGTCGTGAGTTGTCATTAGGAACCAAGGCCGTCTCCCAGGGTGCAGGCCTCTGCTCGGAATCAGGGGCCAGCCACACAGGGAGTGTCCTGTGGCCACGGACCTTGCGGCCGCGACAAGAGACACAACGGCCGGGGGCGAGCTCGGTTCACCTCGCACTTACAACAAGCTGAAGATTCCCGTATGGAGGCCTCTAGGGCGACCCTATGCGGGAGTCAGGCATGAGCAAAAACAAACCCACGAAGAAGCCCCCGGGCTCGCATTGCGAACCCGGGGGCTTCTCCATGGTGTCTGCCTCTTGTCTAACGTGCGCCGGCAACCTTGCCGTAGCGGAAGTAGACTTCGATGCAGAGGGCCATCAGGGCGGTGGAGTAGACCCGGCCGCCGGCGTAGCCCCAGGGCCCGACGGGGTCCCAGGAGCCTTTCTCGTCTCCGTCCTTACGCTGGTTTTCGAGGATGGTCTTCTTCAAGGCCGCCTCCCACTTCTTCCAGTGCGTGCCACCGAGCTGATACATGGCGTAGGAGCCGTAGTACCAGTAGTACATGTCGCTACCGAAGCCGTCCGGGTCCCACTCGGGAAGGGTGCGCAGCATCAGGTCGCCGTGCTTCTTCAGGATGGGACTCTTCTTCGGGTCGGTCTCGCCCATGAACATGCGAACCAGAAGGCCCACAGCGGTCATGGCCTCGCCCTTCTCAGCGGGGAAGTGATCGTTGACTCCGGTGATACGTGAGGACAGGTTGCCGTACTCGCTGTAGCCCACGCGGCCGTTGGACTCGTCGGTGACCTCCTTCAGCCACTCGCGAGCGCCATCGTAGGCACCCGGATCAATCTGCAGCTTCGCGTCCTCGGCGGCCTTGATGGCGAAGATCATCCAACCGGTCACGGAGGTGTCGTTCGCGCCCATGGGCGGCTCGTCGTAACGCCAAGCGCTGTACGGGTTACGAGCGCGGTTGATGTAGTTGATCGCGTTCTGGCAGGTCCGCTTCAGCAGGGGACTCTTGGTGGCGTAGTAGGCCTCGCAAAGGGCAAGGGTGCCGATCGCGTGGTTGTACAGGAACTCGTGGCTGGACTTCTCGCCCAACAGGCCCGAGTCGGGATCCTGCATGCTGCGAAGCCACTTGATGCCCATGGCCACCTGGACCTTGTAGTCGCCGGAGTCCGTGGTGTTGCCCTCGCCGAGGAACGCCAGCAGGGCCAAGCCCGTGGAGCCAACGTCGTGCTGGGGGTAGCCCGGGTCGCCACAGACCGTGTTGCCGATCTTGCCGCACTCGGTGCTGAACTCGTCCGTGTCCCAAGAGCCGTCCGGAGACTGGTGGTTCTTTAGCCACTCCAAAGCGTCCTTCAGGGCCTGGTCGAGCCCTTTACCGTGGGCCGCGCGCAGGTTCCTGCGACCGCCGAGGCGTCCACCGAACTTACCGCCGGCGCCGCCACCGATGCCCATGACATCGTTGGAGTTGTCCGAGTCAAAGGGCGAGTCCGAGTTCATGTCCGGGTCACCAACCATAGACTCGAAGGGCTGATCCACGTCCTCTTCGTTGTGGTCTGAGACCTCGGCGTCCTTGAGGATCGGCTCCTCGATGGGCTCGATCTCCTCTTCCTCTTCCGGGATCTCCTCCTCTTCGGGCTCCTCGATAGGCTCGTCGGCGGGGGCTTCCACGGAAGCGGTGATGACCGGGGGGTCTTCCTTGTTGAACGCATCCCACGGGATGGCGGCAAGCACGAAAAAGGCTAGCAGGTGGGCTGCGCCGGAGATGGCGAGCCAGGGGGCGCGTCCCATCCAATCGTAGAGGACGTCGTTGAAGGTGGTCTCCTCTTCCCAGGGACGGGGGAGGGTGCTCTCGATCTGTTCGACGTCTTTGTAGTCCGCGTTACTCATGCCTAGTGTTGGGCTTTTGAGCGCCGGATGGCGCCCGGGGGTGGCCTTCAGGGGCCAAGGTGTTCGTGTTCCAGTTGGGGCCGCTCAGACGGCATCCATTTAATGGAGGCACGGAGGGCAAACCCCAAACGGGGCCCGAAATCTGGGGTTCAAAGTATATCGACGTAATCTGGAAAGACTACGCCCGCTTAGCTGATTGCCGTCTATCGGCGCGCAGCGGCCCGTCGAGCCCAGGGCGGATCGATTCGGATGCCGTTGGGAAGGCGGATGTACGCGGCCCGCCAGAGCTGGTCGGCCCCGTTCCCAACCCGGATATCGTCCCAGCGGTTTTGAAGGCCGCGCTGCAGGGCGATCTGCATACCGGGGGAGTTAAAGGCCGGAGCTTCTTGGCCTTCGAGCATCTCGACCACCCTCACGATGTCGTAACCCGCGATTTCGTCCTCTTCGAAGTACGGCATGACCATGGAGAGGGCGCCGCGGTGCGCATCCTCGAGGAAAGCGCGAACCCCCGGCTCGGCGATCTGGTCGATGGCAACCTGGTCCGTAATGCCGCGCCTCTCGCGCAGGAAGGCGCCGTATTCGTCCACGAAAGCGCCCATGTCTGCGCCGTCCACAATCTGCTGGCGCAGGTCCGTGGCCACATCTAGGGCTGTTTCGGCGTCTCCCCAGGCGTTGGCGACCAGACGCAGGTACTGCAGGATGTACCGAGAGGGCGTTTCGTAGCCTGCCTTGTTCACGTAGTAGGCCTCCCGGAGCTGGCCCGGGCGCACATAGCGGTCCTCGCTCGGCCGGTCGGCACCACTGGTTTGGCCGCTGACCTTCTGCATCCAGATGCTGCGATACAGCTCCTCGCGGATGCTCTGGCGCATCTGGCCGAGGTCCTGCACGCCCTCCTCAAGGAACCAGTCGGTCGTTTCACTGGCGGACATGCCCCGGCGCTTGTTGGTCAGGAAACCGTCGATCGTGCGCTCGACATCCGAACCGGCGACCCCGAGAGAGCGGCCGGCCTGGGTCTGTAGGTGCACCATGATGGAGTCGGTGATGACGTCGTCCCGCAGGGCGTCCGCATCCTCCTGGGTTGTGGCCTCCGCGTTGCCGCGGGCTTTATTCATCGAGGTGTTCAACTGGCGCAGTGTCACGATCTCGTCGTTGACGATCAAAGCCACGCCGTCAAAGACCTGCCAGCCTTCGTCGGTGGTCTCAGACGGGGCTGGCTCCTGGGGAAGCGGCGCAGCCGTGGCGGCAAAGATGGCGAGGGCGATGAGGCTGAGGTTCGTGATCATGGTTCTAGATTTGGGCGGCGAGGCTGATTCTCTTAGCTTTAGGGTCGCCCCGCAAGGTTGCTTCGAGCCACTCGGTCGCTTTTCTTGCGTCGAGCCCCTTGGGGACCATCAGGAAGCCCTTGCCCTGGCCCTGGGGGCGCATCTCGACGGGAGCGCCGCTGGAGGCAAGGGCCGCTTCGAGGGTTGCGCGGTCCCGGTAGGCAATCAGCCAGCGGTCCTCGCGCAGGGAGACGCGGGTCAGGCTCGCGCTGGCGAAAAGGACCCGCAGGTGGAACTGGCGCACCAGCTCCTTGGCTTCGGCGGGCACCCGGCCGAACCGGTCCCGCAGCATGGCGAGGGCTTCCTTGGCGTCGCCCGCGGTGCGAATCTCGTGGAAGGACCGCAGCAGCTCAAGCCTGGAGTCCGCCGACGGAATCCACTTGTCACAGAGGAATGCCTTGAGCCCCAGCTCGAGCTCCACCTCGCCGGGATCCACAAACTCGTCTGGCCGGTACTCCGTTGACTGTACATCGCCGCCCCTCTGCATGCGCTCGACGGTTTTGCGCAGGAGCCGGCAGTACAGGTCGTAACCTACGGACGTGATGTGCCCGGACTGCTCGGGACCCAGAATGTTGCCCGCGCCGCGCAGCTCCAGGTCCTTCATCGAGATCGCAAAGCCCGAGCCCAGGTGGTTGAGCTCTTCCAGGGCCTTGAGGCGCTGCTCAGCGATCTCGGTCAGGGTCTTCTCCTCGTCCGTCAGCAGATAACAGTAGGACTTGTGGGAGCCTCGGCCGACCCGGCCCCGGAGCTGGTGCAGCTCGCTCAGGCCGAAGTGGTTGGCGCGGTCCATAAGGATCGTGCCCGCAGTCGGGATGTCGATGCCGTTCTCGATAATCGTGGTCGCTACCAGCACATCCGCCTCGCCCCGGGTGAACAGGCCCATGATCTTCTGCAGGATCGTGCCGGCCATCTGGCCGTGGCCTACTAAAAAAGTGCACTCGGGCACCAGCTCGGCCAGCTCCCGGGCGACGCGGTCGATGGACTGCACGCGGTTGTGCAGGAAGAAGCTCTGGCCGCCGCGGTTCTTCTCTCGCAGCAGCGCCTCGCGGATGGCCTGCTTGTCGGTGCCCGAGGCCAGGATCGTCTCGATGTCCTGGCGGCCCGGCGGCGGCGTGGTCAGGGCCGAGATGTCCCGCAGCCCTGACATGGACATGTGCAGGGTGCGCGGGATCGGCGTCGCGGACAGGGTTAGGATGTCGACCTGGGCACGCATCTTCTTGAAGTGCTCTTTGTGGGTCACGCCGAAGCGCTGCTCCTCGTCAATGATGATCAAGCCCAAGCGCTTGAAGTTGACGTCCTTCGAGAGAATGCGGTGGGTGCCGATCAGGATGTCGACCTCGCCGCGGCCCGTGGACTCAGCGATAGCCTTGGCCTTGGCGCCGGTGACGTAGCGCGACAGGGACTCGACGCGCACGGGGAAGTCCGCAAGCCGCGTACGGAAGGTCGAGTTGTGCTGGCCGGCCAGCACAGTTGTCGGAACGAGCACGGCGACCTGGCCGCCGCCCGCAACCACGCGAAAGGCGGCGCGTATCGCGACCTCGGTCTTTCCAAACCCCACGTCGCCGCAGAGCAGCCGGTCCATGGGTAGGGCGCTGGTCAGGTCCGCGTGGATCTCCGAGTCGGCAAGGGACTGGTCGGGGGTGTCCTCGTAGGGAAACTCCGCCAGCATCTGGGTGACCATGTTCTGCTCTTCCGTGGGCGCGCCGGCGTTGTCTTCCGTCTCGAACCACGCCGGGCGCTTCTTCATCTCGCGCTTGGCTTGGACCTCGAGCAGCTCGGCGGCTAGGTCGGCCAGAGCCTTCTCGACCTTCTCCTTACGCTTCTTAAAGGACTTGCCGCCGATCTTGTCCAGGGAGACGCCGCTGCCCTTGCCGCTGGCGATGTAGCGCTGGACCAGGTCGACCCGGGATGCCGGGACGTAAAGAACGACCTCGTCCTGGTACTCGATGCAGAGGTGCTCTTCCTCGCCGCCGCCGCGGGGCATGCGCTTCAGCCCAAGGTAGCGACCGAGCCCGTGGACCGCGTGAACAACGAAGTCGCCCAGTCGAAGCTCGAAGAACGATTGCAGGGCGCGTGCCTTGTGGATGGCTTGGCTCTTCTCGATGCGCCGCGTACCCTCGATGCCGATCAGTTCGCGGTGGTTGACGACGATGAGCGGCGGCTTGGTTAGGCGGAATCCGCGGCCAAGGGCGCCCATGCGCAGTTCGACCCTGTCGTCCTCGCAGAAGACCTCGGACATGCGCGAGAGCTCCGCTTCGGTGCTGCAGAGTACGATGCCGCGAGCCTTTTTGGCAGCCCGATCGAGCGCCTCCCCAAGGGCTGCCGACGCTTCGGTCATGCCGACCGAGAGGCCCTGGACCGAGCGCACTTCGAAGCTTAGCCCGCGCGTAGGCAGACTCTGCAATTCTAGGGATGCGTGCCGATCCAGGCTCTTATTCCACTGAAGGAGCGCCGCGCCGTGCATCGAGGATTGCACCCGCAGGCCCTCGGCCATGTCGGCGATGCGCAGAGGTTCGACCTGGACTAAGACGGACGTTGGCGCGATCAGTTCGTCCACGCGCTTGCCCTGGCCGGTCTCCACGTCGCCCGCGTCACTGGCGATGCAGACGGCGATGCGGGTCAGGGTGTCGGTACTACGCTGAGAAGCCGGATCAAACAGCCGGATGGACTCGATCTCTTCGTCAAAGAGCTCGATGCGCAGGGGCTCTTCATTTGCAAAGGGGAACAGGTCTAGAATATCTCCGCGCAGGCTGACCTCTCCGGGCGTCTCGGCAAGGGGCTGGCGCGTGTAGCCGGCCATGGCTAGGCGCGTGAGCACGGCCTCGGCGTCGAGCTTGCCGCCAACCTGCAGGTGCAGAAATTCCTTCTCGAGGGTGTCGGCGATGGGTAAGGGCTGCAGGCAGGCGAGAAGCGACGCGACGATCAGCCGCGGCCGGCGCTCGGCGGGCCCGCCGAGAAGGCCGGCGACCTGTAGGCGCCCGCGGATCGTCTCCGGGTCCGCGTGGGCCTTGCGGTTCGAGCCCGAGGAGTAGGTCTCCCGGGCGGGCAGGTGGCAGACCTCGATGCCGAGTGCTTCGAGGTCCGCGGTGAATGCCTCGGCTTCGGGTTCGGACGAGGTTACTACGAGCCAAGGACCCGGAGCGTGGTTGATGAGGCCGCTGAGTAGTAAGGCTTGGGACGATCCCCAGAGTCCGCCCGCCGAGGCTCGACCGCCGCCGGCGAGCTCCCGCGCCAGGGTCTGGAACGACGCTTGGCTTGAGAAGATCTCGGGGTCGAGTACGGGGCCGCCGAAGACGCCGTCTTGGATGCGATTGGCGGTCATAGCGGTTCGGCCTCGATGACCTGTAGGGCTTCCATCGCGGCATAGCGCTCGGCCTCCTTTCGCGTTCGACCCCAGGCGGATGGATAGGTCGCGCCGCCCAGGTAAGCTTGGACTAGGAACGCGCGTCGATGGGCCTCGCCGCGCTGATCGAGCAGATTGTACTGGGGTGGTTCGCCGCCACCGGACTGGGCAAATTCCTGCAGGCGCTGCTTGTGGTTGCGCTCTTGCCCAGCGCTAGAAGCCTGTGCGAATGCGCTGGCCAAGGTCTTTAAGGTCCAGGTCCTGGCGCCCTCGAGGCCGGCGTCGAGGTAGATCGCGCCGAGCACCGCTTCGTAGAGGTTTGCGAGCACCGAACGCGGTGCCGCTTCTGCGGCCATGCCGCGACCGAACTCGGCTTGGTTCGCAAGCCCGATGCGGCGGGCTGCCTCTGCCAGGGTCTCCCTGGAAACTAGCCACGCCTTTGCCGTGGTGAGCTGGCCCTCGCTGTGGTCCGGATGCATGCGGAACAGTTCCTCGGCTGCAATCAGGTCTAGAACGGTGTCCCCGAGGAACTCTAGGCGCTCGTTGTCCCGATTCGCGCCCGTGGATGCGTGGGTCAAGGCACGCTGGCGCAGCTCGTCATTCCGAAAGTGATGTCCGATTCCATTCACGGCCCGCATTCTAAACGAATGTGCCGTAAGCTAGAACCATGAGCTCGAAGGACCCGGCAGAAGAAACCGACTACGCGCCCAGGCCCCACGATTTCTTGGTGGAGCCCCTGTTCGCCCCGTTTGAGAAGTGCAAGCAGGGAGAGCTCGCAGACGAAGCCGAAGGGGCCAAGTCACGCGGGCTGCTGGGTCGGCTATTCGGTTGGCTGCTGCCGCGCAAGACCACGAGCTAGCCCGCGCCGCTACTTGTCCGCGATCCGGGACAGGGGCACAAGGCGAGTGATGCGCCCGGCGATGTTCCAGTCCATGACCAGCAGGTTTCCCACGCTGTCGATGCGCGCGCAGTGGGGGGCGAGGAACGCGCCGTCGCGCCACTTGTCCGGCGTGACACCGAAGTTTGCATGCTGGGACTTGTCCGGGTTATCTCCGAGGTGCGTGATGAGCTCAAGCTTCTCGTCTAGCAGGGTGACGCGGCCCGCGAGGTCCGCGACCACGGCGACATCGCCGGCAAACTGCAGGTGGCAGGGCCTTCGCAGCAGCCCGGACTCTGGGTCCGTACCGCCCAGGTACTTGCCGTCGAGAGAGAATCGCGCAATGCGGTGGTTCTCGCGATCTGAAACTAACAACGTCGGCGTGTCGCCATGGGTGTCGAGCCAGAGACCGTGGGGTGTACGCAGGTGCTCGGGGCCCTCGCCGGGACCGCCGAAGCTGCTCAGGTAGATGCCGTCGGCGCTGTAGATGTGGACCCAAGAGAGCCCGTAGCCATCGGCCACATACAGCCTGCCATCGGGCGCAACCGCGACGCTGGTTGGCTTGTAGCTTGAGCGGTTCTCGTACTTGCTGCTGGCCGCGGGGAACTCGAGCTCGAGCAGGACTTCGCCGCTCAGAGTCGTTTTAAAGACGCGCTGCTTAGAGGTCTGTGCGATGAACAGAGACTCGACCAAGACCTCTGCGTTCTCGGTCATGCCCTCCGACTCGGTGATGACGTTCTCGGTCTCGGTCACGATGGAGAGCCCGTGGACACCCGCGCCCCAGTCTGCGCCAAAGCTGCGCACGAAGTTGCCGTGCTTGTCGAAGACCTGAATCGCATCGCCGGTGTCCGCGCTCAAGAAGACGTTGTCCTGGGCATCGGTCACGATGCAACCGTGGGTGCTGCCGAGCCACTGGCGTTGATCTGGCAGCTTGAGCCAGTCGC
The DNA here is from genome assembly GCA_029250885.1 of Planctomycetota bacterium. GTDB lineage: Bacteria > Planctomycetota > UBA1135 > UBA1135 > CALBMX01. The sequence continues at coordinate 32,291 of JAQXEK010000002.1, forward strand.
TCTCCCAGAGATAGGGCGTCTTCGCGCCGCCTGTGATGTAGACCTTGCCGTCGCTCTTCGCGCCCTCGAAATGCGGGCCTTGATCCGTGTCCCTCTCACCGGCATCGTGGGCGACTTCGTGGGCAGCGCAGATCCCAACGAGGGCGAATGAGGCAGCACAGAGGCCCTGAATGAGAGGTCTAATGGCGACGGGCATAATTGGGCTTGGGAGAGTAGTGGGCGAAAAGGGAGCTCCGAGGGACAGCTAGTTCTTATTGAGGATAGCCAGGTACTTGGCGGGGTCCGCCAGGAAAGACTTCGGGCAGTTCGCACAGCAGAAGCCGATCGTGCGTCCCTCGTGTACCACGGTGAAGGCTGGGTCTACGGGCTTGTCGGAGACGGGGCAGGTCGCGTTTTCCGGGCCGGCATCTGCGGTATGCTCCCCTTCCGTCAGCGCCTCTTCCTCGGACCCCGCGTCGGGCACAAACCGCGTGAAGTCGACCTCCGGCTCCGTTTCGATCGGCGCATCTCCCTCGATTCCCAGGCCAAGGATGACCAGGTCGGGGCGCTGCTCGGAGAGCGCCTGCAGTGCATCCTCAGAGATGCCAGTCCCCCAGAGGTGAACACGCTTGAGGCTCTTCATCTCTGCGAGCGCGTCCCAATCCGCTGCGGCCAGGGTAGTGCCGGCAAGGTTGAGTGAAGTGATCGACTTCGAGTTGCGAAGGGAGCCCAGTGTCATGGACTCGCCACCCGTATTGCGCATGTCCAAGTGAGCTAGGCGCGGCATGCTGCCCAGCAGCAAGAGGTCTTGGTCGCTCGGGCGCTTTCCGTAGAGGCAGAGCTCTCCAACGAGGCCTGCGATAGGCGCGAGAAGGGAGGTGATCGTCTCGTCTCCAAGGCTAGAGGCCGTGAAGTTGAGGCCCATAAGGTCCGAGTCCTCGCCGAGGGCTTGCACGTAGACCTGCCGAGAGGCGAGCGCTTGGATCGCGTCCGGGTTTGGCGCGGTGGGGGCGAAGCTGGTGTTTGTGGGAAGCGTCGGTGCCTCGGGGGCCGGCTCCTCGGAGGGCTCTGGGGTAGAGGCTGGCTCCGCCGGAACTGGTGCCGACTGCTCGGTTGCCGTGGCGAAAGCTGCGCTGTCCATGCCTTGGACCCACAGGGTCAGCTGGGCGATCGCATCCGCCGAGGGTTGCTTCTTGCCCTCGGGGGGCATGTGGTGGTCGTCATCTACGGGCAAGCTCAAAGTGGTGATGAGCTTGCTGTTCAGGGGATCGCCGGGGACGAGCACCTCGCCGTGCTCTCCACCGGCCATAATCGATCCGAGGTCGTGCAGAGCAAGGTCGCCCTTGCGCTTGCGGGTGCCGTGGCACTTGATGCAGTAGCTCTTGAGGATCGGCGCGATATCCGCGTAGGTCAGGGTGAGCCCCGGCTCTTCGACCGGAAACGTACTGCCTGTAGATTCGACGAGGGCGTCGCCCAAGGGGGCAGGCGTGACGTCCGCGGCCTCGCCAGGATTGACCTGCTCGTCCTTGAGGAGGGGCTGCTCGGTTTCCTCCTGGGGGACGAGCTTGGCTTCCGCCACCTCCTCCGTAGGCTGATCGTCCTTGACGGCAAAAGCGGGCTCCCAAGGCTCGGTCAGGAAGTCGTCGCCATGGGTCAGGGTCGCACCAAGGTGCGCGGTGGGAATCAGCAAGATGAACGCCGCGAGCACGCCCAGGGTGTAGGTCTCGGACTTGCGCCAGTAGGAGATAGCGATGGCCACGGTCAAGAAAGCTAGGCCGACGCCAAGCCACTCGTGCCACTCCACGGGGGAGCCGTAGCCTCCGCCCTCGTGCAGCAGCCAGCCGGCGGTGGCACTTGCCATGCTGGTGATGGCAAGCAAGGTAACGAGCACCGTGCGCGGCCTGTCGTGGACAGGTGCCGACTTCTTGAACAAGTGCGGGAACTCCAGGATCGCAAGGGCGACGATCAGGCCGATGGGCATGTGCAGCAGCATCGGGTGCAGGCGCCCGATGGCCTCAGCCAGGTCAACGGCGGACAGGTCAAAGCTGGCGATGGTCTTAAGGAAGTGCATGGAGGTGCCTGTTAGTCCAAAAGGCTGTGTTGAACGGTGCCCTCGACGTCCGTCAAGCGGAAGTCGCGGCCCTGGACGCGGTGGGTGAGGCGCTCGTGGTCGAAGCCAAGCTGGTGCAGCATAGTCGCGTGCAGGTCGTGAACGGAGACCGGGTCCCGGGCGATGTTGTAGCCAAAGTCGTCGGTCTCACCGTGCACGATACCGCGCTTGAAACCGCCGCCTGCGAGCCAACTGCTGAAGGCGCGCGGGTGGTGGTCGCGGCCGTAGTTCGTCTCGGTCAGGGTGCCTTGGCTGTAGACCGTGCGGCCGAACTCGCCGGACCACAGAACGATCGTGTCGTCGAGCAGCCCGCGTTGGTCCAGGTCGCGAATCAGCGCCGCCTGGGGCTGGTCCACAGCGGCCGTCTGGTCGCGAATCTCCTTGGGCAGGTTCGAGTGTGCGTCCCAACCGCGCATGTACAGCTGGATGAAGCGCACGCCGCGTTCGGCGAGCCTGCGGGCCAGCAGGCAGTTCGCCGCGAAGGTGCCAGGCTTCTGGACCTCGGGACCGTACATGGCCAAGGTGTCCTCGGTCTCGTCCTTAAAGTCGACCAGGTCCGGCACCGACATCTGCATGCGGTAGGCCATCTCGTATTGGGCCATGCGGGTCGCGATCTCAGGGTCAAAGCTGCGCGCCTCTTCCTTCTCGTTCAAAGCGCCGACCAGGTCCAGCATGCGCCTGCGGTCCTTCCTCGAGACGCCTGCGGGGTCCTTGAGGTAGAGCACCGGGTTGTCCCCGGTTCGGATCTTGCAGCCCTGGTGCTCGCCGTTGAGGAAGCCGCTGCTCCAGAACCGCTCGCTGAGGGCTTGCATGTTGCCGAAGCCCTGGCTGATTAGGACCACGAAAGCAGGCAGGTTCTCGTTTGCGTTGCCGAGACCGTAGCTCATCCATGATCCGAAACTCGGGCGACCGGGCACCTGATTCCCGGTTTGGAAGAAGGTGATCGCGGGCTCGTGGTTGATCGCATCTGTGTGCATCGATCGCACAACGCACAGGTCCCGCGCGACGCTGCCGGTGTGGGGCAGCAGCTCGGAAATCCACGCGCCGTCCTGACTGTTCGGATAGCGGCTGAAGCGGAACATACTGGGCGCAACGGGAAAGCGCGCCTGCCCGCTGGTCATCCCTGTAAGGCGCTGGCCATCGCGGATCGAGTTGGGCAGGTCCTGGTCAAAGCGCGAGCGCAGTCCGGGCTTGTAGTCGAAGAGGTCCAACTGGCTGGGGCCGCCCTCCATGTGCATGTAGATGACTCGCTTGGCCTTGGCGGGAAAGTGGGGACCGCCGATGCCCAGGTTACCGAGGGGCCCCGCACCGCTGGTCAGATCGGCCCCCAAGCTCGCGCCCCGGGCGGCGTCCGCGCTGAGCAGAGAGCCGAGGGATGCGCGGCCGAGAAGGCCGCCAATCGCGCCCGCCGAGAGTCCGAAGAGCCGCCGGCGGGTGAGCAGTAGTTTGCGCGCGGCGACGGGGTCGTGGTTCGTCATGCTTAGCGCTGGGTGATGGTTGCGTGGAGGTTGAGAACGGCACTGGCCACAAGGGTCCAGGCGGCGAGTTCACCAGTGGAACTGCCAAGCTCGGCGAGCTCCTCTTCGGTAGGCATGACGCCCATGCCGACGGAGATCAGGGCGCTAGCGTCGTCAGGTGCGCTCTCGTAGCGGGCGATCAAGTCGGTTAGGGTTGCACCTAAGAGGGCAAGCTCCTCCGCGTCGGGCTTAGTCCCAGTGCAGCGCAGGAACAGGCTGCTTAGCCCTTCGTCCTTCGGCATGCCCAAGCTCCGCAAGCCGAGGTTGCGCGCGGCCTCGACGAACTGCTCGTCATTCCAGAGCACCAGGGCCTGAAGAGGGGTGTTTGTGCTGCCGCGGCGAACGACACAGCTCTCACGGGAAGGCGCGTCGAAAGTCAACATGGCCGGTGGTGGTGCGGCGCGCTTCCAATAGGTGTAAACACTGCGGCGATAGAGCTCTTGGCCGGAGCCCAGGACAAAGTTGCCCGTGTTGGACTGGGGCATGGCGACCTCGGCCCAGAGGCCGGCGGGCTGGTACGGCTTTACGGACGGGCCGCCGAGCTCCTCTTTTAGCAGGCCTGAAGTGAACAGGGCTCCGTCGCGAATCGCCTCGCCAGTCAGGCGCCTCGCGGGATAGCGGCCCATCAGGGCACCGCCGGGATCGATGGTCGCAAGCTCGTCACTCATGTTGGAGGACTGCCGGTAGGTTTCGGTCATCAAGATGCGGCGAATTAGGCTACGCACGTCCCAACCGTCTTCGACAAAGGTCACGGCCAAGTGGTCGAGCAGCTCGGGGTGACTTGGCCAGGCGCCCTGGAGGCCAAAGTCACCGGAGGAGGACACGAGCCCCGTGCCAAACAGCACCTGCCAAATACGGTTCACCGCGACCCGCGCAACGAGGGGGTTCTCCGGGTCCGTCATCCAGTTGGCCAGGTCAAGTCGCGTTGCGCGGCGATCGGCGGGTATGTGCTCGGCGCCAAAGCCGCTGAGGAAGCCGGGCACCCCGGGTTCCACGGGGCGGGACTCGTCGGCCATGTCGTACTCGCCTCGGTCCAGGACAAAGCTCGGTCGCGGCTCGGCGCGCTCGCGCATGACCATGGTGCGTGGAACGGCGGCCTCGAGCTCCATTTGTGCGGCGACCAACTCGGCCTCGCGCTCAAGGGTCGCCTTATAGGCTGGTGAATAGGCAAGGCGCCAAGAGTGCAGGATGCCTAGGTCGGCAGCGGCCGAGCTGGGAGCTGCGACTGGGTCATGCCAGCGCCGCAAGAGTCCGGCAACGAGGCCGCCGGCTAGGGCCGTCTCTGCTTCGAGCGCCTTAAAGTAGAAGCCCGCCTGGCCACCAGTGTTGATGACCTTAAGCACGATTGTGTTGCGCCCGGGCTGCAGGGTGATGGTCGCTCGGTCTTGGTCGGCCGCTGCACCACGGGGAGCCTGCTTGGAAGATACCGACTTACCGTTCACGAAGAGATCGAATCCGTCGTCCGAACCCAGGCTGACCTCGAGCTCCCGGACTGTGGGGCTCCAGAGCTCCTTGCCCACATAGTGTACGTTGACGCCGGCAGCTAGGGGGTTCACTTGGCCGTCGAGGTAGGCTTCGCGGTAGCTCCAAATACGTCTAGGCGCGGCTGCGTTGTCGAACTCCACGGACGGGTCGAAGGTGCCGTCAAGTTCGGGGCCATAAGCGCCTTCATAGGCGACAGAGGCGTCAGTTACAGTGAACGCGCCGGTCTCGTACCAATGGCCGCTGGCCAAGGGGATGCGATCGGTAGCGGAGGCGTTGAGCTTGCCCAAACCAAAGCGCACGCGACCGAAGCTGTGGCCGGACCAGATGGACTCGTAACCCAGGCTGATCTCGACGCTGGTGCCGCCTTCGAAGCCAAAGGGCTCGGCGGCTAGAAAGAGCGCCTTGCGCTCGCCGCCGTCGGTATGCCCGGCGATGGCCCAGCCCTTGTTGGGCCGTCCGTCGAAGACGCGCAGGATGCCATAGTCGTCGTTAGTCTGCGCGAAGCTCGCCCAGGCCCAGCTGACATCGACCGTCTTGCGCTGGGTCGGATCGACCGTCGAGACCACTTCCATTTGGAACGAAGTCAGTACCGCATTACCGTTGTCCGCTCGCCCGGGCGCACCGTTTACGAAGCTCTCATGGCGGAGTACGTCAAGCTGCAAGAGGCGCAGGTCGACCTCGTCGGTGTGTAGCGTGAACTTGTGAACGTCCATGTTCGGGTTGTTCCCGGAGGCTAGGATGCTGCCGTCGTCCAGGGTCTGGAAGTCGGCACCACCATCGGAATCGGCCCCCGTGATCTCATGGTCGGCCCAAGTGAGGCCGACCTCTCCCGGAAGGTTCCGCAGGAAGGAGTCGAAAGCGTCCTGCTCGTCCGCGCTCGGCTCGGAAAGCTCCGAGCGAACCTCGGTAAGCTTGGTTGCCAGGTCCTCGCGCTCGGCTATCTGCTTATCCGAGGGAACCTCGAGAAACGGCTCGAATGCACGGTTTGGGTTCGGTTGCTGGGAATAGAGCCCGGGCTCGTCGATCGAGCTAAAGAACGAGTAGAAGCGGTAGAAGTCCTCTTGCGTCGTCGGGTCGAATTTGTGGTCGTGGCAGCGTGCGCAGGCAGTAGTCAACCCAAGGAAGACCTCACCCGTGGTACCGGCGCGGTCGACGGAGTACTCAACCAGGGCCTCTTCATCGATAGCGCCACCTTCATCGGTGATGATGTGGTTTCGATTAAAGCCACTGGCGATGATCTGGTCTAGGGTTGCTTCCGGCAGCAGGTCACCGGCAATCTGTTCGGTAAGGAACTGGTCGAAGGGCATGTTGCTGCGGTAGGCCTCCAGCACCCAGTTGCGCCAGGGCCAAATCTGTCTGCCAGCGTCTGTGTGGATGCCCGACGTGTCGCCGTAACGGGCTTGATCCAGCCAGGGCGTCGTCATGCGCTCGGCGAAGCGGGTGACGTAGGGCTCCTCAGTTAACAAACGCAGGGTCCAGCGGGCCCAAGTCGCGTCGTGGTCCGCCGCGTATTCTTGGGTGAAGGTGGCGACCTCGCTGGGGGTCGGCGGCAAGCCGGTAATGTCGAGCATTAGGCGCCGCACCAGGACGGCGGCGTCGGCTTGGGGAGAGGGCTCTAGGCCGTGGACTTTGAGTTCGGCCTGCACGTAGCCGTCAATGGCACTAGGACTGGTGGACGAGACGCCATGACTCGGCGGGACGAAGGCCCAGTGCTCTTCGTACTCGGCGCCAGCCTCGATCCAACGCTTGATCTTGGCCAGCTCGGACTCCGTAAAGGGATCCTTGTGTGTAGACCGGGGCGGCATGAGCTCGTCGGGATCCTCCGCTTGGATCCGGTACCAGATTTCGCTGGCCTCCAGGTCGCCAGGCACGATGGGCGCATAGCCACCGAGGTCCTGGGTGGCGAACTCAAAGGTGTCCAGGCGCAGGTCCGATTCGCGGGTAGATACATCCGGGCCGTGGCAGACAAAACACTTGTCCGAGAGTAGGGGGCGAATGTCCCGGGAGTACTTCGGGGCAGGTTCCTGCAAAGCTAAAGGAAGCAGCAGGGCGGCGAGGGTGAGGGGGCTCATGCTATGCATCGTACCAAGTGATTTCCCAGGCGGGACAGTGGGTCGGGAACTTGGCGGGGGTGTCCTTCGAAGGTTTTTTCGAAGGGGCATAAAGGGATTGAAGCGCCTCCATTGGGGGGGGTAGGCGCAACTTTGAGAGTAGATGGAAGCCAAGGGCGGGGTGCGATCTCCCTGGGTATAGACTAAATCCTTATGACTTTGCCCAGCCTGCTATCGATTGCCCTCGCGCTCTCAGTCTCCTTGGGCAGTGATAAACTTAGTCTTGGTTCTGTTGCAACAGGTCTGCCAAGCTCGGTTCAGGGCGCCCACGCTGTTCGCCAGACGGAGGTGATCGAAGAGCTCACCAAAGGCGTTGCAAACATCGCGTCACCGGGAACCCCAGGCGGACTCAGCGTCTTTGGATTAGGCGCGTGGCCGGTCATCGTCAACGGCGATGTGACCGTGGTGGCGGCGGCCGAACGGGATGGGGGCAAGCGCGGCAGGATTGTGGCCTTTACCCAAGGCGGCTACGTCGAGCCCGGCAGCCTCGATGGAGCCGATCAGCGCAAGTTTATGAAGCAGGTGGCGAAGTGGGCCAGCGGTGGCTCGAAGCGCTTGACCTGGGCGACCGTCGGTGGTGGCAACTGTGCACTAGCGATTGCACTCGGTGGAAAGATAGCCGAGGACTGGCGCAAGGCCGATGTGCTCGTTGCGAACACCGGAAGCCTGAAACCAGCGCGCATAGCCGAAGTGAACGCTGCCCTCGAGCGCGGAAGCGGACTGCTCGTGGGCTGCACGCCCTGGGGCTGGCAACAGCTTAATCCAGAGCTACGTATGTGCCGAGACCTGACCCTAAATCGAGTCATGGAGCCCTTTGGCATGGTCTTCGACCACCGGCTCTCGACGAGCCACAATCCGAATGTGGTCAGCGCCGGACTCATCCCGGCTCCGTCGATGCACGCCAGCTTCGCCTTCGCCGGCCTCAGGGATGGCACGGTTCGCGACGTCCAGGCCGGCATCGCCGAGGGTACTCTGCGCGCAGCGATCCGCGGCTTGTCGGACTTCGAGCCCCAGCTCATGCTACCCCTGCGTATCCTCGCCGCCGAGGGCACGACTCCCTTTGCCGCCACGGTCAAGGGGTGGCTCGACGCGGAGCACGAGCGCCGGACTCTGCGGCCGCTGCACGAGCGCTGGGAGCCCTGGCAGATCATCGGCCCCTTCGCACCGGGTCGACGCGGAAAGGAGCTCGCCTCGACCTTACAGATCGAGAATGAGCTTGGAGACTGGACCGGAGCGGGCACCGGGCCGGACTTTGAAGCAGAGTGGAAGGGCGCGAAAGGCAAGGTGGCTTGGCAGCAGATCGAGCTGGATCTGGACGGTCGCGAACTCGATGTTGGCGAGCTCGAACTTGAAGATCTGATTGCCCGCGGCCTGACCGCAAAGCAGCTTAAGGACGGCTGGTCCGAGCGGGCGTCCGCGCTGCTGTATCGGCGTGTGGTAATTAGCGCCGCGGCCGGTCCCAACGGCGTGAGTCGCGACATGCGCATTGCGGTCGACGGTGGGATGCGCGTTTGGTTGGACGGGGTTCTCGTGGGGGAGTCCGGGTCGGCGGCTAAGGGACCTGCTGGCGCCAAGATGCCTGAGGTGCGTGTCGTCCTGCACCTGACTCCGGGTGTACACCACCTCGTGGTTAAGGTTGTGCACACGGACCCGATGTGGCGCTTCCGTGTCGGCGGGGAGGAGGGGCTGGACCTGACAGCTGTGAATGCAGCCATCGCTCTCGGCGTCGAACATCTGCACCGCCACCAGTTCTTGGACGGCTCTTGGGCCGGCTACAACAGCTATGGGGTCGGACTCACCGCCCTGAACCTGTTTGCCCTTGCCAAGAGCGGGCTGCCGAAAGATCACCCTGCGATTCGCCGGGCTCTCTCATACCTCGACGCCAACCCCTCGAAGTACGTCTACAGCCTCGGCTGCGAAATGCTGGCCCGGGCCGAGCTCGATCGGGGTGACCAGGAGCAGATCCTCGAACAGCAGACGCGCCTCATGGAGAGCTGGGCCGAGGGCACCGGCCTCTACGCCTATCCCATTCACCCGAATGGCAGCTTTCTGCCCGATGATGTGTCAAATACCCTGTATGCGGTCCTGGGCCTTGCGGGTGCGAAGCGCCGTGGGATCGATGTGGATCCCGAGATCTGGTTGGGCATGATCGACGGAACGTTGCAGTGTATGGAGCGCGAGAAGTCCGGAAGCAAGGGCAAGCCGCCGCTCGGGTTTTCCTATCGTCCGCGCGGAAAGGCAACGGGATCAATGACCACCGCGGCCCTAAGCATCTTGCTAATAGCGAAGCAGAACCTGGGCACGTCTCTTAAGGGTCTTAAGAGACGTGAGGTGGACGAGGCGATCGAGCGCGGCGTAGCGTGGATCGGGAAGAACATGAGCTGGGATAGCGATCCTGGCTGCGGTTGGCACTACTTCTTCATCTATGGGCTCGAGCGCCTTGGCTCGTTGCTCGAGACCGACATCCTGGGTGGGATCCCGTGGTACGAGTCTGGCGCAAGATACCTGATCCGCGTCCAGGACGAGAAGGGGAAATGGACCGGTCAACAGGCTGCCGTGGATACGGCCTTAGCCCTGTTGTTCTTAAATCGCTCGACCACGCCAACCTCCGGGGACACGCGCTCGCTGGACTGGAGGCTGCTTGCGGTCGATGGCGAGTTGGGCGCTCGGGCTCGAATCGATGACGGGCTCCAGGTCTGGTTGACCGGCTTGAGCAAGGCCTTTCGCGAGACTCTCGACGGGCACGCGAAGGTCGTCTCTGTGCAGTGGATCGGCCGCGATGAGCGGGGCGATCAGGTGCTTGCTGAGGTCCAAGTTGGCGGCCCTGCGGATCGATTCTCCGCGCACCTACAGCCCGATTTTTCCGGAGGCTTCGAGCTGTTCGCTAGGGCTAAGATTCACGTGGGGACCGAGCAGAGCGAGGTGAAGCTGGACTCCAGCGTGCTTCAGATACCAGGACTCTACACGGGCCAGCAGCTCAACTACGGCGGGGATGCGAAGCGCAACCTGCTGACCGGCGCCATGGCCAGCGCGTCCAGCGAGAAGTCCAAGCCCTCGGCGGCTATCGACGGCAGCCACGATACGAACTGGATCTGCGAGGCCGCCGACCGCAATCCGACTTGGGTAGCTAAGCTAAACACAGCCGCCCTCGCGGACACGCTGTTGATCACCCACCGCGGACCTCGGCCAAGCTACAAGGACCTGTCCCGAGCCACCAGGGTCACGATCGTGATCAACGGCACCGATACCTATGAACTTGAGCTCGAGCGCGACCTGATGCGCAAATCCGTGCTTAATCTGCCCGAGCCGATTCGCGTGAAGAGTGTCAAGATCGAGATCCTTGGATTCACCAAGGACTCGAGCTCTGGCTTCAGTGAAGTCGAGCTGCTACTCGAGAGCGGGTGACCTGCCCCATGCCTCGTAAATCAAAGATGAACCCAATGAGCCGTCCTCTTGGCTTTTCCGCCGCCTGTTTTAGCGTGCTGGCCGTGAGCTCTTGCGGCGAGAAAGAGCCCGTTTTGCCCGTGGACCCCGCTGTGCACTACGCCGCGATGGTGCCCCGCCCAGCCGAGGACGGCCCGCTCGGTTCGCCTGCTAAGGGTCCGGATCACGAAGTGGACCTAGCCTCGATCGTGCAGACGCGCTTTAGCAACCACGAGGTCACCCCCAGCCCGGCGTGTCTTGCCGTTGCGCCCACGGGCGAGGTGTTTGTGGGTGTCGATGAGATAGGCTCTTTGGGCAAGGAAGAGGGTCGCGGCCGCGTCGTGCGCCTCGTAGACGAGGACGGCGACGGCGTTGCGGACTCCCACACGATCTTCGCCACCGTAAACAACCCCCGCGGCATCCTGCCCGTGGGCGAAAAGGTCTTTGTGTTACATACGACCTTTTCTGAGGAGACCAAGGCCGCATCGGGCATGGCGCTGGTCGTGTTCGAGGACTTGGACCGTGACGGCATTGCCGATGGCGCGCCGAAGCCGCTGATCCAGAACATCTCGTCCGCGAAATTCGTAGCCGACCGCGGCACCGACCACGCCACCAACGGCATCCGCATGGGCATCGACGGTTGGATCTACATCGCCGTGGGGGACTTCGGATTCCACGACGCCGTGGACGCCTCGGGCAAGCACATGACCCAGCTCGGTGGCGGCGTGCTGCGCGTTCGCCCCGATGGCACGGAAACCGAAGTCTACACCCACGGCCTGCGCAACATCTACGACGTCGCTATCGACCCGTACATGAACGTCTTCACTCGCGGCAACACTAACGACGGCGGCGGCTGGAACATTCGCTTTATCCACCACATTCAGAGCGCGGAGTACGGCTATCCCGTGCTGTTCAAGCACTTCACCGAGGAGATCGCGCCGGCCCTTGAGGATCTCGGCGGAGGCTCAGGCACAGGCTCGTACTTCCTACACGATCCGCGCTGGCCCGATGGCCTAAACCACGTGCCGCTGATGGCCGACTGGGGCCGTAGCCAGCTGTACATCCACCGCGTGACCATGGACGGTGCTAGCTTTACCCAGGCGGAGGAGCCGTTCCTGGGCGTGACCCAGATCACGGATGTCGACATGGACGCGTCTGGCCGCATGTACCTGGCGGCCTGGGACAACGCCGGCTACTCCGGCAGCGCCGAGCGCGGCTTTGTTTCACGAGCAACGCCTGCAAAATGGAAGCACGAGCCCTATGCCGACTCTTCAACAGTAGACATGGCTGAGCTCGCAAAGCGTCTTCGCTCGGATAGCTCGGTGGCCCGACTCGACGCGAGCCAAGAGCTGCTTACCAGGCCGAAGGTGGAAGCAGCTGCGCTGGCACTTGGCGTTGCGACGGACAGAGCGGCTCCGCTCTATGTCCGCGTCGCAGGCATCTTTACCTACGCCCAAATCGAGGGGGCGTCCGCCGCGGACGAGCTTGCCAAGTTGACCGATGATGGCTTAGTCCGCGAGTTTGCGATCCGCGCCCTCGGGGACCGTAAGGCCAATCAGAAGGCCGTGGACACCGCGCTGTTGTGGCGCGCAATGAGCGACGAATCCGAGCGCGTCCGGGTCGCCGCCACCGTGGCCCTTGGTCGCACTTTGGACCACGAGGCCAGCATGCGCATTCTGCTTGGCGTTCAGGTCCCCGCATCGTTCGTTGCACCCGTTGGCGATGTGGAGGGACCCCATGCGAGTCCCAATTCGGAGCTACTTCTACCGCACCTGGCTGTGCGCAGCCTCGTGGCTCAAGGTGCAACCGAAGAGGTGATCGGGGCGATCACCTCTGCTGATTGGGAAGGGGGCGAGACACCGACCCTAGCCCTTTGGGCCGCGCGCTATCTCCATGACGAACAGGTTGTCGCCGCACTGATCACGACCCTGTCCAAGGCCAAGGGCGAGGCGCGGACCGCCGTGCTCGAGTCCATCGCGCGCCTCTATCACATGGAGGCGGACTACGACGGTTCCTGGTGGTGGAACACGCGGCCGGATACCCATGGCCCCTACTACAAGACCGTCGCTTGGGCCGGGACTCCGGCTGTCGAGGCGTGCTTAGCCAAGGCATGGGACGAGGGTGACGCCGCCGCGCGCGCAGAGTTGCGCATCCTAGAAGGCAAGCACCGACTCGGCATCAAGAAGCTCCAGGCCAAGCCAACACCCAAAGAAATTGAGCAGCTGGCCGTGGACCTAGAAGCCCTTGCGGAGGGCCAGGGTGAGGTCGGAGATGCCGCCATCGAGGACGTGATGATCGCGCTCAGCAAGCTGACCCCAGACATGGACCGAGGCCGCGCCTTGTTTGCCACTCAAGGTTGCGTGGCATGCCACACCTTGACCTCGGATGAGAAGCCAAAGGGTCCCTACATGGGCCAGGTTGGATCGATCATGGGCCCGGAGCAAATCGCTGAGTCTATCCTGCGGCCGAACGCATCTATCAGCCAGGGCTTCGCATCCGTTGTATTGACGATGAAGGACGGCTCGGTGCGGTCTGGTTTTGTCTCGGAAGAGTCCGCGGGCGAAGTCGTTCTGCGGGACATCACCGGCAGCGTCACTCGCATCGCTGCCAAGGATATTGAGTACCGCAACGAACTCGAAACCTCGATGATGCCAGCAGGCTTGGCGAACTCTTTAAGTCTCCAAGACTTAGCCTCCCTAGTGGGCTTCCTAGCCGCCCAAAAGTAAGCCGCCTAAACCTGGGGCTCGATCACCCAGGCCAAGGCTTCCTTGAGGTGGCGACGGAACAGGGGCTCGGCGAAGGATTCGGGAGTGTGGCCACCGGCCGTGTAGAAGGCCCGGCCCCCGTCATAGGTCTGGTACCAGGCCGCGGGGTGCGTGCCATTGGTGCCGCCTTCGTAGCTTGACTCGTCCAACATCAGCACGGGCATGATGTCGGAAGAGATCTCCTTAAAGTTGTACCACTCGTCCGTGCGAACCCAGGGCGAGGGCAAGAAAGCAGTCGCCCGGAAATCGTCGTTGGTCCGGACGAGTTGGGCCTCTTGGATCTGCGGATGACTTGCGAACTGAGCGCCCGCAAGACTTGTGTACCACGGCCATTCGTATTCGGTATCCGTGGCGGCGTGTATCCCAAAGTAAGCGCCGCCGGATCGGATGTAGCGCTCGAAGGCGGATTGTCCCGCTGGATCCAGCACGTCGCCGGTGGTGGACAGAAAGACGACGGCGGCGAAGCGGTCCAGGTTCTCGTCCGTAAAGTCTGTTGGGTCTTTGGTCTCAGTGGCAGTCAGGCCAAGCTCAAGGGCGAGGTCTGTGACGCAGGCCACCCCGGTAGGAATCGAGGGGTGGTTGTAGCCAGCCGTGCGGGTGAAGATCAGCAGCTCGGTGGCGGACTTTACGGTCGGCGCTGGGTCTAGGGAGACCGGCTCCGGCTTTTCCGCACAGCCCACAAGGGTTAGGCTGGCTAGGGGCAGGGCGCCGAGTAGGGCGCGGCTCGAAAGGCACTTCATTTTAGTCCGTGATGATTTGCAGTTTGACGCTCCGGATCTCCATGGGGTGGCTTTCGGCCTGTAGGGAGAAGTAGCCACTAGCCAAGGGCAGCTCGGCACCCGCTTCGATCAGGCGCCTAGCATCGGAGTCATTGGGGTCGAGCTGGGGCGCCTCGTAGGAAAGAACGATCGTGTCGTCCATCCAGTGGCGGATCTGCTCACCGCCGCGCACCTCGAGCTCGATGGTTGCCCACTCGTCGCCGTAGTGGGTGAGTGAGTTCGAGTTTAGGCAGTGGGGCGTAAACAGCTTGCCGTCGATCTCGACGTTCGTACCAGGAGTACAGAGGTTCGCTGTTGTGCGGGTCCCGCCACTCGCATCGACCGGTCCACCCAGCATCTGCGCCTCAATCGATACGGGGAAGCTTTGGTCCACGGTCATCGTCTCGGGGGCTTGGCCGTGCAGCATGACACCGCTGTTGCGCCAGGCCCAACCGGGCCCGCCGGTCAGCTGCTCGCCAAGGAATCGGTACTCCACCCGCAGACGATAGTAGTCCAAGGGAGCTCCATAAATCAGATGCCCAAACTCGCCGTTGAAGCTCTCGAGCTTGTCGAAGCCAATCCGGATCACCCCGTCCTCGACGCGAAAGATGTCCAGGGAATTGTCGTCGAGCTCATAGCCCGAGACCTTGACGCGCCAGCCGTCTAGGTTCTCGCCGTTGAAGAGCTGGATCCAGGTGTCGGCTTGGCTATCCTCGTACGTAGAGCGATCTTCTCCCGTGGGTGCCGCACAAGATAAGGCCAGCAGGAGAGCTCCAATCGCGATTTTGGATAGGTCCATTGCTTATCCCACGATGTCAAGAGGCTTTGTTTCGGTCCAGCGTCCACGGGTGAAGTCGGGGAAGGATGCGGGCATGCCGCCGTTCGCCACGGACCACTCACTCAGGGGTGAGACGGCACTCCAGGCGCAGCCTTCGTAGACGTTCTGGTCCAGGGGCAGGCCGTTGCGCAGGCAGTAGACCATGCGCCACAGCATGATAAAGTCCATGCCGCCGTGGCCGCCGGCCTTGACGGCCTCTTCGCCAACGCGGGTGTAGAGCGGGTGCTCGTACTTCTCGTAGAACTCAGCGAGTTCCCCGCCTTGTCTCCAGCCGTGAGCGCCCTTCCCTTCGGGGTCCAGAGCGATGCGCGTCGGGAAGCCAGCCATGGTTCCCTTGGTGCCAGAGATCATGTTCAGGCGCGTGTAGGGACGTGGCGAGGTCGTGTCGTGCTGGACCAGAATCGTGCGACCCTTCTCGGTCTTGATGATGCTCGTGTTCATGTCGCCGCACTGGTAGGTCTGCTGGTTGCGCTCGTGCTCCGCGGGGAAGTCGCGGGCGGCAGAAAGCTGACGACCAAAGGCGGGCGAGCTGAACGAGACCAAGCGCTCGAAGCGGTCGCCACCGCGCTCGCAGTTCATGTATTGGGCCACGGGGCCAAGCCCATGGGTCGGATACAGATTGCCGTCCGTGTTTACGTGGTAGGCCAGGCGCCAAGAGCCCTCGCCGCGATCGAGCTCCTTCATCTGCCAGCGCAGGTCGTGGATGTAGGACGCCTCGCCGTGGGTGATCTCACCGACTAGACCCAGCCGCACCATGTTGAGAAACAGCAGCTCGTCTCGGCCGTAGTTCACGTTCTCCATCATCATGCAGTGGCGGCCCGTCTGCTCGGATGTGTTCACGAGATCCCACATCTCGTCCACAGTTGTCGTGATCGGCACTTCGATAAAGGCGTGGGCGCCACCTTCCATGGCCGCGACTCCCATGGGCGCGTGCCAGCGCCAGGGCGTGGAGATGATGACCGCGTCCAGGTCCATGTCTGCGATCATGTCTTCGAAGCTGCGCTCGTGCTCGCTGTAGACGGCCGGCCGCGTACGGCCTGCATCTTCACAGCGCTGGGCTGCGCTCTCGGCCACAGGCGCGTAATCGTCACAGATCGCAACGATGTCGACGCCGTCCATCAATAGCATCTGCGCCACGTGCCCCGTGCCTCGGCCGCCGACGCCGATGAAGCCCATGCGGATTCGATCGAGTGCGGGGGCGGCGAAGTCGCCCATGTAGCGTGCTCCTGCAGGTGAGTGGGGAGCGCGGCCGAAGGGACCGGTGGTTTGGCATGCGGTAAGCCCGGTGGCGGCGGCGCTGGCGCCAATAGCGGTCTTAAGGAACTGGCGGCGCGAGTTAGTGGGCTTGGGCATTGTGGGGGGGATGGGGCTAGTTGACGGTGTTAATCTGCTTGGTCAAGCGCTCGAACTCGGCCTTGAGTTCGGCGTTCTCGAAGCCCTTGAGGTCGGGCAGGTCAAGCTTCATCAGGGCCGCGAAATTCCTGGAGCCCTCCTTCATGAGAGCGGCCACTTCGCTGGATAGGGAGACCGTGTCAAGGGTGTTCTGTGCGTCGCGCAGGGTGACCTGCAGCTCTGCGTTGCGGGCCATAATCTCAGTAGCTTGTTCGCTGAGGTAGGTCGTGTAGAAGTCGGTGGCGCGGATCGTCAGCTCGTTCGAGGAGATGTTTTGCTCGCCGATGGAGCGGTCGCCGCCGTTGGATATGTTGTCCTGGGCGTCGCGAATCAGCACCTCGGCATCCTTGGACAGCTTGGCGAGGCGCGGAACCATGTCCTCGTTGATGCGCCGAACGAGCTCAAGCTGGATGCGGTCCATCAGGTGAATGAGCACCACATAAGAACCGTAGTAGCGTTTTGCCGCGTCTAGGGACTCGCCGGACTCTTCGGTCAGCTCCTGGAGCTGGACTGTGACGCCACGCACGTTGTCAAAGACCACGCACATCTCGATGAAGTCATCGCCGGTGACCGTAGACAGCAGGCTGCGGGCAGACTCGAGGTTCAGCTCGACGCCGATGGCGCGCATTTGGGTGACGAAGTTGCGCTCCAAGTCAGCGATCTCCGCCTGCTTGTTCGAAATACTCTCCTCGGCCTCTTGGATGCGCAGGGCAAGGTCCTCGCGGCTGTCGGTGTAGGCCTTCTGCAGCTTGTTGAGGTCCTCTTCAGCAGGTGCGCTGACACGCGCCTCGCGGTCGGCTACCAGGCCCAGTTGCAGCTCGGAAATCTGCTTCTGAAGGGCGCGTAACTGGGCGCGGGTAGTCGCGATTTCCGAGACCCCAAGCACGCTAATCGCGTCATCGAGCAAGGCATTAATGTCCTCTTGGTTGTCCTCCTGATCGTGGCCTATCCAGGAGTCCTCGTCCAGCGTGTTGTGCACGGAGTAGGCCTCAGCCGCTTCGGTGAGTGGCTCCATAACCTCGCCAAACAGCTTCTTAGCGCGCTTCTCACGTTGCTCGTCGGCGCGCTGCTTCGCAGCTTCGCGCTCGAGTTGGAGCATCCGAGCTGCCTCCGCTTCGGCCGCCAGGCGCGCCTCCTCGGCCGCTAGCTCCTCGGCAGTCATCACGTCTTGGACCGGCGCGGCCTCTTGCTCTTTGCTAGCTTGGCTGGGCCCAGGAGCGGGAGATGCTTTGGGCGAGCTCTCCACCGAGCAGGCAGCTAAGAGGAGACCGGCGAGCAGCAGCTTGCCGGAGGCGTAGACGGGTGTGGTTTGGGTTCGCGTGCGCATGGGCAAAGGATACGTTCTCGCGCCCAAACTCTTCAGACCAAATGGGCCGACATGAAGCCTAAACACCGATATTCGGGGCGTAGAGTCCGATTTGAAGTCCCCAAAACACCAAGCGTGCCCCCTAGGAATCCTCGGTTTAATGGAGTACATAGGGGGGCCCAATTCACTCTGCTCACCGACCCAGCTACTCCGTCATGCCCAAGATCACTTTCTCTGACTCGTCCCTTACCGTTGAAGTTGAGACCGGCTCCGCCTTGATGGAGGCCTGCGAGCATAACGACACCCCGGTGGACTTCTCCTGCACCATGGGTGCCTGTGCCACCTGCCTTGTGGTGCTCGACGCGGGTGCGGACCAGGTCGATCCCGCCGACGATGACGAGAAGCAGACTGTTGGCTACAGCACCGACGAAGCCAACGCGCGGCTCGCCTGCCAGGTCACCGTCAACGGTGACATCACCGTCCGTTACATCGGATAGATCGCTCGATGAAGAGGACCGACGCAGAGTGGCGCGAACAGCTTACCCCCGAGCAATTTCAAGTCGCGCGCCAAGCCGGCACCGAGCGCCCATTCACCGGCGAGCACAACGCTCGCACGGAGATGGGGACGTACAGTTGCGTCTGCTGCGGCACCGAGCTGTTCCAGTCCGAGGCCAAGTTTGACGCTGGCTGCGGCTGGCCTAGCTTCTTCGAGCCGAAGGACCTGGCCTCGGTCAACACCCACTCGGACACGTCCCTGGGCATGGAGCGCATCGAGGTGACCTGCGCCAAGTGCGACGCGCACCTCGGCCACGTCTTCCCGGATGGGCCGGACCCCACGGGCCAGCGCTACTGCATCAACTCGGTCGTCCTGACCTTCGCGAAAGGCGACTAGGCCCTAGGCGCAGGGAGATTCCTTCCCTAGGCCGGTCACGGTTCGTGGAGTTGCCTGTATGCTCGTCGTCATGGAAAGACGAGAATTTATTAAGGGTAGCGCCGGGATCTTAGCCACAGGAGCAGCCATGCAAGGGGTAGCCAACGCATCTTATAAGCGAGCTGGACAAGGCCCTTCGGGGGCTCGCTTTCAGCTTAACTATGCCCCGCACTTAGGCATGTTTAAGCACCACGCCGGGGACGATCCCTTTGACCAGCTGCGCTTCATGGCGGACGAGGGCTTCACGGCGGTCGAGGAGAACTGGGTCACGAGATTCTCCGTCGCCGATCAGGAGAAGTTCGGCAAGACCCTCGACGAGCTCGGCATGAGCATGGGAGTTTTTGTCGCCCACGCAGAGTTTTCAAAGGTCACCTTTGCGTCGAACGAGCCCGCCATGCGCGAGCGTATCCGCAAGGAGATGGAGCAGGCCTGCGAGACCGCTACACGCGTCGGCGCCAAGTGGTGCACCGTGGTACCCGGCGGCTACAGCAACGGCATCGAGTGGGACTACCAGACAGCGAACGTCATCGACAACCTGCGCTTCGCGGCGGAGATCCTCGAGCCCGCAGGCCTGACAATGGTGCTCGAGCCCCTAAACCCCTGGAGGGACCACGCCGGTTGCTTCCTGTCCAAGGTTCCCCAGGCGTATATGATCTGCCGTGCGGTCAACAGCCCGTCGGTCAAGATCCTCGACGACCTGTACCACCAGCAGATCACCGAGGGCAACCTGATCCCTAACATCGACGCGGCCTACAGCGAGATCGCCTACTTTCAAGTGGGGGACAACCCCGGTCGCAACGAGCCGGGCACCGGCGAGATCAACTACAAGCGCATCTTCCAGCACATCCACGCCAAGGGTTTCGACGGCATTATTGGCATGGAGCACGGCAACTCGATCGGCGGTAAGAAAGGCGAGCGCGCTGTGATCGACGCCTACGTGGCGGTCGACAGCTTCGTAAACGACTAGAGCCGCGTACCGGCCTGGATAGACATGCGATCACCAGCTCCGCAAGCTTGGCCGATCGCGCCTAGTACGGCGGCGTGATGCCGGGGATCGCGATCGGGTAGCGACCGTCGGCATCGGGCAGAACGGGCGGCGGCGAATTGAAGTCGTACTTCTTTGGGGAGAGGTCGTGGTCTGCTGCGATTGCGTCGTCCCAGCGCACGATCTGGCCCGAGTAGGTTGCCATGCGGCCCAGGATCGAGGTCATAGAGCTCTTCGCACCGTTCACCGCCTCGTTGTAGGCCGTGCCCGTGCGGACCGCGGTGAAGAGATCGTTGTGCTCGACTTGGTACGGATTCTCTTCGTCACCACGGAAGCGCCATTTCCATCCGCCGTTGCTCTGGATGCTGGCGCCGCTGACGTTCGCGGTGCCATGGGTTCCGTGGGCAAACTCAGATACGCTAGAGGCCGAACCCGGAATGTGACGACACTGGCTGATCATCTTGAGCCCGCTCGCGTAGGTGTACTCGACCATGTGGTGGTCGAAGATCTCGCCGTGATCGATGCCGTTGCGTACCAGGCGTCCACCCTGTCCTTGGGCCTCGACGGGATAGTCCCCGACAAGCCAGTTGCACACGTCCAGGTTGTGGATGTGCTGCTCGGTAATATGGTCGCCGCACAGCCAGTTGAAGTAGTACCAGTTGCGCATCTGGTAGGTCATCTCGCTCATGCCCGCCTCGCGCGGGCGTACCCAGACGCCGTCGCTATTCCAGTAGCAGCGCAGCAGGGTCAGGTCGCCGATCGCGCCATCGCGGATACGCGACACGGTCTCGAGATAGCTCTCCTGGTGGTGGCGCTGCAGGCCGACACCGACCTTGAGGCCAGCCTCATCGGCCTTCCTCGCGGTAGCAATTACCGAACGAACTCCGGCCGCATCCACGGCGCAGGGCTTCTCCATGAAGACGTGCTTGCCGAGCCTTACGGCTTGATCAAAGTGCATCGGTCGGAAGCCTGGGGGCGTCGCAAGAACGACCATGTCCACATCGGATTCCATGGCGCGCTTGTAGGCGTCGAACCCCGTAAAGCGGCGCTGCTCGGGAACGCTAACCTGCTCGGGGTGCCAGGAGCTCAGCTCCTGAAGACTGGTGTCCAGTCGGTCGCTAAAAGCGTCGGCCATTGCGACCAACTTGACGTCGCCCATCCCGAGCTTGGCCGTGTGCAGTGCTTGGCTGGCGGCACCCGTGCCGCGCCCGCCGCAGCCGATCAAGGCGATGCGAATTGGGCCGTCCCCAAAGGCGTTCCGTGGTCCGGCTTCGGTAACTGTGTCCTGCGTCTCACCGCTTGCAAGGTGAGACAGGGCTGAGGCGCCGAAGAGGGCCGCAGAGGAACTCTTGATAAAGGAGCGTCGGGAGGTGTTCATCGCTGCATCCTAGCAGCACATAGGGAATCGACCTACCCCGACTTTGGACTCCTTCTTTGGCCTTAGCGTTCGCCTTTCCGCTGGCGCCCTTGGATCGCGGCGATGCGCTCAATGTCAGCCTGCCAAAACTCTTCCTGCTGCTCAGGGGTGGGCTCTACGAAGGGTCGCACAACGCGAAACCCCACGGTGCGCGCGTTGGTCAGGTACCAGATGCTCTTGGGCAGCTGTGGGTCGAGCATTTTCCACGAGTCCCGGGACTTGCGCCGCGCGGCCGAGCGCAGGTCGCCTGGGTCGTCGTCCCAGGAGCCGCCACGTACGACGCGATTGTACTCAGCAGCTGGCCAGAGGATAGGATTTACAAGCGCCGAAGACTCGCTCTGCCCCGCAAGCACTCGATCGAAGTAGGTGGTCTCGCCATGGCCATCCAGCACCCACTCGGCCACGTTCCCGTGCATATCAAACAGTCCGAAGGCGTTTGGCTTCTTCTTGCCCACGGGATGGTACGACTCCTTACTGTTCTCGAAGTGCCAAGCGTAATCATCGAGCTGGTCCGCATCCTCGCCAAAGTGGTAGGCCGTTGCCGCCCCGGCTCGGCAGGCGTACTCCCACTCAGCCTCTGTGGCCAGTCGGTAGAAGCGACCCGTCTTCATGCTAAGCCACTTCGTGTACTGCTTTGCCGCAAACTGGGTCATTGAGATCGCGGGATAGCCCTCGGTCCCCATATTGAAATCCATGGGCACATAGGGCGGGGTTGGCCGACTGACCGCGTCGGCCCAGGCGTCCTGGAGTGGTCGTTTTGCGCCATCCCTTGCGGCGCCGAAGCTACGGTCCATGAAGAGCTCATACTCGTCCCAGGTGACCTCGTGGGCGCCCATCCAGAACGGCGCGATCTCTAACTCGTGGACGGGGCCTTCGTCGGTGCTGCGCTTCGCCTCGCCCTTTGGGCTGCCCATAAAGAACTTTCCCCCGGGGACCGGCGCCATGCGAAAGCTGACCCCGCTACCAAGGATTTGGTCCACATAGGTCACCATTTCTTCGGGCTTCTCGGCCTTCGCCCCATCGACCTCTAGGACGGGGCGCTCGCCGCTAGGCATGTCGGGAAAGACTGGCTCTGGCTTGGCTCCGTCTTGGGTGAGCAGTACGCTGCAGGTGTAGGCGGCAATGAGGAGTAGCGATCGCATGGCGGGTGGGGATCGTGGACGTTGGGCAAGGCTGGATGGTAGCCTTGATCGTGACATGTGGACTACATTCTCTTGGGCATTGCTGCGGACCACTTGCCTGCTGGTCGCAGCAAGTTGCCTGGCCTGCGCTTCGGGCCTGAGTGAGGCGTCGCCGGCGAATGACCTTCTGCAACGCTACGAATTCGAGGCGCCCAAGCTGGGCACGCTGTTCCGCATTACTCTCTTCGCGGCCGACCCAGCCGCAGCCGAGCTGGCGGCGGCAGCGGCCTTTGCAAGGGTCGACGAGCTCAACGGCATCCTCAGTGACTACGACGAGAACAGCGAGCTCAGTCGGCTCTCCGCCCAGAGCCGCCACGGAGCGCCCTCTGGTCCAACTCCCGTTTCGGGTGAGCTCTTCACCGTACTGGAATGTGCCCAGTCCATAGCGCTGCAAACCGGCGGCGCTTTTGATGTCACCGTCGGTCCCATGACCCAGCTCTGGAGGCGGGCCGTGCGCCAAGAGCGCATGCCGCCCGCAGCCGAGCTGGCCGCCGCAGTCGAGGCTGTCGGCCACACCAAGATCGTCCTGCATCCCGTCTCGCGCGAGATCACCCTGAGCGCTCCCCGCATGCGCTTAGACCTAGGCGGCATCGCCAAGGGTTACATCCTCGACGAAGCCAATGCAGTGCTCGTTTCCCATGGCATCACGAGGGCCCTGATCGATGCCGGCGGTGACCTGCTCGCGTCTGGGCCTCCGCCGGGGCTGCTCGCATGGAGAGTAGAGGTGGATACCGGTCAAGCCGAGAGCCGAATCGCGATGCCTCTTGTCCGCGCCGGCCTCGCCACTTCGGGCGACACTTATCAGTTCGCCATGATCGACGGCGAGCGCTTCTCACACATTGTCGACCCTCGCACTGGCAAGGGCCTGCGGGGCTCGCCCGCCGCAAGTGTCCGGGCAGCTAGCGCCATGGTCGCCGACGCCTGGGCCTCGGCACTTTGCGTTTTAGAGCCGAACGACTGCATTCCATTGGTGGACGCAACTCCCGGCGTTGAGGCTCGCTATCTCAAGGGCGCCCAACTCCAGACCTCCGCGGGCTTCGTAGTGGACCAATAAGCCCGGCCCGTAAGCACTACGTTGAGAGTCCGAGGCTAGGGCTGAATTGCAGCGGGGCTCGCCAAATGGCAAGCCCCGCCGCGAACAAGTTCACTCGTCCTTGCCTAAGGAAGCACGGTCACTTCCACCGCGTTGCTCGGGGAGAGCAGGGACGGCAGGCCGTTGAGCATGAGGTACTGAGCCACAATCGTGCCGGGGGTGCCGCCGCCACTTACGGTGAGGTTGATCTTTCCGTTAGCATCGGTGGTGAGCGCCTTGAAGAAGACCGGGGGGAAGGCCACGACAGTGTTCTGGATCTCGGGGACGAAGGTCGGGTTTGCGCTGGGCGCAAGAAGCAGGAAGCCGCCGGTGAAGGGTGTCGACGTCTGGAGCTTGACTTGGACCTGGCTACCCGTAGCAAACTTGTCGCCGCAGATGCTGAGATCAATGCCGGCAGTACCGGAGCCAAGGTCCGTCTGGCACCAGGGCTCGCGGGTCCAGACCTGGGTGCCCGCCGAGCGGCTGATGATCAGATCATCGACTCCGTCACCGTTGACGTCGAACACCGCAATGTCGTGGGTGCCCTTGAGGTCGTTCACGGTGAGGCCGGGTGCGCCGACCCAGCCACCGGAGCCGGACTGCTGGCGCTCTTCGCGCAGGAGGGCTTGGCCATTGGGCTGGTTCCCACGGTTGTGGTAGATGTGCAGGCGGCGGTTGAAGCCGGCGACCTGGGGGTCCACGTCGGCGATCAGGACGTCTTGGAGACCATCGCCGTCAAGATCCGCAGCCAGGCTGTTGGCGGCGTAGCTGTCGTCGGAGCCACTCAGGAAGTCGAAGGGCACCAGGTTGGACCAGGTGGCCTGGCCGCCGCTCGCGCCGGTGTTGTATACGATGCCGTCATTACCGTTCGCACTGATGACCATGTCGAGGCGGCCGTCGCTGTTTAGGTCGCCCGTGGAGATCGCATAGGTCGATGCAGCTTGTACGGTCTGCTGGTTCGTGAAGGTCGGGGTGGGCCCAGGGTTGCCATAGGCGACCGTCGCGGCCGCGCCACCGGGAACTCCGTTGGTCTGCTTGGCGATGTCTGCGATTCCATCTCCGTCAAAGTCAGCGATCGCAGCAGTGTTTGAGAATTTCGAGGAAAGGGCTGCCGGCGTCATGGCGGCCATGGAGGCATCGGTGAAGAAGCCGTTGCCGTCGTTGAGGAACAGGCGATCGTCCGTGTCTAGGTTCGCGGACTCTCCGCCGAACGGGTTGGCGGGGGACGCATCGTGGTCGGTAAAGTACAGGTCGATGTCCCCGTCTCCGTCCACGTCACCGGCGGCCACCGCATTGAAGCGCGCGGCTACAGCTAGACCCGAGACGAAGCTGATCAAGGTCGGAATTCGAGCCTCTTCGTAGCGCAGGCCAAGCCATGCCCCAGTGAGGTCTTCGCCAAGGTTGAGGTAGACGCGAGGATGAGACAGGCTCTTGGGCTGGCTGGTCAGTCCGAAGCCAACTGCCGTCACGACATCCAGCCAACCGTCGCCGTTCACATCCGTTACGACCACATCCCGATCTGCCGTGGGCGTCAAGAAGCCCAGGTCGCCGCTGACGTCTGACGCCGATGCGAGGGTGCTCGTGCGATCTGTCAGCACGCCCCCCTCGTTCATCAATAGCAAGTTTCGCCGCGCGCCGCCCGCCATGATCGGCTGCACCCGGGCGACTACGAGGTCTACCAAGCCGTTCTTGTCTAGGTCGCCCCAAGCCAAGTCGGTCTCGAGGTTAGCGTTCGAAATTGCGGGACCATTGATGAGCGCAGGTGCCGCGGTGTAGGAAGTCCACTGCTCGTTAAACTGAGCGGAGGCAGAGGTGGCGAAGAGGCTTGCTACTGCAAGGCCAGCAGCGGCCCGCGTGAAGTTGGGATAAGACATAGGTCGGGATTAGGAGGAGATAAACAGGCTAGGAGTTTGCATTACTGTGCCCGATTTTCCGAGTCTCGCCTAGCCCCTAAATCTCTATGGGGACGGGCAGCCCTAACCCCGGGAGAGCTCGTCCTGGCTGCGCAGGAACTGGATCATCACGTACTCTTCCGCGGTTCGCTTTGGTCCGGGCAGGGCGCCCTGGCGGCGGGCAGCGGCGGCTAGGTGCCGGGACAGGAAGAACTCGAACATGGCGAGGGTCGGATCGCCGCTGGTCTCGTCGAGGCTGGGGGGCATGGGCATGTGGCTGAGGCCCTCCATCGATGCGGACTGCATGTTCGTGGCGACCTGCTTTTGCTCGAGCTGTTCAAGCTGCTCCGTCGAGACGGCGAACAGGAACTCACGGAATGCGGCGGCTTCGTTAGCGGTGTGGTCGGGGCGCACCAAGAGATCCACAAAGCGAGAGTCGCAGCCGCGCTCGAGGAGCTGAAACATCTCGGCCGTTCCCATCAGCGTGCCGCCGGTGACCACAACGTTGCGCCGCGCGTCCCAGGTCGCTTGCAGCAGGGGCATGAAGTTCGCGATGCGCACTGCGATCTGCTCGCGGACGTGAAGTAGAGAAAGCACCGCGCGCTTGCGAATCTCCAGGGCGATGGACGAGTCCGAAGAGATGCTGGTCAGCAGGTCGCCGGCCAGCCTGGTGTAAATGCAGTGGCACAGGTGTAGGTCCGTGCGCACCAGATGAGCGGCGGCGGCCTCCTCTCCTAGGGCCTCATTCGCGATGTAGCGAAGGAAGCGGTAGAAGTTCATCTCCGCCATGATCAAGGTTCGCCCTAGCAAGGCACGCGTCGGCAGGAAGACCTCGAAGTTCGACAGGTTCGCGCGGCTGAGCATGTCGATCAAGCTGTCCAGGTTGCGCTGGCGTTTGCCTAAGGACTGGGTGTCGAAGACCGAGGGGTACCGACTCAGCAACTCGGATAGCTCCGAGATCAGTACGACGTTCCGGCGCAGCGTAGCCGCGAAGTGACTACCGGGATTCTTCGCCTCGATCGCGTCATGGAGCCCTTGAATCGTGGCTTGCTCCTTTCGATCGAAGGGGCCAGCCTCGATGAAGTTCAGCACGTCAGGCGGGGTCATGGGAAGATGGGCGGAGGCGAGATCGGGGCAAAAAGGGAAGACTACGGTGTTTACAAATTAGCTTGCGCTGGGCCAAACGGTACACCTTGGCCCGAACTCTTTACTTGATTCCTAAGAGAGAGCGCAGCCACTCCACCAGGTTGGGGTGCTTGCCCCGAGCGTTGATCGCTAGCGCACTCACCCTATGCTCGGCATCCGCAAGATAGGCAGCGCGCACCAGCTGCAGATATTGGACCGCCACGGAGGAGTCGACCTGCTGCAGGACATCTGCCACGGTGGCGTCCTCGGTACCGCGGTCTTGTATGAGCTGCTTGGCCCAGTCTAGGGGCGAATCGTAGCGCTCGTTCGAGTCCGCATCCACGAAGAGGGGATTTGTAGCGGCCAGGGTGTAGTCGTTGAGCTGGGGCCAGGCCTTGTTGCCGACTCCCTCGCCCTCGACGATCGCAATCAGGTGGTAGTCGTGGGCGGGGACCGCGAGATCTTCGCCCGGGTTGAGGTCTACCTGGAAGGCCACCTGGGTTGGGCCTCCAGTTGCGTTGACCGAGATCGGTTGGCTCCAAATCGCAAGGCCATTGGCGTAGAGCGTGGCCTTCGTTGGTGTTACCCAGGAAGGTGCCGCGATGTGGAGTGAGACTTGGCTGGGCTTTGCCATCTCGCCCATAACGGGAAGATTGTCAATTCGGAGCTCGGCGACGATCCCCATGGAGATCGACGAGTGACCATTCGCGATGTTCTCGGCGGTCTCGATCTCATCGATGGCGCTGGCGTCGTCCGTAGAGCTCTTCACGTAGGTACGCCCCTGGCCGACGACACCGCCGACGGTGTGGGAGTCTGACGAGCCCACGGCAAAGAGGCGCTCGCCACGGTTGAGCAGCAGGAACCAGTCCTGGAACAGCAGCATCGGGTCGAGCTCTTTGGTTTGGGAGTTGATCAGCTCAAGGGCATCGAAGGGGCAGGCCCAACTCCCCGTCCAGTTCCCGGTAATCGGGTCCAAGCCGATCACGCCGTGGGGGCCGGTGTCGTGGTTTGGCCAGCGCGGGTGGTTCAGGATCACGGCCTTGGCGCCCTTGGCGCGTATGCCGCTTACGATCTCTTCGATGTCGTGCAGGTCGTGGGGCGGGACGTCATCGGCCTCATTCAAGGGGAAGGCGTTTAGGTGACCGATCGGGGTGGTGACCTCGTTGCCTACGACGGGAGTGAAGTGGCTGGTAAGGCCCATGGCCTCTTGGGTCGGGCGGTAGTCGGTGTTGTGGTTGTGGTCCGTTGCAATGGCGAGCTCGATGCCCTCACCGGCTAGGGTAACCATGCGCTCTTCGACGGACGAGTCGCCATGGCCCGAGTGGGTAAGCGTGTGGATGTGGGTGTCGGCGGCGACAAACCCCTGTGTAGCCTGCTGGAGCTCGCGGGTCAGGGACAGCTCGACCGCCGGCTGGGTACCGTTGATAGAGACCTTGGCCTCGGCCATGCTCCATTCGGTCCCGCGGGTGGCGAGGATCGTGTAGTCGCCGGCGGGAACTTCGAAGCCGAGGCTGCCCTCCGATGTGTAGAGCACCCCAAGCCGCACGGCGGTCTGTAGGCGCTCACCGTAGTAGGTCTGGGCCAGGTTTCCCTCGGCGTCGAGCACCGTGACCCGAGCGGGGACGTTGCCCAGGGAATCGGAGGTGACGCGAACCTGGACCGGCCGAAGATCATACATCTGACGCAGGTCCCCCTCGTGCAGGGTGACGGGTCCGAAGGTAATGTCGTCTCCGGGGTGGCTGCCCGACAGGCTCAGCTCGTTCGTGCCATCCCTAAGCAGCCCCTCGGGAACTTCATAGAGCTGCTCGCCACGGGCCTCGATCTTGCGCAGCAGGAAAGCGCTCGCACCGTTGATCGAGACGGTCCAGTCGTTGTTGATGTGGTGGTGCGTGATCGCCAGCAGCTGGCCGTGGTCCCGGGCCTTGGCCTCAAAGGAGAAGGACAGCTCTGCGCCCTCTGGTTCGGCCGGTGCTTCGGTCCACTCGGGCGTGTCGTCGTCGCCGAGGTGCCACACCCGAGACGCGATCTCGTGGCTCGGGACATCCTGGGCTAAGGCGGGCGTGAAGAGAGAGGCGGCTAGGACAAGGGGGAGGCTTGTTTTCATGGTCTCAACTATAAGCGGAAGGTTCCCAGAGGGGACTTCGCTCGCCAAGATCGTTATGGTCCTAGGCATGCCCGATGCCAATCCAATGGGGCCGGGGCCGCTTCGGCTGCGCGGCGCCAACGAGAACAACCTGCGCGGTGTGGACCTGGACCTGCCCCTAGGGTTGTGGACCGCGGTGACGGGCCCCTCGGGTTCGGGAAAGACCTCGCTGGTCTTCGACACCCTAATCAAGGAGGGGCAGAGCCGCTACCTTGGCTCCCTGTCGGCCCGAGCGCGGCACTTCTTCGGCAAGCTCTCGGGGGCCGAGGTCCAGAGCATCGACGGTCTGCCCGCCGCCGTCGCCGTGGGCGAGGCCGCCCTGGCTGGAAGCTCGCGCTCGACGGTGGGGACCCTAACTGGCGCACTGGACCTGCTGCGCTTACTGTTCGCGCGAACGGCAGTGGACCCGGGCAGCGAGCCCCTGACCCGCAGCCACTTCAGCTTTAACCACAGGCTTGGCGCCTGCGAAGCCTGCGCAGGTGTTGGCTTAGAGGACCGGGTCGACCCGGGCCTGCTGGTGCGGGATGCCAGCAAGTCGATCCGGGCCGGAGCCCTGTCGCCGACCCTCAAGAGCGGATACACGGTCTACAGCCAGGTCACCGTGGAGGTCATGGACGACATCTGCCGCGCCCACGGCTTCGATGTGGACCGCCCTTGGTGCGAGCTCTCGCCCGAGCAGGTGCAGGTGATCTTCTTTGGCACCAAGGCTCTGAAGGTGCCCTTTGGCAAGCACAGCATCGAGTCGCGCATGAGGTGGGAGGGCATCACCGCGCGTCCCCGTGAGGAAGGCTACTATCGCGGCTTGATCCCCGTGATCGAGGAGACCCTCAAGCGCAACCGCAACCCTAATATCCTGCGCTTCGTGCGCTCGATTCCTTGCACGACCTGCGCGGGTTCGCGCCTTGGTCGAGCCGGCCGCGAGGCTCACATTGGCGAGCGCACCCTGCCGGCGCTGTTGGCCCTCCCCGTAGACCAGCTCACCCATGCCCTCAGGAAATTGCCAAGGAGCGAAGTGCAGGTCGCACTCGAGCCCGCGCTGTTGCGCCGCGCGGCGCGCCTCGTCCAGCTTGGCCTAGGGCATCTGACCTTGGATCGCACGAGCCCAAGCTTGTCGGGCGGCGAAGCTCAACGCATTCGCCTGGCGTCCCAGCTGACCGCGGGTCTGGGCGGGCTCTTGATCGCCCTGGACGAGCCCACCCTCGGGCTGCACCCCGCTAGTCAGCAGGGCATGGGCGAGGTCCTGAACGAGCTTCGCGAGCTGGGTAACACGCTGCTAGTGGTCGAGCACGATCCCGAGATGGTGCTCTGGGCTGACAGGCACGTCGCCATGGGGCCGGGTGCGGGTGTCGAGGGCGGAAGATTGCTCAGTAATGAACCTCTAAGGGGGCAGCCCCTTGGGGCGCCCCCGGTTCCAAAGTCCTTGATTCGATCTCCATTAGCCGAATGGACGCTCTCGGGCGCCACGCTCCACAACCTCCAAGGCGACGACCTCACCCTTGGTGCGGGCACGTTCAACGTGGTGGTTGGGCCCAGTGGTGCAGGGAAATCCTCCCTTGTCTTTGGCACGCTCCTGCCCGCTCTGCAGGGTCAGCCCGGCGGCCCGTTCAGCGAGCTTACCGGCGTACCCGGTGGCCAGGTCAGCGCCGTCGATGCGCGCCCGATCGGCCGCACTCCCCGCAGCACCCCTGCGACCTGGTCCGGGCTCTTCGATATCGTCCGCAAGCGCTTCGCCGAGACCGACGCCGCCCGAAAGCTCGGCCTCAAGGCCGGGCACTTTTCTTATAACAACAAGGCCGGTCGCTGCTCTTCCTGCCAGGGTCTTGGCGTGACCCGAGTCGGCCTGCACATGCTCGAGAATATCGAGCTCGTCTGCGTCGATTGTGGTGGCGGTCGCTACGACAAGGCAGTACTCGCCACAACCTGGCGCGGCAAGACCATCGCCCAGGTCCTGGCACTCGATGTACGCTCGGCTAAGGTCTTCTTTGAGGGCGACCCCGACCTGTACGCCATGTGCGCGGCTATGGAATCCTTGGGCCTTGGCTACCTATCCCTCGGCCAACCCTCAAGTCACCTTAGCCGCGGCGAGGCCCAGCGCATCAAGCTCAGCACTCTGCTTGGTTCGACGGGTTCGCGGCCAACCCTTGTCCTCTTGGACGAGCCCGACCGTGGCCTGCATCCCTCGGACGTGGAGCTGCTCTTGCAAGCCATCGACGCGCTTGTGGAGGCCGGCCACACGGTGGTCGCGATCTCTCACCACCGCTATATGTGGGCCGCCGCGGACAGGCTGATTGCCGTAGACAAGGGGCGCGTCAAGTGCGGGGTTCCCTTTGCCGAGCTCGAGCCTCTGTCCGAGACTCCCGTAGCTAGGGGCCCAGTCTGCCCCGCCCAGGTGCAAGACACTATCGAGCTGCGCGGCGTTCGTACCGGGAATCTAAAGGGCGTTGATGTGACGATTCCCCACAATAAGCTCTCGGTCCTCTGTGGCGTCTCCGGCAGCGGTAAGACGTCCCTAGCCTTTGGCACCCTAGCCAGCGAAGCATGGCATCGCTTTGCCGAGAGCCTGCCCTTCCAAGTGCGCCGCTTCGTACGCCGCATGCCAAGACCCGTGCTCGACTCCGCCACGGGGTTGACGCCGGTGCTCTCCCTGCGCCAAGAGAGTGCCCGGGCGGGAGGTCGCTCCACCGTGGCGACGCAGTCCGAGCTAGGGCCCCTGTTGCGGTTGCTCTACTCGCGTATCGGCCGGGATCCCGAACAAGCTGAACCCCACAGCTGGACCGCCGAGCACTTTAGCCCCGACCGAGCCTTGGGAGCGTGCAAGAGCTGCGCAGGGCGAGGTGCCATTCCCCGTTGCGAGACTACTAAACTGATCACGAACCCTGGGGCGTCCTTACTCGCAAACGCCCAGGGTCCTATGGCTGGAACACGGCCGGGGAAGTTTTTTGGCGAGCGTGATGGCCAGTACATCGCGACCCTGTTGGCCGCCGCCGAATTTGTCGATGGCGTCGCGCCCACGGACTACGACCAGCCCTGGTCCGAGCTCTCCCAGGCTGCCCAAGACTTGGCCCTAGGTGGCCTGCCCGGAGCTCACTTGAAGGTGAAGTGGGAGTACGCCCGGGGCCAGCGCAAGGGCGAGCACAACTTCGAGGGCACTTGGGTGGGGTTCGCCGCCCTGGTGGAGAAGGAGGCCCGCATCCGGAAGAACGCCAAGGCTGCGGCCGAGTGGGCGGCTCCCCTGGGAGACGTGGCTTGCGAGTCTTGCGGCGGCGCTGGGCTGCGCCCAGAGATCGCGGCCGTCGCCATCGGAGGCGTGACCCTCGCCGAGCTCATGTGCCAACCCCTTGGTGCCACCGAAGCCACGCTGGATGCCGCACTCCAAGTTGCAATCGACGCGTATCCCGATCCTGCCATTCGAGCCGTTGCCGATTCGGTCTTCCCCGAGTTGCGGTCGCGCTTGGCCGGACTTGTTAGGCTCGGACTCGGGCACCTAGCCCTGGACCGTCCCAGCTCTAGCCTTTCGGACGGCGAGCTGCAGCGGGTCCGCCTGGCAAGCATTCTGCGGGCCGGCCTGACCCAGGCGACCCTTGTGTTGGACGAGCCCGGGGCCGGCCTTCACGCCCGTGATTTGCAGTCCTTGATCGAGAGCCTGGGCGCCGCATGCGCCGCGGGAAACACAGTGGTGGTGGTCAGCCACAGGCCGGCGTTCCTTCGGGCTGCCGACCACCTAATCGAGCTGGGTCCGGGGGCCGGCGACGCGGGCGGCGCGTTGGTCGCAGCGGGCACGCCGGCTACCGTGCTTGCGGGTAGGACGCCCACGGCGATCGCGCTGGCAGAAGACAGCGGGCCCAAAGCGCCGCCGGTCCCAGGCGGAGCTAGGCCCGGTCCTTCTTTGCTAATTCGCGGTGCCCGTGCCAACAATCTCGTCGGCTTCGACATCGAGCTCCCCGCCAGCGGCTTCGTGGCCGTGACCGGCGTCTCCGGCAGCGGCAAGAGTAGCTTGGTCTTCGATGTGCTGGGGGAGTCCGTGCGCCGGGGTCGCCCGGTGGCCTGCGATAAAATCGTCCTACCCCAGGGCCAGGCTGACCATTTTCAAGCTCTTCGAACCTCACGGGATGGTGGTGGAGCCGCGACTCCGCTCGGCGCGTTAAACTTGATGCCACACCTCCAGAGTCTCTACTTCGCGGCCGCACAATCCGCCGGGTTGCAGACGCCGCGCAAGGCCTTCTCTTTCGGTAGCCCAGCAGGACGGTGCGAGGCTTGCAAGGGGGCCGGGATCGAGCGAGTCGCCATGGACTTCATGGCCGACCTGCACCTACCCTGCCCTGAATGTGGGGGCAAGCGCTACCGCCCGGAGGCCCTCCAGGCGAAGTGGCGCGGTCTCGACGTGGCGGAGACCCTTGGTCTGACCTGCAGGGCTCTGGCCGAGAAGATCGCTTTGGAAGATCAAGGGCAGAAGCACATCCGCGCCCTCGCCCAAGGCCTGGCATCCCTCGAACAGGTCGGCCTAGGCTACCTATCCCTCGGCCGGCAGTCGGCCGAACTGTCCGGCGGCGAGCGCTCCCGACTGACCCTGGCATCCAGCCTGATCAGTGCGCCCTCGCCGGGGCTCTATCTGCTGGATGAGCCCGCCCGGGGACTCCACGAAAAAGACCTCGACATGCTTGCCGAGGTCTTCCGAAGGTTGGGTGATCGGGGCGATCTTGTGGTGATCACCGAGCACCGCTTGTCCTTGATTGCCCGCGCCGATCGAGTGGTCGAACTAGGCCCCGAAGGCGGACCTGGTGGCGGCCAGCTCTTGGGCTAGTCGTTGCGGTACTCGCCGTGGCAGTCGAGGCAGGAGGTCTCAATCGCAAGGAAGGAGCGGTCGGCCAAGGCCACTGCATCGAGGTTGCCCGCGGCGATCTGCTTGACCGAGTCCACAAGCGCCTTGCTCTCCTCAAGGCCTTCACTCCACCAGCTGCGGAAGTCGTCGGCAGAGGTGCGCACCTCGGAGAGATGCTCGCCGGCCTGGAAACCTTGCAATAGCTGGAGAGCTTCGTTCAGGGGATCGAGGTCGGGGTGCATCGGGTCTGGCAGCCAACCGCTGTCCCTGAGCACCTCGTTGTTATCAAAGGCGCGGGCCAGGATGACCATGGAGCCAACGACGCCATCGACCTCTTCCTTCTCAGCGAAGTCGTATTCGAAAGCCGCAGTCTCTTCCGCGGTCGGCATATCGCCGGCAGCAACGATGCGGTAGAGGCCTTCGTACTTCTTGGAAGTGCCACAGTACTGGCGCATCTCGGCGATCGCCTCGGCGCGCTGGATGCCATCGAGGACCAGGCGCCCCACTTCGGCACCGGCGGGACCGCGGTGACGGCCGTGGAAGCAGTGCACGTAAAAGGGGCCATCGAGCTCGCGGTAAGTCTTGGCCAAGCGCAGCATCTCGTCCTTGCTGATGTCGCTGTACTGGATTGGGATGTGCACGTAGCGCATGCCGTACCTTGCGGCCAACTCGGCGTCAGGCACTTTCCCGTCAACGGAGATGATCGTGCGAATGCCCATGTCCTGTAGCACGGAAAAGGCGGCCTCGCCGATGGGCTCGGAGCCCGAGACAATCTGCTCGGACAGCTTGAAGACGTTGTACATACCCTCATATTCCATGGGCTCCACTGGGGGAAGCTCAAGGCTCATCGCCATGTCGTAGGCCTTGGCGTCAAGGTCCAGGGGAGGCGTGACTTGGGTCACGAGCTGCTGGTCACCGGAGCCGACTTGGGGGGCGGTGCAGGCCATGAGGCTGGCACCTAGGGCGAGGCAGCTAAGGGCGAGAAATTGGGTGGAAGTCTTCATCGAGATCGTAGTGAACGTGGTGACAGAGCTCTTGGTGTTGCAAGGCCCGTGCCGGAGCGCGCCGCAGCCGGCAATCCATGTTTAAAGCCGTAGGTGTGCGTCCACCGAACACTTCTGTGTAGCACCATGTTACCCCCAGGTGACATGGGGGGTGGTGACAGACCCGGAAGGCGGACTCCTGGGCCCGCTGCGGGTGCATAGACCCTATTTTGCCTTGTCGAAGTTCTTCTTAAGGACGCGCTCGAGCTTGTGAGACGCGTTCGAGATGGCCTGCTTGATCGTATCCGCGTGGTCGTCCACGGCGATGGGGCTCTGGCCCGAAGGGCGAGCCTCCATCACGCAGCGCTTAGTGCGACCCGTGGAGCTCGTGCCTTCGCTGTCGTTGTGGATATGGACCTCGACCCGCGTAATGCGGTCGGCTATGTGTTGGGTCGCGCGGTGAACTTTTTCGTTTACGAAGCCTTCAATGTGGTCGGACTTTTCGATATCAGCGAAGCTAATCTGAATTTGCATAGGTGCCAAAGCGTCAATAGGTAGGGAAGGCCAAGGGGCCAATAGGTCGAGCTTCAAGGTACTAAGCCGGGCTGCTTTGGGGCAATAGGAATTGCGCCGCAGAGGCTGAGGTTCTCGATTCTTGGGCTGTCCAGTGGGGGTGCTGGAGGGTGTTGCGCTTCGCGATCCCGCGAGAAGCAGCAGACCGCTCTACCCAATCCAGGAGGATTTCGGTCACGAGCCCAAGGGCGATTATGCTGCAGCTGTGACTCCCGAGTCGAACCACCGGGTTTTCTGGGATCCACCGCGACTGGGCCCATGGGCTTATCTCCGCACCCCCCTGCATGGCAGCTGCTCCCAAGGGAACCTAGGCCGGAAATTAAGTACGATGGGAAAGGGCCCCAACAAGGCCTCGGTAGAGATGGAAGAGTGCTGTCCTCTATTCGAACCGCCTCACTTCAAGCTACACTCCTCGCGCTCTACTACATCGGCGGTTACGCCGCTTTCAAGTTGATGCAGTGGTCCTAAGGCGAGCGGCCTAAGCATGTCAAAGCCTATGAGAAGTCCCATGATCCCCTCCAGCTTTGCGACCTGCACGGCCAAAGAGAACCACGAGTGGCTGATCGGCGAGTACCTCGACCAACTTGCTAAGCAGAAGCCGAACAAGGTCGTGGACGTGGGCTGCGGATCGGGCATGCTGCTAAAGGCCTGCCGAGAGCGTGGGATTAAGGCCGCCGGGATCGATTCTGCCGGACCGAACTTAGACGCGCTCCGGGAGTCAGGATTTGAGGTCTCCGAGGGCTCTGCCTACAGCATGCCCTTTGAGGACCGCTCGGTGGACTGGATCTCCCTGCGGCATGTTCCTCACCACCTTGAGGATCCAAGGCGAGCCTTCGCGGAGTTACTCCGGGTCGCAGACCGTGGCGTCATCCTTGCCGAGCCCCACTTCGACTTGAGCGAACTGAGCCAAGCCTGCGCGGAGTCTCTCGACGTGTGGGAGAAGCGGCAGCATCGCCGCCGGGGCATGGTCCACGACGAGGTGTATGACCTTGGCGCTCTGCTCCAAATGATGCCCAAAGGCTACCAGCGGGATTTCCATGTCCAGGCCCTGCGAACGCTCCGGTTGCGGAGCCGGGACTTGGGTAAGTTCGCCACGGAGGCTAGGGGGCTACTCGTAGGGCTCGACCCCGGACATGAAGAGTGCCTAGCTCTCAAGGGGCTTATCCGAGAGATCGAGCAGACGGGCCTGACTTGGAATGGATCGCTGCTCGTGATCCTGAGCCGCAGATAGTTCGGGGTTAGTAGCCGTCGATCCGGCGGGCCCGCACGAAGTTGGTGAGCAGGTTGAACACGGACAGGTCGCGGATATGCTCGGCGGCTTTCATGTTGCCGCTCCACCACTTTTCGTCCCGGGTCTCGCGGATCTTGGCAAAGCTGATTCCCATGTGGTCGATGGCATAGGCCATGCGGTCTTCGTCGGTCTTGAGCCCCGTGGCCTCAGATAAGCCTTGGGCCTCGAAGTGGTTGACGGAGTCTAGGATGCGACCGTGGCCCTCTCGGAACCAGGCGGTCAGGTTGCCCTCACCCCAGCGCTCGGCACACTCGGCGCTGTCCACAAGCACCTCCACGCGTTCGGGCTCCATAACCTCGATCAAGTGGGCACCAACGAGGCTGTAGATCGGCACGACGCCGGCGGGGAAGACTCCCTTGAGGTAGCCGTTGCCGGGGTCGCAAGCCGACGCGGTGACCTTGTCCATTACCTCACTGCTGGTAAAAAACTTGCGGATAGCCCCGGGTGCGACACGCTCGATGGTTTCGTTGATCGCCCAGCAAGAGCCGAAGAGGTAACCACCGCACTTGACGAACCACTGCAGGCGTTCGACATCCCCAACCTGCATCTCGCCCGTGCAGTTCGAGACGAAGACACCGGACGCATCGAGGGCACCCTCGGCGACCCTGTTCGAGGTCGTCTTCCGATGGGAGATGCCGATGAAGTCGAGCACAGTCTCGATGTGATCACCGCGGCTCTCAAACACCATGACGTCCAGCCCGGCATAAATCTCGTCGGGTGACTCGGAGTAGCCATACTTCTCCCGGCGCGCATTAGCCTCCTTCGGGGTCTCCAGGTGGATCCGCTTCTCGTTTTCCGCCCACCAGGCCCTCCAAAGCTCAATGTCTGGGCCAATGGCGGGGCCCTTGGCAATCGACTTTAGAAAGCCAAAAGCCGTGCGCGCCACAAGTGGCTCGGGGTCGGCCAGCAGCTCGATCAACGGCGGGATCGCTCTCTTGTGCATGGCGTGACAGAGCCCCACGGCGGCGGCGCCACGCATGCGCCAGCTGTCCTCACGCCGGCTCAAGGCGGCCAGCTCGTCGATGCAGCTCTCCGCGCGGGTTCGCCCTAGGGAGACGGCCGCACAGGCCGCAACTCCCCAAGCCTTATCGCCCAGAGCTTGGATTAACGGACCCTGCACATCGTCCAGGCCCTCTTGGCCCAACGCGACGGCAATGTCCTCGCGGATGGCGGCGCTACCATCGGCACTAAGTCGCCCCACAAGCCACGCGCGCTGGTCGTCGTCCTCGACTGGTTCCAGGGTCAGGCTAGCGGTGACGGCAGCCCGGCGAACGCGGCCGCTGCTGTCGCTCTCGCCGAGCTTCCGAGCGATGGGCAGGCACGCATCTTTACTGCCGAAGCCCAGCGCGCGGGCGGCGGCCGCGCGCGTGCTGACA
Source organism: Planctomycetota bacterium (assembly GCA_029250885.1). Lineage (GTDB taxonomy): Bacteria > Planctomycetota > UBA1135 > UBA1135 > CALBMX01. Next base: position 69,763 of record JAQXEK010000002.1, read on the forward strand.
TCGCTACTGGCTAGGCTGGCCTTGAGGGCATCGGCCGCGTCGCCCGCGTCAAGAGCCTTCGCGTCGAGGCACTCTTCCAGGAGGCGCGGAGCGCGGGAAGAGACGGGGCCGTTGGCAACCATACTGAGGCCTTGAATCGCGCGAAGGGAGCCGGCCTTCGTATCGGACTCGGCGCCCAGGTTGGCGACCAAGGCAGCAATAGCGCGCCGCTCGATCACATCGGAGAGGGCGGCGTTCTGGAGCAGCGCTTCGATGGGGCCGGTGAGGCCAGCTTGGGGGTCGTCCACCATGGCGTCAAGGGTCGCGGCGACAACGGCCTGATGGGGCGAGGCGAGTAGCTCTGCGGCCAACTCTTCGCGCTCGCTGGTCGCACAGAGTACGAGCGCGCGGGCCGCGGCGGCGCGGGTCAGGGTGTCCTTGGCAACTAGCAGCTTGGCGAGGGCCTTGGGGGACTTTGGCTGGTCGGCTGCCATGGCGACCAGGGCGTAGGCGGCGCTGGTCTTGACGGCGCGATCGCCGGAGAGCTTCTTGGCCAGCTCCTTCAGGGCGGCTTCGCTGTCGATCTTGCCGGCCGCCAAGGCGGCTGCGGTCCGGACACCCAGGGTCGGGCCCTCCCAGGCCAGCTTGGCTAGGTTCTTCAGGCTCTTCTCGCGGCCGATCTCGCCCAGGGCCGTGGCGGCGATGGTGACAATCTCCCAGTCGTCATCCTTAAGGGCCTTGGCCAGCAGCTTGCCCGTGTCGTCGTTGTTCGTGGCGGCGATGCGCAGGACGGCGGCCAGGCGGACCTCGGCGTCGCGGGACTTAATGTCTCTGGCATCGTCGAAGTTGCTCACGGCGATGCCGCTTGCGGGTGGCTCAACAATCCCTTGGGTGGGAGCGATCCATAGGGGCGCGAGGGCAAATGCGTGGAGAGGATTCATAGGGATACTCTACTGGGAGGGAGTGACCGTGTTGTTTGCTTCGTTGAGTTGCTCTGCTGTCCGGCACCTCTCGCCTCGCTTTCCCTAGGGTCACTCGGATGTAACGGCCACGGTACCAAGCTTGACGGGCATGTGGGAAGTGTCGATGGTGGAGGAATGAATGATCCAACGTTGAATGCGAATGTGCCCGTGCAGGCAAAGGGGAGGCGGCTGCGGCTTCTCCGTCCGATTTTGATCTTTGGGGCGGTGGCCCTTGGTGTGGTCTCGGGCTGGACCCAGAGCATCACGGAGATGGCACCCCAGATGCGGGGCGAGGGCATTGCCGTCAAGGTAAACCCGAACGAGCACGCGGTTCGGCTTGGGGCTTGGGACGGCGAGCTCTGGGCGGTCGAGGGCACCGGCTACCAGATGACCCTGCCGGGAGTGGCGGAGATCTTTAGGTTCGCGAAGGCCTCGCGGACCCTGGTTATGGAGAACGGAAAGGAGGATGCGCCCAAGGGGCCGGGTCGGCTTCAGGTCCGCTCACGGGGCGGATCTGCGTTCTTCTTTGAGTCGGTCGAACTCGAATACCGTGTGACCGAAGCGGGAGCGGTGGATTTTCTGCGCTCAAGTGGAGGTGAAATAGAGCGGGCGGAGTCTTGGGTTATGGCAATCGCCCGACCGGTATTGCGGGACGAGTTTGGACGCTACTCCGTCCAAGAGGTCATGGACGCGGTGATCTGTGACGAGGCCCGGGCGAAGTCTTTCGTGGCCCTTAACCAGGAGCTAGGGGCCTTTGGAATCGAAGTACTGCAACTAAACATGGGCAAGCCCAACTTCGACCGCACGTACGAGATGGCGATCAATCAGCGCAAGGTTGCCGACCAGGAAGTCGAGAGGCTCGGGGCCGAACTTCTGCAAAAGGTACGGGAACAAGAACAACAGCTGACCAAGGCTAGGAAAGAGGTAGAGGTCCGAGGGAGCATGCTCGAGGCAGAGCTCGAACGCGAGCTGGTGGAAGCCGTGACAAGCGCCATGACCATTCGCGGTCAAGCGGAGAGCTACGCCATGTCGCGTAAGCTGGAAGGGGAGGTGAGTAAGGCCAAGCTCGAGCTCCAAGCTTCCTCTTTAGAGGAGGCGGGGCGGGCCAAGGCCCAGGCCCTCTTGGCAGAACTCTCAGCCCTTGAAGGCCGCGGGGACATTGCTATTCGCGAGCAACTCGTGTCCAACCTCTCCAAGGTCATCTTCAAGTTGACCCCATTTACGAGTGACCCCGATCCCGACCGGGTCGACCGCGTCACTCTTCCACTAAGCAAGGTAGGTCTCTAATGGGCTGGAAAACAAGCACCGCAAAATTCGCATGGAAGATCGTCAAGCCCTTTGTGCTGATCTGGCTGATCTGGTCGATCACGGGCTACGTCAGCGCGAAGGGCACTGGGCTCTTCCTTGTGCATGTGCAGCCCTGGCAAGCTGCCGTACAGCAGGGCAACTTCTCCGGTGGGCTGAGTGAGCACGATCTTGCGCCTGGCTTGCACGTGAACATACCAGGGTTCGACAGCGTGCACGTCGTGGACATGGGGAGGCGCATGACCAGCTTTGGGGTGGACTCCGATCCAAAGAGCCTGAACGCGATCGACCTGCGCACATCGGATGACAACGTGGTAGCTCTTAGTACCGCGATCCTCTGGAAGGTAAAGCCAGGGACGGCACACTCGATCGTAGCGAGGGCTCTAGTGGAGACTCTGCCAACCCAGGTCGCCTTGACCGCAGCCGAGGTTCTACGGCGGGAGTTTGCGAGCATGGGCTCCGAGGCTTGGTTCGACGCCGACGGCCGGGTGCTGCTGACGAGCCAGATCGAGCCGAAGCTGGCCGCCGAACTTGCAGCCCTACACGTGGACCTCGACGGGATCTACATCCAAGGGTTCGCCTTCTCGAATGACTTGGAGGTCAAGCTCCAGGAGATCCAGATTAACCACCAAAAGGGCCTGCTCTTCGACGCCGTCTCAAGGGTGGAAGAGGCCAGTGGCGAGGTGGGCAAGCTGGTCAACGAGACCAAGTCCAAGGTCCAGCAGTTGATGGCGGAGTGGGATCAGGAGCGGCAAGGCAAGCAGATCGCCGCAGGCCTAAAAAAGGCCACTCTAATAGCTGAGGCCAAGGCATTGGCGGACAAGACCAAAGCCGACGCAGACGCCGCTTACGACGTGCTGGTAACCCAAGGCCAGTTGGCCTATAGCTTGGCATCCGAGCAGTCCAAGCGCCTGCACCTGGAGGCCTTGAACAGCGAGGGCGGTCGTATTTGGCTGGCGCGGAAGGCCGCGGGCCAGCTCAACGTCGAGCACGTGTGGTTGGACTCGCGGGACCCCAACGTGCCTTCGATGATAGACCTAGACGAGATGACGAAGCTGCTGCTCGGGGGCAAGTAGTCCGCGTCACTTCGCCTTGCGCACGAACTTCGTCAGAATCACGATACGCGTGCCGTTGACGCGTCCTTCGATGTGCTCGGCGTTGTCGTCGACCACCATGATGTTGCGCACAGCGGTGCCGCGCTTAGCGGTAAAGCCCGCGCCCTTGACATCCAGGTCCTTGATCAGGGTTACCGTGTCACCGGTTTCCAAGAGAGAGCCGTTGCTGTCCATGTGCTTGACGGCGGAAGGGGCGCCTTCGGCTTGGCCGGCCTCGGCCCAGGCAAGCTCGGTATCCTCCATATAGATCATGTCCAAGAAACCACGTGCCCAGTCTTGGTCGTCAAGCCTCTGGAGCATACGCCAGGCCACGACCTTGACGGCCGAAACTTCGCTCCACATGCTGTCGCCCAAGCAACGCCAGTGGTTAGGCTCGACTTCGGTCGAGCCAGTGAGCTGATCCCGGCAGGTGGCGCAAATGAGGACGTTATGGTCCGCGTCGCGATCCGAATGGGGTGCGACGGGAAAGGCTTCCAGGGCGTCAGGAGCGCCGCAGAGCTCGCAGGTCAAGTTTGCGCGTGCTTGGAGTTCTTGCATCTAGAAAGAGAGGGGAAACCTACGCTTCAAGTTCGTCTGCGAACCCTACTCGCCTTGGATTTGCTTGAGCTGCGCTTCGTACTCGGTGCGCGCTTCGCCTTCGCTGGCTTCAATAAGCTCCTGGCAAACCGTAATCGCCCGGGGCGTGTGCCCCAGCTCGATCAGGCAGGCGAGCATGCCCTTCAGGTTCCGCAGCTCCGAACCGCGCAGACCCAGAGACTGGTTGATCAGGCGCGCGCGAGACAGGTCGCTCAGGCCACCCTTGGCGTCGCCGAGCTCAAGCTTAAAGCCGCCCGATCCGCCCAGGCCCATGGCGCAACCCCACCAGTCGCCGAGTGGAAGGGCCAAGGCTGTGCACTCCTCCGCAGCGTCCCGGGCCTCTTTTAGCTTGCCCTCGCCCTTAGCCTCGTAGGCGCGACCATTGGCGGCTTGTCCGCCGCGAAAGGCCGCTTTTTCTGCGTCGTTCCAGGAACAGAATGCGGAGGCGTAGTCCAGGAAGATCGGTCGATCGAAGGCCTTGGTCGCAGCGGCTGCACCGAAGAGGGCGCGCTCTTGCATCCCGTTCATGGCGGCGGTCTTCGCCGCGTCGAGACCACTCTCCCAGAGAGCGAGGCTGCCCTCGAGGTCCTGGTCGATCGTGCTCAGGGTCCGGTACTCGTTCTCCTGCCAGAGAGCCACCAGTCCATCCATGTCCCTCGCTTCCGAGAGCGCGTGGTATTGCTCCACGATGTTCTTAGGCTTCGCGTCGTCCTGGGGAGCGCTAAGCGTGGTGGCTGTGAAGCCAAGGGAGAGGGCGATGAGAACGGTGGGAAGTTGCACGGCTAGATTCCTGCTGGTAAGTGGTGTAAGGAGGCAGTCGTGCAGGTTGCCATGGACCGCCTAGTCTTGGAAGTGCAAGGACCCAGAATTGAGAGCGCCCCCGGCAATGCCGGAGGCGTAAAGTCAGATCCCGTGGCTGCGGTTCTACTTCTTCTCGTCTTCCTTGAGGGTGCTCGCGAGCCCCTCGAGCATGGGGCGCATGGCCTCCAGCATCTTTTGTGCTTCCTGGAACGTGGACAACTTGTTGAGCACCGCTTGGCGCTGGTCATCGGCTTCACCCGAGGCCATCAATAGGGAACTCTCCAGGGCTTCGATGCGCTCGGCGTGCTCTTGATCGAGCTTGGCGATGCTCACTTCGGCCTGGCTCTCGGCCTCGTCCAGGCGCTCACGCCACGTGCCCACGAGCTCTTCCTGGGTCCTTAGGTTGTCCTCGGACGGTTGGAATCCGGTGACTTGGGCATCGAAGGCCGCGAGTTTGTCTTCGTGGCGGCCAGTGGGGTATCCGCGGGTTACGAGAGCGCTGACAAGGGAGCTTCCAGCGGAGAGGGACAGCGAAATGAGGAGGCCCGTTTTGATCTTGAGTGGATGTTGATTTTCAGTCCAATCGCACCGCGCTCTCGATCTATTTGCGCGAGTTCGTTGACTTGTCTTAGGATGGGAGCTCGACAAACTAGTCCGCCCCGTCTCCTCTCCCACGAAGCTCTCCCATGACCTCGTCAGACCCCAAGCTGCCTAAGTCTCACAAGGCTCGCCGCCAATTCCTGAAGAACGCTATTGCCCTTGGTGGGCTGGGAGCTATCGCGAGCGCCAATCCTCTGGGCAAGGCCTACGCCGGTGCGGATGACCGGGCCAAGGCAACCCGCGGCAAGCCCTTTACCGCGGTCGGCGCGGACGAGGCGATCCGGATCGGCGTGATTGGAACCGGGGGCATGGGCACCGGCCACTGCCACGCCATCGCAAACCTGGCCGCGGCGGGCCGCGAGAAGGTGCTGATCGTCGCCGTCTCGGACGTGGCAATCCCGCGCATGAACGACGCGGCAACGGCCCTTGCCGAGAAGCAGGGCATCGAGGTCGATCAGTACCAAGACTACAAGGAGCTGATCGCACGCAGCGACATCCACGGCGTGTTGATCGCGACTCCCGAGCACTGGCATGCGGACTGCGCCATCGACGCCATCATGGCGGGCAAGGATGTGTACGTCGAGAAGCCTATGACCTACAACTTGGCCGAGGGCGTGCGCCTCTATGACGTTGCGAATGCCAACGAGCAGATTGTACAGATCGGGACTCAGAAGATGATGCTGCCGAAGTACGGCCGCGCCAAGGAGCTAATCGCAGCAGGCGCGATCGGTAAGCCGGTCTGGAGCCAGACTAGCTACTGCCGCAACTCGCCCAATGGCGAGTGGAATTACTACGGCATCGACGAGCGCTTAAAGCCCGGCGAGAACTTGGACTGGGAGGCTTGGTGCGAGCCCCTTGGCCTGGTGGATTGGGATCCGCTTGTGTACTTCCGCTGGCGCCGCTACCACGAGTACTCAACCGGCATCATCGGCGATCTACTGGTGCACGTGATGACGCCCCTGATATGGGCCGTCGACGCAGGCTGGCCCACGCGAGTCTCTGGCATCGGCGGGCACTATGTCGACAAGGAGATGGACAACTGCGACTCAGTCAACCTGACGATTCAATTCGAGCAGGACCACACAATGGTCGTGGCTGGCTCTACAACCAACGACACGGGACTAGAGACCATCGTTCGTGGCAACGAAGGCGACATGTACCTGGGCGGCAACAACGTCAAGATCACCCCCCAGCGCCCCTATGTGGACGAGGTAGAGCCGATGCAGGAGCAGTTCGGCGGCATGAACGACCAAGACGAGCTGCGCCTTAACTGGCTCAGCTCGATGCGCACCCGCAAGCCAAACGCAAGCAACGTGGAGATGGCCCTTAAGGTCATGGTGGTCGTCGACCTAGCGCACCGCTCGATGTGGGAGGGCAAGACCTTCAACTTCGATCCTGAGACCTTCACGGTGTCCGCCAGCTAGTCAAGCATAACGCTCTTGATCCAGAAGACGATCCCGACCGGCGCAAGCCCCTTGGTGCTACGGTGCGAAGCTATGGGTACGACTTTCGAGTTGGTGCTTGTGGCCGAACGCAAAGAGCGGGGGCGACTCGAAGCCATCGCCGAGGTGGTCTTCGATGTGATTCGTGAGGTCGAGTCGCGCTGGAGCTTGTTTCTGCCCAGTAGCCGCTTGGCCCTACTTAACCGCACCGGGCACCAGCAGGCTTTAGCCTTGGATGCGGATGACCTGGCGCTGTTCCAAGTCGCAAGTCGCGTGAAACGTGACAGCGGCGGGGCCTTTGAGCCCGACGTGGCAAGGGCCATGGACGCCGCCGGGCACTTTGCCGCACGGGGATTGGCTGCTTGCCTTCCCGAGGTCTCGGAGGGTGCAGCCGCGGAATCTCCGGGCCCTGCGCTCGCCGGCACTTGGAACCTAGACGAGCTCAGCTGCAGCGTCAGCTTCAGCGGACTCGGCCCGGCCCTTGACCTAGGTGCCATCGCCAAGGGCCACGCCTTGGACCTGGCCGTCCGGGAGCTAAGCGAGTACGCCGTCGATGCCGCGCTCTTGCATGGGGGCACCAGCTCCGTGGTTGCCCTGGGCTCTGCGCCTGGGCAGGAGGCCTGGACCGTCGATGTCCACGGCCACCAGGTTCGCCTGCGCGACCAGGCCTTGGCGGTCTCCGATGCGGGCAGCCAAAGTGCCCATGACGGCCACATCCTGATTCCTGGCGCTCAGTTTATCGCTGCCGATGTGCAAAACACTGCCGCCGTCGTTGCACCAAGCGCGGCCCTGGCCGACGCTTGGGCCACGGCCCTGTGCGCCAATCCCGAGCTCGCCCAGGCGGCCTCGGGACTCTTGCTCGAACAGAACGTCAAGCTCCTGCACTAGGCAAGCCTGCCCCGGCCCTACTCCGATCCAACCCAAGCGAACGCAAATTACCGTGTCCAATCCAACGAACCTCGGCCGCCGTTCCTTTCTGCAGGGGGCGTCCGCCATCGGCGCCCTCGGCCTGTCCCCCGCCCTTGGTTTTACCGTGCCCACGTGGCACCCCTCGGCCGTGACCCGAGTCGCCGTGATCGGCTGCGGTCCCTGGGGCCGCAAGATCATTTCTGAGCTGCACGGCCTTGAAGGGGCCGAGGTTGTAGCCGTTGCGGACCCCGTAGCCTCACGCCGCAAGGCGGGCCTGCGCAAGGGACCGACGGCCACCGGCTACGCGTCGCTGGCGGAGATAAGCGAGGCGAAGCTTGACGTGCAAGCTGTGGTGATCGCGACCCCGTCCCACCTTCATACAGAGCTGGTGTTGGAGGCTCTCGATGCGAAGCTGCCGGTGTATTGCGAGGCTCCGATGGCGACCACACCCAGCGATGTCAAGGCCATCGAGGCTGCCGCGAAGACAGCTGGTGTGCCCTTCACCTGTGGGTTGCTGGTGCGCTCAAACCCGCTCTATGCCCACGCTCGAAACTTCGTTCGGTCTGGGGCCATTGCCGACTTTGTTGGCTTCCGGGCGCAGCATCACGAGAAGACCACATGGAATTCGCCGGCGGTCAACCGCGCGGATGAGAAGGCCTTAAACTGGCGCCTGGATCCGGAGCTTAGTCTGGGGTTGGCAGGTGAGTTCGGCGTGCATCAGTTCGATGTGATCCACTGGTACACGGGCATGTATCCGTCCGCGGTTCGTGGGGGTGGATCGATCCAGCTACATCGCGACGGCCGCAAGATGCACGATACCGTGCAACTGGATATGGAGTACCCGGGCCAGCGTATGTTGCGCTACGACGCGACCATCGCGAACTCGTTCCAAAAGCGCTTCGAGCTGTTCCACGGCACTGCGGGCGCGGTCAAGATGGCCCAGAACGCGGGCTGGCTGTTCAAGGAGTCCGACGCGCCGACGATCGGCTTTGAGGTCTACGCGGGGCGCCAGTACTTTCACGATGAAGAGGGCATCACCTTGGTTGCGGACGCCACGAAGTTAGCTGCCCAAGAGCGCATCAAGAACGGCGTCAGCCTGCAGGAGCCGCCCCTGCGCTTCGCCCTACGCGCCTTCCTTCTAAGCGTGCAAGAGGGGGCAGAGCCCCATTGCTCGGTGACCGAGGGCGCCCGAGCGAGCCACGTCGCCATCGCAGCAGCTGCGGCGGTAGCCAGCGGCGAGCGCATCGAGATCGACCCAGCGCTCTTCAAGAAAGGCTAAACCCGCCCACGACTTTGCTAGGATTCCCCCTAATGTGGCAACGGCGCGATTTCTTGATTCGGTCCTCCCTCTGCGGCGCGGGCTTGTTGGCCGGCGGATGCGGCTCACCAGGCGCCAGTTCTAGCCCCAAGACCGCCATGACCAGTGCTGACCCTATCCTAAAAATCTCCCTGGCCCAGTGGTCGCTGCACGGCGCACTAGGGCGCGGCGAGATGTCGAACCTAGACTTCCCGCGGGTCTCGCGTGAGCAGTTCGGGATTGAGGCCATTGAGTACGTGAACACGTTTATGCGCGAAGAGTCGCGCCAAGCGAGTTACGTCCGAGAGCTAAAGAAGATCTGCGCGGGCGAGGGTGTCCAGAGCCTGCTCATCATGTGCGATGGCGAGGGCTTTCTTGGCGACCCCGATGACGCAAAGCGCACGGCAGCTATAGGCAATCACCACCGTTGGATTGATATTGCCCGGGAACTTGGCTGCCATTCGATTCGAGTTAACGCCCAAAGTGAAGGCGACTGGGCGACCCAGCGCGACCTCGCCGCCGACGGGCTGGCGCGCCTGACCGATTACGGCACGTCCATGGACATCAATGTGCTCGTTGAGAATCACGGCGGGCTGTCCTCAAATGGCAAGTGGCTGTCCGAGCTCATAGACCGGGTTGGACATCCACGCTGTGGAACGTTGCCTGACTTTGGCAACTTCTACTGCGGCGACCAGGCCGGCCCCAATGGGGACGGCTGGTATGACATCTACCAAGGTATTGAAGAGCTGATGCCCTATGCCCATGCAGTCAGCGCCAAGAGCCACAACTTCGACGCTGAAGGCAACGAGGACGCCAAGGACTACCTGCGCATCCTGCGCATCGTTCTCGACGCGGGCTACCGCGGCTACCTCGGCATCGAATACGAAGGCGGTAAGGTCTCTGAGCCCGAGGGCATCGCCATGACCAAGTCCCTGCTCGAGCGCTGTCTTGCTAGTCTTACCCCTGAATACACCTAAAACGACTCACTATGAAAGTCTCTGCACTCTTCCTGCTCCTAGTCCCTTTGGCCACCTGCTGCACAGTCGAAACGACGGATACTATCGGCCCGAGCACGGACAACCCAACGACGACCATGAACGAAACCGACCCCGAGTGGATCTCGCTCTTCGACGGCGCAACCTTTGACCACTGGCGAGGCTACGCCCAAGACGCCATGCCCGCGGGCTGGATCATTGAAGACGGCGCCATGTTCGCCAGCACGCCCGGCGCCGGCATGGACATCGTGACCAAGGCCGCCTATACGGACTTCGAGCTCGAGCTAGACTGGCGCGTTGCCGAGGCTGGCAACAGCGGCATCATGTGGCATGTGGACGAGTCCGCTGGCGGTTATCCCTGGATGACCGGTCCCGAGTACCAGATTCTCGATGACGCCGCCCACAACAACGGCGAGATTGGCAAGAACAGCGCGGGCGCGAACTACGACGTCCAGGCTCCCTCTGCCGCCGTGACCAACCCGGCCATGGAGTGGAACAACGCGCGCATCCTAGTCAGGGGCAGCCACGTCGAGCACTGGCTCAATGGAACGAAGGTCGTCGAGTACGAGAAGGGCAGCGCGGACCACAAGCAGCGCGTGGCCGCATCGAAGTGGAAGGACATGGAGAGCTACGGCTCGACAAGTACAGGGCACATCGCCTTCCAGGGCGACCATGGCAAGGTCTGGTTCCGGAATCTGCGAATCCGCGCGCTGTAAAGCCGGGTTGACACGATTTACCACTCGGCCGTCCCGACGCACTTTTGTCCGGGATGGCCTTTTTTTTGGCTGCGCTTGAACGCCCAAAAAGGCAAGCTCCTGCCCATGAGCAACTACCCAGCCAAGACCTGCGAAATTGATCAACTCGTCACCCACTCCAGGCTCGTGAAAGCGGCCCTCGAGGGCACAAAGACCCAGCAGCGCCGCAATGGCGTCTACGGCTACCCGGGCGAGACCTTCGAGATCGAAGGTGTGAAGTTTGAGATTAAGGACCTGCGCCGGGAGACACTGGCCGAGATGACCGACGAGTCCGCCAATGCTGAGGGCTATCCCGGTCTAGAGATGTACAAGGACCTGATCCTGCGCATGCACAAGGGCATGGAGTGGGAAGGCGACGCTAAGGTCTGGGTCCACGAGTTCGCCCGCTGCGAATAAGCGCAGGGCCCGCGCTTCACGCATCGGGCTTGTTTAGCAGCCTGCCTGTCTCCTTGCGGCTGCGACAGAGCTTGCGCGCAGTTGTGCCTTGCGACGACAACATCGAGCCGTTCCCATTCAAAGACGCTTCCATGGGTGCGCTCTCGGACCTTAGGCAGCACACTGAATCGCAAGGGGGCTCACGTTGCTATTATGGCCAGCTCTGGGCGCGGCCATTGCAAGGAGCCCGGGGATTCAAGCCTGTCTATGCCCACTAAACCTACCAGCGAGACCCAACTGTACGCACCCGTGCGGGACATGCTTGTGGCCCAAGGATATGAAGTGCAGGCCGAGGTGGACCACTGTGACATCACTGCAACCCAGGAAGACGAGCTACTGGTGATCGAACTTAAGCTGCGCTTCTCCGTGGACCTACTCGCCCAGGCTTGCGAGCGTCTTCGCATCACCGATTCGGTTTATGTGGCGATTCCCAAGCCTGTCGGCAGTGTGCGCGGGCGCAGGTGGAGGCGAAACCGCAGGCTGCTGCGGCGGCTCGGACTTGGGCTCTTGGTTGTGGACCTCAAGGGCAGTCCCGAGGTCGATATTGTCTTGCACCCCTTGCCCTACCAGGGGCAGAAGTCCAAGGGGCGCAAGCGGTCCATTCTGCAGGAAATGGCTGGACGAACCGGGGATCGGAATGTGGGCGGCTCGACCGGGAAGACTCTGGTCACGGCCTATCGCGAGGATGCCGTCTTCGTGGCCTGTGCCCTAGAAGAGCTGGGGCCCCAGACTGCCGTCCAGCTGCGCAAGCACGGAGCTGCGAAGCGCTCCCGGGCCATCATGTACGACAACCACTACGGCTGGTTCGAGCGCATCGATCGCGGGGTCTATCGCCTGTCGCCTATAGGCCAAGAGGCCCTAGGGGACTACCCGGCCTTGGTTGCCCGATGCCGCAAGGCGCTCAACCTAGGGTAAACGGCCACGCTGGTCACGTCGCCTCAGTTCGCCGTGCCTACGCAGCCCCGGGTGACGTGAAACCTCACGGGCTGTCGGGGGCTCTTGGCGCTCAGGAACGTCGCTTGGAGCGGCCCTCCCGGTTCTCATCCTTTCGGCTGCATAGAGGACTCGATAGAATTCACGAATCATTCAACTAGGCTTCACGATACGTGCACAGTAGTAGTGAAGTAGCTAGACTTCGGGCTAATCCCATGAGCGCCTCCACATCCCCCCCCGGCAGCGCCGGCGAGACCGTCCCTGGACAGGGTCCTCAAATCCTGCCGCGACTGCTTTTGTTGCTCGGTCTTCTGTACGTCTTTTTGATCTCGATCAAGCTGCTCTCGGGCTCGATCAAGATGATGGGGGCGGGTGTTGCGGACGGCTTATTCGAGGGCGTCTCTAATCCCTTCGCGAGCTTAGCCGTTGGTATCCTTGCCACGGTCCTTGTGCAGTCGTCTTCCGTAACGACGTCGACTATCGTGGGGCTGGTCGGCTCCGGCACGATCGGAGTCGCCGCGGCCGTACCCATGATCATGGGTGCCAACCTAGGCACGACGATCACAAACACCTTGGTCTCCCTGGGCAGCGTTGGGCGCAAGAGTGAGTTCCGTCGCGCCTTTGCGGCAGCCACGGTTCACGACTTCTTCAATCTACTGGCCGTGTTTGTGTTCCTACCGATCCAGTTATGGACGGGCTTCCTGCATAAGTCTGCCCATGCCATTACGGGTATGCTCGGCGAATGGGGCATCATTGGCGAGGCAGGCGGTTCCTACAAGAGTCCGATCAAGGCGGCCGTGAGCTGGGCGGCTGGCGGTGTCAAGCACTTCGTCACCGAGACCATTGGCCTGGAGGGCACGCCCGCCGGGTTGACCGTCTTGAGCATTGGTTTGATCGCGATCTTCTTTTCCCTGACTACGATCACCAAGACCATGCGAGTGGTGATCGCCGACAAGGCCGAAGAGACCCTGAACAAGGCGCTCAAGAAGTCCGGCCTGATCGCCATCGCCCTGGGTGCGATGGTCACCATGGCAGTGCAGTCCTCAAGCATCACGACCTCCCTGTTGGTCCCTCTCTGCGCAGGTGGCATTCTGAGCCTGGAGAATGCCTTCCCGGTCATGCTTGGCGCGAACCTAGGTACGACGATAACAGCCTTTATTGCGTCCCTAGCCACGGATGTTGCGGGCCTAGAGATTGCTCTTGTTCACGTACAATTCAACCTACTGGCAACAGGGCTCTTCTTTCCTTTCCAAAGGATCAGGGCGATTCCGATTCGCCTTGCGCGAATGCTGGCTGTTCAAGCTGTACGGAACAAGATTTGGGTCATCATTTATGTGGTCATCGTCTTCATCGTAATCCCGCTAACGCTGATGTATATTTTCAAGTAACCCCATGTTCAACTGGCTAAAAAGAATCCAAGAATCCGCGGACAGCGCGAACGAAATCCTGGGCCTCTTCGAGGAGATGCTCGACGATGGACGCCACATTTTTGACGCGGCGGCTAACTGCCTCTTGGCGGGGACAGCGACCTCCATTGTAAAAGAGGACATCTGGTCCACGGACATCCGCATCAATAAGAACGAGCGCAAGATTCGGCGTCGCGTTCTGACCCATGCCAGCCTGCACGGCCGCGCACCCATCGCTAACGACCTGGTCCTGATGAGCCTGGTCAAGGACGCCGAGCGTATCGGGGACTACGGCAAGAACATCTTTGATCTCGCGACGATGGGGCGACCCGTTGTGCAGGACAAGCACGAGGAGCTGCTTGAGATGAAGCAGCAGGTCTCGCGCATGCTCATGCGCGCGAAGAACATCTACCGCGTGGAAGACGAAGAGGCCGCGCGCCAGTTTATTAAGGAGTCGAGTGATTTCGGCACGATCTGCGATGAGCGTACCGATGAGATGGTCAACCGCACCGAAGGTGACGGCGCTGCGGCCGCGACAGCCCTGACCTACCGCTACTTCAAGCGAGTTGTCAGCCACTCCATGAACATCATCACCTCCGTTGTGATGCCCTTCGACAAGACCGACTTCTTCGACGAGAAGTAGCCGGCCCGCGGCACCCTTGCCAAATCCTGGGCGAGGATGTTGTGCACGACCTTGCCGCCGCCTGCCATAAGAACAACGGACGCCAGGGGGTGGTGTCGCGGCCGTAGGCCCCACGGCTAAAGGCGCCAACCTTCACAAACTGCTGCTTTGAAGACGGCGTGGGGGTGGGCTTTGGAGGGCCCCTCGGCTTGTCTGCTATGATCAAGGTCGTTGCTGTTCCTATCCTCCCAACCTTTGATGCAAACTATGGGCGCCTTAGCCTTACTCCTACTTGTCGCACTGCCCCAGGTCCAAGACCCGGTTCCTGGAGGCGCCCTCGAGAGCGCGCTTGTGGACGCGGGTGGTAACCGCAAGGAGCTTGAGAAAGCGCTCGAGTCCGTTGCACCCGCCGAGCGCAAGGGGCTCAGATTTCTGATCGAGAACATGCCCGATGGCGACCTCGAGAGCCTGTCCTCGGAGTTCCTGCTCGAGCACGTGACCTATGCCTACAAGGCTTGGAATGAGGCGCCTTGGTCGAAGACGATGCCCGAGAGCTACTTCCTGGAGAACGTGCTGCCCTTCGCTAGCATCAACGAGCGCAGGGACGCCTTCCGCAAGGACTTCTACGAAAGGTTCCAGCCCCTGGTCGCGGACGCCAAGACGGCCTCCGAGGCCACGGCGATCCTCAACGCTAAGCTCTTCCCGATGGTTGGCGTGAAGTACTCGACCCAGAGACCCAAGGCCGACCAGAGCCCCTACGAGTCCATCGAGGCGGGCATGGCATCGTGTACTGGCCTGTCGGTCTTACTGATTGACGCCTGCCGAGCGGTCGGCGTACCCGCCCGCTTCGTCGGTATCCCGTCCTGGTCGGACGATAGCGGAAACCACTCGTGGATCGAGATCTGGGATGGCGACTGGCGCTTTACCGGAGCGGCGGAGCCCACCGGGGATAAGCTGGACCAAGCCTGGTTCACCGGGCGGGCATCCTCTGCGGTGGCGGACTCGGAGAAGTACGGCATCTTCGCCGTCAGCTTTGTCAAGACACCTCAGCGCTTCCCTATGGTGTGGCGACCCGACGCGGATTTCGTCTTCGCGGTCAATGTGACCGACCGCTACACCCAGAAGCGGGACCCCGTAGCCGCAGGCTCCACGCGCATCCGCTTTCGCGTTCTCGAGGTGGACACCGAACAGCGCATAGCAACGGAGCTGCTTGTGACCAACGAAGCCGGTGACGAGCTGTTCCGCGCGACGACAAAGGACGAGCGCTTCGATGCCAACGACCACGTCTATGGGGATTTCCCCATAGGCTCAAAACTGACGATACGTGCCCAATCGGACCTTGCGGGCAAGCGATCGGTCTCGACCGAGCATACGGTGACCGCGGAAACTGAGCTCGTCTCCCTTGGCTTTCCCCCTGTTCTTGACGCCGCGGCTGCTCAAGAACTCGCGACGAAACTGTGGCGGGAGAAGGCCGAGCATCGCCGAGTTGCGACCTTTGATGAGATGGAAGCTCGTGTTCTGACGGAAGGCGCCCGCCAGATGCCCTTCTGGTATTCGGTCCATGGCGAGGCTCCGGAAAGCGGTCGCAGCCTGTACATCTCCATGCACGGCGGCGGCGGCGCGCCGGCTCGGGTCAACGACGGGCAGTGGGAGAACCAGAAGAGGCTGTACTCCATCGAAGAGGGAGTCTACGTGGCCCCGCGAGCTCCCACCAACACGTGGAACCTGTGGCACGAGTCTCACATCGACACCCTGTTCGATCGGCTAATCCAGAACATGATCGTCCATGAGAACGTAGACCCCGACCGCGTCTACCTGCTGGGCTACTCCGCTGGCGGCGACGGCGCGTACCAGCTTGCGCCGCGCATGGCCGACCGCTTTGGTGCCGCTGCGATGATGGCGGGGCACCCGAACGATGCCCGTCCAGATGGCCTACGCAACTTGCCGTTCACCCTGCATATGGGCGCCGACGACGGGGCCTACGACCGGAACAAGATCGCCGCCGACTGGAAGGTCAAGCTGAGCGACCTACGCGAACAGGATCCGGCTGGGTATGACCACTGGGTCGAGATCTACAAGGGCAAGGGCCATTGGATGGATCGCGAAGACGGCGCCGCACTGCCCTGGATGGCCGAGCGCACCCGCGACCTGCGCCCCGATCGAATCGTCTGGCGCCAGAGCTCGCGTACCCACAAGCGCTTCTACTGGCTTGCGGTTGAGAACCCAGTAGCGAACAGTCGTGTCGTCGTCAGCCGCAAAAATCAGACGATCCTTATCGAAGAAGCCGGCGGCCTTGGGAGCCTAAAGATTCGACTCGACGATTCGATGATGGACCTGGACCAGCCGGTCGTGGTCAGGCACGGCGAGCGGGTCTTGTACCAAGGCAAGCCTAAGCGCAGGGCCGACGTGATCGAAAGAACCCTGGCCGAACGTGGCGACCCCAGGGGGATCTGGACGGCCGAGATCACTGTTGACCTTGCCCAGGTGACTGAAGACTAGCCCCCGTGTTTAGCCTGACGACTGGGAGGGCATCTGGGGTATGCTGCTGCGGCGCTAAACCCCTCTCTCCCTAATCTTAAGGTCCCCCGGCTATGGCTAACGCGGATTCGTCTCTCGCTCGTGTGTATCTGACCCTGGCCCTTGGCCTCGTGGCGTCCTGCGGCGCAGGGGATGAGCCGCAAGCTGATTCCGTCATAGAGGTCCCGACCCAAGTTAGCGAGGATGTGCCTCGCGTCGATAAGGTCGCGGAGCTCTCAGGCGCGGAGCTCGGTGCCCAGGTCTTCGCCAGCGCATGCGCGGTCTGCCATGGCGAGTCCGGCGACGGCAACGGATTGGCCAAGTTCGACAAGCCCGCCCGCAGCTTTGTGGACGGCGGCTTCTCCTTCGGCAACACGCCCGAGGCCCTGTTCCGTACGGTCTCCAGTGGCATCGGTGGCACACCCATGCCCGGCTTCAAGGACAGCTTGACCGAAAAAGAGCGACGAGCCGTGGTTGATCATGTGATCGCGCTCGGCCCCGAGCAAGTTACGGTTGTACCTGGCTCGACCGTAATGACCGTGACGGACAGACCGCTTGTGGTTCGCGGCAGCTTACCGCCCCTGCGCGAGGGGGAAGAGATGACACCGCGCGGCTTGCTTGTGGGCGGTCTGGACGGCCTGAGCTTCCAGTACAACCGGGACGACATGCGCTTGATCGCCGTGCGCCAAGGCGACTTTGTGAAGCGCCGCGATTGGGAGAACCGTGGTGGCGATACGTTGGAGCCACTGGGCGCGGTTGTCTTTGTCCCCGATGACGCGTTGGGCGAGGTGACTTGGAAAGCACTCGATTGGGCTGCCGAAGCCACCGCCGCCAAGTCGGGAATCAAAGAGACAAGGGCTGTGATGACTGCTACGGAGATCCAAGCCGATCACGCGATGATAGAGTTCGATCTCTACCTCGGTTCCAAGCGCGTCGCTTCGGTACAAGAACATGCAGAGGCCCTGAGTCTAGGTGGCTGGACTGGGTTCCGGCGCACCTTCCAATCCGAGATCGTAGACACAGCAAGTGTCACTGTCGGATTCGATGGAGGCGAGGGCTTCGAAAACTTGCCGGATCTGGAAGGCCCCGGTCAGACGGTACGCATCGCGACCGACGAACTTGGCTTTGGCACTATTTGGATCACCTATGGCTCGGTGCAAGAGTCCAAATCAGAATCAAGTGCAGCCCAGGGTCCTGTGAAGTGGACCCATGACTTCCTCTACGGTCTAAAGCCCACCGAAGCTAACCTCGCCGCAATTAAGGAGGCACTCTAATGTTGCTACTCACCGCCGCCCTCGCCTTCGCGCAACAGGCCGACGAGGCCCAGTACTACACCGTCGACTACCTGACTCCGCCCAAGGGCGAGGTGATCGAGGTGGGCGGCATGGCGTTCCTGTCCGACGGCACCATGCTCGTCAGCACCCGCCGTGGTCGCGTCTGGTGGATCGATAATGCGATGGCCGAGGATCCCGCTGACGCCAAGTTCCACATCTTCGCTGAGGGCCTGCACGAGGGCCTTGGTCTTACGGTCCGCGATGACCGCATCTATCTCGCCCAACGCGGCGAGCTGTCGGAGTTGATCGACCTGGACGGCGACGGCGTCTGCGATCGCATCGAGACGATCACCCAGGACTGGGGCATGAGTGGCAACTACCACGAGTTCGCCTTCGGCCTGCCGATCGACGACGACGGCAACTTCTACATGGGCACGAATGTGGGCTTCTGGTCGCCGGAGTGGTGGCACGGCCTGAGCGTCGAGCCCTGGCGCGGCTGGCTTCTGAAGATCTCTCCCGAGGGAGAGGTCACACCCCACGCCAGTGGCGTGCGCGGCCCCGCGGGTATGGGCTTCGACGCCGAGGGACGCCTGCTCTACACGGACAACCAAGGCGACTGGCTTCCCTCATGTGGTCTCTTCCACGTGCAGGGCGGCGAGTTCTTCAGCCACCCGGCATCTCTGCGCTGGACCGACGAGTACGGCATGGGCGAGACCGCACCCAGCACTATGGAGCCGCCCGTAGCCCAGCGTACGCCCCCGGCGATCTGGATCCCCTACGAGTATTCGCGCTCCACGGGTAACATGGTCCCAGACCAGACCGGCGGCGCGTTTGGTCCTTTTGAGGATCAGCTCTTTGTCGCCGAATTGACCAATGGACTTGTTTTTCGTGCCCTATTGGAAGAAGTTCAGGGGCAGACCCAGGGCGCGGTTGTACTCTTCCGCCAGAAGATTGGCAGCACGTTTCGGGTCGAGTTCGGCCCCGACGGCACCCTGTTTGGAGGCATGACTAACCGCGGCTGGGGTGGCCGCGCACCGGGCTCGGGCATCGCTCGCGTCCGCTGGACCGGCGAGACCCCCCTCGAGTACAAGACCATCAGTCTGCAAGACGACGGCTTTCAGCTTGGGCTGACGACCCCCCTGATAGAGGCTCCCGATCCCGCGACGATCGAGGTCTACAGCTACGACTACAACTGGTGGTGGGACTACGGCTCACCGATGATGCGCCGGGAAGAGATGGCGGCCACGGCAGCGACCCTGGCAGATGGTGGCAACGAGCTCTACGTGGTAATTCCCGGTCTGGAGGCTGGTCGCTGCGTCCGCGTAAAGATCCCAGGCATCGGACTGCTGCATGATGAGTTTGACTACACGATTAACCAGCTGCCCTCGGGTCCCTGGAGCGACGCGATGGTAGCCAAGATGGTCGAGCCACCCTCGGCTCGCGAGTCGGACGAGGAGGGCTGGCTGACCATGACCTGGGGCGACCCCTTTGCGGCCTTTGAGTCTGAAGGGTGGGAGTTGGTCGCAGCCGACCTGGATCCCGCGGACCCGACCAAGTTTCTGATCACCCAGGGCAACAGCGCCCTGGTGAACAGCGGCGACAACGTCCAAGACTTCCGCTCTACCGCCGAGTTTGGGGATATTGCCTTTCGATTCAACTTCATGCTGCCCGAGGGCGGCGATTCGGGCCTGTACCTGATGGACCGCTACGAGCTGCAGCTGAACGACAACCCGGACCAGTGCTGCGGCGTGATCGGGTCGAAGAACCCGCGCGCCAAGGGTTATCGCGGTCCGGGCGAGTGGCACAAGGTCGAGGGCCAGTTCTACGCGCCGCGCTTCAACGCGGACGGCGAGAAGGTCGCGAATGCGCGCTTCGAGAACATCACGGTAGACGGCGTGGTCGTGATCGGCTCGGCCGAGTGCGGCGGCGTGACCGGTGGAGCGATCAGCCAGACCGAGGTGGCCAAGGGACCGATCCGCTTCCAGGCCACGGCGGGTTCCGTCGCCATGGGCGACATCCGCATCAAGCCCCTCGACCGGGGCGAGCCCGAGGCCGACGGGGAAGGTTGGACCGCGCTCTCGAACGACACCAAGCCCATGACGGACTTCGAGCTGCGCGGGCGCATGACCCTCTCGGACGGCGGTTCGGCGGCACTCGATCTGTTCTTGCCAGCGGCGGATGCCGAGGACGGTGGTCTGCGGCTTGTCCTCGACCACAGTGGTCCGGGCGACGTGCGCACGGGCTCCCTCGGTGACCTCGCGCCGGTCACCACGCAGTTCATCCAAGCGGGCATACCCTTCGACCTGTCCCTGAAGTGCCGCCGCTATGGTACTGGCATGACGGTCGAGGTCTCCCTCAACGGCGTGCTCATCAACGAGCTCACCCTCGACGCGGCCCTGCCGCCGGGCTACTTCCGCCTGCACCCAGAGATCGCCCCCGACACCGAGCTCGAGGTGCACAGCCTCGAGGTACGTAGCCTCTAAACCTTGACCATGACTGACTCCTCAACCGCTGGCGCCGCGCCGCCCCTCTCCTCGGGACTGCGCACGAAGCTCTCGCTCATGATGTTCTTGCAGTACGCCATTTGGGGTGCGTGGCTGCCACTGTTGTACCCCTTCTTGATGGGGCACCGCGGGTTCTCCGCGGACCAGTGTGGGGTGATCCTGGCGTCGGGCGCGGTTGGCGCGATCGTAGGGCCGTTTCTTGCGGGACAGCTGGCGGACCGGCACTTTGCCACCGAGCGCGTGCTCGCGGTCAGCCACCTGGCCGGAGCAATCCTTGTCTGGTTCCTGGCGACGACGGACTCGTTCGAGGTCTTCGTCGGCATGTCCCTGGTCTATGGACTGATCTACGCTCCGACCCTGTCGCTAACAAACTCCCTCGCATTCCATCACCTGCCCGACCGTGACCGAGACTTCGGCCAGGTGCGGCTGTGGGGAACCGTGGGCTGGATTTTTGCGGGCATCGCCATGGCGCAGTGGCTCCTGATGCAGCACACGCCCGAGGGTACGGAAGAGGTCGTGCTGGCGGCCCAGAATGCGGGCATGACCGATGCCTTCCGCATGGCGGCCTTACTTGGCTTCCTCATGGCGGCCTTCTGCATGTTCTTGCCAAGCACGCCACCCAGCCAGGGGCAGCGCAGCAACGCGACCATGGAAGCCCTCGGGGAGATCAAGCGCAAGCCGCTCCTGGTGCTCTTCCTACTGGCGGTGCCTGTCTCTTGCATCCACCAGTTCTACTTCGTCCACACGGCGCAGTTCTTGGGCAAGATCCAAGTTGGCGCCGACGGCTTCGTGACCTTCGTGAACAAGATCTTCGGGGTCGGAGGCGGTGGCCTGATGACCATCGGCCAGATGTCCGAGATCCTGGTCTTGGCCGTGATTCCCTTTGCCGCGAAGTCCATGTCGAGGCGCTCCCTCTTGGCGGTTGGCCTAGCTGCCTATGCTTTGCGCATGTGGCTGTTTGCGAATGTGGATGCCATAGGGCCCGCCGGGCTCCTAATCGGTATCGCCCTGCACGGCCTATGCTTTGGGTGCTTCATCTTCGTGGCCTTTATGGTCGTCGACGAGAACACAACCGGTGACGTGCGCGCCAGCGCCCAGAGCCTCTTCAACATGGTCATCATTGGCGTCGGCATCATCGTCGGGTCTATGATTGCAACCAGCGCAGTTGGCTGGGCGACCACGGATGGAGTGCTCTCGTACCCGGCTCTCTTCAGTTACCCCATGTACGCATCGATCGTGTGCCTGGCGATTCTGATCCTTACCTACCCGCGTAAGAACACCCGTCTTCGGGACTAAGGGCTCACTGGCTTACTTCGCCGGTTAAGCGACCGGAATAGAGCCTAGCCCCGGCTCCAAGCGCTATCCTCTGCGCCATGGATTCCACCCTGCCCACGACTGAGGAAGCGCCCAAGCCGACCTACACAGCACGCGAGGAGCAGGCCCACGCCCTGACCCACGCCTTAGGGGCAGTCCTAAGTGTCGCGGGTCTGGTTCTCCTGGTGATCCGCGCCGCGAACACCGGCGACGTCTGGCGCATTGTGAGCTTCTCTATCTTCGGCGCGTCGATGGTCCTCCTGTACTCCGCTTCCACCATCTACCACACCCTCGTGGATTCGCCGTCGCGGCAGAAGTGGAAGGTGCTGGACCACTCGATGATCTATGTGCTGATCGCTGGGTCCTATACGCCGTTCATGTTGGTCAGCCTGCGCGGCCCATGGGGCTGGTCTCTGTTCGGCGTGATCTGGGGGTTGACGATCGCGGGCATTGCGTTCAAGGTCTTCTTCGCGGGTCGCTTCAAGCTGGTGTCGACCCTGCTGTACCTGGGCCTTGGTTGGATGTGTCTAATCGCGGCGAAGCCAATGTTGGAGCACGTGCCGAATGGCGCACTCTGGTGGCTGCTGGCCGGCGGGCTCTT
The DNA here is from genome assembly GCA_029250885.1 of Planctomycetota bacterium. Taxonomy (GTDB): domain Bacteria; phylum Planctomycetota; class UBA1135; order UBA1135; genus CALBMX01. The sequence goes on from JAQXEK010000002.1 coordinate 92,105, forward strand.
CTACTCACTGGGCACGATCTTCTACATGCGCAAGAGCATGCTCTACCACCACGCTGTGTGGCACCTTTTTGTCCTAGGCGGAACCGCTTGCCACTTCCAGGCGATCTACGGGTACCTTTCCAAGGTCGTGGAGTAGGACTGGGACAGCGCAACTTCAGCAGGGGACAAAGCGCAGGACAGACCCAAAAGGAAGAAAGCCGCGTGGCCCAGCATGGGGGCGACGCGGCTTCTTCGTTGGCGTGGTGCCGTTTTACTTAGTCAGGTACCCACGAGGAACGCGCAGACCCTCATAGAGGTCCTTCTCGGTGGGCGCGTACTCTTCGATCAGGTACGAAGCGTTGACGTAGAGGTCGCCTAGATCGAAGGCCGTGATGGGCGCATCGTTCTGGGCTGCCGCAACGGAAACACGCTGCTCACCGGGTCCGCGCAGCCCCGAAGCCACGGCTGCAGCTAGCTCGGCATCAATGTGGGCCTGGTCCACGCTCTCGGGAAGCGTCGGCTGGCCAAAGAAGATCGGCGCGTTGGCAAGCTCGGCCAGGGTGACGCCCGGCACGACGCCAACGAGGTGACCCGAGGGGTGACCGACGTTGATGCGCTCCAGGGTCTGGTTGCCCACGTAGACGACGGGCTCGGCAGTCTGGCGCGAAGCCAGCCAGTCGGGCTCGACCTCAAGAACAACCAAGACGCCGCTTGTGAAAACCAGCTGCTCGGCGCTCCACATGTGGGTCGCCGGGGTGTCGAGCTCGAAGGCTCGGGCGTAGATCAGCTCAACTGGGAGCTCGACCGCGGGGTTCTCGGGGATCGCCAGCGGGGCCTCGAGTTTTCCCTCGCCGGTGGCGAAGACGCCAGTAGAAGCGGCAACCGTCGTAATGAGAGCGGCGCCAAGAATGAGTTTAATAGTCATAGGATGAGTTTGATGCCGGGGATTACTTGGTGAGTTCGATGTCGTCAAGGCCGTAGCGTCCAACCGGTGAGCCGTGGCTCGGGCCGAAGCGGAAGCGCAGGAAGTTCACGTTAGCTAGATCGAAGTTAGGGTCGTCCGCGGTGAAGCCTTCAAGGGCTAGGCGGAAGGTCTCGAACTCGTTTCCCCAGCCGGTGCCGCTGCCACAGCTAGAGCGCTGGTAAGGCTCGACAACCCCTGCACCGGTGGCGAGAATCGAGATCACACTGGAGTTGCCGTTGGTGTCGACTAGCTCGATTTCGAACTCGGCGTCCTCGAGTGCAGCAATGGTCCAGCCGTTACGGGTTACCTGGCAGGCGCGGAAGGAGAGATTCTCAAACGAGGTCCAATCCTTGTCGGCGTCGAGGATGTTGTAGGTGAGGTGAAAGTCACCCGTTCCCGAACCGTTTGCGTTGAAGACCGCCCCGCGGGAGGTGTCGCTGGCCGAAGCCATGGTGAAGCCGTTCCAGGTGTCTGTACCTAGGGCAGTGAAGTTGCTGTTCGAATCATCCATACGCCCTTCGGTGTACTTGATCGTGTCCGAGGACACGCTTGCGCCAGAGCTAGCAAGGTTGAGCGCAGTGTTCGTCTGGAAGTCGTCGATGACGAACTTACCGGACTCGATACTGTCGCGGAATTGCAAGTCCACTTCGACGCAGGGGTTCGTTATCGGAGCACTGAACGGATGGAAGGACTCGTACTGGCGGGTGAGGAAATCACGGGCCGCGTAGTCGTCTTCGATATGGTATTTCACTAGGGGCAGGATGTAGCCCTTGATGATCAGGTGCGTGTCGGCCTCGCCGACCAAGCAGGGGCCAGTCGCCCAGGGGTTTCCCCCGCCATCGTGGAACCAGCCGTGGCCTACCCCCATAAGGGAAATGGATTGGCGTTGGTTCTCCGCGCGATCATGCAGGTGGAAGCTCTGGACAATGTTGCTGCTTGCGCAGCCGGAGACGTCAGAGTCCGATTGGCCCACCCAGAGGTGGTAGTTGACTCCGTGTGGGTTCGCGGAGTTCACCCCAAGGAAGTCCGTGGGGGCAATGCTCGAGACCAGCTTAATGTCGGATTGGGAGAAGTTGATTGGCACATAGGTGCCGTCCACGATCTTGTCATAGGCTCGCGCAACACCCTCAGCGCCACGACTGTGGCCCAACCAAGTGATGGAGCTGACGTCGATGTGACCGTCGAGCGCGTTGCCGATTACCGGCAGGTTGGCCAGGTTACCTAGAAAGACGTCGGTGTTGTCGAGGGTTGTCGCCGAGGCGGTCTGGATGCCAGGACCCGTCTCGTTGGAGTGGCTCATCACCACGTAGCCATGGCTCGCCAGGTGGAAGCCGATGTGGTCGTACCACTGGTAGTTGTGACCGTTGCCGTGGCTGATCACGACCAGGGGTAGCTTTCCGAGGGAGGCTACGTTCGTGGGATAGTAGGTGTCCTGGAGCTTCCAGCTGCCGAAGGTGTATTTCGCCTCGGTCACAGCGTAGGGGCCCGGCTTGGTCGTATCGCGAACGATGGTGACGCCGGGGTTGTCGCCGTAGCCATCGATGACGTCGCCAGCGGACAGTTGCCCATTCTGGTCGAGATCGATCACGATGTCATAACCAGCGCCAAGGTCCGTTCCTAGGGGACCCGCAAGGGTGCCCGTGTCCACGACGAATGTATTGGCTTGCACACCACTGGCGGTGAAGGTCACCGTCTCGGCTCCGCCGGAGCTGACGTCTACCAGGCCGGGGCTCGAGGTCCAGCCAGCGACATCCTGAGATGCCACCACATAGAGGTCTGCTGTCTGGCCTGCAAGGGCGGGCATGGCTAGGGGGTCAATAGAGACCTCCACGGTAGAGCGCAAGTTGATCGCGCGGACCTTCTCAAAGAAGGGCCGGATCGGCAGGCTGTTGCCAGCAAGCTCTGCTTGCTCGGGACCACCGAGGGAGAAGGTCAGCGTCGCGCCGTTGGAAAAGTCGATTCCATTCGGGTCAGCTGGGTCCAAGATGGCACCCAAGCTAAAGAGTGTGAGCCCGAGGAAGGCCGGATCCGTTGGGACGGGGAAGGTCGTACTGGAGACTCCTGCACCGTCTGTGCCAGCCACGGCAAGCCGGATGAGGCCGCCGCCGAGGGCGATCGGGAGCGACTCGCCTGCGAAGGTGGAGGGGCCCGCAGAGGTGTTGACGCCGAACAGGCACGGCAGGCCGGGGTTTCCGGTGATGTCGACCTGTAAGGTCGAGCCGAGGGTTGCGGCGTGCGAGGTCTGCCCGTTGAGCTTCAAGTCGGAAGCGACGGCGGTACTAGATAAAACAAACGCCGCGAGGGCCGCGGCTGTGGAGGTGATACGCATAGTTCTTCGGGAAGTGATTGGACCGATAAAGAAACTCTATCTCACTATTTAGACATGGACACACCTTTTAAGGGTCCATGGATTCCCAAGGAATGTGGTGGAAAACGGACTTCGAACCCTGAAAAGGTACTTAGTTCACCTGGCGGGAGCGTCCCTCCCAGTAGGGTGCCCTGAGTTCGGCTTTTTTGATCTTGCCGCTGGCCGTGCGCGGCAGGGGGGGCCGGAACTCGACTCGGGTGGGCACCTTGAAGTCCGCGAGGGCACCCCGGCAGTGGTCCAGCAGGACGCGCTTGCGCAGGTTCGCGCCGGCCTCATCCTCTGTCTTGACCACCAGTGCGAGCACCTGTTCTCCCCAGCGCTCGTGGGGGATGCCTAGCACGGCCGCCTCGCGAACGCCGGGGAAAGACGCAAGCACGCTCTCGATTTCCGCCGGGTAGATATTCTCGCCGGCGGAAATGACCATGTCCTTGATGCGATCGCAAATGAACAGAAAACCACTCTCGTCCACGTAGCCGGCGTCGCCGGTGTGGACCCAGCCGTCCCGCAGGGTGGCCGCGGTGGCTTCGGGCATGCGCCAGTACTCGACCATATTCGCTGGAGAGCGTAGGCAGACCTCGCCGATGGTGTGGGCGGGCACGGGTTTGCCGCTGGAGTCGATGACCTTGAGTTCGACACCGGGATAGGGGCGCCCGGCGGCACTGAGCAGGCCAGGGTGCCGGTGGTCTTCGGCGCGCAGGCAGACCGCGGTGTTGCCGGTCTCCGTCAGTCCGTAGATCTGAACAAGCTCACAGTCGAGGGTCTCCCAGGCGCGCTCGAGCAGGACCTGGGGGATTGGTGCGCCCCCGTAAACAAGGTGCTTTAACGATGCCCAATCCACAGTTTCGGCGCCCTTCTCGTCCAGGGTCATCTGGATCATCGCCGGCACCATGCACACCTTGGAGACACCGAATTGGGGCACGAGCTCGTGTACAAGTCGCGCGTCGAATAGGGGCAAGACGACACCGCGTGCACCCGCGGCCAGGGTGGTCATCGCCCACCAGAGCCCGCCGATGTGGAAGCTAGGAATGTTGAACAGGGTGCAGTCTTCGGGCCTCCAGCCGATCCACGGATCACCCGCCGCGGCCATGGACTTGACGACCGCAAAAAAGCTGCGGTTCGCCAAGCGCACGCCCTTGGGGTTGCCTGTAGTTCCGCTGGTGTAGAGCTGCGCAAAAATGCGCTCGGGATCCTCGGGGAGGTCGGGGTCCCCTGTGCATTGCGTAGCCAACCAATTGTCCAGGTCGTCCAGGCTCTGCACGAGCCCGATAGCGGGCATCTCGGAGGCTAGCTCGAGCCCAAGTTCATGGCGATCTCCATCCACAAATAGCGCTTCGACCTCGCCGTTTTCGAGGATGTAGCGTATCTCGGCAGGCGCCAGGCGCCAGTTGATGCCGGTGAAGACACAGCCAGCCTTGGCGATGCCAAAAAGCAGCTTGAAGACGTCGTCGCTGTCCATGGCCAAGACCGCAACTCGGGCTCCAATCCCCAGGCCGGCCTTGATCAACCCGTTCGCGATCTGATTCGACTGCGTGTCAAGCTGGGAGAACGTGGTCGTCTTGTCTCCAAAGGTAAGGGCGGCCGACTCGGGCGCCAGACGCCCGTGAATCCGGGGGATAGACGCGACCTCCTCGAACCCACCGCTATGCTGCCCAAGATCTTCCATTCGGCCATAAAACGCCTATGCGGGGCCTCTGTCGAGGGAAAAGTATCTTCCCCGCGTGACCCTTGCCCCAGGACAACCTAGCACCGATTCTCGTATCGGTGCGGCAAGGCCCTTGCCGCGCTCAAAATCACTTCCAAACCATCCCCGCGAATCCCTGCTAGGAGCTATCCTGCATGGTCGCACGCCCGAGCCCGCCTGAGGTCATCTTATCCATGAGTTCAACCACCTCCCCGATCCCCGCCTGCCTGTCGAGCCTCGACGTTGAGCTCCCCCTTGTCGGTGGGATCGGCGCACGCATTGCCGGGCTCCTGCCCGAAGCGATTACGGCCGAGATCGCGGCCGGGATTCGCAAGTTGGTCTACGAGCACAAGATGGTCTACTTCCAGGGCATGGACCTGGATGACGAGCGCTACATCAAACTTGCCGGCCGGATCGGCCGCCCCCAGGTCTACTTCCAAGAGAACTACCACCATCCGGATCACCCCGAGATCTTCGTCTCGTCGAACCTGCCCTTCCGCGGTCAAAAGATCGGCGTGGCCGGTACAGGCGCCTATTGGCACAGTGACTGCAGCTTCTTCGGGCAACCCCTCAGCATGACCATGATCTCGCCCAGGGTGCTGCCTGAGGCGGATCGGAAGACGAAGTTCCTTGATCTAAACGCCGCCTTCGAGGCCCTGCCCGAAGAGCTTCGGTCGCGACTCGAAAATGTGCGCGCGGTGCACGAAGCGAAGTGGCGCTACAAGGTGCAGCCCTCGGATGTGGACAAGTCTCTGACCGAGCTGTTGGCAGCCTTCGACGAGATGGCCCCAGCCGTCACCCACCCCGCCATCACCCAGCACCCAGTGAACGGGCGCAAACTCTTGTATGTGAGCAGCGGTTTCGTGGTCGGCTTCGAAGGCCTCCCAAAGGTCGAGAGCGACGAGCTATTGCAGGCGGTCTTCAAGCACATGGAGCGCGAGCAGTTCATCCAGACCCACGTCTGGCGCGCCCACGAGGTGACCTTGTGGGACAACCGTCAGCTGAACCACTGTGCCGGGGACAAGTACGAAAAAGATCACTCCACGAGCTACCGCATCGGCGTCTACGACAAGCTTGACTTCTACCCGGGTGTCCAAGGGGGCGAGGGGCCTTGCTAAGACCTGGGATCTCCGTCGCGAATGAGGTGCTTAAGAAGGTGCTTGCACCCTACAAGCCGGGCTGCAAGTACCTAAAAAGCGCGGTGTGCGAGCTTCCCGAGGACGGCGCGGACCACCTAGTCCGTTTGGTCGGTGAGCTGGCCATCGAGGAGTCTTGCTACATCGAAGACACTGGCCACTTTAACGCGGTGGAGTTCAACATTAGCTACAACCAGCTGATCTACACCTTGCTTGGGCACTGTGTTGTGGAGGGTATCTTGCCAGCCCTCGAGGGAATGGGTTTCTCGGAATACCTAGCGCGGCAGCTACCGGATGTGCTGATCCACAAGTTCGACAGTAAGTTTCGTCGCCCCATGAGCCCGCGCGATTTTCGCGGCTATGTGGACATCACCGAGACCTCGGACCGGGGTCCCTTTATCATAATCAAGACCTTCGTGCGCTTCGAAGATATGGCCGGTGGAAACAGCCACGGTGAGGTGACCTTGGCAATCCTTAAGCGCCCTCTCGAGAAGGCCTAGGTGATGGTCGACAAGGTACTGCTCTCAACTTTGAATGGGGCACTTCCCCGCGAGGCTCGCCGCCTCTTAACGGAGTTCGTGCTCGACCTAGTGGTGGACTTTCTCGGGTTCGACGAGGACGAGACGATCTACCCCGACGAGGGCTTCCTAGACCTTGGGTTTAACTCTTTGCGGGCCGTTGATTTCAAGACGCTGCTTGAGCAGAGGCTGGCCTGCGAGCTCTCCTCCACCGTGCTCTTCGACTGCGCCACACCCGCGAGCCTGGTGGACTACCTACTTGAACTCCTGGGCCCTGACGCTTCCGATTCCAAGGTGGGGTGGACCTCGAACGTCGCCGAGATGGAGCCCCTGGCGATTGTCGGAATGTCCTGTCGGTTTCCGGGCGGTGTGCGAGATCTCGACGGCTATTGGGACTTGATCGAGTCCGGGCGGGACGGTATCGAAGAGGTGCCGGCGAGCCGTTGGGACGTAGACGAGTACTACGACGCGGACCCCGAGCGCGAAGGCCATATGTACACCCGGTGGGGCGGCTGGCTTCGGTCAATCGAGGCCTTTGACGCCGCCTATTTCGGGATTTCACCCCGGGAGGCCCGCGAAATGGATCCGGCCCAGCGGATCCTTATGGAGACCACCGTCGAGGCCATCGAGCACGCGGGCACGACCTTCGCCGAGCTGCGTGGATCGAATACTGGTGTCTTCATCGGCACCCGCGGCGCGGACTACTTCCAAGGGCACACGCGCTGGAACCCGAAGGACGCGAGCCGCTACTACGCCACGGGCAACGCCGCCAGCACCCTGGCCGGAAGGCTCTCGTATCAGTTCGACTGGCGCGGCCCGTGCTTCTCCCTGGATACGGCCTGCTCGTCGAGTCTAGTTGCCCTGCACCAGGCTGCCGCGAGCCTGGCCAGCGGCGAGTGCGACCAAGCGGTCGTGGGGGGCGTCAACGTTATGCTCGACCCCTTCGGCACCATCGCGATCTGCAGGGCTCAGATGCTGTCGCCGGACGGTCGATGCAAGGCTTTCGATGAGTCCGCTGATGGCTATGTGCGCAGTGAAGGCTGTGGCGTGATTGTGGTAAAGAAGCTGGACCAGGCACAGCGCGATGGTGACCGTGTCTTGGCCCTTCTGCGAGGGACAGCCGTGAATCAAGACGGCGCGAGTGCGGGCTTGACGGTGCCCTCAAGCGAAGCCCAAGAGGCCGTGATCCGCGAGGCCCTGCAGCGGGCGGGAAAGGCTCCGGACGACGTGGACTACGTCGAGGCCCATGGCACGGGGACCAGCCTGGGGGATCCCATCGAGGTGGCCGCCCTCGATGCGGTTTTCCGCACGCCATCTCGCGACCGCAAGCTCAACGTGGGCACGATCAAGACGCAGATCGGGCACTCGGAACCGGCCGCGGGCATCGCCGGTCTTATCCGCGTGGTGCTCTCCCTGGGCAAGCAGTCCCTGATGCCGAACCTGCACTACAACAAACCAAACCCGTTCATCGATTGGGACGGGACGGTGGTCTCGGTGGTAGACGAGCGGCGCAGTTGGACGTCTGCCGACTCGAAGCGCCGGGTGGCCGGCGTAAACTCATTCGGCTTCAGCGGCACGAACGCACATGCGGTCTTAGAGGAGGCTCCGTCCATAGCACTTGACGATAGCAGTGCCAGCCGATGCGCCGATTTAAATGCACGCACGGTCGAGCTGATTCCGGTCTCGGCCAAGTCTCCGGCGGCTCTTTCGAGGCTCTGCGCGAAGTACGAGCAGCACCTCATGCAGTCCGGCAACAACTTCCGAGCCCTTGCGGCAGCGGCGGCAACAGGCCGAGACGCCTACTCGTTTCGGGCCACGGTGCTGGCCTCAGACCAGTCGGAAGCCCAAGCGGGCCTAAGGCGTGCCGCGCAGGTCGCCGACGTGCCGCGCATCCTTCCGGCTGCTCCGCGCATCGCGTTTCTGTTCACGGGCCAAGGCAGTCAATACCTAGGAATGGGGCGCGATCTCTACGACTCGTTTCCAGCCTACCGTACCGCCTTCGATCGAGCCGCAGGGGCCGTGGCCCGCCACAGCAAGCTCGACCTTAATCAGCTGATCTTCAACGGGGATTCGGGCGAGCTCGACAACACGGCCGTCACGCAACCCGCGCTCTTTGCGGTCGGCTATGCCCTGGTGCAGCTCTGGCGCTCCTTCGGCGTCGAACCGACCTGGGTGCTGGGCCACAGCGTTGGCGAGTTTGCAGCCGCCTGTGCGGCGGGTGTCATGGACTTAGACGACGGCGCCAAGTTGATCGTGGCCCGGGGGCAGTTGATGATGGAGCGCACGGCGCCGGGGGCCATGCTTGCGGTCCTTGCCAGCCCCGCAGAGGTCGAAGGCATCTGCGCCTCGGTCTCTCCGGACATCGCCATCGCCGCGAACAACTGCGACGCGCGCATCTCTATCTCCGGCTCGGAAGCCGACATTAAAGCCCTCAGCGCAAAGTTCCAAACAAGCGGTATTCGCCACGAGCCCCTGCGCGTATCTCGGGCCTTTCACTCGCCATTGATGGAGCCGATGTTGGAGGCTTTCGGCGAGGTCGCCGCGACAATCCGCTTCCGCGCTCCCGAGATCGCTTTCGTCTCGACCCTCGACACATGCCTACACGTCGGAAGCGACAGCTCCTTGACCAGTGCTACCTATTGGGTCGACCACGTTAGGTCGCCGGTCCAGTTCCTCGATGCCATGAAGCTACTTGATGAACAGGGACCCGATGTCTTGCTTGAGATCGGACCAGCGCCCCATCTCTTGGGCCTCTCGCGCCGCTTCTTAGAGCGCGCCGACCTTGGGTTCTTGCCTAGCCTCAGGCCGGGTACCGATGGCCGCAAGCGCTTTCTGGAGTCCGTGGCCGCCCTCTTTGAAGCGGGCTGCAGCTTAGACTTTGGTGCCGATCATGCCCACGGACCGCGCGCTACCATTCCGTCCTATTCCTTCGAGCCCCAAGCCTTCTGGCTGGCCCCGCGCCCGGCCCTAGGTTCCGGTTCTCCCGATGGCTCTACCGGGCTGTTGGGGACGCCTGTGGACTCCTCGCGACTGGCTCCAAGCGAGTCCGTCTTCCTGTCCCAGATGCCCTTTCGGGAAGACGACCCCCTGCGCGATCACAGCGTCTTGGGCCAGGCGATCTTTCCGGGTGCGGGCTACATCTCATTGGCTGTTGAGGCGGCGCGCATGATCGAGCCCGCCGCGTCCGTTCACATCAAGTCTCTGGACATCGCCGCCGCACTCGCCCTTGGCTCCGAGGGTGTGCGCATCGAGACCGTGGTGTCCGCGACGGATGAGCTCTCGATCGACTTCTTCGGCAGCCAAGGTGGCGAGGGCAATCCCTGGGAGAAGTACGGATCGGCGGTCTGCTCGGGCGTTGACATCGCGGCGCCCATCTCGGAGCAGCCCGAACCAGACTGTCCCGATCCCGTGGACCCGGCCGAGCACTACAGGCTCGCAGGCTCCGTTGGATTGACCTATGGCCCGGCCTACCAAACCGTACAGAAGGTGTCAGTCGGCGATGGCCACTGCATCGTGCAAGTGCAAGCCACTAGCCAAACCCTTAGCGCAACCGAGCACGTCGATCCCGCGGTTCTCGACGGCTGCCTACAGGCGGCCGTCTTCGTCGTGCCCAGTGAACTCAAGGATACGCCCTTCCTTCCCCTTGGCTTCGAAGGCTTGGCCATCCACGGGCCTGTGACTGGGAAGGTGCGCTGCCACCTCTGGCGCGTCGAGCTCAATGGTCGAATCTTGACCGTCGCCTTCCGTGTTTGGAGTGACTCGGGTCAGCTCATTGCAACCTGCGCTGCGCTGCGGCTCCTCGCTACGGACCGGGCCGCGCTTCAGGCCATAGGCGACCCCCTCGCGGGTTTGGCTTTTCAACGTCAATGGGTCCCGAAACCCTGGGCAGCCCCTGAGTCGATCGGCGCGTCCGAGCGTATCGCTTGGGTGATCACCGACAGCACAAACACCGAAGCCCTTGACGCCGGGTCCCAAGCCGTGAGCTCCCTGGAGACCGCCGGCTTTACCGTGCATGGTTTGCCCTTGGACCTGAGCGCTGACAAGCCGGAATGGAGCGCGAAGCGAGCAGAGCTCTTGGCCCAAGCGGCACCAACGGACGTGGTGGACTTGACCTGGCTACACGCCGGAACCACCCTTGGGCAGCCGCCCCGAATACCGGGCCTCGTAGAGCACCTCTTGGATAGCTTAGCGGGTCTACGTGAGGCGCGGCCTCGTTATTGGGCGGTGACCTCCGGCGCCGAGGTGGAGGGGCGCGACCTCGCAGGTGCTGCGATCTGGGGAGTCGCGCGGGCTCTTGCCCTAGAAGAGCCGCGCTCAAAATTCACATGCTTAGATTTGGATCCCTTAGCCACGGACTTTGAGGCCCTGGCCGGCGAGGTCTTGGCTGCCGGGGACGAGCGCGAGGTTGCCTGGCGCGACGGTCGCCGGCTCGTGGCGAGGTTGGCTGCGGGGGCCGAGGGAGGCGCGTTGGCCGCCGCTCGCTTCGCGACTCCAGAAGCGGGTCCATGGCGCATCGCGATCCACCAATACGGCAGCTTGGATCAGCTGGGCGTCGTACCTGCTGCGGACGAGCCCATGGGACCGCGGGATGTGCGCATCGCGGTGGAGAGCGTTGCGCTGAACTTCAAGGATGTGCTGTTTGCCCTTGGCATGCTGAAGGATTTCACCGGCATCACCCGGTCCATCGAGCAGCCCCTTGGGCTGGAGTGTGCGGGGCACATCGTGGCCATGGGGGACGAGGTCGGCAAGGAAGGCCGCCTGGCACTGGGCACCCGCGTCTTTGCAGCAGCAGCGGGCTCCATGGGCAGCAGCGTGGTGCTGCCCGCGGATCAAGTGATGGTGACGCCGGATACGCTTACGAGCCCCGCAGCGGCCGGTCTGCCTACGGTCTATCTGACGAGTCTGTACGCCCTGGGCCACGTGGCTAAGCTGCGCGCCGGGGACCGCATTCTGATCCACGCGGCCGCAGGGGGTGTGGGGCAAGCGGCGATCCAACTAGCCAAGAGCGTGGGCGCCGAGATCTTTGCAACCGCCAGCCGGGGCAAGTGGGCCCACCTGCGGAGCCAGGGCATCAAGCACATCTTCGACTCGCGTAGCCTGGACTACAGCCGCCAGGTTCTCGAAGCGACCGGGGGTGCGGGCGTGGATGTGGTGCTCGACAGCATGGCGGGTGAGCACGTGATGGCGAGCCTCGATTGTCTTGGGCATGGAGGACACTTCGTCGAGATCGGCAAGATCGACACCTTGACGCCGGAGGAGGTACAGGCGAAGCGCGGGGACGTGCAGTACGCGATCTTTGACATGGCCGACGTGCTTGCGGCGGATGAAGCCCTCTACCGAGACCTGCGTAAGGATCTGGTGGATGGCTTTGCAAGCGGCCGCTTCTCGCCACCCGCTGTACGCGTCTTTGGGCTCGACGAGGCCGGGGACGCATTCCGTCACTTGGCCGCGGCGCGCAACATTGGCAAGGTCGCGATCTCGTTCCCCCAGCCAGGCGCTGGTGAGGTGCGCGCGAACGCTGCCTATCTGGTTACCGGTGGGCTGGGCAGCCTTGGCCTGCACGTGGCGGACTGGCTTGGACAGCGCGGGGCGGGCGAGGTTGTACTCGCTGGACGCAGCGGCCCGAGTTCACACACAGCGGAGCTGCTCGACCAACTCTCTACGGATTACCCGTCCACAAACTTTCGCGCCGCCGCCGTCGATGTGGGCGATGAAGCGGCGGTCACTGAGCTTGTTCAAAGCTGCTCCTTCTCCCTGGCCGGTGTTGTTCACGCGGCTGGAGTGATTGACGACGGCATATTCGCCGACCTCAGCTGGCAGCGCTTTCAAAACGTGTTCCAGTCCAAGTGGAGTGGCGCGTGGAACCTGCACCAGGCCACGCGCTCCATGGACTTGGCATTCTTTGTCCTGTTCTCCTCCATGACGGCCATGGTGGGGGCGGCGGGGCAATCAAATTACGCTGCGGCCAACGCAGGATTGGACGCATTGGCCCGATATCGACGCTCGGAAGGACTTCCGGCCACTAGCATTGCCTGGGGACCTTGGTCCGGAGGTGGCATGGCAACCCGCGCCGCATCCGCGGAAGCCCTGGACGCAGCGGGCATCGGCTCCATCTCCCCGGAGCTAGGCATCGCGGCCTTGGACAGCCTGCTCCGACTACCTTTCCGGCACCACACCGTTGGCATCTTGTCGGTGGATTGGAAGCGTTACCTCTCCAGGCGCGAAGCACTTCCCCTGTTCGCCAAGATCGTGTCCAGCGATTCTGCGAACACCATACCTTCAACGGCTGTGCTCGACCTATCCGCGGTCGAGCCTGGCGACCTTGCCGGCGCGCTCGCCGACGTCGTCGCCCAGGAGTTGGCCGCAGTCCTGGGGTACGCGTCGCCCGCGGACGTGAACCTAGGCCTGGGCTTCCCCGACCTGGGCGTGGACTCGCTCTTGGCCGTGGACATGCGCAATCGCTTGGAGCACGTGCTCGCTGTAGAGCTCCCAGTGACAATCCTCTTCGATTTTGACAACCCAAGCGCTCTTGCTGCCGGGTTGGTGGATCTTGTTGGCGCGAAAGCGGGGCCGGCGCCCGAGTTGGCATCGCCCTCATTCGACGCCAACGAAGAGGCCGCGCTACGCGCCGAGATCGCGTCCCTCAGCGAGGAAGAGGTCGCGCGCCTTCTAGCGGAAGAAGATGCACTCGAGGACGACGTCCTTGGCTAAGGAAGGTCTCTCCGCAGCACACCAGGAGCTCTTGCGTCGCCGCCTCGCCCGACTACGCAAGGCCGAGCCCAGCCTGTCCTTCGCTCAAGAGCGCTTCTGGTTCCTAGACCAGCTCGACCCGGACTCCTCCGAGTACCACATCACGGTGCTGCTCAAAGTCGAAGGCGCCCTAGATACGGTAGCCTTGGCGGGCGCGCTCGGGCAGTTGGGCCAGCGCCACGCCGCCCTGCGCACAACCTTTCCGTCCCGTAGCGGCGCCCCCGACGCCGTGGTTGCCGATGAGCCGCCTAATGTTCGACACATCTTCGCCGGTACCCAGTCCTTGGAACCTTCCGTGGACTTGCCGGACTTCTGCCGCGAGTTCCACCGCCAACCTTTCGATCTGGCTCAAGGTCCGCTCTGGCGAGTCGCCCACGTTGCTCTCGGCCAAGAGCGCTCGGCCCTCGTAATCTGCCTGCACCACATGATCACCGATGGCTGGTCTATTGGGTTGCTCGCCCGTGACCTGTCGGGCCTCTACAACGCTAAACGCGGCGGTACGCTTGTCGCCGACCTGCCAAGGGGCGCCACCTACGCCGAGCTTGCGTCAAGCCAGCGCAAGGCTCTTACCGGCCCGCGCTTGGAGGAACAGGTCTCCCACTGGCGCGAGGTGCTTGATGGCGCACCCGACGCCGTGGCCCTACCCACGGACCGTCCCGCACCGCCCATGGTCCAGAGCCGCGGCGCCACGGCCAGCTTCCGGTTCAACGATGCCCAAGTTGCAGCCGCGAGCAAGGTGATGGACAACCTTGGCGCGACGCCCTACCAACTGTTTCTCTCCCTGTTCGCCGGCTTCCTCGGTCGCATGGGCAGCACCGAAGACCTGGTCATTGGTACGTCTTACGCCGGCCGCGACAGGACCGGCAGCCACACCGTGGCCGGGGCCTTTGTGAACACCCTGCCCCTGCGTCTGCGGCCTAAGGCCGAGTCCACGTTGTCCGACCTCTTTATGGAGACGAGGGCTGCGCTCCGGGAGGCAGTCGCCCACAGCGAACTGCCCTTCGAGAAGCTTGTCAGCGAGCTGCAGCCTATTCGGGACGCGCGTAGGACACCGCTCTTTAACGTGTTCTTCGAGCTGCGGGTGCACCATGAGATACCCGCCTGGGAAGGGCTTGTGGTCCATGATGTCGAGGTCGATGTGGGCGAGGCTCCCTTCGATTTGACCCTGGCCGTCGACCCTAGGGGCGATCGTTTTGGAGCTACCCTGCAGTACCGCACGGACCTGTTCGACCGCGAGACGATCGATGAGCTCTGGCGCAGCTTTTCGATGTTCTGCAGCCATACCCTTGGAGACATGAGCGCACCGCTTGGCCAGGCACCCCTAGTCTCACCCGACTTCCTGCGCAGGCAGCTCACTCCGGCCGTTCCGGCGCCGTCCTTTCGCTCGGTGGTTACCTACTTCGAGGCAAGCTGCGCCCGGGGTGGAGCGCGGCTCGCGGTGCAAGACGAGTCCGATTCCTGGACCTACCGCGAGCTCGACCGCCTCTCTACTTGGCTAGGCGTGGCCCTTGGCAACTGGTGCCACGACGCGACTCCTGGGCAGCCGATCTGCGTGGCGTTCGATCGCTCGCGCTTCTCGGTATTGGCCGCCCTAGCGGTGTGGAAAGCGGGCTTTGCCTATGTGCCGTTGGACATGGAGGACGGCTCGTCGCGCCGTTCGCGCATCCTGCAGGCCTTCGACGCGCCGCGCCTTGTTGCCAGCGTGGAATCGCACACTTGGTCGGGGGGCGCAGACACCTTTGCCCTGGAGCCTTGGCTTGATCTTGTGCGCACCGGCAACCAGCCTACAAAGCGTCACTCGCCCCATGGGCGACGCGTCCTGCGCTCGTCAGACCTTGCCTTTGTGATCTTCACCTCTGGTTCTACGGGCCAGCCGAAGGGCGTCGAGCTGACCCACGGCGCCCTAGGGAATCACATCGCGTGGACGTTGGCGGCCTTCGACTTCGTTCCCGAGGATCGGTTCCTTCTGCGGACGCCCCTAGGGTTCGACGCATCCGTGTGGGAGCTGGTGAACCCCCTGGCCGTGGGCGCGTCGATCATCGCCGTGGGTCCGAAGGCCGGGCGGAACAGCCTTGCCTTACTGCAAGTGGCTAAGGCCGAGTCCGTGACGGTCATGCAGACAACGCCGTCGATCCTACGGGCCTGGCTCGACGAGTCTATCTTGGACGAATTGCGCGAGGTGCACACGGTGATTAGTGGCGGCGATGCCTTGACCCCGGAGCTCACGAAAGAGACCTTAGGTCGCTGGCGCGGAGCCGGCCTCGACACGCGCCTATTTAACCACTACGGACCTTCAGAGGCGTGTATCGACTCGCACTGGGACGAGGTTTTGTTGCGGTTGGACGATGATCGGATCAAGGCGCGTGACTCGATCTCCGTGGGGCGCGTTGTCCACGGTATGGGCGCGCTGGTTTTGGATGCTGGTCTCGAGCCCCTTCCGCCCGGTGCCACGGGCGAGCTTTGCCTAGCTGGTGCGAACCTGGCCAGGGGCTACCTGAAAGATCCCGGATTGACGGCGGCGCGCTTTGTGGAGCGCGAGTTCGCAGGGCGCACTACTCGGATCTACCGCACAGGAGACCGCGCGCGCCTAATGCGCGATGGACGCTATGAAATACTCGGTCGTGAGGACGGCCAGGTGAAAATCCACGGACACAGGGTCGAACTTGGTGAGGTGCAGGCCGAATTGCTCGCCTTGCAAGGCGTACGTGCCGCCGAGGTGCTCGCCGTGGAATCCGAGTCCGGCAAGGTACTGGTCGGCTTTGTGCTGCTTGACGGCGCGTCCCAAGATGCGGAGCCGTTGCAGGCCAAGCTGGCCCTGCGGTTGCCCAGCTACATGTGCCCGTCTCAGCTTCACGTGTTGGAGAGCCTACCCTTGAGCGCGAACGAGAAGGTCGACCGCCGGAGGTTGATGGCGCTTGCGTCGGATCGGTTGAAGCGACTGCACATCAGCGCGGGCCGCCTAGCCGAGGGCGACGTCGAGCAATACTTGGCTGCAACTCTTGGCAAGCTGCTTGGGACACACGAAGTCCATGTGGACGCGGACTTTTTTGCCATGGGCGGGCACTCTCTTCTCGCCACAAGGCTCTTGGCCCGCGCGCGCACGAAGTACGGCGTCGACCTCGAACTGAAGCAGTTTCTTAGCGAGCCGACCCTGGCCGCCTTGGCGGTTAGCATTGCCCAGGCCGCAAACATTTCATCGCAAGAGGGCGGCTCCTCCCCAAGCCCATCTTTGCCCACGCGAAAAGCGGGAGCCCCAATCCCTCTGTCCCGTGCCCAGCAAAGGCTGTGGCTCCAGGAACAGGGCGCCGCCCCCTCGGCACGCTACAACATGGCGGGTGCGGTCGACCTACGCGGGAAGCTTGACCGCGTTGCCCTAGAGCGAGCGCTTGGTGCCCTAGTCACGCGCCACGAGATCCTGCGCACGACCTTCCATGAATCCACCGGCCCCCACGCCGCGGTCCAAGTGGTCGGCCCCGTACCCGAGACGGTCTTGGAGATCCTCGAGGCTACGTCGAGCCTTGGCTACGGTGGGAGAGCGGACGCGGACCACACGGTTCTGCGCCGGGAGCTGCTTAGCATCGCCATGGTTCCCATGGAGTTGGATCGCGGCCCCTTAGCGAGGTTCCTGCTGCTCGAGCTTGGTCCCGACCACTTCGGATTGCTGCTCGTGATCCATCACATCCTTGGAGATGGCTGGTCCTTTGGGATCTTGGCAAGTGAACTGAGCAGCCTCTATTCCGGCGATTCGGAACTCGAGCCGCTTCCGATGCAGTTCGCTGACTACGCGGCGGTCGACGCCCAGCTGTCCCTAGACCAGGCGCAGCTTGCGGCGTGGCTGGCGAACCTAGCCGGCTCCGCAGCTCTAAACCATCCCCTTGAGCTTCCCACCATAAGGCCAAGGCCGCCGGTCCCATCCGGCGCGGGTGACTTGATTACACGCGGCGTCCCCCCCGCGGTCGCCGAAGCCGCTCGGGTCTACGCCAAGCAGACCGGGTCGAGCCTGCACAACACCCTGCTCGCATCCTTCGGCGCGCTGATCTACCACCTAACCCAGGAATCCGATCTAGTCATTGGAGCCGTGCTCGCAGGGAGGGCGCAGCCGGAAGTACAAGACCTGCTGGGCTTCTTGGTTACGGCACTTCCCGTGCGCCTTCAGCTTGACCCCTCGGATAGCTTCGAAGGCGTGCTCGCCAAGACAAAAGAGGCCATGGGTTTTGTGCAAACGCACCAAGCCATTGGGTTGGATGTCCTTGCGGAGCAGCTCTGCGGCGAGGCTCATCGCGCATCGGGCGCCTTGCCCCTGTTCCGGATTGGTTTCGACGTCGCCCACGACCAAGGTCAGCCCCTGGTCATGGAGGGCCTTGAGGTTGCGGTAGTCGAGGCGCACACCGGTTACGCGAAGTTAGACTGGAACGTGTTGGTCCGCGAGCAGCCGAGCGGCGAGCTCATAGTCGAGATGGAGTACGCGACGCAGCTGTTTGACGAGGCAACCATTGGCGCATGGTTTGATGGCTGGATGCAGCTCTTGGGCAGCTTTTTGGCCGCGCCGCACCTAGCCCTCTCGAAAGGCAACCTGATGACCGCGGAGTGCAAGCGGGTCGCTCGAAAAGAGGGCACGGGCGTCCCGCTTCCGAGAGCCACCACACGGACTTGCTTAGCTGCGATCGAGGCCTTCGCCGAGGTGAGTCCTGACGCCGTCGCGCTTGTGCAAGGCGATGAAAAGCTGACCTACAGCGAGCTCCTTCGGGCCGCCGATTGCTTCGGCCAGTGCTTGATTGCGAGGAGCCCGGACCTGCCCCGGGCCAGCACCATCGCCGTGATCCTTCCGCGCGGGTTCGACCAAGTGATCGCCCTGCTTGGTCTATGGAAGTGCGGCCACAGCTACATGGCTCTGGATCCGGCAGAGCCCAAAGCGCGCAACCGGCAGTTGGTCAAGACCGGGCGTTGTGCCTTGGTGATCTCCGGCGACGAGGCTTACGGAGGTGAGCTGGGCCTACCCTGGATCGATGCGAAGCCGGGAACCCAGAACATGGACCTGCAGGTGGCCCACTGGGCTGCACCGCGCCCGGGTGACCTGGCGTACTTGGTCCCGACCTCGGGGACGACAGGCACGCCCAAGTGCATCGAGATGGAGCATGGCGCCCTGCAGAATCAAAACCGCGCGGCAGCCGCCACCTTCGGCTGGTCCAGTCGCGATGTATTTCTGCACCGCATCCCGATCACCTTCGATGCCGCCATTTTGGAGCTGCTCACGCCGCTCTCCTTGGGCGCAAGAGTCGTGCTCTGCAACTCGGACGAGACCCGCGACCCCAACGCACATGTGAAGCTCGCCAAGCGTTCCGGTGCCACGGTGCTGGTTGGCGTGGCCAGTTGGCTCGAAGCATTGCTCGGCGAGTCGGGCTTCAATGACTTGCTCAGTCTGCGGATGTTAATCTCCGGCGGAGAAGTGATCGGCGCTGGGTTCGCGGCGAAACTCGCAGAGCGCCGCGGGCACCGGGCTCTACAGGTCTTTAACTCCTACGGTCCCGCAGAGTCCTGTGTGCAGGTGACCGCGCACATGGTCACGCCCTGCGACCTCGATCAGCCAGGGCCCCTAACCCGGATCGGCAAGCCGTTGCCCGGGACCAACGTCTTCGTTCTGGACCGAGGCGGCTCGCTCTGCTCGGTGGGGGTGGAGGGCGAGCTTGTGATCGGTGGTGTGCAAGTCGCCCGTGGATACCGCGGCGCGACCCGTCGCCAGGGAGCCAGCTTCCGCGAGCACAGCCTTGAGCGCGACCATCTAGACCGCATGTACTGGACCGGTGACCGCGGCATGCGCCTGGCCGATGGCAGCCTGCGGTTCTGTGGTAGGTTGGATCGCGAACACAAGATCGGTGGCCGCCGCACTAACCTAGGTGAGATCGAGGCCGTGCTGCTCGGTCACCCCGAGGTCGTCTGCGCCGCTGTCCTGTTGGGGGAGGAGGAGCACCTCGTGGCGCACCTTGAATCTCGCAGCCCACTAACAGCGGCTGAATTGGCTACTTATTGCCGGGATCACCTTCCCCGCAGCCTGTGTCCTAGCCTGTGGCGCGTTCACAATAGCTTGCCCAAGTTGGCCAGCGGCAAGGTAGACCTTGTGATGCTAGCTGAGAACCTAGAGCGCAATGGGGACGCTGCCGGTGTGCTGCAAGGCGAGCTCTTAGTCGAAGCGGTCGAGCCCGGAACGAACGAGAAGGAGCTGCGCATCGTGCAGCTCTTCGAACAGCAGCTCGGAGTTACGGGGCTCGGTCGCAACAGCGATTACTTTGGCTCCGGTGGTAACTCCTTGGGTGCGATCGAGCTGGTCGCGACCCTGCGCGAAGACCTGGTAATCGCCCGCAATGGCCTTAGGCTGGCGGACTTCTTCCGTGTCTCAAGCCCCGCTAAGCTGGCCGCGTGGTTGGAGTCTGCGCGTGACGGTGACGATGCCCGCGAGCAGGCTCGCACCCTAGCGGCGATGGCCCGGGACGCAGAGCTTGGCGAGAACTTTGCGCTAGGGGACAGGCCGGTGGGGATCAGGGACGCCGTCTTCCTGACCGGGGCCACCGGGTTCTTGGGTGCGTTCCTCGTGCACGAGCTCTTGTCGAGTCCTGGCCTCGAGGTGCGCTGCTTAGTACGGGCTAATTCGCCTGAGTCTGCGCGTCATCGAGTCGAGGCGAACCTAGCCCAGTACGGGCTCCAGTTGCCGAGCGCCGGACGCCTGGTGTGCTTCGCTGGCGACCTGGGACAAGAGCGCTTTGGCCTAGGCCCAGCCGAATGGCAAGCGGCCGCAGCGGGTGTGCGCGCTGTGCTCCACAACGGAGCAGCGGTCGACTTCTTCCGAGACTACGCTGCCCTAGCCGGAGCCAACGTAGAGGGAACGCGCGAGGCCCTGCGCTTGGCCTTTGAGGCTTGTGCAGAGTTTAATCTTGTCTCCACAATCGGCGTGCTAGCTCGACCGAACGGCGCAGGAAAAGCGCTCAGCGTAGACCTTCCGAGTTGGCCCGACTCGCTCGACGAGTGCACCCCGCTCGCCTCCGTGATGGCCCATGAGCTAGGCTACGAGCAGACCAAGTGGGTCGCCGAAGCGCTGACCGAAGACGCCTCAAAGCGCGGCCTAGTCACCCGCGTCTTTCGGCCCGGGCGCATCGCGGCCAGCGCCGGCCTTGTACCCGGCGCGTCTGCAAAGGACGACTTCTCTGGTCGCTTCTTCCTTGGTTGCCTAGAGTTGCAGATGGCACCGGCCATCGACGCGAGCTTCGACATGACGCCCGTGGACCTGGCCGCGCGCTCCATTGTCCAGCTCGCACAGCTTACGTCCCCAGCCCCAGCGCAATCCCATCACCAGGGCACTTGGCATCTGTTGCACCCCGATCGTGCGCCCTACGGCGTGCTCTTCGACGCGGCCCGGAGCGCCGGCATAACCGTGGAGCTCGTGGACCTTGCCACCTGGCGCGCGTCCGCGGGTGCAAGCGAGCGCCTCGCGCCCATTGTGGCCATGCTGGACGCCCTGCCCGATGCCGAAGCTGGCCAGCGCCTGGCCCCCGACGCCGCCCTGGACTCGATCGACTCCACCCGGACCTACGCCGCCCTGGAAGCGCTCGGCATTACCGCTCCAAAGATCGACGAGACTTACGGCGAGGCTGCGGTCAGGTTCCTTCAGAGCCAGGGCATGCTGGCGAAGGAGGCAGGCGCAAGGTATGGCGTACAAAGAGACAGGCCCGGAGAAGAGAACCTCCACGGGCCTGCCTTATGACTTGCTTGCCTTCCCTTCGGTGTGCTCGGGGAGACTTGCAGGGGTCTGCGTTACGCATGCAGGTAGATCAAGTGATCCGTAGGGCCGGAGCCTCCGCCGCGAATGCCAAATCCGTTAGTCCAATTCGGAAGACTGGGTGGAAAACCACAATTCAGCATTGAGAATAGAACCGCCCGCAGCTCCGCGGATGGTGTTGTGGCTCAAGGTGATGAATTTCCAAGCGCGGCGCTTAGGGCCTACCTCTCCATAGACTCCATCGGGCCGTAGGCGCCCGATGCTTGCCGCCATTCCCGATTCTAGGTTGACGTGCAGGGCGGGCTGAGGTGCGGAATCTTCGGCTAGGTAGTGCACGGGACGTGCCGGCGCCGAGGGCAAATGCTCGGTTTGGGGCAGCCCCTGAAAGCGTGCCCATGCGTCGAGCACATCGTCCTTCGTCACGGGTTCGTCGAACTCCACCTGCACCGAAAGTAGATGCCCGTTGGTGACGGGTACGCGGGTACAAGTCGCGGAGACCGGGAACTCTGCGTGCTCAATTTCGAACTCGGGCAGAGATCCGTCGCCGAGGTTGGTCATAAGCTCGCCGAGCAACTTCCCTGGCTCGATCGCAAGCTTGACCTCTTCGCCGCGGATGAAGGGGATCACGTTGCCCTCAAGCTCCATGAGCTTGCCGTCGATCAGCCCTGCGCCGGACAGGGCTTGTTGGGTGACGACCGAGACACGGCGCAGGCCAAAGGCGCGATAGATGGGAGCAAGGGCCAATACCAGGCCGACGGTAGAGCAGTTCGGGTTGGTTATGATTACGCCTGAGCGCTGCTGCCTCGTGGCTAGGGCAAAGTGATCGGCGTTGACCTCGGGCACGATCAGCGGTACGTCGGCATCCATGCGGTGGCTGCCCGCGTTGGAAAAGACCAGCAGTCCTGCATCGGCTACCTCGGCCTCGAGCTCGCCGGCCACATCCGGCGAGAGCGCGGAGAACGCCACGACCAATCCGCCCAGGTCGTCGGGGTTTAGCAGCTCGACACCAAGCCCGGCAAACTGCTTGGGCAAGGGCGTCTCCAGGGCCCAGTCCACGGCCTCGGCGTAGGTCTTGCCGGCGCTTTCTTCGGAGGCGAACAGGCGCTCGACCCGGAACCAGGGGTGTTCGTCGAGCAGAGCCAAGAAGCGCTGGCCCACAGCGCCGGTGGCGCCGAGGATGGCCACGGGGATGGAGGTTTTGGGGCCGGGCCTACTTTGGTCTTGGGTAGCACTCATGGGCGGGAGTCTAGCGCTGCATCGTGAGCAGCGGGACATGGGGCTGGGGTGATTGTTGACAAGGGTGACAAATCCGGATCGATTGATGTGAGAGCTTATTCGTGCCGATATGTTCCTCCTTCGCCACGCAGTGTGCCCCATTCCACCGCAACATCCAGTCCCAAGGGCCATGTACCACGACTGCTCTTATCACGACCACCGCACCCGCGATCGCATATAGCCAATCCGGCTCGTCGCCCCCGGTCTCTCTCCCTCGATCTACCCCTGACGACATCCATTAGGCCCTCGGACCCGACCCCGCCACCGGAAGTCTAAAAGCGTCCTTTGGTGCATGGCTCACCCTGCGCGGCCTCAAGATCCTGCCCATGCGCGTCGAGCGTCGCAGCCTTGCAGCAGGCCTCTTACCGAGAAGGCCACCCCGCGGTCACCCGAGTTCACTGCCCTGGGTTAGAATCGAATCGGAGCCTCTCGCTCTGCCAGGCTAAGCAATCGTCCGGCGGCGCCTAGTCCCTCATCAGCCACCCCGCCACCATGACCCACGCTAAGTACCAAGCCGCCCCGATCACGGTGCTAAAGTTTGGTTCGTCGGTGCTGCGCTCGGAAGCGGATCTGCCGGCGGTTGTGCATGAAATCTACGCCGAGCTGCGCTTGGGCCGCCGCGTGTTGGTAGTGCCGTCCGCCTTCGGATCGACCACCGACGATCTGCTGGTCCTAGCCAAGAAGCAGACCCCGGTTCCCGAGCCGTGCGTGCTTGCACGGCTGCTTGCTACGGGCGAGTCCACGTCGGCCGCGCTTCTGAGCCTGGCTCTAAAGCGCGCCGGTGTCGCCGCGCGCTTGATCGGCCCCGAGGCGATCGGACTAAAGGCCGAAGGCGGCTACCTCGATGCCCATCCCATCGGCTTGGATGTCGCGGCGGTTGAGCGCGAGTTCGAGGCCGCGCCGGTGCTCGTCCTGCCCGGCTTTATCAGCCGTCGTACGGATGGCGAGCTTGCACTCCTCGGTCGCGGGGGCTCCGACCTGACCGCGATCTTTGTGGCCAGCCGCATCGGCGCCGAGCGCTGCGTTCTGGTCAAGGATGTCGAGGGTCTCTTCGAGTGGGATCCCGCCGGATCCGCGGCCAATCCGCCCCGGCGCTACGGACGCATCAGCTACGGCGATGCGCTTGGCCTGTCGGGCGACGTGGTGCAGCACAAAGCGATTCGCCTGGCGCGCGAAGCGGGGCTGTCCTTCGAGGTCAGCAGCGCCTCATCCTTAGGCCACCGAAGTGGCGGCCTAGACTCCAAGGGCAGCGCGCTTTCGGGCGTGGGCACGACCCTCGTCGGCGCGGAACCGTCGTCCTGGGACGAGACCGAAACAAAGCGCTTCACGCGCCTTCGCATTGGGCTTATCGGCCATGGAACCGTCGGTTCGGGCGTGCTGGAGCACCTCTTTGACTCTCCGGAGGACTTCGAGGTCGTGGGCGTCTTGGTGCGCGATATCCAGCGTCACCGGCAGGAGTTGTCGGGCACAAGAAGCCCCGCCGCCGCGCGCTTCGACGGGCTGTTCACCACTTGTGCCGACGACCTGCTCGGTCGCGGCTTAGACGTCTTGGTCGAGGTCGCGGGTGGTATCGAGCCCGTTGGCGGTTGGATCGAGTCGGCCTTGGGGGCTGGCATCTCCGTCGTGTCCGCGAACAAGGCGCTCTTTGCCGAGCGGGGCATCGCCCTGGAAGCCGTAGCGCAGGAGACTGGAGCAAGCGTGGCCTACTCCGCAGCGGTGGGTGGCTCAGCTCCTTTGTTGGAGCGCGCCTATGCATTGCGCGGCGCTCAGAAGGACGGCGACTTTCAAGTGCGCCGCATTGAGGCAGTGCTCAACAGCACTACGAACTACGTGCTCGACGCCATGCTCAGTGGCACGTCGTTTGAGCAGTCCATCGCCGAGGCCCAAGCCAACGGTTTTGCCGAGGCAGACCCAACCTTGGACATCAACGGCACCGACACGGCCCAGAAGATCGAGCTGCTGGCTAGGGCAATTTATGGACCCGCTGTCGCAGTCCGCTGGGGAAGGTACCAGGGCATCGACAGCCCGGACCTGGAAAGACTCTTCCAAGAGGCGCACGGCGCGAAGAGCCTGGTTCGCCTCGTGGCCTCGTGCTACTTGGAGAACAGCGAGGACCGACCCAATGTGCTGCTTGAGGTCGTGCCCAAAGTCTTGCCCGCCAGCTCGGACCTGACCCGCATTCGCGGTGCGGGTTCCAGTGCGGTCTTCGAGTTGGGCATCAAGGGCCAGAAGCAGACCGAGCAAGTGTTTGTGTCGGGCGAAGGCGCGGGGTGCTGGGCCACGGCCGAGTCCGTGATGGCGGACCTGTTAGACCTGCGTCGGAATCCGTGCCGGGCCGGTGCACGAGCCGCTGTCTCGGGCTGTTCCGGCACCCCACGTCGATAGGGATAAAGGCCATGTACATCGACACTTGAGTCGCGCGTTTAGACGCCGCGCCGGAGTCTCCGTACCGCCCGACCTCTGCGTGATCAATTAGATGGCGACCCTTAGCCAGGACTCCGCCTCGTAGTTTGGCGACTACAGCCGCAGCGGCAACCCAACGCGTACGGTCCTAGAGGCCAAGCTCGCCGACTTGGAAGGCGGGACAAGTGGCTTCGCTCTAGCTAGTGGGATGGCTGCCCTATCGGTCCTGTTGCGCTCGGTGCTTATGCCAAGTGCTGGCGCCGAGCGGGAAGAGTGCGAGGGTACAGAACAACAAATCTATCAAGCCCGCGAACTCAGGATTCGGTGGTGTGTTCGAACAGGGACAGCAGCATGCGATAGGTCAGGCCCCAGATTACGCGCTCTTCGTATTTGAGGCCCGGCAAGATCAGGTCTGACTTCGAGCCCGGCCTGCGGTACGTAAACTTGTGGTCCAGCTCGCCGCGCCGGACCGGTCCCAGGGGCAGCCAGAAGAAGTCTTGAGCTTCATCACTGGGCGACGGCGCCATGGCCTTGCGCACCTCAAAGATGTGCGGCGTGATCCACAGATTTACATACGCACCCCGGGCCATGGCCTGGCGCGGCGGCAGTTGGCCGAGGTGCCTAGCGCTGACCTCGAGATCTATGTTGAGCTCTTCACGCGCTTCCCTTGTGGCGGTCGCAAGCAGGTCGTTGTCCACAAGCTCGGCGCGCCCTCCTGGCAAGCTGACCTGACCACTCCAGGGATCCGTGGGGTGCTCGGCGCGCTGCATCAGCAGCAACGCGGGTCCTCGCTCTCCCTGGATGTCCCCATTCCAGTCGATGGCCATCGCGACAGCAGACTGGTCCATCGCGGGGTCCCATTTGGGGTTGGCCGGAGCCGAGGATAGGGCCGACTGGATCTTAGATGGTGGGGGAAGAGGCACGGGACAGCTAGTCTACTCGGGTGTCCGCAGAATGTTCGGGGAGCAGCTCTGCGGTCAGCGCTTTTCGAGGCCCAATGAAGCTGGCCCATCTATTAAGAGCATAACGCGCAGGCTCCTCACCAAGCCACTGACTTCACCTTCACTCGGGCCGATCTACACCGCCTCGAGGCCAACACTATGCTCCAAGACGCCGCTTCCCTAGTTGTGGTCGAGTCCATAGACCTCCACCGCGAGGGCCTCTGCCCAGGCTCCCTCAAGATTGCTGGCCCATGGCGAGATCACCAACCTTGGACGATTTTGCGCGAGTCGCGCTGAAGGTGAGCTACCCCATGTGCCGAAAGGGCTCCCATGAAGAACCTCAACCTTGGCTCATTCGGTGCCCTTGTTCTTGCTCCTGTTTTGTTCCTTGGGGCTACTCAGGAGCCTAATGCGGGCGTTGACAATGCCCTTAGGGCGGAAGTGGAACGCCAGGCGGCTGAGATTAAGGGCATGAAGGGCGAGCTGGCTGAACTTGCCAGCCTGATGGCGGAGAACAACAAGTACCAGGCTGCGCAATCCAAGGCAGCTAAGGGGCTGGTGAGTGTGCTCGCCAGTGCCGAGACTATGGGCTTCACCGCCGGGATCAACCCCAAGTCCCGAGAGACCCTATTAATGGGCTTCCGCGACTATCTTGGTACCCAGCAGAAGGCTCTTCCCGGCGCTCCTCGGGCCGTGGAAGCTGAGGGCAAGTAGCCGCCGCTACTTCTTCCCTTTGGGTGCCAGCACCCACTCTTTCCAGGCCCTGTCGAACTGGCTGTAGTTCATGTCGAGCTCCGTCTTAAAGGCTTCGCGATGGACGTCGTCAAGGCCCGAGCTGTTCTGCTTACTGCCGTCGGCGCTCATGCGGCCGTGAAGGGTCTTGTTGATGTTCGCGAAGGCGGTCGCGTGCTCTTCGATCAGAAACTTGACCATGGACCAGGTCACGTAGTGTTGGTCGAGAGTTAGGTCAGCGTAGTTCTTAATACTGGCGAGCTCGGCCATGCGCGGGGCCTTGTCGCCGCGCACCAACAGCAGGACCTCCTTGTCCCAGTCCTCCTTCTTGCTCATGACTCCTTCCGATCCCTCGCCGCTGTCGAAGGAATTAAACTTCGGGTTAATCTCGCGCTCGAAGTAGTGGGCCAGCCCCTCGTGCAGCCAGATCTGGGTGTCGTAGGAGTAGTGCTTGAAGCCGTCTAGCAGGTTGTGCGCCAGGTTGAAAGCCACGTGTCCGTGGAGGGCGGGGTCCTTCTTCAGGTCAGCGTCGCGAAGCTGCATGGTCACGCTGATCGTGTCGACCTCGACCACGTTCCAGCGGTTGGTCTTCTTGGACTGGACACCGAACTGCTCGGAGAGGTAGGCGACAAGGTCGCCTTCCGAAGGCATGATCAAGAGCTCGTATTTACCTTTCTGGCCCAAGTACGGCCCCTCGCCCCAGTAGGGCCCGGTGCCAAGCCACTGGGATTCGCCATCCGGGAACTCGTCGCCCGTAACCTGCATGATCTCCATAAAATCAGCGTAGATCTGCTCGCAGCGAACGGCAAACAAGTGCGCGCGTAGCCACGGATCGATCTGGGACTTCTTGGGCTTGACCTCGGGGAAGAACTCGGCCAAAGCGGCGAGCTCGGCCTGGATCGTCTTGCGCTCTTTCGCGGTGACCTTGTACGACGGACCGGCGTAGCCAATTTCGAAGTGCTCTGTCTCGATCCAGCGGATATCCAGGTTGCCGTGGAACTCGTCGATGCCGTCTGTGTCCGAACGTCCAAAGGCAAAGCCACCATGGGAGAGGATCCCGCCGGCGGTCATCACCTCGGGCAGGCCCTCGCAGACCGTGCAGTTGGTGGGCTCGTTCTTCTTGTCCTTGTCAGCCGGCGCCATGGACGCCAGGGCCGCCAAAAGGCCCAGGGAGAGAATCTTGTTAGGGGACATTTTTATCTTTGGAGCTCTACGCGGGCCTTTACCGGCTCTTCCACTGGTTGGCGAGCTCGACCGCCTCAAAGACGCTCAGCTTGTCAATGGGCAGGTCGCCGTCCACGATGCCGCGCATGGCGTTGATCGCGGCCACCCGGATCGAGTTGTCCGAGTCCGAGAGGCTCTTCTTCGCCAGGGCCTTGCCGCGCTCGGAGCTGCCACAGCCGGCCAGCAGGCGCAGGGCCGCGACCTTCTGCTTGCGCTTGCCGTCTGCGATCTGCTTGGCCAGGACCTCGGTGGCCTCGTCGCCGCGGACGGCCTCGACGGCGATTCGGATCTCGGCACCGCTACCGGCCCAGAGTTTTTCCGCGCGCTTGGATAGGATGTCGAGCGCGGCCAAGTCGCCCGAGGACACCACAGCCAGGGCGGCGTAGTAGGCCTCGTGCTTGACCTCGTTCTTCGTGTCGATGCGCTTCTCCGCGGCGGCCAGGGCGGCGACTGCGGCCTGGCGGATGCCTTCGTCGGGGAAAGCGGCCGCTCGGCGCAGGGTGAACAGGCGCACGTGCTCCGAGCGGTCCCCGAAGCGCTCGGCCAAGAGTCGCGTGTGCTCCCAGCCGGTGATGGAATCCAGCACTTCGACGATGCGCTTCCGGGCGTCTTCGTCGCGCTCCTTACCGAGGGCCTTGATCAGGTCCGGCGCTGCCACGGCGCCCAGCTTGATCAGGGCATCGCGTCCGCCGATGGCCATGCCTTCGGTGCCGGCCTTACGCAGGCGCAAGATCTCGGTCTTAAGGTCCTTCTTTTGGTCCTTTCTGACCTCGGGCCAAATCTCGGCGCGCTTGGGCTGCTTCTCGTCCGCAGCCTCTTCGGTGCCGTCTTGCATCGGAACAAGGAGCTGGACCGGGGCTTCAAAATGGGCTGGCGACGCGAGAACGGTAAGGAAGAGGGCAGTGATCATGGTGCTTATTTGGGGCCGGCGTACCAACCGCTGGGAAGGGACTTGCCCCATGCAGCCGGCACGACGGATTCCCAAGCAGGGTCAAGGATGGTGAGCTCGGATTGAGCGCTCGTCAAGGTCCGGGGGTCGAAGGTCATGGGGACATAGCCGAACTCGAACAGGGACACGGTGAAGAGGTCGGCGGCGGGCACAAGGCCTGGGCTGAGGGAGTCAAGCCGCACCAGTGCCCAGCGGCCGGAGAGCTCGACGGGGCCGTGGATCGCGCCCGGCTCAAGGGTCCGCACCTCGCCCCAGACTTCTAGGCTAAGCTCGCTCCAGCTGCCGGTGAGGACCTTAGGGGGCGGCGCGCCGGGTTTGGCGAGGTCGTCCAGGGCAACTTGGGCCGCGAGCCGCGCCTGGTCCCGCTGTTCGGGGAACAGGCTCGCCAGGGTGGCTCGGTTCAGGTGGACGTTGGTGAGTGCCTTGCGCCTGAGGCTGGGCAGGGTGTTTCCGGGGTACAGCAGCTTCACCGATGCGGCGGTCTGGTCGACATCGCTCTGGAAAATGGGCATCCCGCCGACGGCCAAGACCGCACCCTCGGGCCAGGTCCTTTCGTCGGTCTTTGGTGCCTGGACACTTGTTTCGGGCCGGGCGAGCTCTTCCTTGCAGCCCATTAGGCATAAGGAAGCAGTAATCAGCGCTACGCAAGCTGCCTTGCGATCCGTAGATCCGAGTCGCGTCGCTTGGGTAGCCCCCTTAAAAGGGCTTGGGTTTTGTCTTCTGCCAGCCATGTTGCTCTCTCCATGCTAGCATTCCGCTCCAAAGCTCGCGATCAGCATCCCGTTTGAGATGTTCGATGGCACCTCTGTACATTCCAAAATCGTCATTCGCCTCTACCAGATGAAGTTCTCTTTCTACCACATTGCCCTAGCTTCGGTCCTGATGTCCAGCGCCGGTATCGCTCAGGAATCCCGGCCCGCAGGTGTCCAGGAAGCCGCCCCGACGACCGCCACTCCCGCCGTAGTCCAGGCCCCCGCGGTCCCCGTCGCCAAGGCACCGGCCGCCGATCGCAGCGGCGCCCGCCTCTGGACCGAGGCCGAGCAGCTTAAGCGTGTCGAGGCTGCTATCGACCAGCCGCTCTCCGTCAATGGCGTTGACATCACCCCGGCCCAGGTGCGCACCCAGCTGGTGCAGACTGAGGGCCGTATGATCGTGGACAGCCGCATGCTGGACCTCTTGATCGCTGCCGAGGTCAAGATGCGCATCGAGCAGGGCGAGCTTGCCGAGG
This sequence comes from Planctomycetota bacterium, assembly GCA_029250885.1. GTDB lineage: Bacteria > Planctomycetota > UBA1135 > UBA1135 > CALBMX01. The sequence goes on from JAQXEK010000002.1 coordinate 122,021, forward strand.
ACTTCGAACTCTCCCCCGAGGAGATCAAGGCCAGCATCGACCTGGCCGTTAGCCAGATCAAGGCCCAGTACCCAGACGAGTCCATCGAGGACGTGCTTGCGGCGAACGACCTGGACTTGGAGAGCCTGGCGAGCCGCATGACCCAGACCAAGCGCTTTGACCTAGTCTTCCTGCCGGAAAACCCCGCTGAGTGGCCCCCCTCTTCGGCCGCGGCCCTTCAAAAGGCGCTCGGTGCAGAGGCGATCGAGAAGATGACCGAGCAGTACCTCGCCCGCGTCGATGCCGAGGGTAACGTAGCCCCCGCCGCTGCGGACCAGGGTATGTTCCGCGGCATCATGCGCAACGTCGTGATCCAGGGTCTGATGGAGACAGCTACGATCGAGACCGCATCTGACGGCCTGCCCGCCGGTGTCGTCCAGCGCGTCAACGGGCAGGAGACCCTGACGAAGGATGTCTACGCAGAGGTCGCCAAGACCCTCCACCCCGAGGACGTCTTCCGCACGCGCCTCTACCTAGCTCGCCTCGAGGCGACACGCCAGTCCCTCCAGGCCAAGGGCGCATGGCTCACAGACGAGGAGTTCGATCCCCTCTACGCCGCCGAGGAAGCGGTGGGCGCGGACTCACCTTTCAATATTAAGATGGTGACCCTGTCCCTGAAGCGATACCCGACCATGGACGTCTACGAGACGATCTTCCGCGGCGTGAAGAGCTACGAGAAGATGCTCGGTGACAGCCTTACGGACGAGACCCTGGCGGATTGGCTGCCCCGCGCAGGTCGCATGTTGGGTCTGGGTGATGTGGACTGCCAGATCCTGCTGGTCTCGGCTTTCGATTACCCGCGCAACGACTGGAAGGACAACGGTTGGGAATTCGCCGAGGCCAAGGCTATGGAGATTGCTGAGCAGCTCAATGAGAGCGGCGGCGAGAAGTGGGACGAGCTCTTGGAAGCGAACTCTGAGTTCTTCGATCCCCCGACCCAGCAGGGAGCTATGGCACCTGCACAGACGGATATGAAGAACAAGGGCCGCTTCGGTCCGATCCATCGCAACCGCCTGATGCAGCAGTTGAACGAGTCCGAGTACACGGGCTTCATCGACGGATACCTGATCACGGACATGGTCTACTACGACCAAGAGATCGGCACCATCGATGGCCCGTTCCTCGGCAAGTTCGGTTACTACTTCACTCGCGTCGACGGTCGTCCGAACCCAAAGAAGCAGGTCCAGCTTACGGACCCGACCATGCGCAGTATGGTGCTCCAGGATTACCTGATGACCAACTTCATCGGCTTCGCCAATGATGCCCTGACCAACGCAGAAGTCGTCGGCCTGTAGAGCTGCCCAAATCCCTTCGCTGGCCTAGTCAGCGCAAGAAAAAGAGGGGCCCTGACTCGATCCGAGTCAGGGCCCCTCTTCGTGTCCAAGTGCATATCTAATCTGCCGGAACCCGGCCGGGCTCGCGCTGCTCAGTGCCCACGATCTCAGTCAGCTCGTCACCAAGCTGATGGCGCATGTCGTCGCCCAGGGCGCTGAGTGCGGCGACCACCTCGGGGAAATCGGCGGCAAGGTTGTTTGACTCGCCGATATCTTGCTCTAGGTTGAACAGAGCGAGCTCGGTCTTGGCGTTCCAGTTGTATTGGCCCGGTGTCCCTCCCGAGCCGGGCACCTGATCAACCATGGAGCGATAGCCGTGGGGGAAGTGCAGCTTCCATTTGCCCTGCCGCACGGCCTCGAGGTTGTTCTTGTGGTAGTAGAAGTAGTAGGTCTCCTGGGGCGACTGATCGGATCCTCTCATCGTCGCCATGGCATCGCGGCCGTCGAGTTTGAGCTTGGGTAGCTCCGCGCCGATCAGCTTTGCGATGGTCGGGAAAACGTCGATAGTCATCCACGGAGTCGCGCTGACCAGCCCCGCCGGGACGCGTCCTGGGAAGCGCACGACACAGGGCACGCGCACGCCACCCTCGAAGGTTGTGCCCTTGCCTTCGCGCAGGGGGCCGACGCTGCCAGCGTGGTCGCCGTAGTTTAGCCAGGGTCCGTTATCCGATGCGTAGATGACCAGGGTATTGTCCGCGATGCCCGCCTCGTCTAGGGCTGCAAGAACCTTTCCGACGGAGTCGTCGACCTCTTCGATGACGTCACCATAGGCGCCCTGCTCACTGCGACCCACGGAGGACTCCGCCGTGAATAGGGGCACGTGGGGCATTGGATTTGCGAGATAGAGGAAGAAGGGCTGGTCCTGGTTTGCGCGTACGAACGCTGCGGCACGGTCACCGAAGTCCGTGGTAAAGCGCATCTGGTCCTCGCCGGTCACTTCGGGATCGGCGATCTCTGCACCCTCAAAGGTGAACAGGTCCGGGTAGCCGCGCTTGCGCTTCTCCACAGGATCGGAGAAGTGCGCATAGGCCGGATGCCAGGGCCACATGTCATTGGAGTAGGGGATGCCATAGGACTCGTCGAAGCCGTGGTTCGCCGGCAGGAATTGCTCCTGGTAACCCAGATGCCACTTGCCAAACATGCCCGTCGCGTAACCGCGCTGCCTACACAGCTCGGCCAGGGTGGTCTCGTCCTCGTGGATGCCGTGGTCATGGCTAGGACCGATGGCACCGTGCATGCCTAGTCGGTTCGGGTAGCAACCCGTCAATAGCGCAATGCGCGAAGCCGAGCACACGGGCTGGGCCACGTAGAAGTCCGTGAAGCGCGCGCCCTCGGCCGCCAACCGGTCGATGTGCGGCGTCTCGAAACCCTCGGCGCCCTGAACACCAATGTCCGCCCAGCCCTGGTCGTCGGTGAAGATCACGACGATGTTCGGGGGACCTATCGGCCGCGCTGAATTCGTCTGGTTGGAGAGGCTGCCACAAGCACTGGCGGCTAGGGCAGTGGCGATTAGAAAGAGGCGGAGGATGGACATGGGTATTGTAGAAAAGTGGGGGGATCACTCAGGGCGATACGACCGGCTGGTCCCTACGGTCTGAAGGCGTAACAGCGGAGGCGACTAAGCTACTCGCCGTAACGCAGCTGCAGGGTCGTGACGGGGGCCGGGATCTTGTGCTCGGGCGAAGGTAGGGTGAGCACGTAGAGTCGGTTGTACTCCTCTTCGGGGATCACCTGCATGCCGCGCATCGAGGTGAGGTCGCCGGCCTGGCCGCCGAGTGCCTTGACCAGGTCGGGTGTCGTGTTCGAGTGGCCCGCAACGACGGCGACAGATCCAGGGGCTAGGCGCGCCATGCTAGCGGCGAAGCCGGTGATGTCCTGAGGGTTGTAGGCGACGACCTCGACTCCCGTGGCGGCGACGAGGGGCGCGATGGTGTCCTGGGTCCGGCGGTAGTTCGTGGCGAAGATGTGCGTGACGCCGGCGTGGGCGAGCATGGCTCTTAGCTCTTGAGCGCGGGCGGTGCCAGCTTCGGCGAGACCTGGATCCCGGGGATCGTCCTTGCCCTTCTCGGCGTGGCGTAGGGCAATGACCGTGATCGGCCGTAGGTCGGCTTCGCTTTCGGTGGCTACGGCGCGGTCGAGGGGAGCAGCGTCCGGGCCGTCTTGGAAGGCAAGCGTGGCGAGGATGGTGAGCGCGAGGGAAGACAGGGTCATTCGAATGTTCATGGGACCACCTTAGCGCCTGGACTCGCTAAAGTGGAGCCATGAACATTCGCGTAGGTTTGGGTTTTGATCTGCACAGGCTTGAAGAGGGCCGTGCGTGTATTTTAGGTGGCGTCACCTTCGACCATCCAAAGGGGCCGATGGGGCACTCGGACGGGGACGTGGTGCTGCACGCGATCTCGGACGCGCTGCTTGGGGCCGCGGGTCTGGACGATCTAGGCACGCTGTTTCCGGATACGGATGCCGAGTGGAAGGGCGCCGATAGCGCAGCTTTGCTTGCCGAAGTCGTGCGCCGCTTGGGCGACAAGGGCTGGAGCCCCGTGAACCTAGACGTGGTGATCGCCACCGAGGGCCCGCGTATCGCGCCTCGCCGCGCCGAGCTGCGCGCGCGCATCGGCGGACTGGTCGGCCTGGACCCCGCCGACGTGAACATCAAGGGCAAGACCCTGGAAGGCATGGGCGCCTTGGCCGGGGGCACGGGGGTCGCGGTACAAGCGGTCTGTTTGATCTCGAAGTAGCAGTGATACGCAGCCAGACAAAATGCATCACTCCCGGCGCGCCCGCAAGATCGCGCTCGCAATAGCCAGGTCCGCAGGCGTCGTGATCTTCAGGTTCGATGCATCGCTAGGCACCAGGGAAATAGCCTTCTCATAGCGCTCCCACAGAGCGGCGTCGTCCGTGGGGCAGAATCTTTCTTCGGCAGCTAGCTTGACGAGCTCGCGCAGGCGCTTGGCGTCGAAGACCTGGGGTGTCTGGGCGGCCCAGAGCCTCGACCGATCGAGGGTGCGCGCGGCAGTGCGGCCGTTGTCGCTCTCCTTGATCGTGTCGTGGACGGGAGCCGCGACTAGGGCCGCGCCCTTGGTCCGGGCCGTGTGCAGGGCAGCGAGAACGACGGCGGGATCCGTTAGGGGGCGCGCGCCATCGTGTACGGCGATCACGTCCAGGTCGAAGCTGCACCAAAAGACGCCCGCGCGCACGGAGTCCGCGCGCTGGGCGCCACCGGGAATGATCACGCGCACCTTGTCTAGGGCAGGCTTGTCTACGGTCCACTGCTCAAAGGTCGGAATGTCGTCCTCGAAGGCGACCAGGATGATCTCGCTGACCTCGTCGATGCTGTTGAACAGGGCGCAGGTACGCTCAAGGATTGGCAGGCCCTCGAGCAAGAGCTGCGGCTTGCGCTCGCCCTCTGCAAGCCCCATGCGCGTGGAATTGCCAGCGGCGACGATCACAACGGCGGCGGAGACCTTGGGGCCCAGGGGCTGCAGGATGTGGGTGTCCTCGTGGCCGGATGTGGGGGAGTCGCTCATCAAATGCGGTGATGCAGAAGCTGGGTAGTACGAGGGAGTTTTCTCTCGGGATGAGTCCCGTGGACCCTGACATTTGATGCCGGGCCGTGTAGGTTGCTGTTATGGACACGCCATCGCAACCGAAACCCGGGATCGATCCAGCCCAAGACGCGGCCAAGGCGACGGCTCCGCGGTGCTTGGTGCCCGATGGGTTGCAGGTGGAGATCGTCTTAGGCATCGACCCGGGCACGGTCGTACTTGGCTACGGTGCCTTGGTTCTCGCGCCGGACGGTCCGCGCTTTCTCACGGCGGGAGTGCTGAAGGCCAACGCGCGTTGGACGATTGAGCGCCGCTTGGGGCACATGCTGGCCGGCTTGCAGGACCTCTACCACCTGACGCGCCCCAGCTTTGTCGCCATCGAGCAGGCCTTCACGCACCAGAACCCGCGCACGGCAATTCGCCTAGGCGAGGCGCGTGGCTTGGCGATCGCCTCGAGCTACAACTACGGGGCCGAGGTGCACGAGGTGTCGCCGTCCGAGGCGAAGAAGTGCGTGACGGGGAATGGACTCGCGGCCAAGGAGCAGGTGGCCGCGGTGCTGCCGAAGCTCCTAAAGATGGACGGTTTGGAACTTGAGATCGATGCGACCGACGCCCTGGCCTTGGCCTTTGCTTATGTGCGCCGGCGCGAGCTGGCGCGGCTGACGCGCTAGTCCGCCGTCTCTTCGCCCTCGCTTGCAATCTCGTAGCGCTGCAGCACGCCTGCTTGGCTCATGCCGAAGATCAGGGACAGGGGCAGGATGCCGAAGGTCTTGAACGCGACCCACTGGTCCCAGGTGAGATTGTGTCGAACAAGCTCGTTGATTACCGCCAGGGCAAGGAAGAAGCCCGCCCAGCGCTTGGTCATGATGTGCCAGCCCTCATCCTCGAGCTTCATCACCTCGCCGAGCAGCGACTTGATCAAGAGCTTGCCCCTCAGGAGCCCGCCAATGAGAATCACGAAGAAGAAGATGCTTACGGCCGTGGGTTTGATCTGGATGAACTTGCCGTCTCCGAAGTAGACGGTCAGGCCGCCGAAGAACAGCACAAAAGCCGCGGTGATCAGGGGCACCACAGGCAGCTTGCCCTCGGTCTTCCAGCTGATCGGCAGAGCGATTACCAGGGCGACCATAAAGAGGCTCGTCGCCTTGACGACGCCCTCGACTTCGTTTCCAAAGACCTTAGTGGCGATGAAGAAGAGCACCAAGGGCCCCAACTCGAGCAGCAGCTTCATGGATTAATTGGGCACCGCGAAGTAAGCGGGTAAATGGAAAGGACGGCGGCGTAGGAAGACTCGGCAGTCTACGGGAGCCATGGGGGCGAGGCGGCATTCGGATCCCAACAATTCAACCCGAGATCATGGTCGGGCTGACATAACTCTTGGATCGCGGAAATCCGTCCTAATAAAGGTGGGGCGATGGCTTGCCCTTTAGGAGAAAGCGACTTCCAATGGAATCACCGGCCCTTGGCCGACCCGATTGGATGGACAACCAAGACAACCCATTTGGCACACAGGGCCAGCCAGCTGCCCCTGAAATGCGAACTGATGCGGCCGCCTATGGCGCCGTGGAGGACGTGTCGGATGAATCCGTATACGAGCCCAGCACTTCGGGCGTTCTCGAGGCCCTCGAAGCTAGCCTGGCCACTTCGATCGATGGTTTAGCGATCTTGGATCGCGAGCTCACTTTCGCTGGCGCCGGGCGTGTGGACTTCGCCGGTATCGATGGCGATGGCCGCTTGGTCCTGGTGCTCTTGCTTGACGACAACCTAAACACCGCCAGCGCCGAGGCCCTGGACCTGGCCGTCATCGCGGAGCACCACGGGGACCTCATTGCGCGCCACATGGATGTATTGGACCGAACCGCCGGCCTGCCTGTCCGCTTGGCTCTGGTTATGGAGAGCTTCAATCCACGGCTGCGCGCTCGCCTCGCGGTACTGCGCTCGGGCTTCGAGCTGTTTGAGCTCCAGAGCCTCAGTTCGATGCGCGGCCAGCAGACCTACCTCGTGCCGGTAGAGTCCGGCCATGTCGAAGGAGCTGCAGCCATGGACCAACCCCAGACCCTCGAGATCGCCCCGGAGGAGTTCCTGCACAGCCTTGGGGCGCCCGCCCGGGACGTCGCGGAGGTGCTGCTTGCCCGCATGCAGCGCATGGACTCGGAGTTTGACGTCTATTTCACCGAAGCCGGTGGCAAGTGGTCCTTCAACGGCCGCGACTTCCTGCGCATCGACCTGCGCAGCGACCGCATTATCGGCCGCGTCCTGCCCAGCGGCCCGCCGCTGGTGCTCGAGGACACCATCGCCGTAGAGAGCCTCGTGGAAGAGGCCTTTACGGCCTATGTTCGCCTGCTTGGGCTTCTCAACGACGCCGAAGAGGTGATCGAGGTCTCGCCGCCCATGGGCGAACCCCTGCTCTCCGCCGAGGAGATCGCAGCCTTCCAGGACTGATTCCCTATTGCTGTCCTCCCATTCGTGGGTAGTTGAGCCAACTTTGGCCATGACTTGGGCCAGCAGTGGCCATCTTGGGCCGATAGAGTGGGCAGATCGGAGCGATCGCCCCCATGGGACACTTCCCAATGCGAAAGATCCTCGACCTTGCGGGCCTCCGCGGTCGCCAGGATCCCCCAAGACGTCCAGCCTCGGCCCCCATTTCCATGCCCTACCCGCCTGAGCACGGCAAGGAAGAGCCTTGGATTGGAGCCGTGCGCGCCCGGTCCCTGTGCGTGGTCAGCGGTAAGGGCGGTACGGGCAAGTCGGTGACCTCAGCGTCCTTGGCGAGGCTCTTTTCCCGCCACGCCCGCACGCTGCTGTTTGACGCCGACCTAGGCGTGGGCAACGCGCACATCCTGCAGGGATCCGCACCAAAGCACACCCTCGGAGACGTGCTCGGAGGAAACCAGAGCCTAGATAGCATCGTCCATCGCTGCGAGGAGAACCTAGACCTGATCGCTGGCGGTTCAGGCGTTGCGCGCCTGGCTGCCCTGAGCGTGCCGGACCTTGCGGCCCTAGGCGACAATCTGGCGAACCTCGAGCGCGACTACAGTTACGTGATCGCAGACTGCGGCGCGGGCATCTCCGAGACGACCCTGGGCTTTGCCCGGGCCTCGGACTCGCTCTTGATCGTCACGACCCCTGACCTGACTGCCATGACCGATGCCTACGCATTCCTTAAGGTGCTGGGCAAGCGTCGGGGCGACGCGCCTCCGATGCTGCTGATCAACCGCGCACAGGACGAGGCCGAGGCCGCGGCCGCCGCCGCGCGCATCGCCAACGTGTCCAAGCGCTTCCTTGGCTTCGCGCCGGAGTGGATCGGCTGGGTGCCCGAGGACCGCAGCGTGTTCGACAGCGTGAATCAGCGCCGGCCACTGGTCTTGCACGCTCCCGATTGCGTAGCCGCTGACGCCTTCTTCGGCATTTTTGCCAACGTGCAACAGCGCGTCGACTCCCAACACCCAAGGGGCCTCGGCCTGCGCCTAGCCGCGGGAGCCGCCGTGTCCCTGCGCATGGCCTAGAAGTCGGCCCCAAGTCTCGACCGGCACCATCGTGTCAGTGCGGCCTTGGGGCATCTTGACGCCCTGTCACGTCTCCTTTTAGGTCAAGCACACCGGATCAAGCGCGGCCCAGTGCGCACTACTCTCCAGTACCTCTTGGAGCGAGCCCGAAGCGTCGTCCCGCACAGGTCACGATCCACATTCGAAGCTGCGCCCGGACCTTATTGGCTCGTTTGGACAAGCCTAAATCACAGACTCAACTGCCTAATCGCCAGACGTCGTGACCGCGCCAGATTCCAACAGGCGCCGCCTAAGGTTGTTGCCGAGGGCGGCCACGGGCGTAAGGACCCCGCCTCGCGTGGCCTCGCCGTTGGCCAGGGCTAGACCGGTTTGGACAAGGCAGCGGATCGTGATCAGGTTCGACGGATCGCCGCTCCAATCCCACTGTCTTGTCATGGTCGGCTCGTCTAGGTCGCCCGCGATCAAAACCAGCCTGGCGAAGCCCGCGGCGATGCTCTTTTCGCTGGGGCCTTGGCCGGGCTTGGGGCCAAAGGTGCGCAGTAGGCTGCGGCCCGTGGCGGATGAAAGCATTGCGTCCGAGAGGGTCAGTAGTCCTGACATGAACTTGGCCCGGTGCCAGCGGCGTTCGGAGAGGTGCTCGGTATAGTGGAATGGATAGGCTCCGCCGGTCTTGCCGAGCAGCTTGCTTGAGCGGCGCGTGACCCACTCGTTGACGGGCGCCATGAGAAACGGCGCGGCCCAGCGCTGTTGGCTCGGGATAGGAAAGACCTTGGGTTCGCGCTCGGTACTGGGGGCAGGGGAAGCGTTGCCATCGGGGCTCTGAAAGGCCATCTCGCCGGACTCCCCGAGGGCGATCCCCGAGTGTAGGGTGCCTCCGTTGAGCCCGCCGCGGATACGAAAGAAGCCCCGGATCCGCGAGGGCGACTGGCCGAGGTTGTCGAGCTCAGACGCGATGGAGTGCACGGCGATATCTGTGGGCACCGAGTCGAAACCGGAGCAGGGAATCAGGGTCGTCCCCGAGGCGGTGCAGGACTCGTGGTGGCGCTCGATGATGCGCGTGATCCAGGGCAGCTCGCCGGTCAGATCGGCGTAGTGGGTGCCCGCTGCGGCGCAGGAAGCCACGAGCTGGTCGCCATAGAGGGCGAAGGGCCCGGCGCAGGACAGTACGACCCGGGCCCGGGCGGCTAGGGCACAGGTAGCCGCTGCGTCGAGCCCGTCGGCGACGATGCCCGGCACGCCAAGCTCCTCGGCTAGGGCCGTCACTTTGGTCTCGTTGCGGCCCGCGACGGCCACGCGCAGCCCGCCAGAGCTGCGACGGACGAGCTCCTTTGCAGCGAGGCGCCCGGTGAACCCTGTGGCGCCTTGCAGCACGATGTCGAATTCGCGGTTTGAGTTAGTCATTGCATTCAAAAGGTCGAGCGGATTAACTGGATGCTGCAAAGGCTACGGCCCACACACAATGAACTCGTCGAAAAACCAACTGGACTCTGATCATAGCAGCTCGAATAGGGGCCCTAGCTCTGGATCGACTTCAACCCCAGCACCAGGGGAGCGCTTCACCCCCGGCGATGGCAGTCTACGGGCGCGAATGTGGCAGGTGATCTTCCTTGCGGATACTCGCGCAGGGAGGGCCTTTGACGTTTGGTTGATCGGCGCGATCCTGACCAGCGTCGTGCTGGTGATGTTGGAGAGCGTCAAGCCGATCGCGAGCGAGTGGGGGACCGAGCTCTGGGTCGGGGAGTGGATCTTGACGATCCTATTTACAATCGAGTATTTGGCGCGACTTTACTGCGCCCGGAGCCCGCTGCGCTACGCCCGCAGCTTCTTCGGCATCGTGGATCTGCTCTCGACCCTGCCGACCTACCTGGTGGTTTTGTTTCCCGCCGCGCGCATCTTGGCGGTGATCCGCGTGCTGCGTATCCTGCGCGCGTTCCGGGTGCTTAAGCTCGCGGCCCATGTGCGCGAGGCGAATGTGCTGATGCGCTCCCTCGTGGCGAGCCGCCGTAAGATCACCGTGTTCCTGTTTGCTGTCTTTACGCTCACCGTAGTGCTCGGATCTTTGATGTACTTAATCGAGGGCGAGGCGAACGGCTTCGACAGCATTCCGCGGGGAGTCTATTGGGCCGTTGTCACCCTGACGACCGTGGGCTATGGCGACGTTACCCCGCACACGCCTTTGGGGCAATTCGTTGCCGTCTTGGTGATGGTCATGGGCTATGGAATCATCGCGATTCCGACTGGGATCGTGACTGCCGAGATGACCGTGACAGCCCACCGTGATCGGCGTAATTGCACGAACTGCCGTGAGGCCGGACACGCGCCGAATGCCATGTTCTGTAGGGCTTGCGGAAAGGAGCTCGCCGAGATCGAATAGGCCAACAAGCCCCATAGAGTCCGATCAAACAGGCCTGCTTGCTGTGCAGGCAGTCGCGGCGATTAGGCCGAGCGGTGTGATTCGGCTCCCGAGCTGCGCCACAGGCATAAGGTGACCCCGCCGCACTTGACCTAGCGATGCTTGTGGTGATGGCCCGCTGATCGAGTAAGATGCTAACTATGGAAAAGGAACCTGAGTCCGGGGGCGCAAAGCCGGAGCTCGAGCGCAATCTTGGCGAGCAGCCCCTCGCTGGCGTGATGGATGAAAACGGGTACAAGTCCTCGGACCTTGTCTCGGCCTCGTCCCTGCAGCTGACCCATAAGATGGTGGGGCGCGCCCGGCGCGGGCGCCGCCTGACTCCGAATACGAAGAACAAGGTGCACCAGGCCATGGCCGCGCTGCTCGGGCGGCCGATCGGCATGGGTGAGTTGTTTAACTATTGAGGGAAGAGGGCTCCCTCTCTGGGTACACCACTAAAGCAAGGACATCCTGTGGGGCGTGTGGTGGAAGGCGATAAACGGCGCTCATATGGACCCAGTGTTGCAGTCCTTGTAAGGCGCATGCGCGGCGGCAAGCGACCTCTTGCCGATGAGTGCGGTGCCCGAGTCCGCGGGCATGCTCCTGGACTTGCAAGTCGCCCGGTGGCGAGGCCCAGAGATTGCCCCAAGCTTTTGTGTCACCAAGGAAGGATCTGCCCGTCCTTGTCGCATGAAGAACAGCGCAATGATTGGGAGTGTGCCCCTGTGGGCTTGGGTCTTAGTGGGCTGGATGGCGGCAAGTGCCGGGACCGCAATCTGGCAACGCGGCAGCCTAGAGAGGGCCATTGGCGACCCCAAAGCGTTGGTCGAGTCCGTGGCAATTGATTGGGATCTAGACGCGATGTCCGCCCGGGAACTGCAAGCCTTACCGGGCATCGGGGAGAAGCGCGCCGTGGATGTGGTAGAGGCCCGCTGGCAGCACGATCCGGCCGATGGTGATTTTGACCTCGAGAGTGTGCGGGGGATCGGCGAGAAGACGGCAGCGGCCGCGCGCATCTTTGTGGGGGAGCGCCGGGCCACTCCTTAGTCGTCGTCCTTAAGGTCGCGTGGGGCTCGCGTTTCGAACCACGGACCGGTCTTGGCGGCAACCCTGCGCCTGGGTCCGGAAAGGGGTAGGAAGTCGATCGTTCCGGGAACTAGTATCCACCACTAAGGGCCGTCCGGATTCGGCCGCCGACTTCGCGGCCGCAGTCACGAGAGCGGCATTCGGGGCTGAGGGCGTGCTTGGGGACTGTGATCTTGGGCCAGAGCAGGTACACTTTGCCCTGCCATGACAGCCCCCATTGCTAAGCCCAGCACCGAATCCCTGACCGACTTGCTCGGAGCCGATCAGTTGCGGCGTCTTGTCGCGCTTGCCATTGAAGAGGACCTCGGAGATGGCGACCTGACCTCGAGTACCGCCGTTCCGCCCGGCTCCCGGGTCTTGGCGAAGTTAGTAGCTAAGGGCGACGGCGTCCTAGCGGGATTGGAGCTCTTCCGGGAGGCCTTCTTGGTCTGCGATGAGTCCGCTACCATTAGACTGCTCAAAGCCGATGGCCAGTCCGTCGGTATCGGTGACCGGGTCGCCGAGGTCGTGGGTGATGCCAGAGCCGTGCTTGTAGCCGAGCGAACGGCGCTGAACTTCCTTCAGCAGCTCTCGGGTGTCGCGACCTTGACCTCGGCCTACGTCAAGTTGGCAGCCGGGCGCGCTCGCATTCTCGATACGCGCAAGACCGTGCCCTTTCTGCGATCTCTGCAGAAGTATGCCGTGGTCTGTGGGGGGGGCGCTAACCACCGGGTCGGCCTCTATGACGAGGCCATGATCAAGGACAATCACTTGGACCTGGCGGGACGAGACCTGGAGACGCTGACCCGCGAGGTACGCGGCCGGCTGGGTAGCGACGTTCCGATCACTTCGGAAGCGCGCAACGAACAAGAGGCCAGGGGTGCGATTCGCGGCGGTGCAGATGTGGTCTTGTTAGACAACATGAGCTCTGAGGAGATGACGCGCCTAGTGCCGATCCTGCGGGCCGAAGTTGGCGAGCGTCAGGTCGAGCTCGAGGCCTCCGGTGGCATGGGGCTTGCCGACGTCGACGCCGTTGCTGCCACGGGCGTCGACCGGATCTCCGTGGGTGCACTGACCCACTCCGCCCCAGTGTTGGACCTCTCCTTGCTTGTGGAGGTCCCCGACTGATGGACGTGGCTCCGATCACAATGTCCGTTGACCTGCCCGCCGTGCACTTCTCCGTGCTTATGGGCCGGCGCCTGGTCCAGTCCTTCGCTCGGACCGCCGAGATCGCCGATAGCGAGATCGACTGCCTCATGCTGGTGGTCTCGGAGCTGCTGGCGAACGCTGTGGACCACGGCGGTGGGGGCGGCGCCATGGAGACCAAAGACTTAGGGGAGGACGTTCGCATGGAGCTGCGTATGAGCTTCGATGGGATGACCTGGATCTTGTCCGTGGAAGACCAAGGCGCCGGGGACCTGGCCGAGGCCCAGCAGATTCTTGCCCGCAAACCGGGCGACGCCTTGGCCGAGTTAGAAGCCGAGCGCGGCCGCGGTCTATTCCTGATCCATGACATGGCCGATGAGCTCTCGGTCCATCGCGGCGTCCGTGGCTTGGTCTTTTCGGCGACCAAGTCCCTGTGAGCCGGGCCGCCTAGCATGGCCGTCAGCTCCCTGGTCATCATCCGCGGCTCTGGTCGCCTTGCCGTTGCGCTGCCGCGCAGCTTCTGGTTTGCCACAGCCACGGCCTGGGCTGGCGGCATCTACTACCTCTCCAGCCTTTCCTCGCCACCCTCTGAGCCCTCTTACCTTTGGGCTTGGATCGCAAACATGGCCCATGCTCCCCTCTACGGTCTGCTGGCCCTGTGGCTCGCGCTCGCCCTACCCCGGGCGGACAGTGACCTGGGACATAAGTGGTCGCGCTTAGACCCCAAGCACTTCCATCTCGTGCTCTGGAGCGTTGTGGCTTATGCCGTCTTGGACGAGCTTCACCAGGGCGCAATCGCTGGCCGAGACGCCTCGCCCTATGACCTACTCACCGACTTCTGCGCCGCATTCATCACCCTCAAGGTCGCGACCGCAGCAGTCCAGGACGTCACGCCCAAGCAGATGAACCGGCGCCTAATTCGGGGCGTCTTGGTCTGCTGCTTGGCGGGCCTGGCCGCGACCTTCGGCTAGCTCGCCCAATCATGTGCTAGATTACCCCCATGCCTCCCCTTCCAAACAAGTGCGCGACCGTCGCCCTGGCCCTGGCCCTCTCAGCCTGTGCTTCGGAAGAAGATCCGGGCGCGGGTGCGGCGAGGACCGGCCGTCCTAACCTGCTGCTGATCTCGGTCGATAGCCTGCGCGCAGATCACACGACGCCCTACGGTTACACCCCCAAGCACAAGCCCGAGGTCCAGACGACGCCTGCCCTGCAAAAGCTCGCCGACGAGGGCATCCTGTTCGAGCAGGGGGTGAGCACTACCTGCTGGACCCTGCCCGCGCACATGGCACTGATGACTGGGTTGCCAGGGGCCCTACACCAGGTCACGGACAACAGTCGCCGGCTGGATCCCGCGCTGACGACCCTGGCCGAGGCTCTCAAGGCCCAGGGCTTCCGGACGGCCGGCTTCTACTCTGGACCAAATCTGCACCCCGCCTTCGGCTTTGGGGCAGGCTTCGAGACCTACCAGAACTGCAGTGGCAAGGACCTGCCTAAGGGCGCCTTCGAAGCGGCCCTCACCAGAGGCGATAACAAGGATCTGGTCAATCTGCACAAGGACTCCCACTCGGGCCTCAGCAGCCAGGCCCTGTTGGACGAGTCCAGCGCCTGGTTGGAAGATGCTGTGGATCAAGACGAGCCCTTCTTCCTGTTCGTGCATTGGTGGGACCCGCATTACGATTACACGCCGCCGAAGGCCCTGGCAAAGAGCTTCGATCCGGAGTATCGGGGCAAGCAGACCGGGGTGGACTTCCTGTCCCTTGCGCGTTCGCCCAAGCCCCGGGATCTCGACCACATCCTCGCGCTCTACGACGCCGAAATTCGCTACACCGACAACCACATTGGCGAGCTTCTCGCCAAGCTCGAGGCGCTCAATTTGACGGACGACACCCTGGTCGTATTCACGGCAGACCACGGCGACGAGTTCTTCGAGCACGGATACCGCGGCCACCAGCGCACCTTATACGAGGAGGCTGTGCAGGTCCCCTTGGTGATGCGACTGCCAGGCGTCCTACCCGCGGGTGAGCGCGTGGAGGGAAACGCGGGATTGCAAGACATCTTCTCGACCGTGGCCGATCTCCTCGACGTCCCCATGCCGAGCTACGAGATCGGGCCCAGCCTGAGGCCTCTTTGGGAGACTGGTGACGACGGTCGCCAGCACTTTATGGAGCTTGAGTTGGCCCATAGAAACGTCCACATGACCAGTGTGCGCGACGGAGACACGAAGGTGATCTGGGACCACGAGAAGCAGCGCCTCGAGGTGTTTGACCTCAAGGCGGATCCCCTTGAACAGAATCCACGGGTGTCTATTGGGCCCTTTGATGAAGGAGACGAGTTCGCCGAACAGCGCGCCTTGGTCGCCGAGCACATCGCACGCCTAGAGGAGCAGCGCAAGCAGCTGCCAGCAACACAGGGCTTCCGTGCCGACCACGAGCTCTCGGCAGAGCTTAGGGAAGAGCTCGCTCGCATGGGATACCTCGACAGCGACGAGGCGGGCGAATGAGTCGAGAAACCAAGGTGGCCACTGCGCCTCCGCTCTGGCTGAGCTCTCTCTTTGGTGCACTCACCTTGGCGTGGGCGGCCGCGAGCCACGGCCGCATCGCGGATCCGACCAGCGCGAACGTGTTTCTGGTCGAACTCGCCATTCTGCTGGGTGCATCAAGTCTGTTCCTGGCCCGCGGCGAGGTCGAGGACAAGCGCGGCTTCGGTGGAGGACTAGTACTTGCGCTGTTTGCGCTTGTGCTCTGCATGGAGGGCACGGCGTACCTGCCTGCGATTGCCTCGGCGAAAGACTTCGGCGCAGGGCCGCTGCTGCGGATTCCATACCTGATCCTGCCCCTGCCCCTGGCCGCATTCGCCCTGGCCGGCGGCCGCTTCACCTTGCCCCAACGGGCCCTGGCCATGGCTGGGATCTGGATCACCGGCAATGGCAAGCTGTTTCACGGCAGCCTGGTTCCCGGGTTCGCCCTGGTTCTCGGCGCGCTGCTCTTCGTGGCGGTGATCCTATCCCAGGGCGAGTCCATCTTTGGACTCTGGAAGCGCTGGTGTAGCGCCTTCGGCCGGTTCCTCGGTGCGCTCTTTTTGATCCTGCCCCTGTGGTGGCTCCTGGCGGGCTACCTCGGGGACGACCAGGGCGTCGGACTAAGGGTTGGCATACGGCTGGTGATCCCAGCCGTGCTGGCGGTGACCATGGTACGCAGCCTCGATCGACGGGGCGAGACCTGCCTGCTAGGCGGCCTGATGCTCGGGCTGTTGATCGCCCTAGTCCAGGCTGCGGTTGGCGCGATCGAAGCCAGCGGTAGTTACCCCTGGTCCGTGGTCTTGGGGTCGAGGCTGCGTGTCCTGGGGTTGCACCCCAATCTTGGCGGCGCGCTTCTGGCCATGGGGCTGCCCCTGGCCTTGGCCTGGAGCCGCACCGGGAAAGGCGGCAAGGGTGCTCAGCGCGTCTTGGGCCTAGCGCTCTTCCTTGGGACTGCTTTCGCCCTCTACCAGACCGGCTCTCGGACCAGCATCGTGGCCGGCACGGTGGGCGCCGCATTTCTCTATGTGCTGCTGCGCTTCCGCACCAAGCAGCGCTTTGCCTGGGTCTTGCCCGCAGTCGCCGTGGCCGCCGTGCTGGGTCTGGCGCTCTTCGCATCGCCCCTTGGCGACCCCGTGCGCGACCGCCTAGATTCCATGGCCCAGAGCCAGTCCGGCCTAGGCCAGCGCTGGCACATCTGGAAGATGGCCTGGGATGCGACCCTGTCCGAGCCCATCACTGGCGTCGGCCCCCTCAGCTTCCACGCCCTGTCCACCCACGCGCAGCCGTCCTACTTCGACGGCACCAGCCAGACCCTGCACACCCACAACATCTTACTGGCCGCCAGCGCTGGGGCGGGCTTCGTGGGCCTAGGCATCTTCATCGCCTGGTGCCTAGGGATCTTCGAGTTCGGCCGTCGGGTCCTCCTGCGCGAAAAGGGCAGCGGCCGGATTCTACCCGCCGCCCTGGTTAGCACGCTCGTCGTGCTTGCCCTGTGCAGTCAACTGGACCTGGGCCAAAGCCAGGTCTCCTTCCTGCCGATGTTTGTATGGGTGTGCCTGGGCGTGCTCGCCTCACGTCTCTCAGGAACGGTAGCCGCCCGGGAGAGCCACGCCGAGAGCACAGCGACCTATTCCTGCTTGGGCGTGCTCCTGTGGCCGGCCATGGGGTCGACGCTGTTGGGCTTCTTTCTACTGGCATCGGGTAACGCGGATCTAAATAACGGGGCCTATCAAAAGGCTCAAAGCAAGTTCGAGCTTGCCGCGGGTCCCTTTGGACACGTGCGCCCGGGTGCAGGGGACCGCGCTCTCGCAAAGCTCTACCAGAAGACCCAGGATCGCGAGGCGAAGATTGGCGTCTGGAAGGCCGCCGTCGACGCACGCCCACTGCACGCGGCGAGTTGGTATTCCCTGGCCGAAGCCCAGATGAGCGCGGGGCAGTTCGGCAAGGCGGGCGTGGCGATTGACCGCGCCCTGGCTTTGGATCCCCGCGGCTTGGATACGGCGCGCATGTGGATGTTGGCAGCCCATGCGGCCCTGGAGGCTGGCGACGGTTCGCGTGCTCGCACAAGCCTTGAGCACGCCATCGGCGGCGGTCAGGGCCTACGCCTGGGCATGCCCATGGCGAAGGACGCCAGCGGCCGGATCACGTTCCAGGTGAAGGGCAAGGGCAAGCTGCCCTTAGCCACTGTCGTGGACGCGGTTGGCAAGCGCATGGTGGCGACCGGCGCCAGCGACCCAGTCGCCTCGCGCCGCCTCATGGTCGGCTTGGTCCAGGCTTGTCGCGAGAACAACGACCTCAACGCAGCCCTGGCCTGGGCCCAGAAGTCCTACGACGCCCTAGCCACGCCCCCGCGCTCGAACTTTGTCGTCATCTTCGACCTACTTCGCGAGCTGGACCGCGAATCCGAAGCCCTGGCGGCTTGGGCGGCATCGCCTTTTGCCAAGGACGAGGACCTGGCCAAGCTGTTCGGCTCAGGCGAAAGCCAGGCGGCCGAGCAGATGTCTCTCGACCTGTTCTTTACTGCCGGAGACCTCCACCCCTACCACCTAGCCGCCGCCCAAGCCCACCTGGAAAACGGCGACTACCAGGCCGCCCAGGGCGAGCTCAAACGAAGCCACTACAACGCCCTAAATCAACGCACCCGCTTCGAGACCACCCTGGCCTACCTAGCTACCCTCCAGTCCAGCGAGTCCGGCGACGAGCACCTCCTTCAGGAGCTGACCAGCTTCTACGCTGAGCTAAAAGCAGTCGCGCAACACAAATCGCCCCGCCACCAACAAGCCATCGCGGATTTGCTGCAAGCCGAGTACGGAGACGACTCCCCAGCTATCGAGGCGGCCGCCCTCGAACTCACCGGACAAGACCGGGAAGCTGCCGCCCAAATCCGGGACTCCATCCGCTAACCGTGACCTTGGCTTAGAGCTCCGCGGGACACGTCCTAGGACCCCCAAGTTTGGATACGCCGAATCCTAAACAGCAACTCCCAAGTAGCCAAACCAACGGCCAAGTCCAAGGGCTAGAATACCCCTCCCCTAACTATTCGAGCATCTACCTCCCCTCTAGCCATGTCTCAGCAGGACCAAGCGAACTACGTCAGCCCCCTCTCCACCCGCTATGCCTCGGAGGCGATGCGCTACAACTGGTCGAACGGGAAGAAGTTCAGCACCTGGCGCAAGCTGTGGATTGCTCTGGCCGAGGCCGAGCACGACCTGGGGTTACCCGTTACGGCCGAGCAGGTGGCTGAGCTTAGGGCTACGGCCGACGACATTAACTTCGCTGCCGCGGCCGAGTACGAGAGCAAGCTGCGCCACGATGTGATGGCCCATGTGCACGCCTGGGGTGACCAGTGCCCAGGTGCGCGCGGCATCATTCACCTTGGCGCGACCTCCTGCTTTGTTGGCGACAACACGGACCTGATCCTGCTGCGCGACGGCATCGCCATCATCCGCGGCCAGCTGGTCGCCCTGATCGGCCAGATGCGTAACTTTGCCGAGCAGTGGGCCAGCCTACCGGTGCTCGGCTATACCCACTACCAGCCCGCCCAAGCGACGACCCTGGGCAAGCGCGCGTGCCTCTGGCTGCAGGACCTGGTGGACGATCTCAATGACCTCGAGCACGCGGCTTCGATGATTCGCTTCCGCGGTGTGAAGGGAACCACCGGTACCCAGGCCTCGTTTTTGAATCTGTTTGAGGGCGACCACGACAAGGTAGTCGAACTCGACATGCGCGTGACGAAGGCCATGGGCTTCGAGCGCGTCTTCGGTGTCACCGGGCAGACCTACCCCCGCCGCCTCGATTTTCGCGTCGGCCAGGTGCTGTCGGGCATCGCCCAGTCCGCCCACAAGTTCGCCACGGACCTGCGACTGATGTCCGGTCGCCGCGAGGTAGAAGAGCCCTTCGAGTCGAAGCAGATCGGCTCCTCGGCCATGCCGTGGAAGCGCAACCCGATGCGCTCCGAGCGCATGTGCTCTCTGTCGCGCTACGTCATCAGCAGCCTAGACAACCTAGCCCATACGGCCGCGAATCAGTGGTTTGAGCGCACTCTGGACGACTCGGCCAACCGCCGTATTTCCGTAGCCGAAATGTTCCTGGCAACGGACGCGGTGATGAACCTCTACCTGAATGTGACCAGTGGCATGGTGGTGCACGAGTCCGTTCTCGAGGCGCACCTTGCCGCCGACCTGCCCTTCCTCGCATCAGAGGCCCTGATGATGGAAGCGGTACAGGCCGGCATGGACCGACAGGATGTGCACGAGGCGTTTCGCCAGATCAGCCACAAGGCATCTGAGGCGATCCACCACGGCCAGCCGAATCCCTTCCGCGAGCTGCTCGCCCAAGACGAGCTAATGGGCAGCATGGCCGACCGGTTCGATGAGATCTTGTCCCCCGAGCGCCACATCGGCCGCGCCCCCGAACAGGTCGCCGCGTTCATCAAGGACGAGGTCGACCCGCTGCTAGAGCGCTACGCTGGCATCGAGCAGGTGACCGGCGAAGTGCGGGTCTAGCCGCCCCCTCAAAGAAGACCTTGAGCTCGCCCCGGAGTCTCTGCTCCAGGCGGTCCGTAGAGATTACCGTTTGGCGGTCGCGCACCATGGGGGACGAGCCGAAGCTATAGCGCCAAACCATGGCGGGCGCAGATCCTGCGGAGCGGGCGACGCGACCGGTGAGGTACGGCTTTAGAATCGCACCGGGGGCCCGTTATTTGCGTAAGAATGGGCCAGCAACGCATCAGGATCGAGTTTTGTGGGGTGCGGCAAGCCGACAGAGTAGCCCTCGGAATTCACTTTGCAACAGCCTAGAGCGCAGATTACGTTCGGATTTATGGCCAGTTTCATTCCAGACGGACACCTAGATCTCCCGAAATTGTAGAGTTCGCTGACCCCCCCGAGATTCCCCATGGCTACTCCCTCCATACCCAACAACTACACGCTCTCAACGACCTGCTTTGGCGACCGTTTGGGCAAGATTGAAGACCAGGTTTTTGCTGGCGCCGCCATGGGCTTCCGTCACTTTGAGTTGGGGCTGTCCCCGGCACCGGTGACCATGGATGGGCTCTGCGAGTCTCGCTCGGAGACGGAGTCCACCTTGGTGTCGATGGTAGCGGGCTGCCGCGACAAGCGTACCGGGGACATGGTCATCTGGAAGTTGGCCAGCGAGGACGAGGGCGAGCGCGAGCGCGCCCTGAACTCCATGCGTCGCCACCTGCGCCTAGCCGAGGCCTGGCAGTGCCCGCGCATCATTGTGCGCGGAACTCGTATCGGCGACCGCGATCTTGGGGACCGCTCGGACGAGCTCGAGGCCCGCGTCCTGCGCGAAGGCCTTGGCGAGGACGGCGTCGACAGTCCCATCGCCAAGGAGATCCAAGCCATGGCCAAGGAGGTCCACGCCAAGGGCCAGAGGCAGCTCGAGCACCTCTGCCGCGGCCTGCATACCTTGTCCAAGGAGATGCCGGAGCTGACCTTCTGCATCGAGCCGGGCAAGCATCTTGACGATCTCCTTAACATTGAAGCTATGGGCTGGCTGCTTGACGACCTGCCCAGCCTCATGTACTGGCACGATGTGGGACGGGTTCAGATGCGCGAGTGCCAAGGCTTGCCGGCCCAGGGCGACTGGCTCGACCGCTTTGGCAATCGCATGGCCGGAATCCACCTGCACGATGCCACTGCCACGAAGAACGAGCTCCCTATTGGATTGGGCGAGGTCGATTTTAAGCTGGTGGCCGAGTACACGCCGAAGGGGGCTGCCCATGTGCTGGAGATCGAGGCGAGCCACGGCCGCGCGGAGATCCTCTCCAGCGTTCAGGCCCTGATCAACCTGGGTTTCTAGGTTCTTTGGCCCCCAAGCGCTACCCTATAGCGCTATGGAAAACGAAGACAGCCAGATTGAGCTCACCGCGTCCGAGCGGGTAGCTGCACTGCGCAAGACCCTGGCCGAAGCGAGCGCCAAGAGCGGGAGCGAGCGCGTTCTCATCTTGACTCACCGATCGCCGGACCCTGACGCCATGGGGGCAGCCGTGGGCATGAAGCTCTTGATCGAAGAGGGCTTCAATATGGCCGCGACCATTGCGACCGTGGGCCGCATCCACCGCGCCGAAAACCAGGCCATGGTGCGCGAACTGGACCTGCGCTTTTCGGATTCCGAGAAGATGGACCACAGCAAGTTCATGGGGCTCGTTCTTGTGGACACGCAGCCTAGCTTTGGACACACGACTATACCTGGCGATCTGCCCGTGCTGGCGGTGATCGATCACCACGAGCCGCCGGCCATGGATGTGGACGCAGACGCACCGCCACCAGTTCACCTTGAGGACATTCGCGTCGGAGTCGGCGCGACCTCGAGCATGGTCTACGAGTATCTTATCGAGGCCGGCATCCGGCCCGATGCCCAGGCCGCGGGCGCGATCTTCTGCGGCGTTCGCTACGACACTGGCGATTTGGCCGAGGGCGTAACCGACCTAGACCAACGCGCGTGGTTCGACTGCTTCCGCCGGGCGGATCAAGCGGCGCTCCAACGCATCCAACGCCCGAGCTTGCCCCCCGAATACTTCAGCCAGCTGGCCATCGCTTTGCGCAGCGCGCGGCAACACGGCCACATGGTGCTAGCCCTGCTTGGAGAGGTCGTAAACCCCGAGGCCGTCTCTGAGATGGCGGACTTCTTCGTGAGATTGGAAGACTGCCGCTGGAGCCTGGTCGGTGGGTGCTATGAAGGCGACTACTATCTGTCCCTGCGCACCTCAGTAGGGGAGAGCGGCGCCTACAACCTGCTAGGTGTCATCCTCAAGGGCAAGGGCAGCTTTGGCGGCCACGGTCGGATCGCCGGTGGGCGAATGCCTCTGGAGGACCCGATCGATACGAGCCTGCGCGATGTTGAGCGCGAGCTGCGCGAGCGCGTGCTCACGATCCTTGGGCGCAGCGGAGACAGCTCGGAATCCAACGAACCCGACAGCGAGACGCGGCTCGGTCGCCCCCTCGCCTAGGTAGCTATGGGCGCTGGATTAGGAGGCGGCGGGCAGGTGATGCTCGTGGTTGCGGGACACGATCCTAGCTACCGCTTTATAGACGGTCGTGGGGTGGGCGCGGGTGTCGATGCCGACAAGGAGGCGGCGGGCGAGTTCGGCGTATCGACAGTGAACGTGGTCACCGCGTGGACCGAGCAAGAGGCCGGCCGCGTGACCGAGATTGGCGCGGTAAACCCGGCGATCTGGCTGTCGGAGTCCCTGCGCTTGGGCTACGAGCTACGCCACGACATCAGCGCTCTGAAGCTGGGATTGCTTCCCGGCGAGGCGGCAGTGCGCACGGCTGCGAAGCTGTGCCGGGAGCTGCGCAAGATCATGCCGCGCCTGCCGATCGTGGTGGACCCGGTCCTGGCAGCGTCGGGCGGGGAAGAGTTCTTGGATGACGCAGGCCGGGCGGCCCTCTTGGACGACCTTTTCCCGATCGGTGTGGTTCTGACACCGAACAGGCTCGAGGCAGCTGCGCTGCTGGGCTGCAACCCCGACGAGCAGCCCGAACTGATCGCCCGCAGCCTGTTTGCCCGGGGCGAGGCGCGCACCGCGCCCGGGAACTCCGTGCGCGGACTGGTGCTCAAGGGCGGTCACGGGAAGGAGGACCCCGTGCGCGACCTCATCGTCGCGCCGGACGACGAGCTCCATGCCCACGAGCACCCGCGCAAGCTCGGCGCGAGCTTGCACGGGTCTGGCTGCCGCCACGCAAGCGCCGTGGCCGCAAACCTCGCCCTTGGCCTGCCCTTGGTCGAGTCCGCTGAGCGCGCGGGCGCCTGGCTCGGCAGCTTGTTTCAATAGGTCAGGAAGGGGATCCACAACTTGTTCGCAGATCTGGCATCCATGCCGTAGCCTGATGCCTATGACTCTCTACGCGAATCGACCGACCTTGGAAGAAGGAAGCACCACGACCAATGTGGCTTTCTTCGGGTGGGAGCACATTTCCGAGGTTCTGGAAAGGTACTCCATGGCCCTGGGTCTCGCAGCCCTACTCGCATTGACCCTGTTCATCGCCCACAGGGTTCTGATGACCGGGCCCAAGGCCAAGGGGGCCGAAGCGCGCTTGCCGCGTCAGCTGACTATGCTGGCGATCACCGTGATCGGACTGTTTGTGGTGCTGCTGTCTCTGCCCCTGCCAGATGAGACTCGGGGTGACATGCTGAGCCTGGTCGGCGTGCTCTTCACAGCCATCATCGCGCTGTCCTCGACGACCTTCGTGTCGAACGCCATGGCCGGCTTGATGATCCGTATCATCAACTGCTTTCGCCCCGGTGACTTTGTCCGCGTGAAGTCCGAGTTCGGGCGCATTAGCGAGCGCGGGCTGTTTCACACCGAACTACAGAACGAGGATGGCGAGCTGACCACCCTACCGAACCTCTACCTGATGACAAACCCGGTCTCGGTCGTTCGCAAGTCGGGAACGATCATCTCGGCCACCGTCTCCCTTGGTTACGACGAGCCCTGGGAGAAGATCGAGACTCTGCTTAAGCAGGCCGCTCGCAAGATCGGCTTGAAGGACTCCTTCGTCCACGTGCTAGAACTTGGGGACTACACGATTGTCTACAAGATCGCTGGGTTCACAGACGACGTGACAAGCCTGCTAACTCTGCGTTCGGACCTGCACAAGGAAATGCTGGATGTCCTACACGGCGCAAACATCGAGATCATGTCGCCCACGTTCATGACCCAACGGCAGATCTCCCAGGACGATGCGATGATTCCAAGGCGGGCTCACCGGGCTGCCCGAACGAAGCGCAACCACCCCGTGCCTGAGGAGAAGATCTTCGAGAAGGCTAACCGCGCGGCAGGTATCGAGGACCTCAAAGCCAAGCACGCAAAGATCATCGACGAGCTCGAGGAGCTCGCAGACAAAAAGCCCAAAGCCGCCGATAAGGAGGCCCACGCCGAGCAAGTGAAGCAACTCGAAGCTGCTGCGGACGCTCTGTTTGAGCAGATTGAGGCGAGCTCGAAAGAGATGTCCGACACGAGCGAAGTGGATAAGTCGGAAGGGCACTAAACCCCGGTTTAGTCCTCGACCACGACATCTAATCGCCAAGCGCGCCAACCGTTCTTATGGATCGGTTCTTGGGCTGCGATCTTGGGCACCATGGCCTGGAAGAAGTCCAAGGTCGCGTCGACGCCAGCCTTGGCGTGGGCTGGCGGATTGTCTGGCAGCAGCAGGTAGCGCGGGCGATCCACCAAGCCCCAGTCGAGCAGGTGCGCCTCTACCCACTGCACGCTCTGGGGGTTCGGCTTGACGGGCAGGAGCGTGCGCCAGGCGTAGAACGACACCGCGGTTGTGTAGCTCATGGAGTCGGGGAAGACCCCAACGGAACCGGGTGGCAGTATCTTGCCGATTGCAGCGCCGGCGACCTCGGGCGTGGTGATCGCGGGCTCCGGTCCACGCCAGGCACCCCAGAGATGGTTGGTGGTTGCCCGGGCGCCGTTGGCGGTCAGCAGAAAGAAGACCGTCGCCAAGACAGTGCCGGCCCAGCGCCTCTCCTTGCGGGCGAAGGCGCGGCCAACCGCGTCGCCCATCTGTACTAAGGCGAGCGCGCTAAGAGCGGCAGCCGCCGGCAGCACGTTCAAGATGAACGAACTCTGGGCCGGGTCGTCGGAGGTGTGGTTGTAGAAGCCGAACAGAACGAAGAAGCCGCCGGCCGCGAGCAACACAGGCAGGACGGCGGGGTTGGCTTCGTGCAGAGGCTCGCCGTTTGTTGGATCCGTACCCTTGCGAGTCCAGCGATCGCCCAGGATGAACAGGGCGAAGAGCAACCCTACGCCGGCCAAGTCCACTAAGCCTTCGGAGCCGTACATGACGAAGTGCTTGTACTGGAGCCCGAGCCAGGTGGCCAAGGGCACATCGCCCGAGAACAGGGGCTGGAACATCAGGGCGATGCGGTCGGAGACCTGGTCTGCGGGCTGAATGCCCGCCAGGGCGTCGCGTACGTAGATGCCGTGGATCAGGATCGGCGTCAGAGCAGACAGGCCGATGGCGCAGGCCGTCGCGAAGCTGCGCTTGATGCCGAACGCACGCAGGCGCGACAGCAGAGCCGCGATGCACAGGGGCACGGCGAAGAACAGCGGGGCGAAGGTCTGGGACGTGCCAAGGGCGATCATCACGCAGGTCAGTAGCAGCTCCTTTGGGAAGAGCGCAGGCTCCTCGCTGCGCTCGGCAGCTTCGCGGTCGCGTACGCGCAGCTTGGAGAAGAAGCCGAAAGCCAGCAGCACGCAGAGGATGCTGGCCGGCTCGTAGTTCACGATACCGGCTTGCAAGATCGCCAAGGGCGCCAAGCCGTAAAGCAACAGCGCGAATAGCGCGGCGCGCCTGCCGCCCTCGATCCGAATCGCCCACCATAGGGCCAGCAGACTAAAGATACTGGCCATAAACATGGGCAGCCGCAGGGCAAATTCGAAGCTGTGGTCTGTGCCCAATCCGGATGGCGATCGCCCCTCTTGCCAGGCTGTCTCCCAGCCGTCGGGACCAAGTAGTTTGAGGCTCGCCCACTCCCACCAAGCGAACAGCGGCGAGTGGTTGCCGTAGGCGTACCAGGTGTCCGGGTCCTCGACGATTGTGTCGAGGTTGACCACGGGATAGCCGCCGGTGGGCGCGAAGCCTATGCGCTCGTAGTTGATGCTCGTGAAGCCAAAGAACGAGCCCTGGGCTCCGTCAAACTCGCGATCGAAGCCCCCATCAGGGGCGTAGTGGACGCGCAGAAGGAGACCGAGGAGCAGCGCTAGGCAGACGGCGACGAGCTCGTGGCGGGGCTTTCGCAGGAAGCTGGCGAAGGCGTGGTGCGGGGCAGGAGGGGAAGAATCCACGGAGGGATTGTACTCGGTGGGGTTGGGGTTGTTGGGCGGTGAAATGGGGTGCATCGCGCGCCAGGCTGACGGGGTCTGGCCAGGGAATGCCATGGGCAGGTGAAGGCCTGATCGCCATGGCAACCTGTCGAGTAGGTGAATCGGCCCTCTAGGGTGCTGGTCGATGGGGAAAGCGCATTATTCTGGATCGATGCTCTACCTCTTGAGGTTGGTGGGCAGCGACGCTCACCAAGACAGGAAATCAGGACTTATCGCCGGTCTACCCCGGAGCCACGAAAGAGGCCAGCGCACCCGATGGGGTGCGCTGGCCTCTTTCCTCGTCCCGAGGACGCCTACTGGTTGAACAGGGGGTTTGGGATCTCGGGCAGCTCGATCGAGCGCCAGTCAAGCTCGTCGCACTCGCCGTAGAGGTTGTCGAGATCATAGTACTCCCGCGCGTCGGGCTGCAGGATGTGCACGATGACGTCGCCGTAGTCGAGCAAGATCCACCAACCGAGGTCGGCGCCTTCTACAGGACGGTGCTGCTCGCCGGCTGCCTTGAGGCGCACGTGGAGCTCGTCGTAGAGTGCCTTGACGTGGGGGCGTGACGTTCCGGTGACGACGACGTAGTAGTCGGCAACTTGGAACTGCTCGTCGACATCATAGATCTTGATGTCGTCGGCTTTCTTTTGCTCGCTCAGCCAGGCTGCGGCTGCGGATAGTGTCTTGGAATCGATGGCAGTACTCCGGGTAAATCTGGGCGCGGTCGCGGCGCTGCACGTCGTAGGGGCCCTGTGGCTCCTACGTTACCGAACGTTGGGGAAAGAGATAGAGGTCAGTGCATGAAAGCGGCGGAGCTCCGGGGGTCCCGGAAGCTCCGCCGCCATCAAAGGGAAGCTTGCCTTAGCCAAGGAACCAGGGCAGGAAGACAAGGCCAACCACCGTCATCAGCTTGACGAGGATGTTGAGCGACGGGCCAGAGGTATCCTTGAACGGGTCACCAACGGTGTCGCCGACCACAGCAGCGTGGTGGGCTTCGGTGCCCTTGCCGCCGTGTGCGCCGCCTTCGATGTGCTTCTTCGCGTTGTCCCAAGCGCCACCGGCGTTGGACATGAAGATAGCCATCATGACGCCGGCCACAAGTGCGCCAGCCAGCAGGCCGCCCAGGGCTTCAACACTCCAGAATCCAACCAGGATCGGAGCGGCGATAGCGATGATGCCGGGAAGGATCATCTGCTTGAGGGCACCATCCGTAGAGATCTGCACACAACGGGCGGCGTCCGGCTTGCCGGTGCCCTCCATGATGCCGGGGATCTCGCGGAACTGGCGGCGAACCTCTTCGACCATGGCGAAGGCGGCGTTGCCGACTGCGCGCATGGTGAGTGCGCTGAACAGGAAGGGCAGGATGCCGCCGAGCAGCAGGCCGATGATGACGTAGGTCGAGTTGATGTTGAGCAGCAGGTTGCCGTCAGCACCAAGGCGCGTCGCCGCACCATCGGGGTCGTTGGCCATGATCATCGTGCCGGCGCGGCTGCAGAAGGCGCTGAAAAGAGCCAGGGCGGTCAGAGCAGCAGAACCGATCGCGAAGCCCTTGCCGATGGCTGCGGTGGTGTTACCCACTGCGTCCAAGGCGTCGGTGCGCTCGCGAACTTCCGGGGGAAGCTGGGCCATCTCGGCCAATCCACCAGCGTTGTCAGCAACCGGACCGTAAGCGTCGACAGCCAGGGAAATACCCAGGGTCGAGAGCATACCGACGGCGGCCAGTGCGACGCCGTAGACGCCCGCGAAGAAGTTCGATGCGAAGATCGCAACACAGATCAGAAGGACGGGGATCGCAACGGACTCCATGCCGGTCGCAAGACCGTGGATGATGTTGGTTGCGGCGCCGGTCTCGGACTGCTTGGCGATGTTCTGGACGGGGTGCGTCTCGGTCGAGGTGTAGTACTCGGTGACCTTGCCGATGATCACGCCGATGGCGAGACCAGCGATAACACAGCCGAGAAGGGCCAGGCCGACCTCAAGTTCGTGGTCGACGCCTTGCAGTGCGGCGGGCAGCTCGAGTCCGCCACCCATGGTGAGCCACCAGGTGGCTGCCACGACGACGAGGGAGGCGACGATCAGACCCTTGAAGAGTGCGCCGTGGAGGGCGTGCTCGTTGTTGGCCTTCACGAAGAAGGTGCCGATGATCGAGGCGAAGATGCCGAGAGCAGCAACAGCCAGGGGCAGCATGATCATGCCGCCCATGCCTTCAATGCCGGTGTAGGCGAATGCGCCCAGGGTCATAGCTGCGATGATCGAGCCCACGTAGGACTCGAACAGGTCAGCGCCCATGCCAGCCACGTCGCCAACGTTGTCACCAACGTTGTCGGCGATGGTGCCGGGGTTGCGGGGGTCGTCCTCGGGGATGCCGGCTTCGACCTTGCCGACCAGGTCGGCGCCAACGTCGGCAGCCTTGGTGAAGATACCGCCACCAACGCGGGAGAAGAGGGCGATGGAGGAAGCACCGAAGCTGAAGCCAAGGACCTTCTCAAGGCCCGAGGTCGTGATGACCTGGACTCCGTCGATGGTCTCATAACCGAACAGCAGGGTGAAGCCAGCGACGCCGAGCAGCGCCAGGCCAACCACGCTCATTCCCATGACCACACCAGAGCTGAACGAGACCCCAAGGGCGTCGGCCAGGCTGTTCGTGGCAGCTTGGGTGGTACGGACGGCGGCGCGGGTGGCCGTGTACATACCAAAGTAGCCGGCGATCGCCGATGCCAGGGCACCACAGACGAAGGCGATGGCTGTCTTCACGCCAAGTCCCGTTGCGGGGTCCGACATGCCGATGGCGACGGCCACGACGGCGACGAAGACCGCAAGCCAGGTGTACTCAGCCTTTAGGAAGGCAGCGGCACCGTCTTGGATCTGCTTAGCGATGTCTTGCATCACTGCGTTGCCATCGTCGCGCTTCATGATTGCGAAGTAACGCACAACGGCGAAGATCAGGGCGGCGACAGCGGCGCCGATTGCAATATATAGGAATGAATCCATCAGAGGTGGCTGGTGGGATCAGCTAGGGGGTGTCGGCAGGACGTTTGGGGAACGTCTGCGCGGGATAAGTGGCAATTTGCCATCGCGGTGGGCGTGCTTTTTACCTACTCGAGATCAAAAGGGGCTCCGCCGAGAAAATGGGCATAGAAGGATAGCGATTGCTCCCCAAAGGTCAATAGGGACCCCGATCTCTTGGTCGCCTTCAAGTCCGGATACCCCTTGTTTAGGGGGCAAATGCCTGCTAGCCGGGTTTTATGCGGGCCGAGCGGGATCGTCGATCCCGTCCCCTCGTTCTTCGGGCTTGGGCGGGTCTACGGGGGCTGGGGCCGCGAAATCCAAGCTCGGAGCCTCGGCATGCATCTCCGCCGCCGCCGTCACAGGGCCGGGAACCCCAGCCTTGGCCCGGGCCACCGCAGCCTTGCTCTTGCGCTTGACCATCCACAGGATGATCAGCAGGGCGATCACTAGGAAGGCCAGCACGATGTGTAGGTACTCCATCTGCTCCTTCAACTTGTCCATTTGGCCGCCGAATAGGCGCCCCACGTGGATCGAAATGGGTACGGAGATCAGCACCCCAAGCCCATCAATGATCAGGAACAGCGAGTACTTCATGCGCATCGTACCCGCCACGAAGTACCCGGGAATGCGGATGCCGGGCAGAAAGCGGCAGGTAAAGATGGCCTTGCTGCCATGTTCCAGGAAGCGTTCCTCAAGCTTAGCGAAGCGCTCTGGGTGCAAGACGCGGCTAATCAAGGGCCACCTAAGCACGCTCTTGCCGTATTTGCGCCCCATGAAGTAAGGAATCGAGTCGCCCGAGAGGATCGCAAGGGAGCAGACACCCGTAATCAGCCAGAAGTCGGCCTCGCCCTGGTAAACCAGCAGTCCGGAGCCAATTAGCGTCACTTCCTCGGGCAGGGGCAGCCCCAAACCGCACAAGAGCAAGATGAGGAAGGGCCCAAGGTAGGTGAAGTGTTGGATCAACTCCTGGGCGGAGCTGGTGATGTCAAGCAGGATGGGGTCCATGGCGTGGGGGCAGTATACGCGAGAGTTGCCCGGCGTTTCCCCAACCTCATTGAATGCTGGGCTCCAAGGTGGATAATCTCTAAGGCTGCTACAGGTTTTCCATACTAATAGCGGCGACTCCACCGAGTCGCTTCGCAACCTAGCAATATCCTGCCCATGATTGACTCCATCCTGGCTTTGCTCGCCGACGAATCTTCCTTTGATTGGTCCCAGAGTTCGGTCTTCTTCCTCAGCTTCGTCGCTGGGGGAACTGTGGTTGTGCTGCAGAGCATCTTTATGATCTTCGGCTTCGGAGGCATGGACGATCTAGATGGCCTTGAAGAAGGCGGCATGGAGCTCGAAGGCAGCGAGAGCGCCTTCGGATTCCTCTCCGTTCGCGCGGTCTCCGCGTTCTTCACTATGTTTGGCCTGTCCGGATGGGCTGCAACCGAAGCCGGATGGAACATGCCCTCGACGATTGGCGTCTCGCTCGCCTCGGGCGTCGGGATCATGCTTGTTGTGGTCTACATCCTGAGCCTCCAGAAGAAGCTCTACTCCGAGGGCAACCTGCGCCCGGAGAGGATCGTTGGTGACACGGCCAAGGTCTACCTGCGTATTCCTGGTGGCGGCAATGGGAAGGGCAAGATTACCGTTTCCATCCAAGGCCGAAGCGAGCAGTACGACGCATGCACGGAAGTCACAGCAGACCAAGAGATTCCTACCGGAGGCGACGTGCAGATCATCCGCATGATCACTCCCGGTTCGTTTGAAGTCAAAGCGCTCTAGCCCGTAGAGCATCTCGAATCTAAATCAGAAATCGCAACCCAGAATATTAGCACCATGAACTTCCACCCTTTCTTAGCAGAAGGACTCCTCGGCGTGGACAACCCTATCGCCCTCGCCATCTTCTTCGGCGTACTGATCATTTTCGGAGCGATCATGGTCCTCGCGCGGCGCTACAAGCGCTGCCCCTCGAACCGCATCTTGATCGTCTACGGTAAGACAACCGGTGGTCGCTCGGCCAAGGCCGTCCACGGTGGCGGTACGTTTGTCTGGCCTCTGATCCAGAACTACGACTACCTGTCCCTGGACCCGATGCAGATCGAGACGCCCCTCGAGGGCGCCCTCTCTTTGGAGAACATTCGCGTGTCCGTGCCCAGTGTCTTCACCGTCGCTATCGGCACCGCCACCGAACAAATGAACAACGCCGCCGTGCGCCTCCTCGGTCTCACCACAAGCGAGATCATGAAGCAAGCCGAGGACATCATCTTCGGTCAGCTGCGTCAGGTCATCGCAGGCATGCGCATTGAAGAGATTAACCGCGATCGCGACTCGTTCCTGGGCCGCATCCAGGAGAACCTCGAGCCCGAGCTCGAGAAGATCGGCCTGATCCTGATCAACGTCAACATCAAGGACATCACCGACGAGTCCGGCTATATTGAAGCCATCGGCCGCAAGGCTGCATCGGAGGCTGTCCAGCAGGCACTCATCGACGTGGCCCAGCAGGAGCGTCACGGCTCCATTGGTGTCGCCGAGGCTGGCCAGGAGCGCGAGATTCGCGTGGCGCAGGCTGAGAAGTCCCGAGACATCGGTACCGCCGAAGCCGAACGCGAGCGTGCCGTTCGCCTGGCCGACCTAGAGAAGGAAAAGATCATTGGCGAGCGCCAGGCCGCCTTCGAGCAAGAGTCCGCGGTTCGAGATGCCGAGCGTGAGATGCGTGTTCGCGTCGCCTCGGCCAACGCCCAAGCCATCACCGGCGAGAACGAATCCAAGGCCGCCATCGCGGCCACGAATGCCGAACTCCAAGTCCGGGAAGCCGACGCTTTCCAGACTGGTGAGTCCCGCCGCCGTCAAGCTGACGCCGCTGTGCGCGAAGCCCAGTATATTGCTGAAGCTAAGGCCGCCGAGGCCGAGGGTACGAAGCGAGAGGCCGAAACCCGCGCAAACCTAGAGTCCGTCGCAAAGGCTGAGAAGGCCCAGACGATCGTGGCCGCAGAGGCATCTGCCGAGCGCCAGCGCATCCTTGCTAAGGGTGAGGCCGACGCGATCTTTGCCAAGCTTGATGCTGAGGCCCGCGGTAACTTCGAGATCTTGGCCAAGAAGGGTCAGGGCCTCGAGCAGATTGTCCAGTCCTGTGGCGGAGCCCCCGAGGCTTTCCAACTGATGATGCTCGAGCACATCGAGGCGATCTCTGAGACCGCTGCGACTGCGATCAGCAACATCAAGTTCGATAAGATCGTTGTCTGGGACGGCGGTCAAGAGGGTGGCGGCGCCGGAGGATTCATCAAGAACCTCGCCGGCTCGCTCCCCCCTGCCCTGCAAATCATGAAGGACATCGGCGGCGTCGAGATGCCCGAGTTTATCGGTAAGCTCACCGCCGAGCAGGAGGCCAAGGGCGCTCCTGAAGAAAGCGAAGCAGAGGCCGAAGCCGAGGCTACCGAAGAGGCGGCCGAGCCGG
Source organism: Planctomycetota bacterium (assembly GCA_029250885.1). Taxonomy (GTDB): domain Bacteria; phylum Planctomycetota; class UBA1135; order UBA1135; genus CALBMX01. The sequence continues at coordinate 154,860 of JAQXEK010000002.1, forward strand.
CTCCCGAGTAAAGCGTCGAAATCGACCGCTTCCCCTGGCGGGAGCGGCGAGCACAGAGGCCGTGGAAGACCTAGTCTTCTGCGGCCTTTTTCTCTTCAAGCGTATTCCCCAAACCCCGGGGCGGCACTACACCCCGGCGTCGAAGTAGGGCAGGGCTGGCCCACGGCGCAGAACTAGGCCGCTGGCTCGGACGGTGGTCTTGTCCGAGTGCGGGTACTCGCAGACGTCGGCCCTGATTTGATTGCTGACAGCTAGGCTGCGGCCCGCTCCTAGGCTTCGTCTACCGGAGCACCGCCGCTAGCCCAGAGCCCCTTGACCTTGCCAAGGGTGCGCTTTAGCTTCCCCGGCATAACGTGGAAGTCTTCGATGATCAGGTAGAAGGCTGGGATCAACACCAAGGTGATGAACGTCGCAAAGACGACGCCGAAGGCAAGGCTGACCGCCATCGGCAACATGAATCGGGCTTGCATGCTCTTCTCAAGAAGCAGAGGCGTCAGTCCAGCGAAGGTGGTCAGGGTGGTCAACAGGATTGCCCGGAAACGGCGCGTGCCGCCGGCGATGACCGCGTCCCGTGCATTGAGTCCATTCTCCTTACGTTGCTTGTCGGTGAAGTCGATCAAGACGAGAGAGTCGTTCACCACAATCCCGGTCAACGCCATGATGCCGATGATCGAGAACATCGACAGATCAAAGCCGGTGATCATGTGGCCCCAGAAGGCGCCGATCAATCCAAAGGGAATCGCAAGCATGATGGCCAGGGGGCGGGTATACGACCGCAACGGAACCGCAAGCAGAATGAACATGCCGATGAACGCGGTGATGCCGTTGCGCATCATTTCGCCCATGAAGTTCTTCTGCTCCTTTCCCGCTCCCTCAAAAGACGTTGCCACGTTGGGGTGGTCGGCCAGAAGCGCTGGCAGGGTCACCTCGGTCAGGGTCGCCTCGAGGGCGTTGGGCGTCAATAGCTTCGTGTTAAGGTCGGCCACCACGTTGATGGTTCGCCCGCGGTTTGCGCGGTTGATGGTGGAATAGCCGATGCCGGGGGTGACTGTGGCCACCTGGCCAAAGGGCAGCTCCGTTCCGTCCGCTAAGCGAATGCGCATGTTCTCCAAGGCCGCCAGGGTGCGGCGCTCCGTCTTGGTGTAACGCACGAAGACCTTCACCTCGTCTCGCCCACGTTGGATCGTCTGGACCTCTTCGCCATAGAACGCCTGGCGCACCTGGCGAACAAGCTCAAAGTACGTAAGGCCCGCCGCCTCGCCTTCGGGGGTGATGCCGATCTCGAGTTCGCGCTTGCCCGCCGCGAAGTTGTCGCGTACGGCGATCACGCCATTCATTGCGCCGAGCTTGCTCTTCAGCTCATCCGCCAAGCCGCGCAGCTCGAGCATGTCGTCGCCGCGCAGCTGCACGTCGATGTCGCCATCGCCGCCCATCATGTCGGCAGAGAAGGTCAAGGCTTCGGCACCCGGAACACTACCGGCGCGCTCTTCCCAAAGGTCGGCAAACTCTTGGCTAGCGATTTGGCGGTACTCGGCGGAGACCAACTCGACGTTGATCTCGGCCAGGTGCGCGCCTGAGTAGGTACTGCCAGAGGAGCCGCCGGCCCTAGACTGTTTCTCTCGGTAGGGCTGCCCGCCTAGGGCGGTCAGAATCGAGACCACGATCGGCCTACCCTCGCGCTCTTCCAGCTCGCGCCCAAGGTCCTTCGCGACTTCTTCGAACTGCAAGATGGCGTCTTCGGTGACGGTCAAGGGGGTCCCCAGGGGCATCGTTAGCCCGACTGCCACGTTGTCAGCCTCGATCTGAGGGAAGAAGTTGAATTTGAGCCAGCCCGCAGTAGGTAGGGCCAGAGTCACAACGAACATGGCGATGCCCGCAGTCAGGGTTGCGTAGCGGAACGTGAGCCCAAACTCGAGGCTGGGCTTGTAGACGCGACTGATAAACACGCTAAGCCCCTTGTCGACACCGTTCTGTAGCGTGCCTAAGAGGCCCGGATTCTCGAGGGAGTTGTCCGCGGGCAGGTGGCGCAGGTGGGCGGGCAAGACAAGCAGCGACTCGACCATGGAGAAGATCAGGACTGCGATAACGATCAGCGGAATGTTGCGCGAGAACTGCCCCATGGTGCCGGGCATGAACAGCATGGGCGTGAAGGCAACCATGGTCGTGAGAATCGCGAAGGTCACCGGCTTAGACATCTCGACGGTACCCGTGGTCGCCGCCCAGAGTCCGTCCTTCTTGCCGCGCTTGGTCTGCCGGTTGTGGTGAATGTTCTCGGCCACCACAATCGCATCATCGACCACGATACCGAGTACGATGATAAACGCGAACAGGGAGATCATGTTCACGGAGACATCCATGTAGGGCATTAGCCAGATGCCCCCAAGGAACGAAACGGGGATGCCTACAGTCACCCAAAGGGCAAGGCGCAGGCGCAGGAACAGAGCCAGTGTGATCAGCACGAGGACAAGACCCTGGGCTCCGTTCTCAAGCATCAAGCTGAGCCTGTCCTTGAGCATGGCCGTCTCGTCGCCCGTGATCGAGAGGACCAGCTCATCGGGAAGCTTGGCTTGGTATTCGTCCAGAAACTTCTGGGCCGCAGGGCCAATAGCCAGGGCATCCTGGTCGCCCACCCGAAAGATGTCGATCATCGCCGCGGGCTTGCCGTTGAAGCGCAGCGCCTGGTCCGTGTCGGCGAAGCCATCCCTGATGTCGGCAACGTCACCTAGGGCAAGCTCGGTGCCGTTAGCCAGGTGACGCAGGGTGATCGCGGCGAAGTCCTTGCCCGAATAGGATTGGCCCTTGCCGCGCAGCAGAATCTCGCCGCCGCCGGTCTTGATGCTGCCCGTCGGGATGTCCAGGGACGATTGCCGGATAGCTTGGGCGACCTCGTCGAAGGTCATTCCAAAGCGTCGCAGGTCCTGCTCGCGGACCTCGATGGACATCTCGTAGGCCGGTGCATTGACGAGCTTGACCAAAGAGATGTTGTCGAGCCCGGTCAGCCCGCTCTGGATGTCGGCGGAGACCTGGCGCAGGGTTCGCGCATCTGCATCGCCCCAGACGACAACCTTCATGGCGCTGTCGTTCAAGTCCACCAGGCTAACGATGGGCTCCTCGGCGCCATCGGGGAAGGAGTCAATGCGGTCCACCGCTGACTTGACATCGGCCAGCATCACGTTGCGGTTCGTGCCGAACAGCAGCTTGACGGTCACCGTGCCCATGCTCTCGCTAGCCGTGGACGAGACCTCGTCTACACCGGAGAGCCCCTGGACGTTCTCCTCGATCCGCATGCAGATCGACTTTTCAATCTCCTCGGGGGCTGCCCCCGGGTACGGCATCTGGATGATCACCGAGTCTACGACGATGGTGGGTATGACCTCTTGGCGCAGGGTCGGCAGTACGCCAAGGCCCAGCACCACGACAGCGAACATAAGTAAATTTGCCGCGACACTGTTGCCGGCGAACCACGCGATGACAGTCTTCATGAGCCCGGTTGCTCCACGAGCACATCCATGCCCTCGACGGAGATTGTGGGCACCAAGGTCACCAGGCGCAGGGTCTTCCCGTCCATGAAGTCACCGGCGATCAGGGCTTCCGTATTGGTGTACTTGAAGAACTCTGGTTGGTGGCGGCGCAGCTTGCTGTCCGCGTCGACGGAGAAGAAGCTGCCATCCACTTGAAGGGCCGTGCGCGGGATCGCCGTTACGGGGACGTTCTCAAGCCCGCGAATCTTGGCCGTCACAAACAGGCCGGGCAAGAGGCTCGAGATATCCATGGTGGGGCTCCCAGGGGAGGGGCCCAGCAGGGTTGCAATCAACGTGACCACCGGGTTGCGGCTGTCCAGCATCGGAACCGTACGCGCCCCTGTTGCGCGCCAGGTGTGCAGCCTGCCACCGATCTCAGCGCTGACTTCCAGCTCTAACTTCTGCGCGCCATGACCTGCCAAGTCCAAGTCGATAAAGCCCAGCTCGCTGTGGGGGATCGTGAGGCGCACCTCGAGGTCATCGACCTTCTCAATGGTCAACATCGTCGCGCCAGGTACAACACGCTGACCGAACTCGACCATCTTGGCCACGACGCGCCCATCAAAAGGCATGCGCAGGACCGCGCGATCCAGGGCCAGTTGGGCTTGACCTTCGGACACCTTTGCGCCCTCGACGGCTGCCCTGGCTGCTGCGATCTGAAGTGCGCGCGTGACTAGGGGCGGCGGCGTTCCTTCGTGTATGGCCTGCCAGTCTTCCACAGCGACCTTGGCATTCTCCAGCTCTAGGTCTAGGGCTGCTATCCGCGCCTTGGTGTTCGCGGTCGCTGCTTGTAACGCCAGGGTGTAGTCGGCTTCGTCGATCGCGGCCAGCTCGATGCCTTGCTTGATAAAGGCGCCCTCTTGCAGGGCTGGAAGCACGCGAACTATACGGCCTGATATTTCAGGTGTGATGTCCAAGCGGCTGGGGGAGGTCACCATGCCCTCGGCCCGGATGAACAACCCGCGCCGCTCGCCAACGACGGGTAGGACCTCGACGGTCGGCACAAAGGCGACCTCCTCTTTGGGGGGCACCACCGGGCCGTTCTCTAGCAGGTAAAGACGACCAAAATACGCGCCCGTGGCAATCAGGGCGATCAGAACGATTTGAATGAGGATCTTCATAGGGAGTTCTCCCGAGGGGCTTCTTGGGACGAGTCGGGAGATGTGGTGGGTGAGGCGTCGAAGCCGCCACCGAGGGATGCGATCAAGTCGATGCGCGCACGGCGCAGTAGAGTTTGCAAAGCGAGCTCCGCGCGGTTGTTGCGCAATTGGTCCGCGCGAATGGAGTAGACCACCGCCACGGCACCGGTGCCCTGGCGGTGGTGGCGTGCGGCGGCCTCTTCTAGGTCGGTGAGCTTCTGCCCCAGCAGCTGGACTTCGCCCAGGCGATTGGCAATGAGGTCTTCGTTGGCCGTGGCGACCTGCACCTCGGCGAGAGCGTCCAGGGCAGCGGTGGCAAATTGATAGAGCGCAGCGTCGCGTGCCGCAACGGCGGCATCCTTAGAGGCTTCTAGTTGGCCACCATTGAGGATCGGCGCCAGCAAGTTCGCACCCAGGCTCCAGACGCGAAAGTCGCCGTTGAGCAGGTCTTCCAGGTCCGAGGCATTCGTCCCGGCTGAAGCGCTAAGGCTGATCTGCGGGTACAGCGCGGCATGGCTGACTTCGGCCTGGGCGAAGGCGATCTGGACGTCGAGCTCGAGGGTGGCCAGGTCTGGGCGGCGCTGCAGAAGTGTTGCGGGAAGGCCCGCGGCGGGGGCGGCTTGGAGGGGACCGAAGCGCAGTGCGCCAAATTGGATCTTGCCACCCGGGCGTCCGACGAGTGCGGCTAGGCCAGGCTGCAAAATAGCCACGCTGTGGGCGGCTTCGGTGACGCCATTTGAGGCGTCCTGCAGGGCGACCCGCGCGGCAAGGACGGACTCTTGGGAGCCGCGGCCCATGGCGTCCAGGCGCTCAACTGCGGCTAGGGCAAAGTCGGCGTTGGACTCGAGCTCCTTGGCGATTTCCAGGGCGAGTCGCGCCTCGATCAAGGCGAAGTACGAGCGCGCGACGCCGGTGGTAAGGGCCAAGCGCGCGGCCTGTTCGTCCACCAAGGACTTGGTCACGCCCAGTGCGGCCCCGCGCTGGGCAGCCTCCAATCGCCCCCAGAGGTCAAGCTCCCAGCTCGCATTCAAGGAGAGCCCGTGGGCGCTGGAGGTGCTCGAAGACACGTCCGAGCCGGGGATCGGCAGGCCGATGAAGACCTGGCGCCGCCGGGCCAAGTTTAGGCCGGCCGTGACCTGGGGATCGCTGGCCCCGCCGCTTGCGGCCAGGCTAGCCGCGGCGACGCGAACCCGGGCGCCGGCGGCGACCAGGGACGGCGAGTTCGCGAGGGCCTCCTCGATCAGGCCGTCGAGCTTCTGATCGCCAAACTGCTTCCACCAGTCCGCTGGGATCGGGGCCGCTGCGGTGGGGGAGCTGGCGAGCTGGGGCAGGACGTCCCGGACATCCACGCGCTCGGGAGCAGCCGACTGGCAGCCCGTCCCAAGCACAAGGGCGCCTATTAGCGCGACGTAGGTTGGAGTGTGTCTCATGGTGTTGTTTGTGTCTTAGCCCTTGGGGACGAGCTGCATGAAGCCGGCCGAGCTGAACTGCACGAGCTCTTCGAGCAGCTGGTCTTGCTTCAGGTTGCTGACCGGAAGGTCGGGAACGCAATCCCTGGGATCCCACTCACTCAAGCAGTGCAGCATGGAGCCGATCATGAAGTGAGCGCGCAGGAAGATGCGGTCCGCCTCGACCCCAGGCAGCGCTCGCGTCAAGGCCCCAAGTGTGCGCATGGCGATCGGGCCAAGCACCTCCTGCAGGTACTCCATCGCTACGGGATCCGGCGAGTGGTGGAGCCGTGACATGAGCCGCGTAAAGGTCTGCCGAGCTTTGGGCGCTTGGTCGAAAATAGGCCGCAAAAACGCGTCCAAGATCTGCTCCACCGTAGGCGGGACATCCCCCGCCTCGAGCGCATCGAGCATCCTCATCCTCACCTCATTGACCGGATTGATGCGCCGCCCCAGCACCTCCCGCAGCAGCCCATCCTTGGACCCAAAGTGATAGCTCACCGACGCCAGGTTCGCCTTGGCCTCCGTAGTGATCTGCCGCAAAGAAGTGCCCGACACCCCAAAGTCCGCAAACAGCGTCTCCGCAGCATCCAACAGCCTCTCCGCAGTCTCATTTCCGCCCTGACGGCCACCATCTAGCTCTTGTGTACTCATTTAAACGAACGTTCTAAACGATCGTTTGAACCCTGCCAACCCCCCTAACCAGCCTTTTACCCGACCTGAAGCCCAATTAGCTAAGGAGCACCGCCGTCAAACAGCGTCGTCCCCCCTTACTTAAGGGTCGTCGTGCCCCCCAAGTGTGTCTCTTTCGCCGGGGGTCGGAGGAATCCCCCCTGTCCGTCCGGGGTTCTAGAGTCGCCCCCTGGCGAAAGAGACGCTGGGCGCCAGGCGTCCCCAACCGCGCGCAGCGCCCCAATCAAGCCCCTTAACTTAGGAAAGCCAGCCGCAGCTCCCCCCTCGCAGCGCTACTTCCACAAAATCCCCCCCACTCCCAAGTAAGTCTCCACGAACCCCTTGACCCTCCCCCCCAAGGTGGTATGTTTACGCCCCGCTTGAGAGCGGCTGTAGCTCAGTGGTAGAGCGCAACCTTGCCAAGGTTGATGTCGAGGGTTCAAATCCCTTCAGCCGCTCCATTTTCTTCCCCCTCCGACTCGCAAAGGAGGCCGCCAAATCGGCCTGGAAGACTCTGGATCATCCCCTGGGGACCCAATCCGCCTCAATGGCCGAAGGTCTATCTAGCGCTTGCTCGCATCAGGCCCTTCCATCCGGTGAGCTACTTGGAACCAAGGACCCCTATCACCCGAGCTCATCGCGTCTCTGCGAGCGTCCTATCGGATCGGCGGCAAAGAAGTTTTCGGTCGGATCGTCAAGTGCGGCAGCTCCTCGAGAAAGAGCCCACGACCGAGCAGCTTCTCGGCAGAGGAGTTGATTACCTACTGGGGGTCTCGAGCGAGGCAACTTTGACAAGGATGCCGTGCTTGAGGTGGTACTCGACCGATCTCTCGCCGCCGCTGGGACGCACATTCGAGTCTCCGTCCTTGTAAATGGGGTAGCGATGCAGAATGCCCTTTTGGGAGAAGGTGACTTCGCCATGGCCCATGTAGCCAGCTGTCATCACCGCCGGGAGAGAACCGGCATTGCACTGAACCCACTGCTCGTTCTCCCGTTCTAGCAGGAGGACTTGGAGATAGGCACCCGAGCCACAGGCCCTCGCGACTAGGGCGAGCTCCAGATTGCCGTCCTCGTCCAAATCACATGTGGAAGCCGAGACGAGCTGTCCATCAAGAAGATCGCTTGGGATTCGAAGCGGAGCCTCGTTTTCGAGCGAGATAATATGGATGGGTAAACACGCCGAGCCCGAGTCGTCCGAATCGATGTGAAGGTTGGCGCCATTCAGGCTGAGCTCTAGCGGGCCTGAGCCATACTTTGTTGTCGGCGTGAAGGCGTAGACGGTTCCCGACGGAAGGAACCCAAACGCGAGATAGCCAGCAAAGACGAGAAGTAAGATTGAGAAAACGGGAATCGTGCGGATCATTTGTGCACCCTAGCGCGTGGTCTTGGCGGAGTCCACTAGTGCCGGTCGCAGGACTCAAGAGTGTCCCGAAGTCGGGACGGGAATCTTGTTTTTCTGACGGACTTCGAAAGGATGGCGATGGCACGTTGCATGTCTTCACCTTCGAGCCCACCCCTACGCTCAAGGTCCAAACGAAGGCGGAATCCCAGACTTTCCCGATGGTATAAGGCCACAATCTCGCGACTTGGAAGACGGGTTAGCCCAGCCGGGCAATCTACTTTTAGGAGCTGTCTCACACAAAAACGGGCTGACCGCTAACTCCCGGAATCGCGTCCCGCTAGAGTGGAATCATCCATCCCGGAGGAGCTTTGAGTTCGACCAATCATGGGCCTGACGGCCAAGGTGTGACCGCCGCATCGATGCGGGTTTTGATCTGTGATGACCTGTCGCCCAAGGCGATGGAGGTCTTTGGCGAGTACGGCATCGTGCCTGAGATCTGCCTAGGCATGGACGAGGACACCCTTGTGCAGAAGGCCGCCGATGCGGATGCCTTGGTGGTGCGGTCGGCTACGCGCATCACGCGGCGAGTGATCGAAGCTGCGGGCCAGCTCAAGGTCGTGGGACGCGCGGGCGTCGGCGTGGACAACGTCGACTGCGCGGCGGCGACCGAATCCGGCGTGGTGGTGATGAACACGCCCACGGGGAACACGACTACCACGGGGGAGCTCGCGATCGCACTGCTGGTCTCGCTAGCGCGGCACATTCCACGGGCCGACCGCGAGGTGCGCGCGGGTATCTGGAAGAAGAAGGCCCTGACTGGGTCCCAACTGACCGGCAAGACCTTTGGCGTAGTCGGGCTTGGTCGCATCGGGCGCGTCGTGGCCGAGCGAGGTGTCGGACTTGCCATGAATGTCGTCGCCTACGACCCGTACTTCTCCAGCGCCGATTCCTCGCCCGTGCCTGGCGTCAAGCTGGTGCAGCTCGAGGAGCTGCTCGCGATCAGCGATTTCGTCACCCTGCACGTGCCCCTGATGGATGCAACTCGCGGGTTGATGTCGAAGGAGCGCATCGCGTCCATGAAGCCCGGTGCGCGTCTGATTAACGCCGCCCGCGGCGGGCTCGTGGACGAGGTCGCCGTGGCCGAAGCCCTGGACTCTGGCCACTTGGCCGGTGCCGCCTTCGACGTGCTCAGCGAGGAGCCGCCCCCTGCGGACCACCCGCTGGTCGGCCGCGACGACGTAGTACTGACCCCGCACATCGGGGCCTCCAGCACCGAGGCCCAGGTCCAGGTCGCCCTGGACATCGCTAACCAGATCGCGCGCTTCCTTCTCGAGGGCCGCGCAGACAATGCAATCAACGCTCCGGCCGTCAGCGCGGGCGACCTGGCGTTCCTCGGTCCGTACCTGAACCTGGCCGAGCGCATGGGCAGCTACCTCGCCCAGCGCTGCAAGGGGCCGGTCCGCAAGCTTGAGGTCACCTTCCTTGGCGAGCTCGAGGGCCGTGACGTGCGCGCCGTCTCCCTGGCGCTCATGGCCGGAGCCCTGTCCCACGGGACCGATAGTGGCGTCAACTTCGTCAACGCGCCGGCCCTGGCCGAAGAGCGCGGGCTGCGCCTGCTCGAGGGCCACGAGTCCGACGCGGGCGCCTACCAGAGCCAGATCAAGGTGCGCGCTTCGACGCAGGGTGGCGAGGAGTCGTACCTAGTGGCGGGAACGGTCTTTGGCAAGAGACCCCGATTCGTTCGGGTAGACGACCTGCATTTGGACTTTCCTCCCGAGGGACACGTACTCGTCACAAGCCACGACGATGTGCCCGGCGTGGTCGGTCGCATGGGGACGCTGCTGGGGGAGAGCGGCGTAAATATCCGTCGCATCGAGATGGGCAAGGCGCGCCGGAATCGGGACGATCAGAAGGCCGGCGCCGTGGGCTACCTTGCCATCGACGCGGATCCCGGCAGCGAGCTCTTGGCGCGCATTGCCGACCTAGACTTCATGCGCGAGGTCAGCCTCGTGCGCCTCGGCGAGGCCACCCCGGTCTCGGGAGACCGATCGTGAGCGAGGCGCGCTGCCTTGGGTTCGACGAGGTCCCCGAGGATTCGTCGCCTCCCTACGACGTGGTCGTCTTCGACTGCGACTCGACCCTAGCCGACTTGGAGGGCATTGATTGGTTGGCTCGCAACCTGTCCGCTGCGGACCTTGCGAAGATCGAGTCCATGACGAACGACGCCATGAATGGAGTTTTGGGGTTGGAGGAGGTCTATGGCAAGCGCCTCGAGCTGATTGCGCCAAAGCGACAGTCCATGGACGAGCTGGGCAAAGAGTACGTGCGGCGCATGTTGCCCGGAGCCGCACTGCTGGTGGACGCCTTGCACTTTTTGGGCAAGCAGGTGCACATCGTGTCCGGTGGCTTGAAGCCCGGCGTTCTCGCGATCGCAACTGCCCTTGGCATCGACGCCCAGCGCGTCCACGCCGTCGATATCACCTTCGATCAGGGCGGCGATTACCAGGGCTTCGACGAGAGCTCGCCCCTTGCGCGCCGGGGTGGTAAGCCAGTGGTGCTAGCTGGCATCGCGCAGGTCTCAATGGCGCCGGCCAACGTGCCCACGAGCCTTTCCGAGTCCTCCGGCCAGCCCGGCACGGCAGAGACTCTAGGTCGCGCTGGCATCACGGACACCTCCGCCGTCGACAGCGACCCTCCGAGGCGCATCTGTTTGGTTGGCGACGGCCTGACCGACCTTGAGGCTGCCCCCGTGTGCGCCCGCTTCGTCGCCTTCGGCGGCGTCATCCGCCGCGACGCCGTCTTCGACCGCGCCATCGTGCCCTGTGAAGACCGCGACCTGGTCGCGCTAATCCCCTTGCTCACCTCTAGCGAAGAGCGCACCCGCCTTGCGTCTGCCGCGCCCTTCGTCGACCTCTTCTAGCCCCCGGCTCAAGACCTCCAACCCCGATCTCCCCATGCTCTGGATTCCTGGCCCCACCGAAGTCCGTCCCGAGATCCTTGCCGAGTGTGCGCGCCCCATGATTGGGCACCGTTCGAAGGCTTGTACGGACTTGATCGATCGGCTAAACCCCGGTTTGCGTTTCGCATTCGGGCTGCAATCGGACTCGACCGCCACCGTTGCGGTGCACACCTGCAGCGCGACCGGGCTGATGGAGGCCGCCCTGCGCGGCGCCGGTCCGCGTATCTTGTCCGTGGTCGGCGGAGCCTTCGCCAAGCGCTGGGGCGAGATTGCCATCAGCCTGGGCAAGCAGGTCGTGATTCTCGATGTCGAGTGGGGCCGCGCGGTCGCACCTGCGGATCTGCGCCGATGCCTTGAGGAGCACGGGCCCTTCGACGCGGTGACCCTCGTCTCGAACGAGACTTCGACTGGGACCCGCACAGACCTGGGCTCCGTGTCCGATGTACTCGACGACTTTCCCGGCACGCAGCTCTTTGTAGACCTCGTCAGCTACATCGCCGGTGCCCCCGTGGACTTCGACGTGAATCGGCTGGATTTCGGCCTGGCCGGCGTACAGAAGGCCTTCGCCCTGCCCCCGGGTATCGGCGTCTGCTGCGTGTCCGAGCGCTATCTCGAAGGCGCGCGCAAGGCGACCAACCGGGGCTTCTATCTGGACCCCGTCTCCTTTATCGACGGCCACACCAAGAACAAGACCCCCTCGACGCCAGCCATCGGCCTGTACTACGCCCTGGCGAAGCAGCTCGAGGACATCAGCTCGGGCGCGACCTTGCCTAAGTGCGACGCGGGCAAGACCGGCGCTGCCGCCTGGCAGGCGCGCTTCGCCAAGCACAAGCGTATGCAAGAGCGCACGGCCACTTGGGCTACCAGCCACAATCTTGAGCTGCTGCCGCCGATGGCCGAGGCCTCGCCGACCGTGAGCTGCATCCGCGCGGGCCACGTGGACGTGGCGGCCTTCGCAGCCGCTCTCAAGACAAAAGGCTTCGAGATTAGTAATGGCTACGGCCCCCTAAAGGGCGCGACCTTCCGCATTGGGCACATGGGAGATCACACCGAGGCCGGCCTGGAGACCCTGTTGCAAGCGGCGGACGAGGCGCTCGGCGAGCTCTAGCCCCGGGGCCTAGATGATTCGTGGAAATGGTTGAACCCTATATGCCCAACGGCGTTAATCGGCACCTATGGTGCCGCTTGCCATTTGCCTAACCTGATAACGATAAGATCGCCTCCCCATGCTCCTTGCGCTTCCCCAGGACGCTCCCGCGTCCGAGAGTTTTGTCTACGCCCCGCGGTCCGAGACCGTGGCCTCTGCCCCAGCCGCCAACGTGTCTACCGTCTTGGGGGATGACCTTCGCGCCACGGGCAAGCGCTCTCTGGCCAAGGCTCTTGAGGTTGCGGCGGGCCCAGGCGTCTGGGTTCAAGAGACCAACATGGGCGGCGGCTCGGCCTTCATTCGAGGTCTGACCGGCAACCAGGTCCTGATCATGGTAGACGGCGTCCGGTTAAACGACTCGACAACGAGGTTCGGTCCAAACCAGGTCCTCAACACCATCGATCCGGCGATCGTCGAGCGCATTGAGGTCACCCGCGGGCCGTCTTCGGTGCTCTATGGGTCGGACGCTATTGGTGGTGTGATCTCAATCTTCACGCGGCGTATGGCGCCCCTCGGTGGGGATGGCTCCCAGGACGGCGGCAACTTTGGTGCTGCCGATGCAACCCTAGATCTCGCCCTCGACAGCTCAGTAATGGGCGGACGCCTGTCGCCTGTCTTTGGCTTTGCGGACTCGGACGACGGGTACCTGTTCGTCGCTAGCTTCTATGACTACAACGACCTAAACACCGGCGGCCCGGGCAAGGCGGATGCGACGGCTTACCACGGCGAGTCAGCCTTTGGATCTTGGGACAAGGACTATGGCGACGGAACCAGCTGGCGTGCATCTGCTTGGATCCACCGGGACATGGATGTGCCGCGCACGGACAAGCTTGTGGCGGGCTATGGACAGGCGAACCCGAAGAACGACGTTTATGACTTTGCCCTGCAGGACCGGCGCTCGGCGTTGATGGCCTTCTCGGACACAACCGGGGGCCTTTTCGGGGACGAGTTTCAGCTGCGCTTCTCCCTGCGCCGCTACGAAGAGCGGCGCATCAAGCAGGGCTTCGCATCCACGCGCTCGACCTTCGAGAGGGACGAGACAGAAACCGTGGGCATTGGCATGGACTGGAAGCGCGCGATTGGTGACGCGCACCTGTTGACCTATGGCTTGGATCTTGATTTCGATCGTGTCTCCTCGATCCGCCGAGACACGGAGACCACCACTGGGGTGGTAACCCCGAAGGACGGGCAGTTCGCTCCAGATGCCGAATACCTAGCGATGGGGCTGTTTATTCAGGACGAGATCTTTGCCTTCGACGACTACGACGTAACCGTGGGCGCGCGCTTTTCGGCCTATAGCTTTTCCTTCGACGGCTTCGGTGGAGGTGCGGATGAGTCCGGCAACTTCAACTCGTTAACGACTAGCTTGCAGGTAGGCCGCGAGGTCGCTCCTGGCCACCGCTTGACCGCAACCCTGGCCCAGGGCTTCCGCGCTCCGAACCTAGACGACCTCGCCAAGGATGGGGACTTCGGTGGGGGAACCGAGCTACCCAATGCGGATCTAGATCCCGAGCAGAGCCTCACGGCCGAGCTGGCTTACGGTTACCGGGCCGAGAGTTTCTCCCTGGACGGCGCGGTCTTCGGCACGGAGATTCGCGATGTGGTGGGACGAAGGCTGACCGACGAAGGCGTGGTCGGCGTCCCCGGCGACGAGACCTACCTGCGCGACAACGCGGGCGACGTGCGCTTGTTTGGCGTTGAGTTTGCGGCCGAGAAGACCCTGGGGAATGGACCCTATAGCGTGGATGCGGGGCTGGCCTTCGTGCGCGGTCGCCAGCACGACGACACGTTCGATGCGGTTGCTGGCGAAGCGCCCTTCGACGGTGTCGACTGGAGGCGTGTGCCGCCTTTGCACGGAACTGCGGGCATAAATTGGAGGCCCGCCCTGGGGCGGGAGGTGGCCGGTGTTCGCGTGGACGAGGCGCGCTTTGGCATCGACTGGGCCGACACCCAGGACAAGCTGCACCCCGGTGACAAGAGCGACGCCCGCATCAACCCGAATGGGACCGCCGGCTGGGCGCGCTTTGACCTGGACGTATTTGGTCCCCTAGGGCATACCGGCGACAGCCGCTGGAGCCTGGGTCTGCACAATCTATTCGACGCGAATTACCGTATTCACGGTTCCGGTGTCGATGCACCGGGGTTGACTTTGGCTGTCGGGTTACACTGGAGCCTGTGACTGAGAAGCTAACCAAGACCCCCAAGCTTTCGGAAAAGCATGGGAAGAGAAGAGAGCGCAAGACCAAAGGTAGCCTTGCCCTCTCAGTCTTTCTTCATGGACTGCTTGGCGCGAGCTTGGTTGGCGTCAGCTTCTATGCTGGGTCACCCCAGAAGCCAAGGCGGATTTTCGAGCTCACCTTTGGGGAGCCCCCAGAGACTGCCGTCATTGCCAAAGCCGAAGTTGAGGTCTTGGACTCTGCTCCCTTGGTTCCTGAAGAGATCAGCGAGAGGGATCTGGTCGACGGGACCTTGCTTGAGACTCCTCAACCCCTGCCGGACACGACCATATTGCCCGAGCAGTACGAGTTGACCCCGGTCGAGGACTGGACCAGTCAGCAGTTGGATGACATGTTTCAGGCTAGGGACGCTGGCATTAGCCTGCTGCCGGTCGAAGTTGAGCTAGCCGAGAGCCAAGACGAGACCGCAGGAGAGTTAGAAGACGAGCAACCTAATGCGGAGCAGGCAGACCCGGAATTTAGCGACGATGTCGAACCCCGGATTCCCCTGCGCATCGAGGGCGAGGACCCGGATTACCCCCGACTTAGCTCGAGACTTAAGGAGCAGGGCGACGTGATTCTGCGCTTGACTCTGGACGACGAGGGTCGAGTGCGCGGAGTCGAGCTGCTGGAGAGCTCTGGTTACATTCGCTTGGACGAAGCTGCAATGTCGGCCGCGCCCAAGTGGCGCTTTGATTTGACTGTAGAGGGGGTTTTGCGGTGTTTTGATCACACCGTGCACTTCCAGCTGGCCCGCTGACCTTCACTTTCCGTAAGTTTGGAAGTGGCTTGCAATCTTCACATCGAAAGTGGCTTGACAGATCGCGAACAATAAACCAATGTCCGATCAGATGGTCCCCCTGAAACTAGGAATTGACTCCAAGAGCAAGCCGATGCGCGTCGCGTTTCTGCTGGCTCTTATCGTCCTAGTCGTCTCGATTACGGGTCCCGTGCACATGGCGTTCCATGGGGGCGATGCCGAAGACCCTTGTAGTGCCTGCCATCAGGCTTCCACGGAATTTGACCACGAGCTAGGACTTCTAGTTGATGTGGGCAGTGCCCAGAGCTGTGAGGAGGCCTTTCTCTTTGAGAGGATCGTCGCGCCCTGCCTTGGGCAGATTGCGCCACGCGCACCACCCCTTGGCTAGGACTGGCTAGCAGAGTTTGCTTCCGGCGGTGTCCTTCACGGGTGCCGTGTATGGATGCTTGGGTCGTTGCGCTTCGCTGGGTGAGAGTCTCATCCCAGCCAGCCATTTGCCCCTTGGCTAGCTTGTTCCTCCGCCCTGGGCCTTTGGCCCAGGGCGAAAATAGACGCACGTACATCTAGTTGGATTGCCTGCGTCTGCCAAATGGAAAGGCCCTCCAGTTGAGAGGGCCAAAATGCGAGCTGACGTATCCTGCCACTGTTCCCCTGTTTCATTTCGATGGGGGATAGGGCCGCGGCTCCACACCAAGAACACGAACCATGAACTCGTTACCTATCTTCTTCGTTTCCCTCTGTGGGATGACCACTTCCGTCGCCTTCGCCCAGGACTTCCAGTCCCCGGGTATGCCCAGAACCGGCAACACTTCCGGACAGTCCGGACGCTTTGACAACAGCTTCAACCCCGCCATCGGCCTTACCCTGGACCTGTCGGGACTTTACACCGACGCTGCTGGATCCTCGAATGACGGCATCGACCTAGAGCTTCGATCGGCTGAGCTCTCTTTTGGAGCTTGGGTGGATCCCACCGCCCACGCCTACGCCAACTTTAATTACGTTGGGGATGAGCTAGAGCTTGAGGAAGCCGCAGCTACTTATGTTGGG
The DNA here is from genome assembly GCA_029250885.1 of Planctomycetota bacterium. Lineage (GTDB taxonomy): Bacteria > Planctomycetota > UBA1135 > UBA1135 > CALBMX01. The sequence continues at coordinate 171,111 of JAQXEK010000002.1, forward strand.
TGGGATGGCAACGCCACCATGAAGGCGGGTCGCTTCTTCGTGGACTTCGGCAAGCAGATGCAGGCCCACATCCACTCACTCCGGACCTACGACCGACCGGCTGTCCTGCGTACTTTCCTAGGAGAGGAGCTCGGTGGCGACGGAGTCCAGTACAACGATTGGACTACGATGGGGGATTCCACCGTGGTTCGCTGGTCCCTAGGCGCGTTTGGCGCTCTGGTGCCCCACTCCCACGGCCACGAGGGCGACGAGCACGAGGGCGCAGGAGGTCCGGAGTTTGCCAGCGAGCCGATCTTCCGCCCTGACCTGGATGAGCTAGCCCTGACCGCAAGGCTCACGGGTTTTGCGGATGTATCCGAAGCGAGCACCCTGCAGCTTGGTGCATCTGTCCGCTACCTGCCCGGCTT
>JAQXEK010000018.1 GCA_029250885.1 Planctomycetota bacterium
CGAGCTTGCGCTGGATGCGGTGCAGCGCCAGCTTGAGAGGGTCGACGCCCAGTCATCCTAACGTCGCGCCCGGGACGCGGTGGTGGCTGCTATTCCGCCTGGAGAAGGTCGCGGCCCGACAGAAAGCCCGGTACGACAACGCCCGCTAGATAGGCGGTCACCTTGATATCGCCGCGCCCAGCGAGGGTCGGGAGGAAGTCCCTGGGCGCCACGCCATCCGCATTTTGGGCCGGCTGGATGTCCGGCCCGACGATGACAGCGCGCAGGCTTGAATCAGGATCAGTGAAGAGAATGGCCAAGGTCTGACGCCGTGGAATCGAAGAGCCGCCCAGTGAGCCTGGACCAAAGAGCTCTCCCCTAATCGAAGCGAGGGTCGGTTCAAGCTGTCCATCTGCGCCAGTCAAATCGGCCAACAAAAACGTGGCTCCTCGGTCGATGCCACGGGCTTCGTAGTCGCCGAGCAAGGCTGCCAGGGCCGCGGCCGTGCCGTGCCCTTGGTTTGCCGCGGGCGCTTTGGACGCAACTGCAGGGAACAGCCCGTAGTCAAAGTGCTGCTCCATGCCGAACAGCTCGATGGTGTCCAGGTGATTCGAGACACATAGGCTGCGGTAACCGGACAGTTTTGCGCTCTGGGGCAGGCTGAGCAGCCATTCGTAGGAGCGGCCCTGCTCTTGGCCGGAACGCTTGCCCGTGAGCAGCTCCAGAAGGAGCGCTCTCTCCGTGCCCTCCGGGTCTCCTGAATCGTTGGGGAAATCTAGGGGCCCAGCGAAGGTAAGGGCACTGCCAACGAGCTCCTCAAACAGAGTGCTGGGCTGATCGGGCGCGCGGTCCGCGAGGATCAGAACCAAGTCTCCACGGAGCGACTCCTTGCCCGAGCAGCCACCTGCAATCACAGGCAAGAGTGCGGCCAAGAGCAGTCCGACTTGTCGGGATAGGCAAGGGAGGCGTCGCATAGCCAGAGGATAACAGCCTATCTTCGCCAGGGGGTCCGCCGGCCAGTGGAGAAGTCCTGTAAGACCATATTCTCAGGGGCTTGTGCGCTTGGGATTCGGCCCGCAAATCCTTTGGGCGGTTATGCTCTTGCCATGATGATTTCCACGCTTACGCCCCGCGGCGCCCGGTCCCTAGCCCTTGCTCTTGTTTGCACCCTAGGCGCCTCCTGCGCAGGCACGCCCAAGGAGCTGACGGCCACCCCCGTCCAGTCGGTTGCCATGGGTGTGACCTATGAGGTCGGTAGCGATGTGGCCCTCGCGTGGTTGGACGGCGGCAGCCTCGCCATGGTGGCCGACGACTCTCTGGCGGTTCTGGAGGGGGACACGAGCAGTTGGAAGCTGCCCATCGAAGCCGGGACCTGGCCGGTCGAACTTACCGCCGGTGGCGACCTTCTCGCGGTCTGCTTTCCCGAGCAGCGCATCGAGATCTACCAACTTGTGGAAGGCGACCTGCCCCTGGTCTCCACGGAGCCTGACACTCTTGGCGAGACCCTGCCGATCGTCACGATCGAGATCAGCTCTATTGGACCCGACCCCTTCGACCAATCTGTCCCGAGTCCGCGACTTGTCTTTGCGATGCGCAAAGACGGCAACCTGATCGCGATGACGGGCCCCGCCGGAAATGTCTTCTTTGCCAATCCACGCACCGGCTGGCCAAACCCCGTTGTCAGTATCCGCCTTCCCAAGGACAGCGGCATCCCCATGGCCAACCGGTTTCGCGGGGCAAACTCAGTGGATGGAGTCGAGGGGGAGATGGTCGTGACCACGCAGCTTAGGGACGGTTCGCTGGTGGAGTGGACATTGAACCCTGAGCTGACCCTTTGGAGTGAGCCCAATCCGGTCGACCGCGTCGACGCCGTGGATGGCACCGGGGCTACCCGAACATTTGTCACCCCTGGCACACCTGCAAGAGTGACCAGTCTCAGTGCTACGGGCGAGCTGTTGTGGCGTGGTGAGCTTTCCGCGGGAAGCGCAGATGCCCTTGCGGTGGGGGCTATGGGTAAGGTGGCGGTAGCCACAGACGGGAAGCTGATCTACCTTGAGCCCCGGGACCAGCGCTCGGAACCCTAGGTGTTCTGGTCGAGCCGCGGTACGCCCTAGGGGACTGCGATCAGCTCGACGTCGATGATCAGCGTGGCGTTTGCAGGGATCGGGCCGGCTCCTTGTTCGCCGTAGGCCAAAGCCGCCGGGATGATGAGCTTTCGCTTGCCGCCCGTCTTCATCGTCAGGATGCCCTCCTGCCAGCCCCCGATGACTTGACCGAGTCCGAAGGTGACGGACTCTCCACCACGGGATGTGTCGAAGACCGTTCCATCCACAAGCCAGCTGGAGTAGTGGCATTCGACCATTGAAGTTACGTCACTGGGACTGGCACCGTCTCCAAGAATGATGTCTGCAAAGCGCAGCCCTGAATCGGTCGTAGTCCAATCGGACGTGGGAACCTCACCGGGAAGCCACGGCAGGTCGGCCCGCTCGAGGACTGCAGCCGTTGAGGAAGATAGCCGGATACGCTGTCCGCCGAAGTCTCCAAAGACCTCGATCGTATAGTGCTCGCCATCGAACTTGGCTGAGCCTGCGACTCCACCCGTGTCGAGCTCGGCCGCCTTGATGGCCGCCGCGAGGCTCACTTTTGATGCCTTGAGTTGTGCGCCAATCTCAACGGGTCGATCGGGAAGCTTCGAGTAGTCCGTTTGCTCCGTGAGTACCGCCGCGGCGCTTAGACATGTGACGCCAAGGGCGAGCAGGAGGGTGCGCTTCGGGAGGGTCATGGCAGCGGAAGAAAATGGGGTGGTGGGGTCGTGGGGTATGCCCCCGCGATAAGCAGAAGGGCGCGTGGGCGGGTTTGGGGCACGCTGGGTTATTGTAGGGCGCGGGGTCCCGTGGGCCGTGGGGAATCCCGCGGTGGGCCCTAGCTACGCGCCGCCATTTGGGCGAAGATCGCGTCAAAGCGCGGCCCCAGTTCGCTCCATTTGAATTGCTCCAAGTGCAGGGCCAGGCCGGCCATCTTGGCTTGGGCCTGACCGTTGGCCATGGTGTGGCAGGCTTGAATGACTGCGTCAGCTGCCCGGTGGGCGATTCGCTGCTCTGGCTCGTCGGCGCCGCGGTCATACAGAAACGGTGCGCAAGCCATGTGCGCGGGCAGCAACTCGGGGTATGCCAGGTCATGGGGCAAGACGGGCACCAGGCCCGCGCAGAGTCCCTCCAGGGTCGACAAGCCAAAGAACTCATGGCGCGAGGTCGACACCAGCACGTGGCCGCCACTCAACTGCTGAAGGTAAGCGGCGCGACTCGGCGCGAAGCCGGACCAGGCGATGCAGTCGGCGAACTGCGCTTCAATCTGGACCAGGGCATCCGGCACGCGGCGGAAGCGCTCTCCCAGCAGAAGCAAACGAAAAGGAAATTCTCGCTGGCGCAGCTCCACGAGTAGCGCCAAGAACCCCTCCGGATTCTTGTCGTACTCCCAGCGGTGATTCCAGACCAGCACTGGGGGCTCGCCCTGGGCTAGCCGTGCTGGCGGCTCGATTCTCATGTCAGTGCCAAGTCCAAGCACCGAGGACTCCGATTCAAGCGACTCCCCGAATCCGGTCAGCTCCAGGTCCGGCACGCGTTCCAGCAGCTCCTTTGCCGCACCTAGAAAGGCATCACGATGGAACGCGGAATTGAACAGCGTGTGGTCGGCCGCCAGGACCGAGTGGATGTTCGTCAGGCCATGGTGCACATCCAGTCGCTCGCCTTCGCGCACTGGGTAGGTCAGCTGATTCTCGTGGAAGTAGCACACCACAGGGATCGAGCGCAGCCTTGCCGGAAGCAGTGCGCGCAGTTCGGCGAGATTCATGAAGTCCGACACAAACAGCAGGTCGGGTTCGCGTTGGACGACCTCGGACACCATGCCTATGGCGGCCGTTCGCATGCGCCACTTCCAGACCCGAGGCGGCAAGCTGACGACGTCGATCTTATAGCGACTCGCCCTCGCGACTCCTTCAAGAAAGGACATGTGCGAGGCCGCACCGAAGGGTTCGAGGGCGAGGATCCTCATGGCGCCAGGGACTACCAGCGGGTGGGCTCGTAGTCCTTGAGGAACTGCCCCCAGCAGTGGGTGCCCGTGTTGAACCCCACGAAGATCGGGTCCAGCACCCGGGCCGCGCCGTCCACAGAATCCAGGGGAGGAGCAAATCGCTGATCGTGCTCCTTAGCGACCGTCTTCTCAAAGGGATCCTCGTCCGTCACCCACCCCGTATCAACGCTATTCATATGAATGCCGTCCTTCGCGAAGTCTGGTGCCGAGGTGCGGGTCATCATATTGAGCGCCGCCTTGGCCATGTTGGTGTGGGGGTGCCGAGTGGTCTTGAACGTGCGGTAGAACTGTCCCTCCATGGCCGAAACATTGACAACGTGCTTGTCCCGGGTTGGCGTGCGAAGCATCAAGGGCTTGAGCTGACTGGTCAGGACAAATGGCGCGATCGAGTTCACTAGCTGCACCTCGATCAACTCTACCGTGGGGACCTCGTCCAGCTCCATGCGCCAGGAATTCTTGCCGCGCAAGTCAAGCTGCTGGCCCTCCCCGTCGTGGATGCCGACGGGGAACAGGTGTGCCTCATGGTTCTCTCCGAGCAGGTCGATCTGGCTCATGGTCGCCGCATGGGTCACGCCCTTCTCGAGGGCGACCGCATCGACCACATCCGTGGACAAGAGTGCGCTGGCCGGTGTCGCGCCGGAGGTGTCGCGGCATTCGAGTCCAGCCTCCGCAAGCTCGGCGCCGGCCTCTTGGAGCTCGGCCACAAGTTGCTCGTGCCCCCGCAATAGGGGGCGCAGTTCATTGTCCAGGGTCCCGGGGTCTTCCCCGTCGATCATGTGTGCGTAGTAGGCCGGCGGACGCCGCACGGTCTGGCAGGCGTTGTGCACCAAGAAGTCGACAGTGGGCAGGGTCTTCCCAAGGAAGGCACCAAAGGCTTCGATGCTCGGCGTGTGGCGGAGGTCGAGTCCGTGCACGATTAGGCGCTTGCTCCAAGCCTCGAAGTCACTCTCCTTGCCAAAGCGCCTTGCGGAGTCGCAGGGGAAGCGCGTGGTTGCGACCACCGTGGCGCCAGCGCGCAAAAGCATCAGGCAGATCTCAAAGCCGATCTTGACCCGCGATCCGGTCACGACGGCAACACGCCCGGCGAGGTCCGCGGTCTGCTGGCGCTTCAGCCAGTTTAGGTCCGCGCAGGTCGGGCACATCGAGTCGTAGTGGTGGTGGACCTGACGGTAGTCCTCCTTGCAGATATAGCAGTTGCGCGCCTCTTGCAGCTTGTCCGATTGGACCTCGTTTACTTCAGCGGCCTGGCGCTCCAGAAGCTCCCTGGACTCGGCGGCCATGGGCAGGGCAGCCGGCGCGACGGGGAAGCGCAGGGCTCGCTTCATAGCGCGGTTGCTGGTTGCGTTTAGGGCCGCATCGTCCTTGTTGCGAGCGCTCTCCCGCAGTTCCCGGCGCCTCTTGCGCGCCAGGTTCCGGCGCTCGGCACGGTCGGGAAAGGAGATCTTCCCTGCGGCGTTACGCAGTCGCTTAAGTTCTTCCGCATCCAATTCCGAAAGCCGAGCGTGGTCCTCTGCAAGGGCCTCAAGCCACTCTAGAGCTTGATTCGAGTCGGGGCGTGATTTGGCCCCATGGTTCTTATCGGCGGAGGACATGCCCGAGGACTCTATCGGTTTTAGGACGATCGAGGGTTCTTCGCCCGTGAAAAGGCGTGGAGGTTTCGCCAAACGACACCTGGGTTTGAGGACAGCTAGAGCCCCTAGCCCCTTACACGTCCATATCCCTGCCCAAGTTCAAAGCTGCAGCTAATAAGGTCGTCGCCTAGGCTAAGTTGCGTCTAACCCTCGGCACACTTGTAGCCTGCGTTTTTGGTTTGTCGCACCCTGACCAAGGAGAACTTAGACGGGCGCTTCACCTTGCCGCGGAAGATGGCCAGGTCGCATTGGATCTATTCTTCAAGCGCTGCTATTCGATTGTGCTAATGGACTGCCAGATGCCGAATGTAGATGACCAAGCAACCACGGACACGAGCATGCTGAACCATGATGTGCCGATCATCGCAATGTACTCGGGCGGGGATCGACGACTACCTCTTCAGGCCGGTTAAGGCCAACCAGCTGGCTGAAATGCTGGACGATTGGACTGCCTTGGCCAAGAAATAGCGCCGCCCCGCGGAAATCGCCGGGCGAGGCGAGCGTAGGCAAAGCGGGCCGTGTAGAGTGCCCGGTATGAGCCACGCCACTCGACGTATTGTGATCACCGGGGGCCCCTTCTCCGGCAAGACCACCTTGATCGAGGCCCTTGCCGCCAAGGGGCACGCCATCGTTGGAGAGGCCGCGATCCTGGTCATCGAAGAGCTCACCGCAGAGCACGGCCTCGCAGGTCAAGCTGCCTGGCGCAAGGAGAACACTGGTGCCTTCCAAGTTAAGATCATTGAGAAGCAGGCCCAGCTCGAAGAAGCTGCGGTGCAGACTTCGAAGACCGGCCTAGTCTTCATGGATCGCGGGCGTCCCGACGGCATTGCTTATTGTCACGTCTACGAGCGGCCAGTCCCCGATGAGGTCGCGGCTGGCTGCCGTGACCTTCCCTACGACTGCGTCTTCTTGCTCGACACCTTGAAGGACTTCGACAACCGTGCGGATAGTGGGCGAACCAGCGACCGCACGCGCTCCCTCTTGATTCGGGACCATCTCAAGGCGACCTACGAAGAGCGCGGGTTCTCCGTCGTGCCCGTGCCCGAGATGCCTGTGGACGAGCGTGTCGACTTCGTCCTTGGCAGCCTAGTGTGAGCTTATTATGGACGTGACAAGATAGGGCAACGCACAAGGGGCGGATGGGACTGATCCCATCCGCCCCTTGGCAATTCTGAATCCGTAGCTTGGCTACTTCTTCATAGCGGCCTTGAAGAGGTCGCCCAAGTTCGTCTTGCCGGCGTTCTCGTCGCCACCAAGGGCGGCGTCGATGTCGGACGAGGCAACGGATTCGTCGGAGCCGATGATGGCACCACGGTTGTCCAGTCGGGACAGGCTAATGCGCTCGGCACCGGCGTCGATGTCCTGGATGCGAACACTAAGCTCTTGGCCTAGGGTCAAGGCCTCGCCGGCGTTGCGCAGACGGGTGGTGGCGCCGATCTGGGAGATGTGCAGCAGGCCGTCGATGCCGTCCTCGATCTCAACGAAGGCACCGAAGTCAGCCAAGCGCGTGACCTTGCCGGGCACGACCTGGTCGATCTGATAGCGGTATGTGATCGTGTCCCAAGGATTCTCCTCGAGCTGCTTCATGCCCAAGCCAATCTTCTTGCCGCCTTCCTTGAGCTCTAGCACCATGACCTTGATCTGCTGGCCAACGTTTAGCACTTCGTTGATGTCCTCGACGCGTTTGCGGCTGATGTTGGACACGTGCAACAGACCTTCGATGCCGCCGATGTCGACAAAGGCACCGAAGGACTCGATGCGCATCACCTTACCTGCGCGCACATCGCCAGACGTAAGTCCAGCCATGGTCTCCTCCCGGGCCACATCGCGCTCGGCCATCATGGCCTTCTTGCGTGAGAGCACGATGCGCTTCTTTGACATGTCCGCTTCGATGACCTCGCAGATAAAGCTCTGGCCGACGAAGACACTAAGGTCTTCCACCCGGGCAAGGTCCACGTGGCTAGCGGGCATGAACGCGCTGATCGGGCCGACCGTGCACTCGAGCCCGCCGGAGTTGAGCGCGGTGACCATAGCCTTGACCTGGGAGCCCTCGTGCACGTCGTTCCAAGCCGCGACCATGCGGGCTTGGCGGCGGGAGAGACGCCAGATGCCGTCCTTCTCCATGCCGTGCATGCTGAAGTCAAAGACCTCGCCGGGCTTGGGGTCTTCTTCGAATTCCTCGAGGGAGATCACGCCCTGCTGGCGGGGGCCGAGCTCGACGAAGACGTCGGTGCCGGAGATGCCTTCGATGATGCCACGGGTGAGGCCGCTCTTGTCGGCGCCCTTGGCTTGTGCGGGCTCAGGACTCATGTCGATGTCCTGAAGGTTGATGCCCGCGAGGGACTTTTCGATCTCGTCGTTGAGCGAGTCGTTCGGGTTAGAGCTCATTGCTTTTGGTTACCGCGCCGTGCGCGGAGAGTGGGTATAGAAAACGGTTGTGGCGGTCCGAATCTCGAACCGCCACAACCTCTTAGGTGTGCTGACGTGTTGGTCGGACTGCCGGGACTACTTGAGTTGTTCCCAGTACTCGGCGGGCATGTCGTGGGCGATCTTTAGAGCGCCGTTGGCACCACCGTACATGGGCTCTTCGATCCGCTGGACCGTGCCGCGCCCAAGCATGTCGTGCATGCAGGCTTCGATGGCCGTATCCAGCCCCTTGATTTGGGATCCGCCACCGGCCAAAAGGACGCGGTCCTTCAGGCGGTCTTGGAACTCGGGGTCGAAAGAAGCTACCAGTTTACCGAGTCCTTCGACGATCGGGGGGATGATCAGGCGGCAAGCTTCACGCAGCTGGTCCGTGACGTCGAAAGTGGTCGGCTTACCGTTGACCGGGAAGTTGACGATGGCCGGCTCCATGCTGTCTGCGACGCTTGCATAGCGCTCTTTTGCGTCTTTTACCATCTTCGGGGAGAAGCTGGCGCCCTCGAGGGTTGCCTCTAGGCGCTCGCGGAAAGCCGCATCCACGAAGTCGCCGCCATAGGTCAAGGTAAGCTGGTCGGACTCCTCGGGCATGGTGCCGTGCATGCGGCACAGGTCCACGGTGCCAGCGCCGATGTCGATCACCAGCACGTCGTCCAGCATGTCCAGGCCATAGGCCACCGCGAAGGGCTCTGAGCACAGCATGACAGAGTCCACGGAGCCGCGGGCGGCGTTGAGGATCGCCTCTTTGTTGTGAATCGAGGCCTCCGCCGGCGCGCCGATGACGGCGTACACTAGCTCGTCCGCACGGGGCTTGGCGCGGGCGATGATCTCCTTGATCAAATCGGCTGCGGCGCGCAGGTTGCCCTCCTTGTCGCCATTGCCGTGTACGGTGTCTTCGCCCTCTTGGATCACACCCTTCGAGAGGGGGCGGTAGAGGTCGACGGACATGCGCTTGGCTAGTGCGTCGTCGCCAAAGAGCGTGCTCTTGCCGAGGGACTTTTCTGCCACAGAGTCCTTGGCGTAGCCGACGAAAGACGAGACGGTCTCGCGCTCGCCATTGCTCGCACTGATCGAGGTACGCGATGTGCCCAGGTCAATGCCCAGGTACAAGACGCCGTGGTTTTTCTTTGATTTAGTCATAAGTCCAATGCCGGCTTCCTAAGTCGACTGGTTTCCTTGTGTGTTTGAGGACGACTTGTCCTCTTCAATGATCTTCTTCATGCGCAGATTCGCATCGAAGATAGCCGTGAGCAGATCTTTCTTCTGGCCCACGTTGGACTCGGATGAATCGAGTCCTTGTACGTCTTGGTAGACCGATGCGACTCCCTCGGGGCCCTGAGATGAGAGAACCGAGCGAAGCTGCGCTTCCGTCCGCGAGAGCATGTCACCTAGCTTGGCCACGCGGCGCTCAAGCATCTCGTGGCGTGAGTCGCCGCTGCTCGAGTCCTCAAAGCGAGTCTCGACTTCGGCCATGATCTTCCCCAGAAGTTCTTGGGCCAGCAGAGCATGACCACCCTCGCCAGAGAGGGCCTGCTTAAGACTCTCCGCCAGGAGTGCGTCCTGGAACTGCGTGTCGCTGGGCGCGGGGACCGGGGCCCCGGGGGAAAGCTCTACCTTGGGCGCCACATCTGGGCGGACGCGATGGAATCGGTCGCCGCCTTTCACCGAGGCTAGGTCCGCCGCGTCTCGTGCGTGCTGCACCATCTTGTCGAAGGACGTGGTTCCATCTGCCGTATGGGCCAGCCCTATACTGACGGTGATACGCAGGGTTCGGCCGTCCGCTTCAAAGGTCAGGCCACGCGCTCCGGAGACCAGGCGCTCGGCAAGCAGGTCGGCGTGCTCACCCTCGATGTGGGGGACCGCCGCAAGAATCCGGTCGCCGTCGGGGTACCCCAGCAGGTCGCTGGCCCGGGTGGACGCGCGCAAGAGATCGTTGATCGCACTGAGAATCTCCTGGCGCGACTCCTCACCGTAAAGGTCGTGCAGGTACCCAAGGCGATCCACACCGATCTGCAGGAACGCTAGGGGCGTACCGAAGCGCACGGATCGGTCAAATTCGGCGACCATCAGGTGATGGATCTCGCGGGGATTGAAGAGGCCTTGGGACATGGTGCCTGTTGGAGGCAGAGTTGGGGAGCTGGATCAGGGTTCACGCAATCAGCGCTTGCACATTATCGGCTCGGGAGGACCCGAGTCTTGGCCATGAAATCACATTTAATAAGCAGGAAGGGACTCTGGGCCGGGTTTCCAGGCAGTCGTCGCGCTATGTTGGCGCGATGAGCACCTATCTCGTCCTTGGTTTGGGTATGCAGGGGACTGCTGCGGCCCATGATTTGTTCCTTCATGGTGGCGCTACACGCTTGGTTCTTGTGGATTCTGATCGCAAGCGCCTTGGGGAGGCTGCCGCGCGGCTGACAAGCCTGATGGCAGGCTCCCCGGTGGAACTGCAGACCCATGTGCTAGATGTGGCCATGGCACGCTTTGAAGGTGAAGACGAAGTATCGGCCGCCCTGGGAAGCCTGTTCGCCGGCGCCGAGCTCTGTATGAACTGCCTGCCCTACCGCTTCTCCCTGGCCATGACGCGCTTTGCCCTAGAGCACGCCACCCACATTGCGGACCTAGGCGGCAACACGGCCATCGTCCGCGAGCAACTGGCCATGGCGGCAAGCCATGAAAACGGTGCCCATGTTGCGGTGCTGCCGGACTGCGGCCTGATGCCAGGTATGGGCAACCTGTTCGCGGCCCACGCTCTGGGCGAGCTGGGTGACTGCGAATCGATTCACATCCGCTGCTGCGGGCTGCCGACGGACCCAAAGCCGCCCCTGGACTACATGCTGCTGTTCAACGTGAACGGCCTGATCAACGAGTACTTCGGCATGGCCCAGGTACTTCGACAAGGCGAGATCCGCGAGGTGCAGACCTTCGGCGAGCTCGAGTCCATCGGCCTGCCCATGCCTAGCCACCTAGCTGGCGCCGGCCGCGACTTCGAGGCGTTTATCACGAGCGGCGGATTGAGCACCCTGCCCTGGTCTTTCGAGGGCCGCGTACAGGATCTCGACTATAAGACCGTGCGCTACGCAGGCCACCACGCCAAGTTTAAGCTGCTGAAGGACCTGGGCCTGTTTGCCGAGACTGGCGAGGGCCCCCCGCGCAAGATCCTTGGGTCCTGCCTCGAGGCGGCGCTGGATCACCCGGATGACGAGGACCTGGCCTTTCTGCGCTGCACCGCAAGGGCAGGGGGAAAGCAGCTCCAGCTGGAGATGTTCGACCTGCGCGATGGGGAGACGGGCTTCACGGCCATGGAGCGCACGACCGCCTATTCGGCGACTGCGTGCCTCTACGGGGTCCTGATAGGTAAGACCAAGGTTGGCGCGGGTCCGATCGAGAATGCCGTGGACACGGGCTGGTACTTGGAAGCCCTAGGCCAGCGCGGGATCGGGGTGAGCGTCACTCGGAGCTAACCCTGGCAGCCTTGGGCCGCGGGTCCGGACAGCTTCGCGTGGCCAGTTGGGCATCGACTGGGATTTGCTCCCGGCAGGGGCGCATTTGCGGCAAGATAGGGGGATGAGCGCAATGCAAACGAAGAGAAAGACACCCCGGGCCTCGGCGGCCGTGATGCTTACGCGCGGCGAGGGGGAGGGACTGGAGGTCTTCTTTGTCAGGCGCTCGCCGAAGCTGCGCTTCTTTGGCGGATCTTGGGCCTTCCCCGGCGGTGTGCTAGACGACTCGGACAAGGCGCTTAACTCGCGAATGCCTGCCTTTCCAGGCACTTATCAAGATCCCGGTGTTGGCGAGGGCGACCCCGACTTGGGGGCGCTCTTGGTGTGTGCATTGCGCGAGCTCTTCGAGGAGACCGGCGTTCTGCTAGAGCCCCTGGCATCGGTGCTAGACCCAAAGACCGAAGTCGGACGGGACGCGCGCCAGAAGCTGCGGGCGGGCCTGCTGCCTCGCGCCGGAGCCACGGATGAGGCCATCGAGGAATGGGAGCAGCTCTGCGAGCCCTTCCTCGCCGACGGCAGCTTGATTGCCCAGACGCGCCCGATCGGTCGCATCACAACGCCGGCCTTCCGGCCCCTGCGCTATCACACCCTGTTCTTGGCCGCCGGGCTACCTGAAGGTGAGCATCCCGAGGTGCTGACCGGCGAGCTGGAGCAGGGCAGCTTCAAGCGTCCGGGTGATGTGCTCGACGCATGGAACCGCGGCGAGCGCGACGTAGTTCCGCCGGTCCTGTTCCTGCTGGAGATGCTGCGGGACGAGCTGGCCTCCTCGGTCGCCGGGGATGCGGGCATCGACGGCTTCTTGGTTACTGCCGGCGTGGCCCTGGGCAAGATCGCGGGCGGTAAACTGCACGCGGCCTACACCTCGCCGGGCATCCTGGCCGCGCCCCTGCGCACGCCGACTCTGCCGCCCGCCGAGACGACGAATACCTACCTGGTCGGCACGTCCGACATCTACATTGTGGACCCAGCGACCTACGAAGAGGACGAGCGCGAGCGCCTCTACGAGACCTTGGACGAGTGGCAGGACCAGGGGCGCCGGGTGCGCGGGGTGATTCTGACCCACCGCCACGCGGACCACATTGGCAGCGCCTACTGCGTGTCCCAGCGTTACCGGGTTCCCGTTATGGCCCACGAGCGAACTTTCGCGGACCTGGATATGCTCTGGGAAGACCCGGAGCGCAATCTTGGGGGTCGTCCCGATCAGTTGGTCGAGCTCAAAGAGGGCCAGACCATCGACCTAGGCACTGCGGCCGATGGCAGCGAGGGCTGGCACCTGACCGTGCGCCACACTCCCGGCCACGCCCAGGGCCATATCACCCTGCACGACAGCCGCTATGGCACCGCCATAGTGGGGGACATGGCCTCGACTATCTCCACGATCGTCATCGAGCCTGATGAGGGGCACTTGGCGACCTATCTACATAGCTTGCAAAGACTTATCGACGTCGCACCGGGCCCCATCTGGGCCTTGTTGCCGGCCCACGGCCCCTGGGTCTCCGACGGCGCGCGCCTGGTTAGGCGCTATCTCGATCACCGTGCCGAGCGCGAGGCAAGCTTGGTACGTGCCCTCGCGAAGGGGCTAGACACCACGGCAAGCATCGTGCGCAGCGTCTACGCGGATACGCCCGAAGAGCTCTGGCCCTATGCCGAGAGCTCGTTGCTGGCGGGGCTGATTAAGCTCGAAGAAGAGGGACGCGCGGTCCAGGCGGCCGATCGCTGGCTGCCGGTGCCCGAGTTGAGTTGACTAAAATCAAGTCCCCGATTCGTGCCTACGAAGTAACCGGATAGGGCTGTTCTAAAATGGGCTGTTGTCTCAGATCATGTAAGTCGGCACACGCCGTATCCCCACCTTGAACCCGCGGACCACTACGTATTTTTCCGCCCCCAACACAGACCAGGCCATCTTCATCGGCATCGCACATTTGCTAATCGCTAACGCCACCTACGACAGAAAGTTCGTGGAGAAGTACTGCAACTTTCGCATGGACGAGCCGGAGCCAAGCCTGTTCTTCGCCTCCTGAGTAACCTTTTCGTCAGGGCTCGCTCTTGTTTATCCGCCCTTGACCCCAGCCGCACCGCCGAGCCCTTCTTTGCGCGTTTTTGAGCAGCAGTACGACTCCCCCCAGCGCCTAGCTGTTTAATAGACCCATGAGCCTCGAGCCCTTCCCCGTCGACACGCGCCAGCGCCCCTTGGCCAGCCTGCGCGTCTCGATCACCGATCGCTGCAACCTGCGCTGTGGCTACTGCATGCCCGAGGAGAGCTACGAATGGCTGCCCGCAAAGGATATCCTCTCGTTCGAGGAGATCCTGCGCCTGACCGGGCTCTTCGCGGACACGGGGGCCAGGCGCCTGCGGCTCACCGGCGGTGAGCCACTGCTGCGCAAGGACGCCACCAAGCTTGTCGCCATGATCTGCGCCGCGAACCGCTTCGACGAGGTCGCCATGACCACCAACGCCCTGGGCTTGGCGACGAGTGCGGAGGCGCTTAAGGCGGCCGGCCTCACGCGCCTGACCGTCAGCCTCGACTCCTTGCACCAAGACCGCGTCAAGCAGATCAGCGGACGCGACTCCCTAGCCAGGGTGCTCGCTGGCCTAGACGCCGCTGCCGACGCGGGCTTCACCGGCACCAAGCTCGACACCGTTGCCATGGCCGGCTTCAACGACGACGAGCTCTCGGACTTCCTCCACTTTGGCGCCCAGCGCGCCATCGAAGTGCGCTTCATCGAATACATGGACGTGCCCGGCGCATCCAAGTGGACCTCGGGCAAGGTGATCTCTCGCAAGGAGATGCTCGCTCGCATCGAAGCCGAAGTTGGCGTCAAGCCCGAGCCCTTTGGCCACCAAGGCAGCGCACCGGCAGCCAGGTTCCGCCTTCCAACCGGCGCCACCTGGAAGTCCCAAGACCTATCCGGCCAGGTCTTCGGCATCATCGCCTCGACTACCGAACCATTCTGCGGCTCCTGCGACCGCTCGCGCATCACCGCCGACGGCATGTGGTTCCGCTGCCTCTACGCCGAACTAGGCACCAACCTACTCCAGGAGCTGCGCTCGGGAGTCAGCGACGACCAACTGCGCGCCAAGATCCGGGGCACTTGGCAAGCCCGTACCGACAACGGCGCTGAGCAGCGATTAGAAAGAAAGATCCGCAAGGCCTACGAGCCCAAGGTCCCCGGCGTGCACCTCGAAATGCACACCCGCGGCGGTTGAATACGGCCATTTGGGCGACGGGTGGTAGGGCAAAATGAGTGGGCACCTTAGAGCTACAGGGCCCCGAGTGGTTGCATCACCGGGCTAAACAGCACCCCGCAGCTACTTTTGATTGCGTGACTCTGTACAGAAAATAGTCGCAGCGAAAAATGTCAGCCATGCCCCGAGTTGCCCCAAAAGTTGTCGCTGTGCACCCGCTGTCTCTATGGCTCGTAGGTGTTCGGCTACCACGGACGGAGTAGTGAGATGAGACTAATTGTGCTTCCAGAGTCAAGCGTTGTGCCGGTTCCGTATTTTGCCCACTCGTGTTGTGGGTCATATTCGGCGCGGAAATCGCTGGTGGTTAAATCGATGGAGGCGCCAACCTTCCCATCGGACTCTACCCAAAGCTGGCTTCCCATCTCGTTGTACTTTAGGGCCACGTGTTGAAAGCCAGCGTGGACTTGATCAACCCAGTGGTGTTTTGGCTCCATGTTGGGAGCGATTACGGTCAGCCGGTCGTCCGTTTCAAAACCTACGATACGCGCTTGGAAATAGACCTTGGTGCCATTGGGCAAACTGCCACCGATTTTCGGGCCCCAAGGAGCGTGACCTGTCAGCACTCGTCCAATCGAGAAGGGAATCAATAACACAACGAGCACGATGAGCGTGCCGAGGATGATTGGGTTTATCCTTCTTGTCTTTCGATGGGGCTTTCGTGGCATGCGTGCCTCTTCCGTACAACTTGTTTAGTCCCTAGCAGTCAAGGCGCAATGAAGATGGTCTTTCCGTCATTGATCGTCTGGAGGACTTTGATGTCCTTGATGGAGCGCGATGGGACTTTCGTTGGGTCTCCATCGAGGACAACGAGATCAGCTTGCTTGCCGACCTCTAGCGATCCCTTTGTGGACTCCTCTCCGTGTTGGTAGGCAGCCCACAAGGTCATGGCCTTGAGCGCCGTTAGGGGGTCGACCCGGTGCGAAGCGCCAAGCACAGCCCCGGACCGTGTCGTCCGATTAACCGCGCTATCCAGGATACGCATTGAATTGGGGAACGTGACCGGGGCGTCCGAATGGATGGTAAACGGTATCCCTGCATCGCGTAGCCAGCCGGTCGGGGAGATGTTCTGCGCGCGAGCGGGGCCGGCAACGGAGTCGCGGTGCCAGTCGCCCCAGTAGAAGGTGTGCATGGGGTAGAGCGCTGGAAACAGGCCGAGCCGCTTCAGCTCAGGGACCTGATCCTGCCTGAGGAACTGGCCGTGAATCATCACGTCACGCCTGACCTTATCCGGTACTGATTTTTGCGCCTGCTGGACAACTCGAATCAGCTGGTCGATCGCCGCATCGCCGTTGGTGTGGGCAAGTAGTTGCCAGTCGTTGCTGTAGGCAAGCTCGAGAAGCTCAAGGGCTTCCTCATCAGTCATTGCCGCGTAGCCCGCGTAGTCACTGGACTGGCCTACGGGTGGCACAAGGTAGGGCTCACTAAACCAGGCGGTTTTCCCTTGTGGTGAGCCATCGAGTGTAATTTTGACTCCACCGATTCGGAAGCCGCTTGTGTACTCCGACGACATCAAAGGCCCGTGGATAAGTGGGTGATCTGCAAGGGATTTGAGATCTGCATAGCAGACGATATCGACACTGAACGCTCCATTCGCAGCCATGTCTGGGAGCTTCTCGAGCGTTGCGAGGTCCGTCTTGCCCTCCTGGACCGTAGTAAATCCGTTTGCGATGTAGCTCTGCTGACCAGCCTGAAACAGCGCTACGTAGTCCTCACCCTCAAATTTTGGCACGAGTTGATAAACCAGCATGAAGTGGGCGTTCTCTTGCATGACGCCGCTTGGAGTTTTCCCGTCTGCCTCTCGTTCGATCACTCCGCCGGGCGGGTCTGGAGTCTGGGGGCCCATATCGACCATCTCAAGCGCTTTGGAGTTGTACACTGCAAGGTGCCCAGACTGGTGCATCACAAGAATGGGGAGTTCAGTAGATACTGCATCAAGCTCGTGGCGCGTCGGATGTCTTTGTTCTATGAGTTGTGAGTCGTCGTAGTTGAAGCCGATCGCGACGCCATATTTTGCGACGGTGGGAGAAGTCGCGATGAAGTCCCTCATTGCGTCCTGTAGCTCCGGGATGCTGTTTACAGCCCCGTCAGGCGCTGGCAAGAGGTTGGCCGAGATGGCTTGCATCCCGACACCAGCGAAGTGGCTGTGAGCGTCGACGAAGCCTGGGAGGAGGGTCTTGCCGCCAAGGTCGACCACCTCTGTCTCGGGTCCTTGGTGGGGGATCACCGCTTCGCTCGTTCCTATTGCGATGATTATGCCGTTGTGCAACGCAAGAGCCTCCGCCCGAGGAGCCTTGTCGTTCATCGTAATAATCATGCCGTTTACGTAGAGCGTATCGGCGATTACGAGCGAGGCACCTGGAGGCGGGGTGGCCGCACTGTTACCTGAAGGGTTGGGATCGCCGCAGGCCACAGACAGGGCAATCGTTGCGAGTATCGGAGCCACCCTCTTAGAGAGACCCCTAAAGGGAACAGCGGCAAGGGAACGGGGAACAGCGTAGTGATGGGAGGCAGGCATACAGTCGATTGTAGGGCATCGAGTGCTAACTGGGCCAGCCCGAAATAAGTGAGCTACCTGGAGGCCACGAAGGTGTAAGGACTTGGCAAGGTCGTCACTACAGCAGCACGACCTACGGACAATCCGAACTTACACACGAACCGAGAAAAGTACTTCCAGACCTTAGGTTAGGTGCCCTCATGGCTCACTGTTAGCGTTCCATCGCGATTCACAGAAACCACAGCTCTTCCGCCGAATCCGCTCGTGACGTACCCTTCAATGTCTCCCTGATAAGTGCCAGTCGGACCATCAGCAAAGAACTCGAGTACACCCTCGGACTGAATCCAAAAGGTCCGCTTGGCTTCTTCACCCGGTTCAATACTCCCAAAGGATTCAGCGCATCCTCCTCCGGACACGCGAACCTGGCGCAGCATTTCTGTGGACGAGTTGGTGATGACTACGGTGTAGGCTGTCTCAATCCGCTCTGCAGCAAATGCAAGGCCCGCAGCTACAGGAAAGTTTATGAGCAGTAGAGCGGCACAGATAAATGCCGAGAGTCCTAGGGGCTCCTTGGCTTTGCGAGCCAGCCACCATGCTCTGGTAAGGACAAGCATGCCAACGGATACCAACACCAGCCCTGCGTAGATCGTCCAGATCCCGGCCACAATCAGCCAGTCCCACCCCGTAGCGATCCAAGTCGCAAAGATAACGAGCCCTATAGCTAGAGGCAGAACGGCGCAGACTAAGGGGGAACGGTAATCCATATTCACCCCATTCAGGGCTGTGTTAATTAGCGGAGAGGGTGTGTCTAACGTGCTGCTCCGAATGGTTCATCTAGGATGAGGGGCAAGGCCGATCCATTAAATTCTCGGGCACTGCAGGAGGGTTAAGCGTCCTGCGCACATAAAACCTCTCGCTTGTGGCGTGCCAGTATTACCTAATTTTTTTATTGACCGATATAAAGGCTAACTCGCTGCCCGCTAGGGTCGGCATCAAATGATCCCCGAGAACTGATCATCGCGGCCGGCAATGGCATGCTTGCGGCGACCGGGTTGGGCGGCTCTTTTCGCCTAAAGCAACCCCAGTCCAACCAGGTCCTTGCGGGCGGCCTTGGCCCAGCCGCGGTTGGCGATGGGGGAGGCGGGGCTGGGGTGCAGCACGCGGCCAAAGGTGAGGTCGAGGCGCACTTGGCTGGGGCCGAGTACGCGTCGGGCGCAGACCTCGGCGAAGGCGCCGACGCCCACGACCATGGTGGGGCGCAGCAACTCGACGGTGCGCTTGAGGGCGTGGTCGCAAGCCTCGAACAGGGGCGCACGCTCTTCGGCCGGAAGCTTGTCTGGGGTGCGGTTCTTGCCGCCCTCTTCCATAAAAGACAGTGGGCAATAGTTCACGATGTAGAAGCGGCGGAAGAAGGCCTCGGGGGTGGCGAACTCATCAGCAGCGAACTCATAGACGCGGGTGCCGCTCACCTCATTGCGGGTGCAGTCGAAGCCCGTGACGGGGCGCTTGGGGTGCTCGTGCTTGGGCTTCTTGACCGGCTCTTGGATGCCAAGCCAGTCCGTGCACTGGGTCACGTCGCCGAAGGGAATGCCGGTCTGGGCCATGCCCCATGGTCCGGGGTTCATACCCAACAGGATGGCCCTGGGCTCGCCTGTGCCTTGGGATTCCGCAAAGGCTGCACCAAAGCGATTAAGGAATACCTCATGGGGCGCGCGCGCGTAGTCCAAGGGATTGTAGACGTGGGTGACCGGCTCCTCGAAATCCAGAGCGGAGCAGGCCCGGCTCAACTTGCGGCTAATTCGGACGAGGGAGGCGGCGGTTTTCGCGGTGATCTCGGGGGAGTGCATGGTGAGCACCATAACCAACCGAAGATTTGGCTGCGATTGGCAGGGGGGCAATTCCCGAGCGGATTTCGCAGTGCGGCGGAAGACCCGAGACTTGCTTGGCAGGTCTTTTTAAGGGTCTTTCCAGGGGAAGTGGTGCCCGCCAGTTGGCCTTGGGTGATGGAGCATGTGCCGGACATGGCACTTCTCCGAGGAGTTCGAGACGGGTGGGCAACGCCCGCCGTTCGGACGCGTTGGCCAGACCGTCTGATTTCCTAGTGAGCAAACGCGAGAAGTGGAATGCCCGCAGTGGCGTCTACTGGGATCAACGTGAGTCCGCACTCAAGGCTGACAGGGATGGCTCACTTTGCCCGTGCAGTCTTCTAGGTTCGGCCTCAAAGGAAGCTTGACGCCTCCGACTACTTCATCATGAAACGGAGCTTCTCGCGCATAACAAGCGCGCCGACCTTGCCCGTGGTCAGGTCCAGGGCCGAGTCAAATTCGACGGACGTGGTGGCCTCCTCGAGATCCGTCAAAGCGCCCTCAAGTGCAGCGAGCAGGTCCAGTGCGAAGCCGTGTTTCCCGGCCTCGGTGTTCTGCGTCCAGGCGTCGATGCGGTCATTCGCACTCAGCATGAGGTCGTCCCACTGGCTGACGAGGGAGGCCTCGCACCAGCGATCCTCGAAGTGCGTAAAGAAGACCTTGTAGATCCAGGCCGGTCCTTGATCGGTAATGCGTGAACTCTCGATGTCGATAGATGCGAGGCCGTCGATGTAGGGCATCTGGCTGCCTGTGTTCGCGTCGAGCAAGTCCGCCTGGGCCACTAGTTTTAGGGTGAAGGCGGGCTCCAGAAAAGACTCGCCCAGATGCCCATCGATGGCCTGATATTCTTCCTCGACCGACGGCAAGAACTCCTGGGCGAGCTCACGCAGGTCGAGGTAGCCGAGGTTGTCGGGGTCAACCAAAGGGCTGCTGGTAATCTTCGTGAGGACCGCGGCGGTGCGGCACCGAATGCCGTCAAGGTAGTCTTGGCGCTCGGCGTCGGTCCGGCCCTCAGCAGCTCCGGTCAAGGTGGCAAGGCGCTGGCTGCCGGCGACGATCATCGGCTTGCTGCGCAGCAGGGCGTCGAGCCTCTGCATCATGGAAAAGCTGCGGGCCCACAGTTCTGGCTGGGCGCTATCTTCAAGCTTGTCCACGAGGCCGTTCAGGTCGTCCTGCCAAGCCAAGGGCAGGCTGTCCCAGGCGGGACTGAGGTCAAGGCGCGCGAAGCCGCGCAGCACTCTGGAGCAGGCCTCCAGGGGTTTCTCGGCGGGAGGAAGGGGGCCTGAAGCGCCGTAGCCAAGGGCGCGCATGCCGACCACGGCACACAGGCTGAGCCCGCAGAGGGCGAAGAGGGGGCGGATCATGGGGCGGACTTACGCACGGGGCGCGGGAGCATCGCTCAGGTGCTTTGGAAAATGCGGGTTGATGCCTACAGCACCGAGCGGTTCCAGGCCGTGGCCAGGCTGTCGGCGTACTCGTTCCAGAGGTTGCCGCTGTGGGCGGCGATCCACTGCAGGGCGCAGTCGGGGTGGGTGCGGTAGAGGGCGAGCAGCTCCTGGACGAGCTCGAGGTTTTTGATCTCGCCGCCCTTCTTCTTCCAGCCCTTCTTCTCCCAGTTGGGCGCCCACTTGGTGATCGTGTCTACGCACAGGCGGCTGTCGGTGAAGACCGTCACCGCGGCGTCTTCGGGCAGCACGCGGAAGGCCTCGATTAGGGCCTGTAGCTCCATGCGGTTGTTGGTCGTGTGATCTGAGGCGCCGTGGCGCTCTTCCATGATCTCGCCCTTTTCGACCCATACCATCCCCCAGCCGCCCGGGCCGGGATTGGGGATCGAGCTGCCGTCGGTGAAGACGCCTGACTCGGGACCGCCGGTGTACTTATCGAGCACCTCGGCGCGGGTCAGGTTCTCCTCACGCTTGGACCCGCCACCGCCGCCGCCACTCTTCTTGCGGGGCGCGCTCTTCTTCTTCGCCGGCGAGTGAGTCCGGCAGAATTTCGGCTCCCACCCCTTGTACTTGTCAAGGGCGGCCTGGGGGACGCTGAACTCGTCCCCGCAAACAGTGCATTCAAAATTAGGCATGCCGGAGAGCCTAACCAAGCCCTACCTAAACGACCAAAGGATCCAGCCAAAGACCACCAAGTTCAGAGCGGTCACAGCCAGCAGCTTGCGCCGAAAGCTCTGCTTCGAGCTCTTGTGCCGGAACACCTTCGCCCCAAACCAAGCCCCCGGCCACCCCCCAAAGAACGCCAGCAACAACAACGTCTTCTCCGGAATCCGCCAAGCCTCCCGTTCAGCCTTGCACTTGTCCACCCCCCAAACAACAAAGGTGACCAAGCTAAAAGACACTACAGACCCAGCAACAACAACAGCAGGAGTGACATCCATCCCCCCAACATAATCGACGCTTCTAAAACTTCGCCTCTTCCTTCCCAAAGATCGTAGCGAGCCTACAAAGGCGTCTCTTCGCCCCCCCCCCGAGCACCAAAGCAAGGAGGGCGAGGCTTCCAAACCAAGTCAGTGCAACCGCAAGCCCCAAGATCAAATCAAGCGCGAGCTACTCAAAGCACCCGCGCGCTTTCTGGCAATCCTCCGGATCCACCATCTCGCCATCTGGACCTACCCGATGCATCGTCTTATTGCACCAGCAATCATGACTCGCATCAAACAGCTCGTCCTCGTCCATAGCAGGACGATCCAGGAAGTAGAAGTTCTTGGTCCGCAGCTTCGAACAAAATGGACTTTTCAGTAATCCGCCAGCGGTCGCCGGTCCTTTCTTCGGGTTGTTTTCCATGGGATTAGCTCCTTGCAAGTTGACGGATAGCACGACCAATCAGCCCCTTCGTGAGGGGGACCTTATAGGCGTTGTGCTCGAGGGGTTCCGAGCCGATAAGCGCAGCCTCGGCGACCGCGGAGATGCGGTCCTCTAGGTCCGCGCCATCCAAGCTGCCCACCAGGGCCTTCTCCGCTTCGCGGCAACGCCAAGGCCGAGGGGCAACGCCCCCCAAGACAAGGCGCGCATCGGTGATCTGACCGCCCACAACACGCAGAGAGAGAGCCACCGCTGCCAGGGCGAAGTCAAAAGCATCTCGCTCTTGGAACTTGACGTAGGTGCTGCGCCACTCGGCCGGGCTCTCTAGCCCCGTGCGGAGCGCGGTGACCACGTCCCCAGGCGAGAGCACGTTCTCACGGGTCACGTCGCCCTCCGAGGGCAGGGTGTAGAAGGCGTCCAGATCGACCTCGGTCGTCCCCCCGGCACCTTGGTATTCGATCGTCGCATCCAGGGCAATCAGCGCCGGCGCAAGGTCCGAGGGATGCACGATGAACGAGGGCCCGCCACCAAGGATCGCGTTGTACTTGTTGTTGCCTCCATAGGCAAAGCACTCGTCGCCACCCTTCTTGTAGCAGACCGCCTCGGGTCGACGGTAGTACAGGCAGCGCGGCCGCTGGCACAGGTTCCCGGCCAGGGTCGCGTTCGTGCGAACTTGTGGACTGGCGACAGTCTTCGCCGCTGCCGAGATCGCGGCGAGGGGCCCGCCGTCAAACTCGGTCTCCAGGTCGCGCAGCTTCGTCGTCGCGCCAAGCTGCACGTTTCCGCTGCCCAGCTCGGCGAGTCCCGCAAGACCCTCGATCCACTTGAGGTTGACCAGTCGCTCGGGCTCCTCGAGCCCGGCCTTCATCTCGCCCAGCAAGTCCTGGCCACCGCCAAAAGCGCGGGTCTTTGCACCGAGCCAGTCGCGTTGGTTCTGTTCGCCCAGCAAGGTCGCCGCAGCCTCGAGAGTCTCGGGCTGGATGTATTCGAAGTCCTTCATAGCTATGCGTTCCTGAGCTCTTCAAGGCCCATCAAGATTTTGGAGGAGGAGAGGGGCATGTCGCGAACGCGCACACCACAGGCGTTGTGGATGGCTCCAGCGATCGCGCCGATGCCGGGGATCGCAGGGGGCTCGCCGACGCCGATCACACCGCGGTCGTCCTCGTCATCAATGATCACGGTCATCTCCGGAATGGATTGAGCGTTGGCCAGGCGATAGGACTCGAAGTTCGGGTTCAGGGCAATGCCCAGGTCCGCGTCCACAAGGCGCTCTTCGAAGAGAGCGTAGGACACGGCCTGCACCATGGCGCCCTGGATCTGACTGCGTACAGCCATCGGATTCAGGGCCAGCCCCATATCCTGCATGCAGATCATGTTGAGCACCTTGACCTCGCCAGTGACCAGGTCCACGCGCACCCGGGCCGCTTGGGCTCCGTGTACGCCCGAAGCTTGCAGCTCCGAGCGGAACTTGCCGTGGGTCGTGACACCGCTGGCGCCCGCTAGGTCGCAGACGTCCTTCCAGCCTATGTTGAGCCCTTCGCCGACCACCGCGCCGCCGTCACCGAAGGAAAGCTTCGCGGCATCTTTGCCCGTGTTCGACGCCACCAAATCCAGCAGCTTGGCGCTCATCTTAAACGTGGCATCCTTGACCGCCGGCGTCATACATGCCGTGGTCGTACTGCCGCCCGACATGTTGCCGCGGCCATACTTCGTGTTGCCGATTCGCGCGGTGACCTGGCCGACCTCTAGGCCGAACTCGTCCGCCGCCACCATGGCGACTAGGGTCCGCGAACCGGTGCCAAGGTCCTGGGTTCCGATCGAGACTGTCAGGCTGCCGCCCGGGTCTACGCGGCACTCGACTTCGCAGGTCGGGTAGCCTCCGCCACCCCAGACCGCCAGCCCGAAGCCAATGCCCTCGACATACTCGTTGCCGTCCTTGATCGAGTGGGGGCCTGGTGCTCCCTTGTGGGGGTGCTCGTTCCAACCGATCTCGTCGGCCACCCGCCGCAGCTGCCTGCGCCAGACGCCGTTCCAGTCGTCCTTGGGCAAGTTCGCCAACCGCATCTCCACGATGTCCATGCCGATGGAATAAGCGAGCTCGTCCATCATGCCCTCCATGCCAAAGCTGGCCTGGGGATATCCGGGCGCGCGGAAGGCGCGGTTGCCGTCCAGATTCGTGTAGACCGAGCGCGTCGTGCTGGAGAAGTTCGCGACCGTGTAGACGAACGGCATACTCGCATAGGATCCTCCGGAGAGTCCACCGAGCTTGTTCGAGTCCGAGACGAAGGCTTGCACCACACCGTCCTTGGAGATGCCCGCCTTGAGGCTTACCTCGTTGCCGCTGCGGTTGCCGGAAGCCAAGAACTCGGTCTCGCGGTCCATCAGCAGGTGCACCGGGCGCTCTAGCTCCTTAGCAAGCTCGCAGGCCACGCGGCCCTCGATGCCCACGCCGAACTTCGAACCGAAGCCGCCGCCCATGTGCTGCACGTCGCCCTCGACCATGGACATGTCCAAGCCCAGGGTCTCCGGCGGCCCGTCCAGCAGGGCGAAGGTGCCCTGGATCGAACCGTAGATCACGGCCGAGTCGCCGCCGCGGTAGTCGACTACCATGCCGTGGGTCTCCAGGCACGAGTGGTGCTGGGTCGGGATCGTGTAGGTCGCTTCGATCACTTGGTCGCTGGCTGCAAAGCCCGCGTCTACGTCGCCCTCGGTCTTCGTGCGCTCGCGGCCGATGTTGCCGCGCCGACTGACGGCGGGTGCACCGTCCGCCAGGGCTTGCTTCGAGTCGAGCACCCAGCCCAACTCGGTGAGCTTGACCACCACGGCTCGGGCGCCCTCGGCAGCAGCCTCGGGCGTCTCTGCCGCGACCACGGCGATGGGCTCGCCGAGGTACAAAGTCGTGTCGCCGCACGTGCGCTTGGCGTGGACCACACCGGGCACAGCCAAGGCCGCTTCAAAGTCCAGCTCGACCTCCGCCTTAGGCATGGTGCACGTCACGAAGCGCGCGTAGACCATGCCGGGCAGGCGTACGTCGTGGCTATAGCGCGCCGCGCCAGTGACCTTCACTGGGCCGTCGATGCGCTTGGTGTCCTTACCGATGGCACGGCGCCTGTCCGGCAAGGGCCATGCGATGCCGTCTTTGTCTTGGGAAACCATTACTTGTCTCCCTTGTTGTCGAGGCCAGCCTTCGCGGCACGGACCGCGGCGTCGAAGATCTGAGGGTACGTCCCGCAGCGGCAGAGGTTGCCCGCGCAGGCGTCCTTGAGCTGGTCAAGCTCCGCGGTGGGGTTCGCTTCGAGCTCGGCGGTGATCGCCATGATAAAGCCCGGGGTACAGAAGCCGCACATCAGCCCGTCGTCCTCGCAGAAGGCGCTCTGCACCACGCTCAGGTCGTTCGGCTTACCAAGGCCTTCAATCGTCCTGACCTTATGGCTGGTGGCATCTAGGGCCAAGGTCATGCAGGCAGCGGCCGGAGCTCCGTCCAGCAAAACCGTACAGGCGCCGCAGTTGCCACCGTCGCAGACAAGCTTGGTCCCGGTCATGGGGGGCTCCATGTGGTCGCGAAGAGCGCCCAGTAGGGTAGTGCGCGGCTCAACCGCAACCTGCTTAGACTCGCCGTTGATGTTCAGGCTGATGGCGATCCGGCCCTTTAGCTGAGTTGCTGCTTTCCCCTTAGTTACGGAGCTTCTGGCCGATGCCGCACTGGCCGCGGCCGCTGTCGTTAGGCCAGTGACGACCCCGCCTTTTAAAAAAGTGCGCCTGGAGAGGGAGGTCCGATCTCTAGAAGGGACCGGCGGATTGGATTTAGAGTCAGTCATGGTGGGTTAGCCTCATTGGTAGGAAGTCCCACCATAACGCGAAACTGGCGTTAGAATCACGCCCCGAGTTGCTGCGATCGCTCAACGAATACGTAATAAGTCCCTTCCTGCAAAGGACTCCTCCCATAAGACCAATCCGATAAAGGAGACCCCATGAATTTTCTACCTCCCCTCATGTTGCGGCAAGAAGCCGGCCCCGATGCGGCCGCTAAAGTCGCCGGCGATCCCCCCACTGAGAATGAGGGCATTGACATCGAAGCCCTTCTGGCCACTGTTCAAGAGAACGCCATTGACTGGTTGATCAACCTTGCCATTGCCATTGCGATCTACGTCATCGGTAAGATGGTTGTTAGGATGATCGTGCGCACGGTCCACAAGCTGCTGACCCGCTCTGGAACGGACGAGATCCTTGTCAACTTCCTGGGCTCGATTGCCAGCGGCGTGATGATGCTGTTCGTGATTATTGCCGCCATCAAGCAGCTCGGCATTGACACTTCGTCCATGGTCGCCCTGGTCGGTGCCGCTGGCTTGGCCATCGGCTTCGCCATGCAGGACTCCCTGAACAACTTCGCCTCTGGCGTCATGTTGATTGTGTTCCGCCCCTTCAATAATGGAGACTTCGTCGAGGCTGGTGGCGCCACAGGAACCGTCGAGAAGATCAACATCTTTTCTACGATCATGAAGACCGGCGACAACCGCGAGATCATTGTGCCCAACGGCGCGATCTTCGGCGGTACGATCACCAACTACTCGGCCCGTGACACGCGCCGCGTGGACATGGTCTTCGGCATCGGCTACGACGACGATTTGCTGTTGGCCAAGTCCATCCTCAATGAGATCGTCGCGGGCGATGACCGCATCTTGGCCGAACCAGCCTGCGCCGTCGCTATCAATGACCTCGGCGACTCCTGCGTTAACTTCAAGGTTCGCCCCTGGGTCAACAGCGCGGACTACTGGGACGTCATGAGCGACATCACCGAGAAGGTCAAGCTGACCTTCGATGAGAAGGGCATCTCGATCCCCTACCCCCAGATGGATGTGCACGTGCACGGCCAAGACGCCTAGGCTCAGTCCTGACCGCCAGCAGCCTGCGTTTGCAGGCTAAAGAAGAGCGCCCCGATGCAGTCGTGCATCGGGGCGCTTTTCGTTGACCTTGGTAGGCCCAGTAGGACTCGAACCTACGACAAAGGGATTATGAGTCCCCTGCTCTAACCGACTGAGCTATGGGCCCTCTCCAAAAGGGAGCGGCGGGATCCTAGCAAGAGGCGGAGCCCAGACCTAGAGTTTCGCATACTCCTTGGGCATCCAGGACTCAAAATGGGCCACTTTGGACCTGGCATTTTCGGATGTAGGGACGCCCCAATGTTGGAAATAGGGTCCGAGATCGCGCTCTAATGCCGTCGACATTCGGATCAGCCATGTGTCGCGCTTGGCGTCGTCGGTGCGGGGCTTTGAGGCGCCGTCCGCGGCGGCGTAGGCCTCGAAGGCGACCTGGAAGGGCTCCCAGCCGAAGTCCCGTTGGATCGTCGCGTACATCATGAGGGCTAGGCCCGGCTGCTTCTTCCACTGGGCGAAATCGGAGCCGGAATCGAAGTGCTTCTGGGGCTTCTTCTTTTGTTTCTCGAGCCAGGGGTTCTTCCAGGGCTCTATCCCAGCCATGGTCTCGCCTAGGTACAGGCTAAACAGGTTGCAGGTCACCTCGGTCGTGCCTCCGAAGGTCCACTCGGGACGCTGGGCGTTGTGGCCAAATTCGTGGAAGTAGCCCCAGTTGCCCTCGCTCTTCAGGGTCTCGAGGTCAACGGAATAGGAGTGGTTGGTGAGCTCGGCGCCGTGGGTCATCACGGGGTAGCCCGAGTGCATCCAGCCGGCGCTGATCTGGATGTCCTCGACAAGGCGCTCGGCCCGGGCGGGCTGGGGTTCCCTGCGCAGCTCGGGATAGCACTCAGTTGCGCGCTGCCAGTACTGCATTAGAGCGGTGGGGTCGTCGAGGTTGCGGATCGAGTCCGCGGGCACCGTAAGGATCATGCCGTCGCAGACGAGCTCGGCCCAGGGGGCGGGGGCCAGCCGGCGTTGCGGCCAGTCCTTCGCGGACTGGGTATCGCCGAGGATGAAGAGCGGCGCTTCGACTGTGCCGGCAAGCTCGATCGTGAGTGCGCGGGCGCCCTTTCCCGGGACAAGATAGACGGGACCACCAAAGGCGCTCGCCATCTCAAACGCTCCGTCCGGGCCAACCACAAGGGGCTTCTCCAGGGTGATCTCCGGCCATCGCGACCAGCTTTCCTTGTGCCAGAGCCGGTCCTTGTGGGCACCGATGCGCAGGCTCCAATCTTTGGCTGTGGCGCCTCTGGACATGGAAACGCGAACGACCTCGCCCGGCGCGGCGTAGCGGCCTGTTGAGATCCAGCCGCCCCGAGCTGCAACCTCCCTTGAGACGGTCACCTTTACCCGTTGCCGACGCGCGCTCTTGGGCACGGCTCCCGGGAAGAAGTCGGCGCCCGGCGCGGCTTCGACTAGCTCTGGCGCGGCGCTCTTCCAGGCTTCGGTTGCTAGCAGCATGCCAAGGTATCCGGCCACGTCGGATTTGCGCATGGGGCCCTTGGCCGAGGGGACGCGCTCGCCGAAGGTGGACTCGGCGAGGGCCGCCTCGATGGGGGCGAGGAAGCGCTGATCCCCCGGGGGAAGCGCCCGTAGCAGGGCTGCGACGGCGGATGCGGTGGCTCCGGGGGCCGAATCCGTGCCGACGGCACCCCCCTCGATGTAGCGAATCGCGGTGGCCACAGCGTCGCCCGCGTGGGGCATGGGCTGGACCGTAGCCAAGCCGTAGGTCGCGTCGCCGACCGTTGCATCGCCAAAGACGAGCCCCATGGGTCCAAGGACCCGGTTCTGGTCAAGATCCGTTCGGATGGACTTCCCGCCGCCTTGCCCCGAATAAATCTGTTGCTTCCCCCATGGGCAGACGCCCAACAGCAGCCCGCCGCCCTTCGAGACAAACTGATCGAGGGCACTGCGTTGCTGCTCGCCCAAGGTGCCATCGACCCAGACTAGCCCATCAAGCTCCTCGAGCTTTTGCTCTAAATCGCGCGTGCGGATAACGCCCTTCAGCTTTGTGAAGTCCTCCCCAAGCTCGGTCTGCATGGCATCTCCTCCGCCAAGGAATCCAATGCGCGGATTCTCCAATGCCGTGCTCCAGCGAAGGGCATTTGCCAGGAATGTGGCCCCACTCTGGTCCACATCCCAGTTGCCAAAGTAGGAGCTGTGCCCAAAGGCAACGACGCGCCCCTTGCCGTAGGCGGCAGCGCCAATCACCCCGCGCTGGCCATCGCCCGCGCCGCCGGTGGCCACGAGGAAGGCCTCGCTACCAAAGGCGATGACCTCGCCGGGCAGTGCCCTGCCGGGACGTTTTAGGTCTTCGACGTTCGCGAGTAGAGCCGCTTGTTCCGGGGCGTGTTCAGAGTCCACTTGGCCATGCCGGGGCAGCGCTAGGCCGGGGAGCGCGAAGCTGCTTACCGGCTGCGCGGCGACCGCAGTAGTGGCTAAAAGGGTTAGAGAGAGCAGCATGGGCGTTTGCGTCGGGAAAGGATTAGAGGGCAGGCGGCGGGAGGAGTCTTTACTCTAACGGCACCTGGCACCTTGGGTAAATGCGCTGTGGATGGAAGATGTACCGGTTACAGAGTCGGGCCTTTGGGATAAACTCGGCTCCTTGAGTCAATTCGTCCGCCCCCTGATCTCTAGAAGCCCTCCTTGTCGCTCAACTCCGCACTTCTCGCACTGACCCTATCGACCGCCGTCGCCGCGATCTCCGGCACCTCCGACGAAGTCGCTATTCCTCTGCCCGCGGATCCGGTGCAGGACTGGAGCTGGGTCGAAGGTAAGAAGGACAAGCGTTGGTATGCGCTTACTCAGGTAGAGGACACCTTCAACGTCGCCGAGGGCGAGGCCCTGGTGGCGGGTGGGCACCTGGTGACGATCGAGTCCAAGCGGGAATCAACCGACCTGTTGGACTCCTTCGGCTTTGCCGAGGGCATAACTCCCGACAAGCGGGCGCAGTCCATGTGGATCGGACTTCGGCGCCGGGTTGTCTCCGAGGACTATGTCTGGACCAGCGGTGCCACCAAGTACTCCGTCCAGTGGGCCCAAGGACATCCCTCGGCCACACCGGAATCTAGCGCCTGGGCGACGCTCATCGCAGGTGGTGACGAGGCCGGGGAGTGGCGCGAGGTGACCGACCCAGAGCTGCGACTCTACGGCATCATCGAGATCGACTTCGATCCAAACAAGGACCCACTCATCGCCGACAAGGCAGGAACACGCAAGGCCGAACTGGCCCTGGAGAGTGCTCGCCAAGAGTGTCTTGCGGCTGCCCTCGAGGGCGCTACGAAAATAGACATCGAGGGGGCCCGCAAGGAACTGGCGGCTCTTCGCAAGGAGAAGGCCGACATTATCCACGCGCGCAAGCAGCCCACTTCGGCCGAGACGGTTGCCGCCTCGAATGCGGTGCAGGAGTGGATCGACCAGCGCATCGAGCTCTGGGGCAAGGAGAGCCGCCGCGTGCGCTTGGCCATTGGCGGCTATATCAAGTCCCACGAAAAGGTCGCGAAGGGCCAGCGCTACCCAATGACCGAACGGGCTGCGCGCACAAGCATTTTTAGTGCAATGCTCGACCCTAAAGAGGGCGCCTATAGCCAGGCGGTTCGCTACCAGAACCGTCGCATCGCCCTGCGTACGAACATGACCAACGAGAACTTTCAAATCGTCTCTTGGACCAACGAGCACCGACAAGTTATGGGCGTCCGGCTCCTGCAAATTGACAGTCGGATCACCTATGGCGCACAGATACACGCCGACGACATGAGCCGACTCGGCTTCTTCGAGCACGACTCTCCGGTCCCCGGTCGCGGCTCCTTCTGGGAGCGCTGTGCCGAGGGCGGGTACAGCCGCAGCATCGGCGAGAACATTCACCAGGGATACAGCGCGGGGATCAGCTCGGTGATGGGCTGGATTAGCTCTCCCGGCCACCACTCGAACATGTTACACCCCGGACACGGGACCATCGGTCCCGGTGTCTCGCCTGGCTACTCGGTCCAGGTCTTCGGGGCGCCGCCGCGTAGCAAGCGCTAGGGCTGCTAGTCTGGTCCGTGCTGTAGCTTCATACAGAACACGGATCCGCCCGACTTCATGAACTCGGACGTGTTGAGTTCGCGGACTCGAAAACCCGCCGTCTCGAGTCGGTCTTTCGTGATGGCGTTGCCCTGCTGGATGAGCACGGTCTCGCCGTCCGGGCAGAAGGCGTTGCAGGCAAAACCGCGCCTAGACTCTATTTCCGGGGCTTCAATCCGGTTTGGGATCAGAGCCTCGACCAGCTCCTGGGCATCCTTAGACAGCGCGGGCGGATACCAGAGACAGGTGTCTTCGGCAAGCATGGCAAGGGCCGTGTCCAGGTGGTAGAAGTCTGGGTCGACGAGGGGCAAGAGCGCGGTCGTCACGTCTAGGCGCTTTGCAATCTCGACCCAGGCGGCGTCGTCCGACCGGGGGCCAACTCCCGCCCAGAGCAGACGCCGGCCCGGGTGCCAGAGGCCGTCGCCCATGCCCTCCATCTTGATGTCGCGACTCTTGAGTGCACTTGGCTGGTAGCCGAGCTCGCGCAGGAACGACATAATGTGGGGGACTTCGGCTGCTCGAAGGTCGCTGGCCATGTGGGAAGCAATGGCCATGGGTGCTCGGCCGGTGATCGCACTGGAGACCGGCAGCACCTGGTTCGCGCAAAACACGATGTCGGGAAACCCCTCAAGGGGGGGCGCAACCTCGACGTGAATCCCCAGGCTCTCAATGGCCTCTCGAAGGCACCACCACTGGCGGCGCGCCTCTTTCCGGTCCACCTTAAGAAGGTTGCCCTCGGCGTCTTGCATGTGGGGGTTGATGGCAAACAGCACGTCATAGTCGGCAGGGTCGACCATCAGTACCTGATCGGCGCGAGGGATCCGGGGGAGATCTTGCAGGGTGAAGGCCACGTCGGCCGGAGTTCGGAGGATGGTCATGGAGGAAGTGTAACGGCAGCGGAAAGCGCAGTGGATCGCGGCCGCACTTTCCACGCAGCTTTTGCATGGAGCGCTGGATCGAGCGCCGTGGTTATGGCACTAGTGGTGTATGGGAACGACGACAAACGACTACGTTCTGCCCTCGCAAGCGGCGGTTGCGCCTCGGAATGTGGCGGAAGGGACCGGCGGAAAACCCAGCGCGGGCCTGGTCTTTTGGCTGCCGCCAGAGGAGGCCGCCTTGCGCTTCGGCGTGACGGTGGAGGAGCTTGTGACGGCAACCAAGCGAGGTCACCTAAGCGTCCAGGCCAAGGTGGCGGGGGGGAAGCTGGTTGCGACGATCTGTTCGACGGAGCTGATCGCTCGTTACGGGGAGCCGCGGCGTGGCAAGTTGGATCAGCCCCTTGGGAAGACCCACGATGCCGAGCTGGCTCAACTCCGTGATGAGCTGCAGCAGCAAGGAAGGCAGCTTGGCGAGGTGCAGCTGGAGAATGCCCACATGCAGGGCGAGCTGGAGGCCGCCGACCGGGTCGAGCGTTCGTTGCAGCGCTACGCCGATCGGGTGGAGCAGCGCCTTGAAGACGTGTCCGTGACCTATGAGGCGCGGCTTGCGGAGGGAGACCGGTTGCGGCTCAGCATGGCGCGCACGATGGGGCGCATGGAGTCGGAGCTGTTGAAGTTACAAGAGCAGGTGGCCTCGACCGAAGCGGCAACCTTGGCAGTGGGTGAGGGTGCTGGTAAGAAGAAGCTTCGGCGGCGCTGGTTCTTCGGCCGCTAGGCGCGGTTATCCCCAACACTTTGGGGCTGCGGGGGCAAATGCGCGCCGTTGCTAGCCCCGAAAGCGTCGGTTTCCAGTGGGACTTGATTTTTGGAATCGGCTATTATGTGGGGCTCTAATGCAGCTTTGCTGCTCGCCCCGATACCCAGTAAACTGTCCTCCTCCTTGAAGATTCCCTACCACGAGCCGTCCTACGGCGCCGCCGAAGAGCGAGCCCTTATCAAGGCACTACGTGCCGGGCACACGGGCGGCAACGGCACCATCACCATGCGTGTGGCCGAGAAGCTCAAGGCGATGACCGGGGCCAAGCATGTGCTGATGACACCGAGTGCGACTTCGGCGATGGAGATCGCCTTGATCGCGGCTGGGGTCGGGCATGGAGACGAGGTCTTGATGCCGTCCTTTGGTTTCGTAAGCCAGGCTAATGTGATTATCTCCTGCGGCGCAACCCCGGTCTTTTGCGACGTGGATCCGGGCACGATGAACATGTGTCCGGAGGACGCGGAGCGGCGCATCACGAAGAGGACCAAGCTGCTCTTTCCCGTTCACTACGCGGGCATTCCCGCGAAGATTACGGCCTACAAGCGGCTGGCAAAGAAGTATGGGCTACTGCTTTTCGAGGACGCTGCCCAGTGCCTGCTCTCGTTTCAAGGCAACGGTGCGCGCAAGCGGCACCTAGGCACCTTTGGCGATGCTGGCTGCATCTCATTCCACGTCACAAAGAACGCTGGGTGCGGCGAAGGCGGCGCGCTGCTGCTGAATGACCGAGGCCTGGCCGAGGTCTGCGAGATTGTCCAAGAGAAGGGCACTAACCGATCGGCCTTCTTGCGTGGTCAGGTCGATAAGTACACTTGGGTTGGCCCCGGTGGAAGTCATGTTCTATCGGACCTGCTCTCGGCGCTGCTTGAGGTGCAACTCAAGCGCGCGCCCGCCATGACGGCTAGGCGCGTCAAGCTCTGGGAGCGTTACCACGCGGGGTTCGAGGAGCTCGAGCACCTCGGTCTTGTCGTGCGGCCAGGAGTGCCAAAGGGGGCCACCCACAACGGTCACATCTACGCGCTGCGGGCCAGGACTTCGGCCGAGCAGGACGACATCTTGGCCGCCCTTCAAAAGGTTGGCATAGGGGCGGTGTTCCACTTCCAACCCCTGCATGCCTCGCCTTTCGCACAGGAGAGGCTCGGGCAGCAGCAAGAGCTTCCCATTACGACCCACGCCGCTGAGACCATCATCCGGTTGCCACTGTTCGAGGGCATGAAGGCGGCCCAGGTAGACCTCGTCATCGCCGCGGTCTATCGCGCCGCGATCTCCGACTGAGTCAGGGCTGCCTGGGTCAAAGACTCGCTTACTCGTCCAGTTCGCAAAACGAAGGCGGGGCGATCAGGCGACGCCGGCCATCGTGGGAGAGCTTGATGTCGGCTGTGTTGTCGCCTCCCGGATCGGGCACGCTAAAGTTGCGGTCCCAGAGCTGGCAGGTTACCTGCTTGTGGCGCTCGTCAAGAGCTTCGCAATAGTTGGTGAGCTTGCAGCGGCGGATCGTGTGCCCGTCGCCCTGCTCTGCCTTGCGGAACCAGTCCGGATCGGCGATGGCCTGGCGAGCGGAGCCCACAAAATCACATGCGTTCGAGCGTAGGGCGGCTTCTGCCGAGGCGAAGTCGTTAATCCCGCCCGCAGCAACGATGGGGGTCTCGTAGCCCGCTTCGCGGACCTCGCCCCGGATCTGCTTGGCCAGGGGGAGGTTGCGGCCGAAGGGGCCGGTGGTGCCAGGCGCGGCCGGATCCTCGATGAAGACCGTGGGCATGCACTCGTGGCCGCTATGACCGGTGTAGGGATAGGCTGCGCTGCCGACCTTGGGTTGGCGAGCGTCGTCGAACTTGCCACCCTTGGAGAGCGAGATGAAGTCCATGCCCGAGGCCGCAAAGGCAGTCGCGATCTTGGCGGACTCCTCGACGCGGGTTCCCCCGTCGATGACCTCATCGCTAAGCATGCGGCAGCCTAGGGCGAAGCCGTTTGAGACGCTCTTTTTTGTTGCAGCGAAGACCTCAAGAGGCAGTCGTAGGCGGCCTTCGAGGGTGGATCCGTAGCCGTCCTTGCGGGAGTTGGTCGCGCTCAGGAAGCTCGCCATGGTGTAGGCATGGGCGTAGTGCAGTTCAGCTCCATGAAAGCCTGCCAGCTCGGCGCGCTTGGCGGCCTTGGCGAATAGGTCGGGCAAGACCTGGGGCAGCTCGGCGATGTGCTGGTAGTGGGTGTCGGTGATGCGCTCGCGGTGGCCGTACTCTAGATCTTCGATCTCTCGAGTGCTCAAGATGCTATGGACGTCGCTAGGCTGGTCTGTATATCGAGTAAACAGTGCGTTGCGCAGGTCCGCATCCGGCGTGATATTCGCGTTAGCCAGGTCCGCATCGCTCCATTGGGCTGCGATCTTCTCGCGGTGGGAATCTGTGATACGGAGGAAGCGCTCGAAGTACTTCGCCGGGTCGGGCCGCCGGCGAATGCCAACAAAGTCGATCAGCTGGATCAGGAGCCTAGTTTGGCCACTGGAGCGCTTGTGGACCGTCTCTGCTAGCTTTGCCAGGCCAGGAATGTAGTCGTCGCTGCCAATGCGCAGCAGCGGGCCACTGGGGATGTCCCTGATCCCTGTGGCTTCGACCACAAGCACGCCAGGCCGACCCTCGGCAAAGCGCCCATACCAGTCGAGCACACCGTCGGTGACCTCGCCATCGTCGTTGGAACGCCACGGCACCATAGCTGGTATCCAGGTCCGCGTCCGCGTGGAGGCCGGGCCAATGCGCCCCGGGGCAAAGAGGCGCGCACCAGCGGCTTCTAGGGCCGTGGGCCAGGTGACTTCGGGCAGGGGGAAGCGGGGACGTGCCATGGGGAGCGGGGTGAGGCGCGGGAATGGAAAGCAGGCTCTCGGCCTCTAAGTTGCTGTCAGTAAATCCGATCAGCTATCAAGAAACCGTTTAACTTCCGTGAGAAGAGGGATCTTGGGCCTAAGAGAGTACGTAATCCCGAGCCCGCATGTAACCGATACGCACCCTGACCGTATCGTCAAGAGTCGGCCCCTAGCAGATGAACCGCATTAAGCTGAACCTATGATCAAGACGTGGAGAGTCCATTTTCGGGGGTCTGTTCTATGTTTGCACTACAGGACTTTCCCTTAGCTTCGGAGCGAGGCAATATGGCCCGATGAGCGACCCAGCACCCTATTCGGCCCAGAGCCCCATCGCCCTAGTCACGGGCGGAAACCAGGGCATTGGCGAGTCCATTTCCCGAGCCTTGGCCACTGCGGGAGCGACTGTGTTCGTGGCCGGCCGAAGCGCATCGCGGAACGATACGGTAGCCGCATCAATCCAGGCGGTGGGCGGCATCGCCTACGGGATCGAGCTCGATGTCTGCGACGTCGACTCCGTCGCACGCGCCTTCGATCAGGCCGAGCTCCATGCCGGGTCGCCGGTCACGTGGCTGGTAAACAATGCAGGCATCGCCCTCAGCTCGCCCTTAGCGCGCACCGAAGACTCCGCATTCCTACGCCAGATGGACGTGAACTTCCACGGTGCTAGGCGCTGTGCAGCTCGTGCCTTGCCCGCCATGATTGAGGCCGGCCGTGGCCGCGTGGTCAACGTGGCGTCTTCTGCGGGCCTGCGGGGATATGGCTATGTTGCCGCCTACTGCGCCTCGAAGCACGCACTCGTCGGGTACACCCGATCCGCCCAGCAAGAGTGCGGTCCCAAGGGCGTGACCTTTGCCGCAGTCTGCCCGCACTATGTCGACACTCCGATGCTGGAAGCGTCGGTCGAAGCGGTCATGCAGAAGACCAGCCGAACTCGGGAAGAGGCGCGCGCCTTCTTCGCAAGTGAGAATCCCGGGGGCAAGCTCGTGACGCCCGCCGAGGTTGCCGCCGCAGTGCTGGACCTCTGCACCGGTCCCGGTGGCAACATCTGGGAGCTCGACGGATCGGGCCCCGCCAAGTGCATCCCCTAAAATCACTCCCATCGCCAGCCGATGGGATTTGCAAAGCCCTCTACACCTCGACGCGACCTAATCGCGCTTGACCAAAGACAGATCCAGCGAATGACCCAGGATACCGCCAAGTTTTCCCGATCACAGGCCGACTTCTCAATCGACACAAGCGCAATGACTGCTGTCCTGAGCGCTCACGAACTTTATGATTGCTTGCAGACCGAAGAGAGCTTGCGGCTATTCATGCGCACACATGTCTTCTGTGTGTGGGACTTCCAATGCCTTCTAAAGTCACTTCAGCGTCACATGACCTGTGTTGATGTTCCTTGGTTCCCGACTTCCGATCCCGAAGCCCGCCGGCTCGTCAATGAGATCGTTCTCGAAGAAGAGTCCGACGAGCTACCCCAGGGGGGATTTCTCTCGCATTTTGAGCTCTACCTCGTCGCCATGGAAGAGTGCGGAGCAGACCGGGGACCAATCCTTCGCTTTCTCAAAGAGCTGCGCAGCGGCAAGGACTTAGACGAGTGCCTCAGCCAACCGTACATCCCTCCGGGTGCCAGGGACTTTGTGCACTCCACTTTGGACATCGCCGAGTCGGGCGAGGTTCACAGGGTCGCCGCCGCGTTCTCCCATGGGCGCGAGGAGCTCATTCCGGTCATGTTTCGCCAGATCGTGCAGCGCTTAGCCGCCTCGAGCCCCGGTAAGTGGGAGTCCCTTCGCTATTACCTCGACCGGCACGTTTCCCACGACTCCGAAGTCCATGGGCCCGCCGCACGAGCTCTTGTCAGTCGAATCTGTGGCGAGGACCCAACCCTCTGGTCCGAAGCCGAGGCCACCGCGACCGAGGCTCTGGAAGCAAGGGGCAGGCTATGGGATGCCCTCCTAACAACAGTCACTGCGGCAAGTATGCAGTCCTAAGGTAGGCTAGGTCTTGCCAAGAGACCCCGAGCTGGCCCACGTCGTCCCTCCGCCTCGGCTCTCCAAAACCTAACTACACTCACCTGCTCAAATTTTATGCAAGTCAGCTTTATTCACCCACCTGAATGGAAGGCCGCCAGCGGCTACAGCAACGGCGTGCTGGTCACCGATGGTGGCCCCCAGCTCTTTCTGGCCGGCCAGATCGCCTGGAACGCCAACCAGGAGATCGTCGGCAAGGACCACTTTCCAACCCAGTTTCGCCAGGCGCTGCAGAACGTCGTCGACATCCTTCAGACTGCGGGCGGCCTGCCCGAGCACATTGTGCGTATGACGATCTTCGTCTCCGATAAGGACGCCTACGAGGCGGATCTTCCTGGGGTGGGTGCAGCCTACCGCGACGTGGTCGGCCGCCACTTTCCGGCCATGAGCCTTGTGCAAGTTGCTGCACTGCTGGAACCCGGGGCAATGGTCGAAGTGGAGGCGACAGCCGTTCTCCCGAAGCCCTAAGCACTCTTTACCCTGGGCTGCGCAACCCCTGCCGTCGTTGCTGCCCTAGCTCGTCGCCCAAGCCGAAACGTGGGACCGCGTTGGTAATACCCCATGGGTCGGAACCCCCTATTCCCCAAAAACTGGGGTACGGGGCTTGGGAGGAGGGATAAACTGCGGGGCCACGTCACTGGACTGAGCCCTAGCTGCCGATAGCACTTGCCCCCGGTCGCGCTCATGCCCGTGTTGTACTCCTTCCGGACTGGTTGCCCATGACACTCCCAAACCCGACTCACTTCCACTACTCCGAGAACGACGGCGTCGCCATCGTGCGACTCAACCGACCGGATCGGCTGAACGCTTTGACGTTCGAGTCCTACGCCGAACTGCGGGATACGTTCGTGGACTTGCGGACTCGCGAGAGTGTTCGGGCCGTGGTCTTGACGGGCACGGGGCGGGCGTTTTGTTCGGGCGGTGATGTCGAGGACATCATCGGCGCGATGGAGGACATGCCCGACGCGGGGCTGTTCGAGTTTACGCGCATGACCTGCGACTTGATCGAGAACATCCGCACCCTAGAGAAGCCGGTGATCGCCGCATTGAATGGGACGACCTGTGGCGCGGGCGCGGTGATGGCGGCGGCCTGCGACATGCGACTTGCGGTTGCAAAGGCGAAGATTGCCTACCTGTTCGTAAAGGTTGGGCTCTCGGGCGCGGACATGGGCGCGGCTTGGCTGCTACCCCGGATTGTCGGCATGGGCCACGCCACAGAGTTGCTGATGCGGGGCGAGTTTATCAGCGCCGAGCGGGCTGCGGAGATCGGGCTCTACAACCGGGTTGTCGAAGACCAAGAGACCCTGGACGCCCTGGCCATGGAGTGGGCCCGCGGTCTGGCGGATGGACCCGGCATGGGGCTGGCCGTGACCAAGCGCATGCTGAACGCCGAAGCGCACATGGGACTCGGAGAGGCGATGCAGGTTGAGGGCTGGGCCCAGGCCGAGTGCATGCGGCATCCGGACTACAAGAACATCATCGCGGGCTTCAACGAAAAGAAGGCCGCCAAGGAAAGCGCGTCTGGGGGTAAGTCCTAGTGGCGGCCAACTTGAACAACCTCGAACGGGCCTTGGCCGCGGCCATCCAGGTCGAGACCGACTTTGAGCAAGAGCTCGAGACACTTAGCGAGGACGCCTCCGCCCGCCGCTCGATCGAGTGGTTGGCCGAGCGCAACCTGCTCGGCTGGTGCGTGCCCGCAGCTTTCGGTGGCGCTGACACAGAGGGGCTCGCGGGCCCGGACGCGGTCAGTGTCCAAGCAGTCGCCAAGCTGCGTGCAGAGCTCGCGTTTCGCAGCGGGATGCTGGACGTGATGCTCGTGATGCAAGGACTCGGCTCGTATCCGATCGCCCTTGGCGGAAGCGACGAGCTGCGCAACGAGGTCCTGCCCAAAGTCGCCACTGGGTCCCGAATCGCAGCCTTTGGCCTGACCGAGCCCGGAGCGGGTTCTAGCCTGGGCGAGGTCCAGACGACTGCCAAGCGGGATGGCGATGGCTGGGTTCTGGACGGCCAAAAAACGTTTATCACCAACGCAGGCCTGGCCGATTTCTACACGGTGCTCTGCCGCACTTCGGGGACCCCTGGCGGGCGCGAGGGCGGGGACGGGCTGACCATGTTCTATGTGCCCGCGGACAGTATCGGCCTCTCGGTCGAGCGCTTCGAAGTCATGGCCCCGCATCCGATTGGCGAGGTGCACTTCAAGGGGGTCTCGGTCCCCGACGCCCACCGCATCGGCGACGAAGACGGCGGTCTGGCTATTGCCCTTGGGACCCTAGCTCGCTTCCGCACAACCGTGGCCGCGGCCGCCTGCGGCTTTGCGCGCCGAGCGCTGGTCGAGTCTAGAGCTCACCTCACCAGTCGCGAGCAATTTGGCAAGCCCCTGTCGGCGAATCAAGGCCTGCGCTTCGATCTCGCCGAGATGGAGACGCGCCTGGTAGCCGCCGAACTGCTTACGGAGCGCGCCGCTCGTCGCAGCGACGAGCTCGGCGACGGCGCGGCCCGGGACGTGGCCCGCGCAAAGCTCTTCGCGACAGAGACGGCCGCCTACATTGTAGATCGCGCCGTCCAACACCACGGCGGCCTAGGCGTCAGGCGTGGCACGCCGGTCGAGCGCATCTACCGCGAGATCCGCGCCCTCCGTATTTACGAAGGCACCTCCGAAGTTCAAAGACTCATCCTGGCCAAGGCGCTCCTGCAGCACGGGCCGGACTCACTCTAAAACACACGTACCTAAGGCCCCTTCCATGGCTAAGCCCAAAAAACACATTTTCGTCTGCACCCACGAGCGCCCTGCTGGAGACATGCGGGGCTCCTGCAAGAAGGCCGGTGGCGCGCGGGTGCTGGATGCACTTCGCGGCGAGCTCTTTAACCGAGACCTGATGCCCGATATCAAGGCCACCAAGTCCGGCTGCCTTGGGGGCTGTGAGTCCGGCACGATCGTCGTTGTCTATCCCGACAACGTCTGGTACCACCAGGTGCAGGTTGAGGACATCGAGGACATCGTCGAAGACCACATCATAGATGGTGACGTGGTTGAGAGGCTCCTGATGCCCATGGGTGACTAGTACGGGAGGGGCTTTTCGCGGGCCACAGTGCCCCCTGGGTCCCGGCAATGGGCATACAAAGGCTCATTTGAAAACACCTCTTGCACTCCCTAAGGTTTAGGCCGACCATTGCTTCTTCCTCGCTCGTACGCCTCTCTCACCATTAGGTACAACCCCTAAGAACCCAACTAGCCATCGATGAGTCAACCCAAGCTTGATGAAGAGGCCCATGGCCTGCTCCGCCGAATTGTAGAGGCCAATGCTTGGCGTCAGTACATGGGCGCGAACATCCTGGGGCACTGCCTCAAGATGGTGGGGGACCTAGAGGGCAAGCGAAGTGTGCTCGCGGACATCGAGCTCTGCTTGGACTTCTATACGGAGCTCGAGGAGATGTACGCGCGGCTTGGCGGCTCGAACTTGGACCAGGCGGTTCGCGATCGTTTGTTGAATGTCCCCATGCCGAAGAGTCGCTTTGAGCTTGGGCTCTGCCGGTACATGACCGACCGCGCCCAGCGCGTGGCTCTGGCGTCCTACCGGACTTCCCGGTGTAAGCCCTTTGCCCAGCTGGCCGAGACCCACCTCGCCCGCAAGTCGGCCGTGGGGGACGCCGAGTTCGAGCGCATGGCCGAGTTCTGCTCGAGCCCTGCCAACCGGCCCCGGGCCCAACAGGCGTTTGACCAGTGGC
This sequence comes from Planctomycetota bacterium, assembly GCA_029250885.1. Classification (GTDB taxonomy): domain Bacteria; phylum Planctomycetota; class UBA1135; order UBA1135; genus CALBMX01. The sequence continues at coordinate 41,307 of JAQXEK010000018.1, forward strand.
TTGCCCTGAGCTTGCTGGCCCTTGGCCGTCCTGGCAGCAGCGGCGATCGCCGCGTCGTCGAGATGGAGTTGCGCGGCAGCTCTTCCGAGGTCTTTATCGGCGAATATCTTGGCGAAATGGCCGACCTAGCCAAGGCCTGGGGGCTGTCCCTGCCCAAGCCTGAGCGCCTGCCTGTGGAGCTGCCCAAGAAGGCTTCAGTAGACGCCTAAACCCTTAGAATCGACGCGCTCGGCCTCGAGCTGGGCGCTATGATGGGCGCCATGTCCAAGCCCATTAACCCAGCCGACTGGAAGCCCCGCTTCCCGATCCTCGCCGACAGCACCTACCTCGTCACCCACAGCCTGGGTGCCATGCCTAAAGGCGTGTTCGGCGTCTTGGAGTCCTACGCCAAGCAGTGGGCGACTCGCGGAGTACGCTCCTGGAGCGAGGGCTGGTGGAGCGCTCCCATGGACGTGGGCAACGTGGTCGCGAAGCTGCTTAATGCGCCCGAGGGTTCGGTGGTGATGCACCAGAACGTCTCGATGATCCAGAGTATCCTTGGGTCGTGCTTCGACTTCCAAGGTAAGCGCAACAAGGTCGTCTACACGGACCAGAACTTCCCCACGGTCATGTACGTCTGGGAAGGCTTGCGCGACCGCGGCGCGCGCATCGTGAACGTGCCGACCCCAAGCACCGGACCCTTTGCTGGAATCGGCGTGCCCACTGAGCAGCTGCTCGAGGCTATCGACGAGGAGACCCTAGTGGTCCCAATCAGCCATGTTTGCTTCAAGTCAAGCTACCTGCAGGACGCGAAGGCGATCTGCAAGCGCGCCCGGGAAGTTGGCGCCATCGTGATTCTCGACACCTACCAATCCCTCGGCACCGTGTCCGTGGACGTGCAGGAGTTAGACGTGGATATCGTGGTGGGCGGCTCGGTCAAGTGGCTCTGCGGCGGACCCGGCGCGGGCTACCTGTACGTGAAGCCCGACCTAGCGGCGCGAATGGAACCCAAGATCACGGGTTGGGCAGCACACGCCGAGCCCTTCGCCTTCGAGCAGGGCGAGCAGCGCTACACCTCAAACATGATGCGCTTCCTGAACGGCTCCCCCGCTGTGCCGTCGCTCCTCGCCGCTACGGTCGGCTACGAGACCGTGCTCGAGGCCGGCGTGGACAGCATCCGCGCCCACTCTGTGTCCTTGACCGAGGGCCTGCGCACGAACCTGCTCGAACGCGGCTTCCGCATCCCGAGTCCCGAGAACCCCGACCAGCGCGGCGGCACCTTGACCGTTGGCCTGCACGAGGACGAGAGCGGCCCCGCCTTCGTCGCCGCCCTCGAGGACCGCGGCATCCTTGTGGACCACCGCCCGAACGCCGGTGTTCGGGTCTCACCCCACTTCTACACCGACGCAGACGAGCTTGCAGCCTTCGCCGACCACATGAGCAAGCTGCGCGAGACCCGGGCCTGGACGGACTACCTGTCCAAGGCGGCCGCTTACTAGGCTCACCCCATCGATCCTATGGACATGCAAAACGCGATCACCCTGTTTGACCTGACCCCCGGGAAGCTGCTTGCCGGCCGCTTCGAGATCGTCGGTACGAGCCGCCAAGGTGGCCTGTCGGCCGCCTTTGAGGTACGCGACCACGAGACCGACACACGCCGAGAGCTGCAGCTCTTTCCCTACGGCATGTTTGACGGCGACGAGGAGGCCGACGACTTCGTAAGCACGTGGAAATCCTGGGCTGGCGTATCGAGCCCGGCCGTATTGGGCTTCCATGGTGTGATGAAGCTGGACAGCTTGAACCTGTCGCTTGTGACCGATCTTCCCTCGGGCACGAACTTGCGCCAAATGTTGGCCGACGGTCGCGAGTTCACCGAGGCCGAGGTGATCACCCTCGGGGTGGAGCTTTGCCGCGGCTTGGTGGCGATCCATGAGGCCGGCCTTGTGCACGGCGACATCAAGCCCCATACCATCTTCATTGTCGAAGGCGCCGAAGGTGACCGTCTGGTGCCGACCCTGGTGGACGGCGGGGTCACTGCTGGGCTTTGGACAGCCAAGCACCTCGGGGAGAACACGGCCCTGATCGGGACACCGTTCTACGCGCCTATCGAGCAGTTTGGCGGAGACGCGCCGGATGTGCTCTCGGATATCTACAACCTGTCGACGGTGCTCTTTGAGCTTGCCGCTGGGGTGCTGCCCTGGGAGGGCAAGTCCTTCCTCGAGGTCTTCCAAGCTAAGCTCGAACCCAAGGCACCGCACATTAACCAGCGCACGGGCGCACGCTCCGTCTCCTCTGGCTTTGACGACATCATTGCCAAGGGGCTGTCGCCCAAGCGAGCAGATCGCCACACCTCCGCAAAGGCCCTGGGCGACGCCCTCTCCGCACTTTAGGGGTCTTACAATATGGCCGACTTGCACGACACACTTGCGCCGATCGAAGGTCCCTTCAACCTGTGTGAGTACTTCCTCGACTCGAACGTCAAGGCAGGCCGTGGGGACAAGACGGCCCTCATCTGTGGGGAGGAGTCGCGTACCTACGGCCAGGTAGCCGAGCGCGCGCGGCGCGTTGCGGGTGCCCTGCGGATCGCGGGCGTACGGCCGGAGGAGCGCGTCTTGATCGTCTTACCTGACGGGTTAGAGTTCGCGGAAAGCTTCTTCGGAGTCCTGCGCGCGGGCGCCGTATTCGCGATGGTCAACCCACTTCTCAAGAGCGGCGACTATGAGCACTACCTCGAGTACGCGAAGCCGCGGATTGTGATCACTTGTGTCGACGTACTTCCCGAACTCAGCGCTGCCGCCCGGGACTCGCGCTTCGTCAAGACCATGTTCGTGGTTGGCGCAGGGGACTCGGTGGATGCCCACGGATTTACGCCCTACGAAGAGGCCGTGGAGAACGAGAGTGCCCTGAACTCGGGCTACCTCGAGCCCACCGGGCTCGACGACTTGGCCGGTTGGCTCTTCACCTCGGGCTCTACCGGTCATCCGAAGGCCTGCGTGCACACCCACGGCGACTTCCGCTGGTCCACTGAGACCTACGCGAAGCAGGTAGCCGGCTATCGCGAGGACGACATCTGCCTGTCCGTGCCCAAGCTGTTCTTCGGCTATGCCACGGGGACCAACCTGATGTTCCCCTTTGCCGTCGGCGCAACCGCGGTGCTCTTCTCCGGTCGCTCAACCGAGGACGAGCTCTTTGACCACATCGCCGCTCACAGGGTCACGTTCCTCACGAACGTGCCCACGATGATCAATAAGATGCTGACTTCGCCGCGTTGCGATGAGGTCGACCTGACCTGCCTACGTCTGAGCCTGTCAGCCGGCGAGGCCCTGCCCGCAAGCCTCTACTCCAAGTGGATTGAGCGCACCGGCGTCGAGATTCTCGACGGCATCGGCTCGGCGGAGATGTTCCACATCTACATCTCGGGCTACCCGGGTCGCGTGCGAACGGGATCTTTGGGCAATCTGGTTCCCGGCTACGAGGTCGAGATTGTCAACGCGGACTTCACCCCCGTCGCCGATGGTGAGGTCGGGCGCCTGCGCGTGCGCGGCGGCTCGACGGCCCTGTGTTATTGGGGCGACAAGAAGAAGAGCCGCGAGACCTTTCAAGGCGACTGGTGCACTACAGGCGATCTCTTCCGCAAGGACGAAGAGGGCTACTACTTTTACGAAGGCCGCGCCGACGACCTGCTAAAGGTCAGCGGCATCTTTGTCTCGCCCCTCGAGATCGAGGACGCCCTGCTGTCCCACCCCGCCGTCGCTGAAGTCTGCGTAGTGGGCCATAATGAGGCCGATCTCGTGAAGCCCTACGCCTTCGTCGTGTTGGCCCCGGGCTCCACGGGCGACGACGACCTTTCTGCCGCGCTCAAGGCACACCTCAAGGATCGCCTGGCGCCCTACAAGTATCCGCGTTGGTTCGAGTGGTGCGACGAGCTGCCCAAGAACGACCGCGGCAAGATTGCGCGCAAGGACCTTAAGGCGCGCCTCGCGTCCACAACCGTATGAAGTTTGAACTTGCCAACATGACCTGGCCCGAGGCAAAGGAAGCCTTCGACGCCGAAGCCGTAGTCATCCTGCCCGTAGGCTCCACCGAGCCCCACGGGCCGCACCTGCCCCTCAATACCGATGTCACGATCGCCATGGCCCAGGCCCGGGCGGCTGCCGCGCAGCTGGATGCCGAGGGCGTGCGCTGCGTGATCGCGCCTCCGGTCGCCTATGGCTTGACTAACTTTACCGAGGGCTTTGCCGGGCGCTTGACCATTCGCCCCGGCACCCTATTTAGTCTGGTGGAGGACATCCTATTGGCCCTGGGCCAAGAGGGTTGCAAGCGCGTCGTACTCTCGAACGCGCACCTCGAGCCTGCCCACATCAAAGTACTGCGCTCGCTCATAGTCGATTTCGCAGGTCCCGATTGTCACCCTGACACTACGGCGCCCATGGCGATCTTCCCGGACAACACACGCCGTCGTTGGGCCGCAACCCTGGGCGATGAGTTCAAGAGTGGCGAGTGCCACGCAGGCTGCTACGAGGCCAGCATTGTCATGGCCGCCGACCCGGCCCAAGTTCGCGAGGACAAGATGCGCGAGCTTCCCGCTGTGGACTTGAACTTGATCGAGTCCATGCAGTCCGGTGTTTCGACCTTTGTGGAGATGGGCAGCGAGGCCGCCTACAATGGCAACCCTGCTGCGGCCTCGGCCGAGGAAGGCAACGAGCGCATCGCGGCCCTTGCCGAGATGATCTGCACAAGTGTGCGCGAGACTTGGCCCGAACTCTTCGGCGCCCAATAGCCCAAACCCTACCGATTTTGAGCCTCTCTGACCTTAATGAAGATCGCTGACATCTACGGCAAGGGCCGCCCCGTCTTTAGTTTCGAGTTCTTTCCGCCCAAAAGCGACCAGGCGGCCGAGGAGCTCTACGAGGCCGTCTCAGAGCTGAAGGAGCGCTACCGGCCGGACTTTATCTCGGTGACCTACGGAGCGGGTGGCAGCACCCGTGGTCGTGGCGTCAGCGTGGCTAAGCGGATCCACTCCGAGCTCGAGCTAAATGTACTCGCCCACCTGACCTGTACCGATCATTCGACCGAGGAGATCGACCGCGTGGTGGACGAGTTGGTTGGCGCTGGGGTGGAGAACATCCTTGCCCTGCGCGGTGATGCCCCGGCAGGCGGTGGGGCGTTTGTTCCCCATGCCCAGGGCTTCTCCCACGCAACCGAGTTGATCCAGCACCTTCGCAGCCGCGATGAAATCGGTGCAGAGCTGGGGCTGGGCGGCGCGTGCTACCCCGAGAACCACCCGGAGTCGCCGAACCGTACCGAGGACATGAAGTGGACCCTCGCCAAGCAAGAAGCCGGCGCCGAATTCCTGATCTCCCAGCTGTTCTTCGACAACGACGACTACTTTGCCTCGATCGAGCGCGGTCGGCAAGCTGGCCTGACTATCCCGATCGTTCCCGGCATCATGCCTATTACCAGCGTCTCTCAGGTCGAGCGCTTTACCAAGATGTGCGGCGCTAAGATCCCCGCCGAGCTGATGGAACGCCTCGATAAGCGCAGAGACCACCCGGGCCGCGTGATGGCGATTGGCATTGAGTGGGCCATCGATCAATGCGTAGACCTTCTCGAGCGCGGTGCCCCGGGCATCCACTTCTACACCCTGAACAAGAGCGAGGCCACGCGCACGATCTTGGCCGGTATCCACGCGGGAATGCGATCTGCCGAGTTCTAAGGGCCCTAGCCAGGTGGTACCCCCAGCAGCCATCAGGCTGCTGCGGATCGCAGTGGCCCTCGCCGCCCTCGGTGCGGCCTACGTGTCTTGGTTCCAAGCGTCGTCGGTTAACTCGCTCCTGTTCATCGAGCTAGAGCGCGACGAACACTCGGCCCGCAATCTGGACATTGCAGCCGCTATTGGCCTCTGCCTCTGCGCTGCTGTACTTTGCCAGCCAGGGCGGCACGCGGCTCGGCTTGCCAGTGGCGCCGCTGCACTAATCGGCCTGTGGTTCTTGGCCCTAGCCACTGCTGACCAGGTCCTGCACAGCACGGCGTTCTCGCACCTCGCCCTACCCGCGGCCGCGCTGCGCATCGTCACACCGATCTTGCTTGCCCTTGTGCTACTTGGTCGCAGCTCGCGGGTCGAGTTTGGCCTGCGTGTAGCCGTCGCCTCGACCTTTGCCGTTCATGGCTATGAGGCCCTCTGCCACAACCCGAAGTTCTTGGACCTGATTTTATTAAACCTGAACTTGGACACGGGCTCGCCCCTGTTCGGCGAAGCTAGTGCCCGGATCATACTGGACGTCATTGGCGCCGTTGATCTGCTCGTGGCTGGTCTCGTGCTGTTCCTGCGATCGCCGGCTCTTGCGGGGTACATGGCTCTGTGGGGAGCTGTAACCGCGCTCAGTCGCTGCGGCGCCATGGGGTGGGAGGCGTGGCCCGCCGTTGCAGTGCGTATGACGCATGTCGCTGGGCCACTCGCCCTGTTCCTTCTTTGGCGTCCCCGGGGCATAATCAAACGATGACTCTTCCTGGATTGAAATTTACCCTTGTCGCCCTTGCCCTTGGTCTGGCTTGCAGCCAGTCGAGCCCCACTTTGCAGGGGCAGGTGCCCTTAGCTTTGGACGAGACCGCTGATACTGGTGTTACCGGTAATACCAAAGGGAACCAGCCGATCCAGTGGCGTGTAATCTGGACGACGGACCCCCAGCACAGGGCGACGATCTCATGGAGTACACGAAAAGAGACCGGCGATAACCACCTGCGGATTTGGCCCAAGGGAAAGGACAGTCAGCACCGTAAGGTCGTCGCCCAGCACAACGGGACCTTCACTCTAAACGTGTCCGAGATGAAGGACTTGGACCCCGTTTACTATCACCATGTGCGTTTAGATGGACTTGAGCCCGGTGTGACCTACGAGTTCGAGCTGAATTCGGATGGCTCTAAGTCTCGGACTCTTAGCTTCCGCTCCGCGCCGGCCATCGACTCAACCGAGAGCTTCTCCCTTATCTATGGGGGAGACTCGCGTACCGGCAAGGAGGACCGCCAGCGCATGAACCGCCTGTCGGCCGAGCTGACCTCCCGCTTGCCTGATGCGATCGCCTTCGTCCACGGAGGTGACTACATCTACGACGGGCGCCAGTTCCTCCAGTGGACCGAGTGGATGACCCACGACGAGCTGCGCACCACTTCCGATGGGCGCGTGCTGCCGATCATCCCGACCCGAGGTAACCACGATATCGGCGACCTTTACGACGAGGTCTTTGACACCCCCGGCGCAAAGGGTGAGAACTACTACCACACCACCCTGCCCAATGGCGTCAACCTGCTGACGCTCAACACGAACATCAGCCACGCTGGTGACCAGCGCGTCTGGCTGGCGGGGCAGCTGATGGGCCTGCGTCCCGATTCACGTTGGCTACTGGCCCAGTACCACCGGCCGGCCTACCCGGCGGTGAAGCAGCCCGGCGAAGCAAAGGCAGCCTGGGTCCCACTCTTCGAGGCCCACGATGTGGACCTTGTCTTCGAGTCTGATGGCCACGCGATCAAGCGCACCGTTCCGATCCGCGGCGACAAACTAGACCCCACCGGCGTCGTCTACATCGGCGAGGGGGGGCTCGGCGTGCCCCAGCGCACGCCCGACTCCGATCGCTGGTATCTCCAGTCACCAGGGATGTCGGGCCGGGGGCATCACCTGACGACGGTCTCGTTTTCTGGGGACCAGCTGCGGCTCGTGACCCAGGGGTTTGCTGTGGATGAGGAGTCTGGCCGTATCGGAGACCCCGGCGGGGACTCCGTGATCTTCGACGAGGTTGTGATGCAGAGGCGCGGCGCCGAGTAAACGGCTCCGGCCAGGCACCAAAAAGCGGGGCGATCTGACAAGTCAGATCGCCCCGCTTTTTAGGTTTTGAGCCCTCTTGCGGACCCTAAGCTTGTTCGTCTACTGCATCACTGGCAGCTGCATTCGCTCGCGCTTTGCAATCTGCTGGGCGAAGATGCCCGCGATGGTGCCAAAGGTTTTCGCGATGTGAGAGTCCGGGTCGACCTTGGTCACCGGAGCGCCGCCGTCGCCGCCCACGCGTACGCGCGGGTTGAGCGGAATGCGACCGAGCATCTCGAAGCCGTGCTTGGCGACGAGGCCGTCCGCTCCACCCTCGCCGAAGATCGGCACGATGGTCTCAAACTTGCCTTCGCCATCCACGTCTACGGACTCAATACCGTTGCCGGTGTCGAGCTGCAGCTTGGTGGCGGCGGTGATGCCTTCGACCTGACCGGAGACCGAGTAGCCGGCCATGTTTTCAACGATGCCAAGGATCGGTACGTTGACCTGGTTAAACATGCTGATGGCCTTGCCGACGTCAAATGTCGAGACTGCCTGGGGGGTAGTGACTAGTACCGCGCCGGTCATGGGCACGATCTGCGCGAGGGAGAGCTGGGCGTCACCGGTGCCGGGCGGCATGTCCACCAAGAGGTAGTCGAGCTCGCCCCACTCGACGTCGCCGAGAAACTGTTCGATGAGCTTGTGGACCATCGGGCCACGCCAGATGACGGGCTTCTCTTCAGGGATCAAGTAGCCGATCGACATGGACTTGATGCCGTAGTTGATCTTGGGAATCAGGCGGCCGTCAACGACGTCGGGCTCGCCGCTGCAGCCAAGCATCATGGGGATGTCGGGTCCGTGGACGTCGCAGTCGAGGATGCCGACCTTCGCGCCGGTTGCCGCAAGCGCGACCGCCAGGTTGATCGTGACGGTACTCTTGCCAACGCCACCCTTGCCGGACGACACGGCGACCACGTGGCTTACGCCCGGTGCCATCTCATCGGCGCTGCGCTCGCGACCGCGCACGGTGGCGGTCATCTCCACGGTCACCTTGACCATTCCGGGCAGAGCCATCAAGAGCTCCTCGGCCTGGGTCTTCATCAGATCCTTGACGGGACATGCGGGCGTGGTCAAGTTGATCGTGACCTTCGCGATACCGTCGCAGACCGTGGCCTGTGTGATAAAGCCAAGGCTCACAATGTCCTTGTGCAGGTCGGGATCAATGATGTTGGAGAGGGCCTTAAGCAGGTCGTCCTTGGTGATAGAGCTCACGTGATGCTTGGGAAGAGGTTGCCCTTCGAGTGTGCTCGCGGGGCGGTTTTAATTGCAGGTTCAAGACGGGCCGTAGATAGTCCGCTGCCTGCCGCGAATCCTACGCTCACGGGAGGTTTTGGTCTAGCCCGGGACGCGGCTTGCAACACGAAATACACCTTGGCGGGGAATAGGGCCTGGGCAAGCGCGTCAGAAGGGCGGGCCGAGAGGTCCACTTACACGGCCGCAACCACCTGACCCGGATTTATCTATGGGACTCATCCTCCACTCGCTTCTGCTCTTGCCCGTCTTAGGCGCCTCGGCGACCTTAACCCAGCAGGAGAGCTTCTCGCCAAATGACCTACCCAAGCCAAGTGACGCAATAGTCATCGATCTGACAACGACCACGACCATGGCCCAGTTGATCGATTCCTATTGCGAGGTCACGGGGATCCGGATCCTTGTGGACCCCGAGACGCACACCCTCGCCACTTCCAAGGCCTTCACCGGCTTTGGCAAGCAACTGGTGCTCAAGCCAGGCGATGTCCAGTCCTTCTTCGAGAGCACCCTGGCCTCCCAGAATTTTCGGCTGGCAAGAATGAGCCACGGGGATTTCACGACCTTCACTCTGCTCAGCGCAGACACAGGTCTCCGGAGGAGCTTCAAGAGCGGGTCCCCATTTACGATGGTGGAGTCCAAGGACCTGCACTTGTGGGCAGGCCATGACGCCATCTTGGTGCAGTCCACCATCGAGGTCGAGGGCGTCGATATGCGCCAAGTTGGGACGAACCTCCGCCCGCTGTTCTCCGATCCTAACTTTCAATCGATCATGTCGGCGGGCAGCACCAACTCGCTGATCTTTCAAGGGACCGGGAGTCAGGTCGCGGCTGTCTCGGAGCTGCTCCAGACCATCGGCAAGCGCGCTAGGGCCGAGAATGAGCGAAGTGCCGAGCTTATGCATGTGGCCGAGCAAGGTATGTTGGAGCAGGAAATCGAAGCGGCTTCGCACACCCAGGGCGCGATCACCGTAGGCCGTGTTCCGAAGGTGTCGATCACACCGATTGAAAAACGCCCGCACCTGACGACTGCCGTGCTGGAGATCTCGACCGATCTACGGGAAGTCACGAGTGTCCTAGAGGAACTAAGCGCCACTCGACACAACGCGGAGAATGCGCACCGAATCTGGTTCACAGCCGATGACGGCACCCAAGTGCTCTGGCCCCGCCCGCGCATGACCTTTGTCAGGAAGAACACCATCACATCCAATGCCAGTGGTTCGCTGATTGTTCAGGCGACCACAGACGACCTGGCATGGGTCCAAAAGGCCATCGGGCTCATTATGGACCAGACGGTAGAGGAGAAGTAGTCGACTACTTCTGGGCTTTCTCGTTCCCGGGGGGGGATCCGAGAAGGCGACGGGGCGAGGGGGCAGTATCCTGTTCTCTCGCCCGTTTTCGTTTGCCCTGCCCTGTCCCATGACTCGATCCCTTCCCGCAGCCGTCTGCCTTGTGTCCGGTGGCATGGACTCGGCTGTCACCCTCGCCGAGGCCCGTGCAGCTGGGTTTGAGCCCTATGCCTTGTCCTTCCGCTATGGCCAGCGCCATGCGGTCGAGCTCGCCGCTGCCCAGCGCGTGGCGGCAGCCGCTGGAGTGCGCGATCACCGTATCGTCGACCTAGACCTGTCGGCCCTCGGCGGCTCATCGCTGACGGACGACATCGACGTGCCGAAAGGTCGTGAGTTCAAGGGCGACGGCTCGGGAGAGATCCCCTCGACCTATGTGCCCGCGCGCAACACGGTCTTCTTGAGCGTGGCCCTTGGCTGGGCCGAGGTGCTGGGCGCCGCGGACCTGTTCCTCGGTGTCAACGCAGTGGACTACTCGGGCTACCCCGACTGCCGCCCGGAGTTCTTGGAGGCCTTCGAGCGCCTTGCCAACCTTGCGACTGCGGCGGCCACCGAGGGCGGCACGCGCTTTCGCGTGCACGCCCCCCTGCTGCAAGCGACCAAGGCCGAGATTGTGGTTCGCGCCAAGGAGCTCGGTGTAGACCTGGGCCTGACTCACACCTGTTACGACCCCGTATTGGGCACCGACCCCGAGCGCGCCCTAGCCTGTGGCCGCTGCGATGCCTGCGTGTTGCGGCTCGCGGGCTTCGCCGGCGCGGGCGAGAGCGACCCCGTTGCCTACGCCACCCAAGAGAAGCCATGACCGACATCCCGCCCACCGCCTACGCCTTCGACGAGCCCGCATCCGTGGGGGAGCCGCGCTTGGACGCCATCCAACGGCTTGTCCAGGTCGTCGACCGTCTGCGCGATCCCGCGACCGGCTGCCCCTGGGACTTGAAGCAGCGACCCGAGACCCTGACCGCTAGTCTGGTCGAGGAGGCCTTCGAGGTGGTGGAGGCCATCGAGCAGCGCCTCGAAGATCCGGACCAAGACCACGTCGCCGAAGAGGCCGGAGACCTGTTGATGAACCTGGTGCTGATCGCGCGCATCGAACAGCAGGCCGGCGGCTTCTCCCTGGCAGAGATGGCGAACGCGGTCGCCGACAAGCTGATCCGGCGCCACCCCCACGTCTTTGGGGATGCGACCGTCTCCGGCGACGACGAGGTGCTGACCAACTGGGAGGCGATTAAGAAGCAAGAGCGCGCGGAGGCCGACTCCGACACCAGCGCGGTGGCCGGCGTTCCTGCCAACCTGCCCGCCTTGCAGCGCGCCTATCGCATCGGTGGCAAGGCCATGTCGGCTGGCTTCCGCTGGGAGGACAGCGCCGGTGCCTTGGACAAGATCGCCGAGGAGATGGCTGAGGTGCGCGAGGCCTTCGGTCCCGGTCCCGAGCACAACCCCGAGCGCAAAGAGGACCTCGAGAGCGAGCTTGGTGACTTGCTCTTGGCCAGCGCGCTCTTTGGTCGCTACAACAAGATTGATCCCGAGGCGGCCCTGCGCAAGAGCCTGCGAAGGTTCGAGGCGCGCTTTCGCTCCGTCGAGCAGAGCCTGGGCGGGGACGTCAAAGGGAAGAGCCTAGAGGAGATGATGGCGGCCTGGGAAGCGGCTAAGCGCTCGGAGTAGCCGCCGTCTCGCGGGGGCCGTGTTTCAAATTCAGAGAGATACGGCATACCTGCTGGGGACCCAACACCCACTGGCTCCCCAACCGAAAGGCACCGCTACCCCGCCCACATCCCCCCAATTGCGCGGAGCGCCTATCTAAAAACCGCGCCGAGCCCCCCAAACCAAAATCACCACCCAAAAACCCAAGACCCCTCCCCGAACCGCTTGACCTCCCTTCCTTTCCCGCTATACTTCCCGCCCCCTTACGGGGAAAACTGAAAGCGGGGGCGTAGCTCAATTGGTTAGAGTGCCGGCCTGTCACGCCGGAGGTTGCGGGTTCAAGTCCCGTCATCCTCGCCATCCCGCCCCTCCGCCGCCCTGCGCGGCGCCCGAGTCCCGCCCCGACTGTCCCATGGACTGCGGGGCGGCGTTCGTTTGAGCCGGACCCATGCCGCGGTCGGCCCCAGGCTGATCGGGGGGACCTCGGGGAGGCAGACAGGGGACCTGGTGGAGCCTGTACGGCTCACCTCTTCCGACCTGTTGGCTGTGGCGCAAGCAGGGGCGGTCAGGCTCGCATGCGGGGGGGGCTAAACCGTAAGGTCCGCCCATGGACCAGCGGATCGAAGACCTCCCCCCTCCTACGCTGGTGCAGACGGAGGCGGAGCTTGACCGCCTGCTGGAGGCCGTGCGAGGGGATGAAGCCATCGCCGTCGACACGGAAGCGGACAGCTTCTTCAGCTACCGGGACAAGGTCTGCTTGATCCAGGTCACGGCCGGCGGCGAGGACTGGCTCGTCGACCCCTTCGCAGACCTCGACCTTCAGCGCTTCGCGTCAGTCTTCGAGGACCCCGAGACCGTCAAGATCTTCCACGACGCGGAGTACGACGTCCTGATCCTCGGGCGTGAGTACGGCTTCCGCTTCGCGGGGCTCTTCGACACCCGAGTGGCCGCGGCGGTGCTGGGGAGCCCGACACCGGGGCTGGCCTCGGTGCTCGAGGGAGAGTTCGACGTGCGGCTCGACAAGTCGCAGCAGCGTTCGAACTGGGCCCAGCGGCCGTTGACCCCCAAGCAGATCGCCTACGCACGCCTCGACACGCGCTTTCTGATTCCCCTCATGGAGCGCCAACAGGCCGCGCTCGAGGAGCGGGGGCTGTCCATGATCGCCGCGTCCGAGTGCCGTCGGCTGGAGGCTCTCGAGGTCGTCTCGGCGGAGTCCAACCCCGATGACTTCGTGAAGATCAAGGGCGCGCGCACGCTGGACCCGGCGGGGGCCAGCGCGCTCCGTGAGCTCTTCATCATGCGAGACAAGCTCGCCGAGAAGCACGACACGCCCCCCTTCCGTGTCCTCGGGAACCGCTCCCTGTTGCAGCTGGCAGAGCGCCGTCCGAGCTCCGAGCGCGAGATGCTCCGCATCGAGGGCGTCACGAGCCGTGTCCTGACTCGGCTCGGAGATCGGCTGCAGCGAGCCCTCGATCGTGCGGAGCGCAATGGACCCCTGGAGCGACTTCCCGCCACTCCCCGCCGCGGGGACCAGGTGGACCTGGATGAGCTTGGGGTTGAGCTCCACGAGCGCCTCAAGCGTCTACGCCGCGACGTGTCGACGGAGCGCAAGATCGAGTCGTCGTACCTGCTCCACCGGAGCACCCTCCAGCGTCTCGCCGCGGCCGCGCCCGAGGACCAGGCCGCCTTGGAAGCGCTCGGGCTGCTGGAGGACTGGCAGCTGGAGATGTTCACCGATGACATCGTGGAGGTCGTCCGCCGCTTCAAGGAGGACGTCGCGAGGGGCGTGGTCCCTGCTCCCAGGCGGGGTCGAAGGCGCGATGGTCGACGGCGCCGCTGAGCCCGTCGCTTCCGTCGAGGGGCTCCGGTTCCGACGCTGGCCGGTGCTGATGCTGGCCGGGCCTGACCTGCGAACGAGAGCGGACCGGGTGGATCCCGTGGCGGGGGCCGCCCGGTGCTGCGGACCGGGCCGGGCCCCTCGATGAGTCCACGGGCTCGGTCGCGAGCAGAGGCAGGGCATGGCCAGGGAGGCGCCAAAAGAAAGGCCCCGCGGTGACGGATCACCGCGGGGCCTCTTGAACATGGTGGAGACGAGGGGAGTCGAACCCCTGACCTTCGCATTGCGAACGCGACACTCTACCAACTGAGCTACGTCCCCTTTCGAGCCGCGGATGATACGAATCCAGGCGGCGGGCACCAGTCCTCAAATGTCGGTTCTCTGAGCTCGGGGAGGCTTCACTCCGCCACGCCGGTCCGGCGCCCCGCATGGTCTGCCGACCGCTGACCCCTCGGCGAGCTATCCTCCAGGGATGAGAAGGGTCCTCAGACGGTGGTGTGGTGGGGCAGCGGCCGCCTCTCTCCTCATGGTGGGGGGGGAGGGGGCGGTTCTGACACAGCTCCCAGATCCCGCTGCGGGATCGCCCATCGCAGCGGCTCCCGGGTCCTCATGGGCCGCCAGGGTCGAACTGGGGCTCGCGGACGTGCTGGACCTGCGCGCAGCCCAGGTGGTGCCCCTCGGCGTCGAGCCGACCGGCCCGACGCTCTCGCTGGCGCCCGTGAAGGTCGCGCTCCCGGATCCGATCCAGGCCTTCACCGGCCTGCGGTTCGATGGGCCACACGCCTTGACCTGCATCAGCGCGGGGGGCAGTGAGTCGCTGGGCGAGCGCGTGCCGAGATCAGCGGAGAGCCTTACCGGACCATCCGCGACCCGCTTGACCATCGGCGCTGAGTTTCTCGTGGAGCCCATCGACGAGGACTTCTGGTGCTACCTCCGGGTGCTGGACGTGGCCATCGACCGCGTGGAGCTCGAGGTGGCGAGCGTGCCGCAGTCGCTCGCTGCCCTCCAGCGATCTCCGGCGGACCTCCGTGTGAGCAGCACCGGCGGGGTCTTTCGCCTGCGCTGGGAGAGCCCCTCTTCGGCTCCGCGGGCGACCTACCGCGTCCGTCGCCGCTTGGCGGTCGTTGCGCCGCCGCCGGACGGGCGGGACGGCGTGAAGAAGGGCTCCACATTGGAGAGGCCGCGCCCGCGATGGGAGACCCTCGCGCTCGTCCAGGGCGGGGAGTTCACCGATGAGAACGCGCCGTGGGGAGAGGTCGTTCACTATGAAGTGGTACGCACCGACGAGGCGGGCGACGTCGTTCCAGGGCAGCTCGGGCGGGTGATTCGCGCCGCCCGCGTGGATACGCCCGGGGAGTGGGCGCTCCGGGTTGAGACGGGCTCTCGGGTCGACCTGGTCTCGGGCCGCGTCGTCGGGCCAGACGACCTCGCTCACATCGAGGTGTACAGTGGCGCCGCCGGGGCCTTCGCGCTCAAGCCGGTGGGTGAGGTCCGCTTCGCCCTCGAGCAGAAGTCCGCGATCGTCAACGATCGTCGTTGGTGGCTGCCGCCGGGGTCTGACCGCCGCTTCGTCCCGGGGCGGACGACCACGGTGGCCATGGGCGGCGAACTCCAGTTCCAGCTCCCGGACGGCACGCTCGGGCGCCTGACCCTCGAGGAGCTTGACGGGAGCACCTGCCGGCTGCGACGGCAGCTGGCCCTCGAGGGCGACCGCCTCCTGCCGCGTCCGCCGTCGCTGACCCCGGAGGTGGTGCGCGCCGGGGGCGAGTCCCTCCTGCTCCAGTTCGCCGAGCTCGACCGACAAAGCGGGGTCGACGGCGACCGCGTCGTCGTGGTCGTCGAGAAGGAGACCGCCTTCGGGCAGGGGAACTGGTCGATCCTCGGCGAGACGACGGCCGGCGCTCGGTCCATCGAGCTCTCCCGCCTACTGAACACAGCGGCACCCGTCGTGCGACTCAGGTTCCGTCACCGGTTGACCTCGGGGGGGCTCTCCCACCCCTCTCTTCCCCTCGACCTCTTGCCTGAGGGGGACACGGAAGAGCGCCGGGCGGCGCTCCTCAAGGCGGCGCTTGCCTCCATCGGGGCCGAGGACTTCCAGCGGCGTCTCGACGCGCGAGGAGTCCTGCTCGTCCTGGCGGAGGAAGCGCGGGCCCCCTTGATCGAGGTCGCTCGGGAGGAACGCTCGCCCCGGGCGCTCGCGGCGCAGTCTATTCTCGAGGCGATCGAGAGCGCGGACCGGGGCGGCGCCGGGCTGGTACGGAGGATTCGTCAGCGCGCCCTCGAGCTCGCGAGCGAAGCGCCTCGTCTGCGTGCACTGACCGAGGGCGCCCGGTCCGAGTTGTTCGAGGCCCTCGCTCCGTCGTTACGTTCTGAGCACCCGGGGGAGCGACTTCACGGCCTGCTGCGCTTCGTGGATCGCGCCGAGCGCGGGGTGCTCCGTGCGGAGGGCCAGCCGGGGGATCTACGGGATGACTGCGAGGTCGCTCGGGTCTGGGCCCTCGCGTTCGCCCAGACGGAGCCAGATCCCGGAACGAGCAAGCTGGCGGGCTTCGTGGCCGCGCTCGGGGTC
>JAQXEK010000031.1 GCA_029250885.1 Planctomycetota bacterium
GAGCCACGGCTGCATCTACCACTGCACCTTACGGATCTCCGAACACGGCGATGGGTGCCTATTGACCATGAGCCACCACACTCAACCCATTGGGCTTATCGCCAAAATCGTAGGCACGCCGATGGGCTTCCTATTAAAAGGCATGATGAGGAAGGTCCTGCACAGGGATTTGGTCGACATCAAGACTGTGGTCGAGAGTTAGTTCCTAGAGGGGAACCAGCGCATAGCGACATTGCAGCGTGCATAGGACTTGGCGTAGGTGTCCATGATCTCGGCATCGTCCTGAAAGCCGTGTTTGCGGTACAGGTGAATCGCCGCCTCGCATTTTGAGTTGGTAAGCAAGAAGAGATTCGCCACTTCCAGCCGCTGGACTTCCTTGAGAACGGCCTGTAGCAGGAACGCGCCTGCGCCCAGGTCCCGGAAATCCTCGAGTACGCCCATTTTCGTCAGCTCAAAGTCCCCATCCCTGCGCGGGATGATGGCTGCCGTACCAATAACCCCGCGGGTCGGGTGCTCGACAAACCAAATGTAGCCGCCGATGTCGACGATAGCCGATTGAGGATTGGCGAGCAGCTGCTTGTCGCTGGACTCCATTAGGAACATGGCGGAGATCCACTGCTCGGTGATGACTTGGAAGGTCTTCCCGAGCTCCGGGCGGAAGGGGATTAGCTTCAGGTCGGTGGAGTTATCGGTGGGCATAGCGAGATCATACCGAACCGCTTGCCTTACGTTCTTGGCGAGAAGTAAACGCGAACTGATCGGGCGTTGGCGCTGGTGGGTCGGTACAACAGAGTCTGGACGCGACGGCGTCCCCACTGCAACTGCTACGGCCTTGTCGACAAGCGAACTATGAAAGCCAACCACCTTGCCCTTGCGGGCCTCATCGTCCTCAGCGTGCTCCTAACCCAGGCGCTCTCCCGGACTCCGTCCCAACCCATCGGCACCCTCAACTACCCCAAGTCACTCCTGGACGATGCCCAGGCGAAGGTGGAACCCTCGCCTCCCGTTGGGAAGCGCGTCACCGTCCACCTGCGCAAGGATGCCCTTGGTATGGCCACGTCCTTCGCGACTAGCCCGATCCAAGACACCGTAGGCAACATCGAGCTTAGCCTGACCGGCACCCTCGAGAACATCAACGACGACTGGCTTGTGCTTGAGCTCAACACGGGCAAGTACTGGGTCGCCCGCGAGTCTATCCTGCTTGTGGCGACGGACCAGTAGCGATGGCGCCGAGCAATCTCCCTGTCGAAGGTAGCTGCCTCTGCAAGGCCGTCAAGTACCGCATCACCGGCGAGCCCATGGGCTTCCAGTATTGCCACTGTTCGCGCTGCCGCAAGTTCACCGGTGCCGCCCATGCGGCGAATGTGTTCGTCGCCACGGACAGCTTCACATGGCTAACGGGCAAGGACTCTGTCGGGACCTTTCGGCTCGAGGCCGATCCGCCCTTCGCGACCGCCTTCTGCAGGAACTGCGGCTCGTCTCTGCCGAACCTCTCGACCGCCCACAAGATCTGGATCGTGCCCGCCGGACTGCTGGATAGCGACCCGGGTATCAAGCCCGCCCGCAGCATCTTCTGGGACAGCCGCGCTCCGTGGTACGAGAACGTAGGTGACCTGCCCCAGTACGCGGAGTGGCCCGACGCCTAGGCACTGTGCACTGCCCAAGCGCCGAACTGCATTCCTCGGATAACGACCTTACATCGCGACCATGACCACAACCTTCACTCGCCTCGAAGAGGCCGACCGGGACGAAGTCCCCACCGCCCTCTGCCGACTGGACTCCGGCTGGGTCTTCTTCGGCGACTCCCAATTCCTGCGTGGCTACTGCATCCTCTTCGCCCACCCCAAGGTGAGCAGCCTGTGCCAGCTGGCCGGCGACGCACGGGACACGTTCCTAAGGGACTACGCCCTGCTCGGCGACGCGGTGCAGGCGGCTACCGGTGCCGCGCGCATCAACTATTCCATCCTTGGCAACGTCCTGCCCATCTTGCACGGGCACATCTTCCCGCGCTACGATTCCGAGGACCCCGCGTTCCGGCCCAAGGCCGTGTGGACCTATCCGGATTTCGAGGCGCGCAGTCCGCGCTTTGACCTCGCCCAGAGCGCCGACCTGATGGCGCACACCTGCGCCGAGCTACAGAAGCTAGGGGCGAACGTGCAGGACCGCGACTACCCCTGGCTGTCCCACGTCTAGTCCGTGCGCTGGGGTTGCTCGGCGGGCTCTCCTGGTAAATCCCCGCCTAGCGACGTACCTTGCTCCGAAGTGCCCTTGATGTTGTCCACGGCCGCCTTGAGCTCGGCGCGCATGCGCTTCTCCATGGCCGGCGGCAAGGGTGCTGCGAG
>JAQXEK010000035.1 GCA_029250885.1 Planctomycetota bacterium
GGGGGGGCAAGCTCTTTGCCAACCCTAGCTTTGAGAGGGCCGCACAAGCCCATGCTGGCCAGCCTTAAGCTCGTTCTTGACCGACGAAGAGCTGCGCCAACTCGTATAGTTCCTCTCTACCCATAAGGAGCAGGCTGTTGCTTGCAAGGCACACGCAGCTCTATCAGGATCAGTTCCCGCGGTGGAGGGCTTCGCCATGCTCCCGCTTGGATGCACGACATGAATCAAATCGATAAACCGCGAACGCTTGGGGACCTTCCGACTCCGTGCCTTGTGCTGGACGAGGCGCAGCTCTATCGCAACATGGATAGGCTACAGGTTGTGGCCGATGCCCGTGGTCTTGCCTTCAGGCCGCATCTCAAGACGGCGAAGTCGAAGCACATCGCAAGACTCTGCGCAGACCGCTATGGACCACGCGCAATGGTCTCGACCCTGGTCGAGATTGAGCAGCTGCGCGGCTTGGGCCTGACGGACTTCTTGTACTCCGTGGCTATTGTGCCCGGTAAGTTTCAGCGCGTAAGGGATCTGCTCGCGGACGACTGCAGGATAGCCGTAGCCGTGGACAGCGAAGCCGTTGCTAAGAGCCTTGTGGCTTTTTGCCGGGAGTCCGGAGCGCAAATCTCCGCGGTGATCGAGATAGACCTAGACGGCCACCGCTCCGGCGTTCGGCCCGACGACGCGGACACGCTTTGCGCCATTGGGCGCGCTCTGAACGTGGGCGGACTTCTGCTGGGTGTCATGGCCCACGCAGGACAGAGCTACGAGCTCTCGGACCAGGTCGCCCTAGCTGCCTGCGCCCAGGACGAGGCAAAGAGTACAGCCCTTGCCGCCCGAACCCTCGTGGCGGATGGGCTGCCCTGCGAGCTTGTGTCCATCGGCTCGACACCCACGGCCCTGTCGGGCGCGCCCTATCCCGGCGTGAGTGAGCTGCGCGCCGGCGTTTTTGTGTTCTTTGACCTCGTGCAAGCCGGCATCGGCGTGTGCTCGAAAGAGGAGATCGCCATGTCGGTGTTGGCCTCGGTGATCTCGAAGAATGAGCGCTCGGGCGCACTCATTATCGACGCGGGCTGGATGGCGCTGTCGCGGGATCGCGGGACCGCCGACCAGGTCGAGGACCTTGGCTACGGGCAGGTCTGCCTGGAGGACGGAACGATCCTCCAAGACATGATCGTAGCCGATGTGCAACAGGAGCACGGCATCATCAAGCCGCGGGAGGGGAGCCAGCGTAAGCTCCCCAATCTTGCTCCCGGGACTCTCGTGCGGGTCTTGCCCAACCACGCTTGCGCCACGGCTTCCCAGCACGACCGGTATTGGGTTCTTGACGAGCAAGGACACGTCAGAGACGAGTGGCCGCGCTTCTCCGGATGGTAGGATCGGCCATGGATATTGCACTCATCAGCGCAGCCGACGTCTTACGGCACGCGACCCGGGACCTCGCCAAGCAGGCCATACGCGAGGCCTTGATCGCCGTGGCGGGGGAGGGCAGCGTGCTCTTTCCCGTGAGCATTGGCGCCGGTGCGCCTACCGAGAGTATGGTCGCCGTTAAGTCTGGATTCCTGCAGGGGCTGGACTTGGTCGGCCTAAAAGTAGGGACCTATTGGCCCAAGAACGAGGCGCTTGGTCTTCCGAACCACGGCTCGACGACTTTGCTCTTGGAGCCTGCCACGGGCTTGCCTAGGGCCTTGGTGAATGCCGGCGCCCTCAACGGCCTGCGCACCGCTGCGGCGAATGCCTTGGCTACCGAGGTCCTCGCTCGGGTCGACGCCAGCAACTTGCTGATTGTCGGGACAGGTCACCAGGCAGAGTACGAGCTGCGCGCGCTGGCGGATGTTCGGACTTTCGAGCGCGCCCTGGTTTGGGGTCGCTCTCCCGCTAAGGCGGCCGACTTTGTCAAGCGCGCATCGGATCTTCCCTTCCCAGTCCGCGCAACCGAAGACCTCGAGTCGGCGGTGAGAAGCTCTGACGTTATCACGACGGTGACGACCTCCTGCGCTCCGCTCTTCCCGGCCGATTGGGTCCAGCCGGGCACGCATATCTCCGCCATGGGCGCGGACAAATGCGGCAAGCAGGAGCTCGATTCAAGGCTACTTTCCCAAGCGCAGCTGTTTGCGGATTACCCTGCTCAGTCGATTGAAATTGGCGAGCTCCAGCACAGCGCGAACAGCAAGATTACAGCCTTGGGCCAAGTCCTGACCGACAAGCAAACTGGGCGGGCTAGTGACAAAGCGATCACCGTCTTCGACAGCTCGGGCATCGCCCTGCAAGACATCGCGGTCGCAAACCGCATCTACGAAGCCCTCGAGGCGGCGGGCGAGCTCAAGCGCTTCTCCTTTTAGCCGAACGGCAACCCTGGCTTGCGCGGCGACGTGCCGTGCATCACACGGATGCGGGACCTTCCGGCTCGAGGCACATCATCCGGTACAAGAACCATGTCGCCGCCGCAGCAGCCAGGTGCTTCAGGCTGTGGCCGCTGAGCCAGCCTAATGTGTCGAACACCTGCTCGTCCGTGGCTTCGAGGACCTTGGCCGCGCCGTAGGCCACCATGGCAAAACCGAACACCCGCATTCGTCCCCGGGTTTCGATCGAAGTGGGGAAGAGCCAAATCATGAGCGGCATGGCGAGCAGCGGAAAGAATTGCACGAAGCCATAGAGCCGCAGGTCGCCGCCACCAAAGTGCCAAACCAACACACTCGTTAGTCCAAGGCCGACCAGGTTAGGGAATGCGACCTTGCCCGCGCGCAGCCCAAGGCGCTCGTCGATGATCAACGTGAACAAGGCCATGAACGCAATTGTCATGGGGAGCCGATCCCAGACCAAGGTGCCGTTGTTGGGCTCCACGTGGTAGTAACCGGAACCAAAGGCAACCAAGGCGACACCCGTGAAGAATGTGAGCCAGTAGATACGCCGAGGGCCAGGGACCAATCGCTTTTGCGCAGCCCACATTCCTAAGAGCCCGACGACTAAGAACGGCACGTTGGAGATCACATCGAAGAAGCGCGGCAACCCAAAGTAGCCGCGCTGGTCCGCGAAGTTGTGGTACGCAGGATCCTGCTCGATCACACCATTTAGCGTCAGCCCAATGGCGATCAGGATCCCAAGGGCACAGATGGGGACGAGTCTTGCGAGAGGAGCACGCATGGCTTACATCATGCCCGAGCTAGGGCCGGATCACCACAGATGGGGGGTACTCTCGATTTAGATTAGAGCGATCGACAGGTCGGCCTGTGGGGGAGAGCTCTGTGGGCTCTGGCTTGGAGTGTGTACTTTCGGAATAAGTCGGTCGTCGAGAGCCTCCTTGTTGGCGCAGTTTTCGCAGCATTCTGCGGACGCTCGGAAGCGGCCGTAGAGTGAGTTGACCTGGCTCTTGACGCGCCGTCGTTGTTCCAAAATCAGCCCTATGGGGCTGGGTGTGTAGAAGGCTGCGTGGGCAACTAAGCGCTCATGGGTTCGCGAGCAGCTCTCTGACCTCGGCCAGGTCCGCGCCTTCGACCGTCTTGCCGTGGCCGAGTACAACGCGCTCGAAATCCCAAGCCAGTACGCGCTGCAGGGACTTGCCCATGGCGGCCTTGTCCTTGGTCATCATGCGGAACAACAGGCTCATGGCGATGCCCTTGTAGCTGCGGTCTAGTTTGAGGAAGAGCTTGCCCAGGAAGGTGCCCTCGCCGGACAGGTTGAACACACTGTCGACTAGGACCAGGGTCTTGGACGGCTTGTGGAAGAAGGCGACCTCGCTGACCCTGGGTGCGCCATCCAAGAGGGTGTGCTCGAACTCGTTGCTCCAAGAAGCGCGGAACTCCTCTGTGAGCGTATGGCCAACCGCCCAGTCCTTGTGCGCCTTCTGCAGAGCGTCCGGCGCGTAGGTCGTGTCGGCCGGGATGCGCTCCATCCACTGCTTCAGGTGCAGGTCGTGGGTGCGGCTCGGGATCACGAGGTGCTTCGGCGCGCCTTCGGGCACAAGCGCTTCGAGCTCGTCCCAGAGCTCTTGGGTCCAGGCGACGGGAGAATGAATCCAGAGGCCTCCGCCGGATTGCGCGGGCAGCACAACCACCGTCATGCGGTGACCAATATGCATGCCTAAGAGCGAGGCGTGATCATTGCGCTCGTAAAGCCCGTTGCCGAGATCATTGAGGGTGGTCATGGGGTGATCTTACCCAGGCCCCCAGGACCTGATAATGCTTTCTGTGGAAGACCTGCTCTCCTCATAGATGCCATGCCTAGGGCTTAGTTGTAGCAAGGGTGCCGGCAAACTCAGCAGCGACCGGCGACAGGGGCCGGTTGGCCTTCCGGATAATGGCTAGGTCCCTGTTGATGCTAAGCCCAGTGACAGAGAGGGCGTGGACGTCGTTTGCTGTGTCTGTTTCGTGACCGATGCCCAGCTTGCTTACGAAAGCAAGCCGACCGGTAGTTGCCACCATGCGCAGGATCGCGGGGATTGAGCGCAGCTCCATGACGACGTTCATACGAACGCCGGCGTCGCGCAGGGCGCCGTCGATGAGGCTGCGGATCGCGCTCGGAGACTCGAAGCCCACCAGGTCCTCGCCGTCAAGGCGCTTGGCAGAGATGCGCTTCTTCTTCGCAAACGGGTGGCCTTTGGCTGCCACTAAGACCATGCGATCCGTGACAAGCGGGGTGACCTCGAAGTCGCCCACCAGGCTCGGGTCGATGGGGAGGGTTACAACCCCAAGCTCAAGGCGCTCGTCGGCCACATCGCGCTCGACCTCACGGCTGCCGGCCTCCTTCACCTGAAACAGTACGCCCGGGCGTTGGCGCTGGAACGCTGCGATCGCATCGGGTAAGACGAACGAGACCGCCGTTGCGCCGCCACCGATGCGCACCTTGCCGACCTCTAGATTCGAGATCGCCGCCACGCCCGCGCGTAGGTGTTCGTAGCGTTCGATGAGATCACGCGCCTCGCGCGCCACAAAGCGACCCTCTTCTGTGAGTGCGACTCCGCGGGCCGAACGCTCGAACAGCGTGACCCCCAGTTCGGCCTCGAGCTGCTGCAGACGGCGCGAGAGGGCGGGCTGGGTGACAAAGAGGTGCCGGGCGGCTGGCGTGATGGCACCCGCTTCGGCTGTCTCAAGAAAGGACCGCAGCAACAATAGATCTGTCATGGAAGCTCCTGGCTGTCGGGGGGGAAGGCGAGTGGATTGCGCGCCCCTAAGCCGAGTATACGCAATTCGCATGGCTTCGATGCGCATTATCGATTATGCGCATGCCCTGTGGCCGGGTAACCTATGGGCACAAAACACCGGGGAGCTGCGATGAATCGCGCTTCCCTGCACCCGGGCCATCCTCTCTTGAAGCGAGGTGCTGCCCCGATCTACCACGGAATTTCACCTATGTTGCAAGCCTATCGTGAGCACGTCGCCGAGCGCGAGACCCTCGGCATCCCGCCCCTTCCCCTAAACGCCGAGCAGGTTGCCGAGCTGACCCAGCTGTTGCTAGACCCCCCGGCGGGCGAAGAGGAGGTCCTCATGGACCTGCTCTGGAATCGCATTCCCCCGGGCGTGGACCAGGCCGCTTACGTTAAGGCGGCGTTCCTCAGCGGCATCGCCAAGGGCGAGACCGCCTGCCCCCTGATTGATGCGAACCTTGCGGTGGACATCTTGGGCACGATGCTCGGCGGCTACAACGTTGGCACCCTGGTCGATCTGCTGGACGACGCCAACCTGGCCGAGTCCGCCGCCCGCGAGCTCAAGGGAACCCTCTTGATCTTCGACTCGTTCAATGATGTCGAGGCCAAGGCCAAGGCCGGCAACGAGCACGCCCAGGGCGTGATCCAGTCCTGGGCCGACGCCGAGTGGTTCACCAGCCGTGAAGAGGTCGCCGAGTCGATCGAGCTGGCCGTCTTCATGGTCGAAGGCGAGACGAACACCGATGACCTGTCCCCGGCCACGGACGCCTGGTCCCGCCCCGACATTCCTTTGCACGCCTTGGCGATGCTCAAGAATCCGCGCCCGGGAGTCACGGACGCGATCGCCCAGATAGGCGAGCTCGAAGCCCAGGGCCATGCGGTTGCCTATGTCGGCGACGTCGTGGGCACCGGATCCTCCCGCAAATCCGCCACGAACTCGGTGCTCTGGCACATGGGCGACGACATTCCCCACGTGCCGAACAAGCGCGCCGGCGGTGTCTGCCTCGGCAACGCCATCGCGCCGATCTTCTTCAACACGATGGAGGACTCGGGCGCCCTGCCCATTGAGTGCGACGTGTCGAAGATGAGCATGGGGGATGTCATCACGGTCTACCCCATGCAGGGCAAGATCGAGAAGGACGGCGAGGTCATCTCGACCTTCGAGCACAAGAGCGACGTGATCTTGGACGAGGTCCGCGCCGGCGGCCGCATCCCCCTGATCATCGGCCGCGGGCTCACCACGAAAGCGCGCCAGTCCCTGGGACTTGGCGCATCGGACGTGTTCCGCCTACCGACCACGGCAGACGACACGGGCAAGGGCTACAGCCTGGCCCAGAAGATGGTCGGCCGCGCCTGTGGACTCCCCGAGGGTCAAGGCGTGCGCCCGGGCACCTATTGCGAGCCGATCATGAGCACGGTCGGCAGCCAGGACACTACGGGGCCCATGACCCGCGACGAGCTCAAGGAGCTCGCCTGCCTGGGCTTCCAATCGGACCTTGTCATGCAGAGCTTCTGCCACACGGCCGCCTATCCCAAGCCGGTTGATGTGGAGACCCACAGCACCCTGCCCGACTTCATCTCGACCCGCGGCGGCGCGACCCTGAAGCCCGGCGACGGCATCATCCACTCGTGGCTGAACCGCATGCTGCTGCCCGACCAGGTCGGCACCGGCGGCGACTCCCACACGCGCTTCCCCCTAGGCATTTCCTTCCCGGCAGGCTCGGGTCTAGTCGCCTTCGCGGCCGCCCTCGGCACCATGCCTTTGGACATGCCCGAGTCCGTGCTCGTGCGCTTCAAGGGCGAGCTTCAGCCCGGCGTCACCCTGCGCGACCTCGTGAACGCGATCCCTTACTTCGCGATCAAAGATGGGCTACTCACGGTCGCCAAGGAAGGCAAGAAGAACATCTTCTCCGGCCGTATCCTCGAGATCGAAGGACTGCCCGACCTCAAGGTCGAGCAGGCGTTCGAACTCTCGGACTCCGCCGCCGAGCGCTCCGCCGCAGGTTGTTCGATCCACCTCGATAAGGAGCCGGTCATCGAATACCTCAAGTCCAACATCGTCATGTTGCGCTGGATGATTGCCAATGGCTATGAGGACGCGCGCACCCTGGAGCGCCGCGCTAAGAAGATGGAGGAGTGGCTCGAAAACCCCGAGCTGCTTGCACCCGATGCCGACGCTGAGTACGCCGCCGTGATCGAGATCGACATCTCGACCATCCACGAGCCCATCGTCGCCTGCCCCAATGATCCCGACGACGTGAAGACCCTGTCCGATCCGTCCATCGCCGAGACCAAGATCGATGAGGTCTTCCTCGGCTCGTGCATGACCAACATCGGCCACTTCCGCGCCGCCGGTCGCCTGCTCGAGGCCCACAACGAGCCCGTGCCCACCAGGCTCTGGGTCGCACCTCCGACCAAGATGGACATGAAGCAGCTGGTTGCTGAAGGCTACTACAGCCTCTTCGCCGCCGCCGGCGCCCGCACTGAGATGCCCGGCTGCAGCCTGTGCATGGGCAACCAAGCCCGAGTCGCCCCAGGTTGTACTGTGGTCTCGACCTCGACCCGCAACTTCCCGAACCGACTCGGCCAAGGCGCCAACGTGTTCCTAGCCTCGGCCGAGCTGGCCGCCGTCGCTGCAATCTTGGGCAAGCTGCCCACCAAGGACGAGTACATGGCCTTCGCCCAAAAGCTCGACCCCATGGCCGGCGACGTCTACCGCTACCTCAACTTCAACGAGCTCGACGAGTTCACCGAAGCTGCGGCGCTAGCGACCGTCTAGACCCGAGGAATCGCAAGTCTGGCAAGGCGCCCCGCTCAGCACATTCGAAGCTGAGCGGGGCATCCAAAGGCGCGTCACGCTCGTTCCATGTTCAGCCAGATCGCGATCAGCGATCTGCTGGACGTGCCAGCCTAGTGCTGGGTTCCGCCCTTGCCGTGGGCGTGGCCGTGCTCGACCTCTTCCGGCTTGGCGTCGCGGACGCCGACGACGGTGACCTCGAAGTGAAGGGTCTTGCCGGCGAGGGGGTGGTTGAAGTCAATGATGACCTCGTCGTCCTTGATCTCGTGGATGCGGACGATCTGAGCTTGGCCGTTGGCGTCTGCCGTGGCGGTCAGCTGGGCACCAACTTCGAGGGCGATCTCGGGGGGCAGGGAGTCCTTTGGGACGGGCTGAAAGCGCTCGGGGTCCGGTGCGCCGTAGGCCTTCTCGGCCTCGACGGAGACGGTCAGGAAGTCGTCCTTGGCCTTGCCGAGCAGGCCCTCTTCCAAGCCGGGGATGATGTTGCCCGCGCCGACCAGGAAAGGCAGGGGCGTGCCGCCCTTGCGGTTGCTGTCGAGGGTGTTGCCCTCGTCGTCGGTAAGGGTGTACCAGATTGCGGCGACCTTGCCTTCTTGGATCGTTGTCATGGGGCTTCTTGGGTAGAGCGTGGTCCGAAACGTGTGGGCTTTACGGAATTAGAGACTTCAGAGCCCCAGCGATTGGGGGTTTGAGGCGGACAAGGTAACCTCCTGGGATCAAAGGGGAAGGGCGAGGCGTAAAATGACTTGAACCTTAGGGGCTTGCCCTCGTTAGAAGGGCCACGCCGGATTCTCCCCAAGGCCCAACACTCCTATGCAGACCAAATCACTGACCCTCTCCGCCGCCGGCTGCCTGCTCACCGGGCTGGTCGGCTTCGCCTACAACGGCCCCCTGTCGGCTGAGGATGACACCAAGGAAAAGAGCCAGGCCGCCCTGGCCGAGGTCCTGCGGCAGGGCGGCGTGACCGTCGACTTCGAGTCCGATGCGATCGCGATCCCGACGCGGCTCATCGTCACCCACGACCTGCTCGAGTACGTGCTCGTGGGCCCGAACGGCTCTGGCCATGAGTCCCTGCTGACTACGGAAGTTTTGGGCAGCATGATGCACGCCGGACTTACGGCCGTCGGCGTGGGCCAGGGCAAGAACGCGGCCTATGTGGAGGTCGATCCCCAGCCCACCGAGGAGGAGCTGCGCGCTGGGGCCAAGCGCTACTCCATGACCTACCCGTCCGGCGACGGCATCTTCCCGTACCTCGCCTGGCGCGAGGGCGAAGAGGTCTACTTCGTACGCGTCGAGGACGTGATCAACAACGCCGTCTCCGGGCGCACGATGGACCGCCACCGCTGGGTCTACATCGGCTCGCGCTTTGCGAAGCTGCGTGAGGACAGCCCCGAGGTCTTCATGGCCGATGCTGAGCAAAACCTGATCAACCTGGCCTTCTTCACGGAAGGCAACACCCTGTGTACAGCTTCTCTACCCGAGTGCGAAATCCAGACGATCTGGAGCGCAAACCCCTGGGTGCTGCCGCCTCCAGGCGAGCCCGTTCGCCTGATTCTGTCCCACGAACGGCTATCTAGCCTGCCGCCAGGACTTGCCACCGACCTGCCCGAACCCAACCGGGACCTAGGCGAGGCCAGGCGCTAGCCGGCAAACGATGGCTTCCGCGCCCAACTCCAAGAACGCGAGCTTCTTCCGCAAGGCCGAGAGGCTCGCGTTCGCCTCGTCCAGTCTGGGCTTGATGGTCGAGGTTGCGGGCGTGGCCCTTGGAGTCGCGGCGCTGATCGTGGCCCTGGCTCTGCGCGAACTGCCGGCGGAGGCGCCGTTTTGGGGAGTCGAGCTCTTGGGGCTTGGTGCTTGCTTTGGAGTCATCGCCGGTCTCTGCTGGGGGCTGGAGCGGCGGCTTAGTCGGCGCGACGCCCTGCGCCGGGTCGACGAGTGGTTCGAGCTCGAAGGCGCACTAGTCACCGCCTGGGAGCTCGAGTGCGGCGCCGTCTCTGCTCCCAGTTTTCAAGACGCCCTAGCCACCCGGGTCTCCCGCGTCTTGGCCGACAAGAAAGAGATCAGCCGCGCCGCCTTCGCGCTCACCTTGCCGATCCTGATGGTGCCCCTAGCGGGCGCGGCCGTCTTGGCGGGCGTGCAAGAAGATCGCCTGGAAGAAGCGCGTATACTCAAGGCACGGACAATCGAACAAGGCACCGATGCCGGTGTCGATTCCGGAGCCAGCGCTTCCATCATCAACACCAAGGCCGACCCAGCCGATCTCGAAACCGGGCCTGCATCCCTGGTCGACCCGGACGCAACCCTGGCTGCTGAGATCGCGGACCTTGAGGCCATGCAGCAGCAGCTCGCTGACGCCCAGGCAGCCACGGACTCTTCCGGGGACAACGCCCTGAGCCAGGGTGCGAAGGATAAGCTGCAGGAGCGCATCGCCGAGCGCATCGCCGAACTCAGGGCCCTAGCCAGTGAGCAGGGCGAGTCTGCGGAGGCCTCTCCCGGCGGCGAGCAGGGCTCGAATCCGGGCAATGGGCCCGGGAATGGCTCAAACGAGGGCACGGATGGCGCTTCCGGGGTGACGGACGGCACAGATCAGGGCAGAATAAGCGCTTTCCAAGGCATCTCGCCCACCGGAGCATGGTGGCCCGAGAGTCAAGATGAGATCGTCCGCAGTTGGCTCATGCGCATAGAAGGCGCAGACCCGGCTGCGGAATAACTTTGCCACCCCTTAGGGATGGCTAGGCAAGAGCGGCAGACGAAGTGTGAGCAAGACAGATACGGAATCCGCGAACGGCGGCCTTGGATTGTGGATGATTGGCGCCCGCGGAGCGATCGCGACCTGCGTGGCCTACGGCGTGGCCGGACTGGCCCGCGGTTGGGTCGAGCCCACGGGCCTGGTGACCAGCATCGATCCCCTGCGACGCTTGGACTTGGCTGGCTTTGACCAGTTTGTCCTTGGCGGCTGGGACGTCTGCAAGCGCGACCTCTCCACGACGGTCTCAGGACTCGTGCGCGAGGGAATCCTAAGCCAGGACCTGGTCGCATCTGCTTCGGCTGAAGGCACGAACTTCGAGTCGCGCATCCGGCCCGGCATCCTCGACGGTCCGTCGGTGGGGGGCTCGGACCTGGACCCCGAGAGCTCGCGCCGCGGCGCACTCTCCGCCCGCGAGCAGATCGCCGAGCTGCGCGCAGATATCGAAGCATTTCGGGACGAACACAAGCTGCGCCGCGTGGTCGTAGTGGACTTGACCAGCACCGAGGCCTTTCGCGGAGGCCTGCTGGAGCAGCCGGAGCTCCAGAGCCTCGACGCCCTCGAGCGCGCACTGGATAGTGGCGTTAGCCTGCCCGCGTCCGTGATCTACGCCTATGCCTCTATGGGCGCGGGGCATCCCTTTGTGGAGTTTACGCCGAACGCCGGGGCGACCCCCAAGGCCCTGCGCGAGCTGGCCTTGGACCTGGGTGTGCCCCACTGCGGCAACGACGGCAAGACGGGCGAGACGCTCTTCAAGACGGCCCTGGCGCCGATGTTTGCGGCGCGTGCGCTAAGCGTCAAGTCGTGGCAGGGCTACAACATGCTCGGCAACGGCGACGGCGCCGTACTTGCGGACCCCGCCCACCGCGAGGGCAAGCTGCGCAACAAGGACGAGGTCCTGACCGGCATCCTGGGCGACCACCACAGCCACGTGGCCATCGACTACGTGCCGTCCCTCGGGGATTGGAAGACCGCCTGGGACTTCATCCACTTCGAGGGCTTCCTGGGCACGAAAATGTCTATGCAGATCACCTGGGCCGGATGCGATTCGGCCCTTGCGGCGCCCCTTATCCTGGATTTGGCGCGCTTGGCCGATTTCTCCGCCACGGCTGGCGAGGGTGGCGAAATGGCCCACACGGCCTGCTTCTTCAAGTCGCCCATCGCCGGCGGCACCCACGACTTTAACGAGCAGCACCGCGCCCTCGTCGAATACTGCCTCGGCCATCTCAGCTAACCTCACTATGCAGCAGACCACCGCCCCCCTGATGACCCAAACCGGCGAGCAGTTCCTCGCCGAGGGTCGCGCCGCCATCACCGCAGCCCAGGCCGACGTCGCCGCATTTAAGGCCCTTGCCAAGGATGCCAGTCCCACCCAGGCCGCCGATGCTCTCGACCAGATCGACCGCACCCTGAACACCGTCTCAGGCCGTATCCACCTGTACAGCCAGGTGCATCCGAACGGCGACATGCGCGAGGCGGCCGAGGTGCTTGAGCGCGAGATCTCGGCCTTCTCCACGGAGCTCTCCCTAGACCGCGAGATGTTCGACCGCGTCGCGGCCGTCAACCTCGACGGCGTGGATGACGGCCAGGTTCTGCGCCTCTTTGAGCACAGCCTGCGCGACTTTCGCCGCAGTGGCGTCGACCTGGACGAGGACTCCCGCGACAAGGTGGGGGCGCTCAAGAACGAGCTGGTCGAAATCGGCCAAGAGTTCGATCGCAACATTATCGGCGGGGGCAGGGAGTTCATCATCAGCGAGGGACCGGCCGGCCTTGCGGGCTTGCCCCAGGACTACATTGACGCTCATCCCGCTGACGAAAATGGCGAGGTGCGCATCTCTACCGACTCCCAGGACAAGGTGCCCTTTATGATGTTCGCCGAGCGCGGCGACCTGCGCAAGGCCTACAACCACCTCTGCAATAACCGCGCGGTTCCTGAGAACTTGGGCGTGCTACAGAACCTTCTGGAGAAGCGCCACGAGCTAGCGGAGCTGCTGGGATTCGCGAACTGGGCCGACTACGTGACCGGCGACAAAATGGCTAAGACCGGCGCCAACGCGCGCAGCTTCATCGAGCGTATCCTCGACGTCAGCAAGGCCCGAGCGACGGCCGAGAACGACGAGCTACTCGCCGAGAAGCGCACCGTGGATCCGGGCGCAGACACCCTGTTCGAATACGAGCGCGGCTTCTACATCGAGCGCCTGAAGCTGCGTAAGTATGACTTCGATTCCCAACTCGTGCGCCCCTACCTCGCCTATGACAAGGTGCGCGCGGGCGTGATGGATGTGGCTGCGAAGCTCTACGGCGTTGAATTCCGTCTAAATGACGAGACCGAGCGCTGGCACGAATCTGTAGACGTCTTCGACATGCTCGACGGCGGCGAGGTCGTCGCGCGGCTCTTCCTGGACATGCATCCCCGGGACGACAAGTTCAAGCACGCGGCCATGTTCGACATGACCACGGGTCGCGCCGGTGGACCGATCCCCGAGGGCGTGCTCGTCTGCAACTTCCCCGAGCCCAAGGACGGCGACCCGGGTCTGATGTTGTTTGACGAGGTCACGACCTACTTCCACGAGTTCGGCCACCTGCTGCACTACCTGTTCTCCGGCAAGCAACGCTTCCAAGCCTTCGGCGGCATCGCCACCGAGTGGGACTTCGTCGAGGTGCCCAGCCAGCTGTTTGAAGAGTGGGCCTGGGATCCGGTCATCCTGGCCGGCTTCGCCAAGCACCACGAGACCGGCGAGCCGATCACCCCCGAGCTGGTCGCCAAGTTGCGCTCTGCCGAGGAGTACGGCAAGGGCCTGCAGGCCAACGGCCAGATGTTCTACGCCATGCTGGCCCTGAGCTACTATGAGACCGATCCCAAGGGCCTCGACACTACCGAGCGCCTGATCGAGCTCAAGCAGCAGATCATGTTCTCACCCCACGAACCCGACACGCACATGCAGGCCGCCTTCGGCCACCTGCACGGCTACTCGGCCATGTACTACACCTACATGTGGTCCCTGGTCATCTCGAAGGACTTCTTCAGCAAGTTCAAGGGCGACCTGATGAACACCGAGACCGCCACCGCCTACCGCAACAAGGTCACCGGCCGCGGCGGCGAGGCCGACGCCGACGACCTCTGTACGGATTTCCTAGGCCGCGAATACGGATTTGAAGCCTTCGAAGCGTGGCTTAACGCCTGATTCGAGCTTCGCTGGGCCCGCTTGGAATCCTAGGCTACGACTCGATTCGCAAGTTTCGGTCTGCCCGTAGGCCAGTTCGCAAATCACGGAGCCTCACCTCGGGCTAACCCTTGAGTCTGGTAGCCCAAGCCACGACCAGGTCCGCAAGCTCGGCTAGCACCTGGTCGTGGCTTCGGTTTTGGCTCTTGAGCACCTTGAAGTCGTGGTCTGCACCGTCGATGATTTTTAGGGTACTTACGCCCGCATAGTCACCAAGGTGCAGCTTCAGCAGGTCCAAGTCCGCGAGCTTGTCGCGGGTGCCCTGGAGGAAGAGCGCGGGCATGCCGAGCTCGGGGAATTGCTCCACCCGCAGCTTCTCCGGCTTGGCCGAGGGGTGTAACGGGTAGCCGAACATGATGAGCCCGGCACACGCCGCGCCCTCCGCCGCTAAATAGCTGCCCATACGGCTGCCCATGGACTTGCCCGCGAAGATTACGGGCCTTCCCGGCATACGCTCGGTCAGGGCCCGTAAGGCCGCGCGGTGGGTCTCCACCAAGACAGGCTTCTTCTCCGGCGGCCGCATACCTCCGGTCTCTTCCTTCTTCTCTTGATAAGCGTAGTTGAAGCGCATCACAGCGAAGCCGCGCTGCACAAGGAACACGGCGATCTGCTCCATGAAGGGGGACGACTTCCCCAGGCCCGCCCCGTGAGCCAACAAGATCACGGGATCGCGCTCAGCTTGCAAGGGCCGCTCAAGGATCGCCGAGGTGCTTCCCATGCATGCGCCGACCAACTCTATCGTGAACTCTTCCCTCTGCATGGCTGAACCATAAGCCAGCCGTAGGCGGGCGCGAGTCGTTTGGCCAATATCTCTCGCTCGCGGGCCGATTCTGTGGGCGCGCCATGCTAAAAACTGCCTATGAACTCTCATTACGGCGGCCGCTCAACCGAACCCAATCCGGATCTCCAGACCACGACTCTCTGGTACCACCCTACCCAGCAGCACACGGATCAGGTGATGGGGGATGCGCGCTATGGAGGCCGCACCCCGACCTACGTGATCTGGAATCTGCTCGAGCGCTACACGCGTCCCGGGGATCTAGTCGTGGATCCATTCTGCGGCGGTGGTACGACCTTGGATGTGGCCGATAGCATGGACCGGCGCTCGCGCGGCTTTGATCTAGCCGCCCATGCCGGTCGAGCGACCGGCGCAGGCGGCCTAGTCGCAGGCCGCTCGGGCCCCGGCTCCGAGCGAGGCGACGGAGCCCGCAGCAACCGCGTCGAAAACGGCGACGCCCGCAACCTGCCCATCGAAGACGGAGTCTGCGAATTCGTGTTCATGGACCCGCCCTACTCCACCCACCTCGAATACTCCGACGACGAGCGCTGCATCGGCAAGCTGTCCGCCTTCGACGACGCCTACTTCGAGGCCATGGGCCAAGCCTTCGCCGAGGCCGAGCGCATCTTGCGCCCCGGCGGCCACCTCGCCATCTACGTCAGCGACTCCTACGAGAACCGCCGCGGCGACAAGGTCTTCTGCAGCATCGGCTCCGAGTTCTACTGCATGCTGCGCGCCCGCATGCGCCCCGTCGACCACGTCGCCGTCACCCGCGGAAACGCCAAGCTAGAAGACCGCGAACACCACGAGGCCGCCCTAGAGCACAACTACTACCTACGCGGCTTCAACCACCTGCTGATCTTCCAGAAGCCGTAGAGGGGATCCGTTTTCGGTACTTATTGAAGGTACCGCTCTAAGGATCCCACGACCTCATCTGCGTACTTCGCCTTGTCGTCGCGCATCAGGTCCGTGTGGGCGGAGCCTTCGAAGAGGGATAGGTGCTTGGGTTCCTTGGGAGCGTCCATAGAGGAGTGCGATCCCGGTGGCCAGCAGCCAACGGCGGCGCTTGGCAAGGTTTATGGGCGGTGGGGATTAAAGAGAGCTGCCGAGCCGGGATCGGGATCCCGGCTCGGCAGCCTGCACGGGCAGGAGAGCTCTGCGCGCCCAGGCCCAGGGGCGTGGAAGCGCGACTTCATGGCCGCGCTACTCGAAGGTGATCTCGCCCTCGAGCTCGCCTTCGAAGAACATGGTCTGGCTCTGGGAGAACTCGCCGAACTCGGGGTGGACGATGAGCATGGCCTCTTCGACGCTGAAGTTGGACTCGCCGACGATGCTTACGGAAGCGACATGGCCAGCGGCCAGGTTGAAGTAGAGGGTGCCCTCGTATTCGGAGTCGATGCTGATGATGCGAGACTGGTTCGCGGAGTCAATTTCGTCGTCCTCGACTTCCATTTCTTCGGTGGTCTCGCCTTCACTTTCGAATTCGATGGTGAACTCGATGACGGCCATGCGGACGTCGTCGACCTCTTCGACACCCGCAAAGGTGCACTCGATCTCGCCCTCCAGGTTCTCGTCGATCTGGTCGTCGATGTCGTCGCGGGTGGGCTCGTCTTCTTCATCGAGGAAGGTGAGCTCGCCACTGGGGGAGAAGAGGCGACGGTAGTCGTCAAGCTCAACAGACCAGCTGTCCCCCTCTTCAACCTCGTCGCTGGGCAGGAAGCCCAGCATGTCGGCGTCGGCGAAGAGCTCCTCGAGGAGATCCTCGTCGGCGCTCTCGTCTTCATCGGTGAAGCGCGTGGTGTAGGCCTCTTCGTCCTCGTCCCAGAGGAAAGTCACGGAGAGCCCCTCGAGCTCGGAGGTCTCCTCGAAGCTCATGGACTCCTCTTCGGTGACCTGCTCGCGGGAGCGGGTGAGCTCCTCGAAGACGCGGGTGAGCTTGGTCGCCCGGCGGCCTTCGACGGTGTCATAGGTGTCGTTCAGGACGATCGACTCGTTGGACGTGATCGAGATCGTCGGAAGCTCCTCGATCTCGACCTCTTCGCCGTTCATGTTGAACGCAATGTCGTCGAGCTCGGCGTTGAGGGTCTGGGTGTAGGTCTTCGTCAGGCTAAGGCCGTCTTCGGGAGCGAAGGTGATCGCTGTGCCCCGGGGGGCGAGGGCGGCGGTCAGGGGGACGAGTGCTGCACAGCAGGCAATGAGGCGAAAAGAGCGCATGATTGGTGTCGGAGTCAAGAGGCAAGAGTCCCAATGGGGGGCACGGTTTGATCGGTTCGGGCGGCCTCTAGGAGGCTCGACCGCACGTCTATGCTACTGCTCTTGGGCAAGTCGGAAACCACCTGTGGTGCACTTCCTTACCAAAACCGTCGATTCTGCGTCCCTGTGGAAGGTTAGGGTTTGGTTGAATGGTTTCCAGAGGCGCTGCGTAAGGCGCTAGGTCCGGGCGTCTAGCCTGGAGAGCTTGCCCCCGAGTTTCTGAGTCGTTCAGGGGCAAGATTGGCAGGGTCAGTCCAGGACTTACAACGAAGCAAGGTGGAGCAAGCATGGTATTAGGCTGGTTTAAGCGTGGCACGTCCGAAATGATGGTCGCGCGTCCCGACGACGCGAAGTCCCAGGTGGTGTGGAAGCACCCCGATCCGACGATTCCGATGAAGTCCCAGCTCACCGTCATGGCGGACGAGGTGGCGATCTTCATGCGCGACGGCAAGGTCGAGCAGGTGCTGTCTGCGGGCCGCCATACCCTGGACTCGAGCAACCTTCCGTTCCTGTCAAACCTCGTGGATAGCTTTACCGGGGGCAATGTTTTTCGGGCCGAGGTGTTCTTTGTCAGCATTAACGAGCGCGTCGGTATCAAGTTTGGCGGCCGCGTTGGGCACGTGGAAGATCCGAAGAGTGGCATCCCTGTGGAGCTCATGGTGCATGGCGAGTTCTCTTTCCGCATCGAGGACCCCGAGGAGATCGTGATCGGTCTCTTGGGAACCGGCGGCGCCGAGTCCTACCAGGTCCGCTCGTGGATGAAGGAGCAGGTCCTCAAGGTGATCCGCGACCGCATCGCTGAGCTACTGGTTAAGAACAAGTGGCCGATGCTGGATGTGACCAGTGGCGCCTACACCGAGGAGATCGAGGCGGATGTTCTCGAGGGAATCGGCAAGCATGTGGACGCCTATGGCATCAACGTCCGGCGTCTCGGCAACTTCGTCATCGCCATGGACGAAGAGGACTCGGACAACCTGACGCGACTGTACACAGACGCGGCCTATCTCAAGACCGTTGGCGGCGTGGGAGCGTACCAGCAATTTGCTACGGGCAAGGCGATGATGGGTGCCGGTGAGGGCATGGCCAAGGGCGGCGGCGCCGGTGGCGAAGGTGGCGGCGGCGGCGGAATGCTCGGCGGCGCGGGCCTGGGCATCGGCTTCGGTATGGCCCAGATGCTGGTGGGCAACGGTGCCGGTGGCCCAGAACGCCTAGCTCCCGTAGTGGGCGGCATGGTCTGTCCGAACTGCTCGCGTTCGACGGCCCCGGGCAAGTTCTGCGGTCATTGTGGTCACGGCCTGAGCGCACCGGAAGAGCCCGTCGTCGGCAGCAGCTTCTGCACAAGCTGCGGCACGGCCATGGGACCCGAAGCGACCTTCTGCGGTCAGTGCGGCACCAAGCGCGCCTGAAGCGCGGTGACCAAGGCAAGCGCCTCCGCTCTTCCATTGCGATGGAAGGGCGGAGGCGCTTTGCGTTGGGACACACGCCCTCAGCTCGAGTACTTCTTGAGGCTCGGTGTGTGCCGCATAATGCGCTCGTTCGAGCTACAGTGGCAGTTCGGGCACTTGACGGCGAAGGCGTCCTGTGCGGCTTGGTTGTGCTGATCGGTGTTCAGCATGTCCCTCAGCCGGGTCTGCTTCAGGTTGCCTAGCTTGAACGTAACGTAGCACATCTGCACGGTGCCGTCGGCGCCGACCCAGATCATCTCATAGGCCGTGCACGGAACTTTCATGGCAGGGCCCAGCAGCAGCCAGTCGGTGACCGAGCGCAGGCCCTCGACTGTGTGATTGAGTAGCGCCGGACGCTCTTCCATCGTCTGGATGAGCTCGGCTACCACAGCTTCGATCTGAGGCCGGTCCCGGTCGGTGAATTGCAGCTCGCCCTCGGCGCCCTCTTGGAAATAGGGCAGAGAGTAGTGCACGAGGTCCACGCGCATCTTCATGTGATAGCGCTCGGCAACCTCGCGGGCTTGGTGGAATGCCTCGGGAGTGGCCGTCGGCTTCATCAGCAGCCAGTTCATCTGCATCTCGACCAGGTCCCCGTGGCGATCACGCACGGCGGCCAGGCCCTGTTCGACCTTGGCGTAGAGACCGGGGCGCTGAACGTATTCGTCGTAGGCGTCGCCGACTCCGTAGAAGCCCACGGTGATGTCGCGCAGGCCAGCGGCAACGAGCTCGTCGATCTTCGAATCCAACAGGCTGGCGTTGGTGGTGACGTAGGGCCGCAGCCCCAAGCTCACGCAGTAAGCGACGATCTTGGGCAGGTCCGGGTGTAAGAGCGGCTCGCCGCCGTAAAGCCGAATCGAGTAGAAGCCCGCTTGCTTGGCATCGTCGAGCAGGTCCTTGATCGTGGGCCAATCGAGCTGGTGCCCAGGCATGAAGTCTCGACCGTAGCGACAGCCAATGCAGCGCGCATTGCACTGGGCCGTCAGCGAGATCATGATCTTGTAGGGCCGCGGCTTGATGATGCCGGGGCGTAGCTTGGCTACGGAGTGGCGCAGCCTTTCGGTGCGGTTTTCCACGCCCTTGGCAAGGCGGTAGGCGCCTTCGGATTGGCGTACGAATCCGGCGACGAGTCGACGGATGGACTGAGAGTTGGTCAAGAGGGTTGGTCAAGAGGGTTGCGAGCGCGATGTGCGAGCGCGATGAGAGAATTGCGATCCTGTAAGCATACCCCAGGCCGCGGAGTGCGGCGACCAAGACCGGCCCCTAGCTACCGCAAAGCCGCGATCCGATCCCCCACGGGCTCGAGACGAGGCTCTTTGGGCCCGGTTCGGCGCCCCTAGCCCTTGCGGCGGCGGAAGACCAGGAACAGCAGGCCGGCCAGGCTGGGGCCGATCAGTAGGTTGAGCTTGGTCATTTTCGAGAGCAACTGGTCGACCTCCTCGTTCTGCTCAAACTGCAGGCGCCGTAGCTCGTCCTGGGCGCGGATGAGTTCGTCCCTGAGTGCGCGCGTCTTGGTGTTGCTGGTTCGGACACCGGTCGCTGCTAGGTCCGTGTCGGCCTTGACGCGGGCGGCCCGCAGCTCCTGCTCCTTGACCTGGGCTTGCTTGAGCTCCAAAGCGATCTTCTCGCCAGCCAATCGGCGCATGTCGTCGAGGCGCGCGAAGGGGCGGGTGTAGCGGCCCTTAGGTCGAATCCCCGCCACCGCCGAGCCGCTGGCGAGATCGCCGAGGGCCTCCAGGAAGAAGCGGCCGTTGTCGGCGGTGGGCTTGAGCCCTACGGTCACGCCGTTGCGCTCGTCGACACCAAGCCAGGTGCTGTCACTGAAAAGGTCCACGTCGGAGACGACGATCGCCGTCATGGGCTGTTGGTCAGCCGGCACTTCGTTTTCGTAGGCGCTGGGCACCTTGCCGCGCACGCGCAGCGCAAGGTTGCGGCGCTCACCGTCGGCGACGAAGTAGGCGAGCAGAGCGTCGGCGTCCTTGACGACCTGCAGGATGCTGACGTCCAAATTCATGGACGCACCCGTGCTCTGCAGGAGTGGCGTCACCGTGACGCCCTCGGGGATGCTAGTTGTGATCAGGTTGCCGGCAGTCCAAAAGAGTAGCCTGCCCAGGGAGCCCGTAACGGGATCGATGGAGCCATCCTCCGTGGCCAAGTGTTCAGGCCCGAGCTCCATGACGTGCACATTGTTAAGCTCGCCGACCCCGTCACTCTTGGGAATGCGCAGGCCGAGCTCGCGGTCCGCTACCACCTTGCGTTGGATCAACTCGACGCCCCAGGCTTCTAGTAGCCTAGGCATCTGGGAGTGGCGATTTGCCACGTAGCCGGCGGCGCTGTCGGACTTGTCCATCTCTTCGGTGTCCACCTCGGCGAGGGGATCAAGGGCGATCAACAGAGAGCCGCCCGCCACGGCGTAGGCGTCGATCGCCTTGCGGCCGGCATCGTCCAAGTCGCGCGGGTGGATGACCGCGAGCACGTCGATGTTCTCGGGGATGCCCTGACTGGGATCGGGGATGTCTTTAAAATCAAAGCTGCCCCGGGCGGACTCGATGACCTGCCAGCCGCGGCCTGCTAGTCCGCCGGTGAGTACTGGCAGGGACGAGATAACGCCGACTCGCGGGCGCTCGGGGTGCCCGAGCTCTTGGAGGATGCGGGCGAGCTCGTACTCGATGCGGCCCTCGCGGTCCGGGGACAGGAAGGCGATGCGACGGGTGTCGCCCACGGAGTTCGTGCCGATGATGCCGAAGTAGAGGTTCGCGTCGACGCCGCCAAGGCCGGTTGCTTGGCGCGTGAGCCCGGCGAATTGCGCCTCGTATTCATCCTCGGAATAGGGGACGGGGTCGCGCTGGTTGATGTGGATCCTGTGCTCGCCCGTGGCGGCGCGGCCGAAGCGGTCGACCAGGTCCAACATGTGCTCGGCGAAGCCCGCGAACTTGGGGCTCTTCTTCGAGGTCGAGCGGCTGAGGTAGACGTCCAGGGTGACGTCGTAG
The DNA here is from genome assembly GCA_029250885.1 of Planctomycetota bacterium. GTDB lineage: Bacteria > Planctomycetota > UBA1135 > UBA1135 > CALBMX01. Next base: position 21,368 of record JAQXEK010000035.1, read on the forward strand.
CCGAGCTTCTGGGCGACCTTGCGGCTGCCCTCGGAGAGGGAGTAGAGCCCCGCTTCGGTGAAGTCCACGCGGCCGGACTCAAGCTTGGCAAGGGCTGGCCCTGCGCCAAGGTTCAGGCCCAGAAAGAGAGCCACGAAGAGTGCGATGGGGCCCAGGGACTTGCGCGGGGAGCCCTTGCGGCGCGCCTCGAGTACGGCGACCGAACCGAGCAGGAACAGGGCGATGAAGGCGCAGAAGAACAGCAGGTCATCCAGGCCGACGACGCCGCGTCCGATGGCCTCGAAGTGGGCGGACAGGGAAAGGTTCGCAAAGGCCGATGCGGCCCCCGCGCCGAGGGTGCCCTCGAGCACCTCGCGGATCGAGGCGACGTCGCTGAATAGGAACAGGAAGCCGAGGGCAACCGACAGAACGAAGGCCGCCGGCGTGCTGCGGGTGGTGGTGGACACGAAGGCGCCGAGGGCCGCGAAGGCTCCCAACAAAAGCGCCGATCCGATGTAGCCGGCGACCAATGCGCCGGTGTCCGCCTCGCCGAGGTAGGACACGGAGAACAGCAACGTGAGCGTGGTGCCCAGGGCAATCAGGGCGAAGGTCCACGCGGCCAGGAACTTGCCGGCGACGACCTCGCCCGTTTTGAGCGGCAGGGTAAACAGCAGTTCAATGGAGCCGCTGCGCAGCTCCTCGCTCCACAGTCCCATGGTGATCGCCGGCGTCAGCAAGAGGGCGAGCCACGGCAGGGCGTCGAAGAGCGGCGCGAGGTCCGCCTGGCCGCGGGTGAACAGGCTGCTCATCCCCAGCACCAGCAGGTTGGTGAGCAGGGAGAAGGTGATCAGGTACAGGTACGCGGTCGGCGTGCGCAAGAGCGCCTTGAGCTCGCGGCCCCAGATCGGAAGTGCGCCGTTCATGCCCTGTCCTCGGTGACCTGTCGGAAGGCGGCGTCAAGCTGGCCGGATGCGGTCAGGGCCGCGAACTCCGAGGGCTTGCCCGTAAAGACGACCGCGCCCTTGGCGATGACGACCAGCCGGTCGCAGAGGGCGCTCACCTCTTCCAAAATGTGCGTGGATACGATGATCGCCTTGTGCTGGTCCGTCGCTAGTGCGCGGATGTTGCGCCGGAGGTTGCGCTTCTGATTCGGATCGAGTCCGTCCGTCGGCTCGTCGAGCACCAGGGCGGGCGGGTCGTGCAGAACGGCGGCGCCCAGCCCCACGCGGCGGCGCAGGCCCTTGGACAGGGTGTCGATGGGCTGGTCGAGTACGGCATTAAGGTCCGCGAGCTCGGTGGCAGCCGCGGCGCGGGCAATCGCCACGTCGCCGGCCAGACCGTGGACCTTGCTCAGAAAGCGAAACAGCTCCCGGGGCGTCATGGCCTCCCAGCTCGGCGCCCCCTCGGGTAGGTATCCAAGGCAAGCCTGGGCCCGCAGCCTGTCTTCGCGGATGTCGTGGCCGTCGATACTTGCCGTACCCGCATCGGGGGCTAGGAACCCTGTGAGCATGCGCAGGGTCGTCGACTTGCCCGCGCCATTGGGGCCCAACAAGCCTAGCACTTCCCCCGGAGCGACCTCTAAAGAGACCGAGCCCACAGCGCATAGGGCGCCGAAGTTCTTTGCAACTTCTTGGATCTGTATCATTGGGGGCGGGGGAACAGGGGGCGTTACGAGCACTAAGTCTATGGCGCAAAATGGGACTAGCCAAATGGCACTTTCCAGTACCCATCTTAGCAGGTCTTGACCCTATACTTTCCGCGCTATGTTTATCACTACCCTCATTGCGTTCGTTCCCGCTGCGGCCCCGGCCGAGGCGACTCCCTCCATCCTCCAACCCCTCAACAGCTCGATTGCAGCCCTGGTGGCTCCTCAAGATGCTGCGATGGAGTCCGCTTCCGAGTGGACTGGTTCCGTCGCTCTCAGCGCCATTTCCACTGACGGAAACACTGAAACCCAGTCGTTCAACTTCGACTCTTCGGCCGAACTCCGTGAAGACGTCGATCGCTACACCTTCAAAGCCTACCTGAACTACGGCACCGACTCGGCTAGCGGAGACTCGGTCTTGACCCAGCGCAAGATGGGCACCAGCCTTCAGTACGACTACTTCCTCGACGAAGCCGAGACCACCTACGTCTACAGCAACGTCGCTGCGGACTATGACGCACTAGCCGACCTGGACATGCGCCTTACCTTTGGTGCTGGTGGCGGTTACCAGTTCTACGAGCGCGAGGACTCGAAGCTCTCCGGCGAGCTCGGTCTGGGTTACGTGACCGAGGACTTCGAGGGATCTCCCTCGGACGACTACATCTCCCTGCGAGCTGCATTCAACACTTTCAAGCGCATCAACGAAGACCTGACCTTCACCTCGAGCGGCCAGATCCTGCCCAGCCTGGAAGAGTCCGACGACATTATCGCAAAGCTGGACAGCAAGCTGTCCATGAGCCTCAGCGAGGCTATGTTCACCTCATTCCAGTGGGTGATTGACTACGACAACACGCCCTCTGGCGACAACGATCGCGTGGACAAGCGCTTCGTGTTGAGCCTGGGTTGGTCTTTCTAGGCTAGATTCCGACTCTGGGCATCGAATGTCCGAGTAAACGCCGCCGGGGGCCTTTCAGGTGCCCGGCGGATTTTTTGTGTGTGGGGTTTTTATAGGGACTTGCCAAGTGCACCGCAAGGCCGCATTGGGCTGTGGCATAATGAGCACTGGGCCAGCATGACGAACATTGATTCTATTACCGAGCGCCTTGGGCTACGCGAGCTCGATCCCGATAGCGGGACCGATTGCCAGTTCATGCAGATGCTGCTGTCGGGCACCGGGTTTCGGCAGAACATCTCGGACAAGGGGGACGTGACCCTGGAGGCCGCCGGTAGTGAAAAAGAGTTGACCCTATTCCAGTGGGAAGTAGATGCCTGAGAATCTTTGGATCGCCGTTGGACTGCTCTTCGCGGTCAACCTCTTCGCAGGTGCGCCCCTGTTGCTTGGCAACTGGTCGGACCGCATCCTGCACCGCTTCGTGGGCCTGTCGGCGGGTATCTTCCTCGGTACCGTGTTCTTGCACCTCGTTCCCGAGCTGGCCGAGGCCTCTGCGGAGAGCGCCGACGCGCCGGGCATGCTCGGCGGCCGGGGGCCTTGGGTCGCAATGCTGTGCGGTTTCTTGCTGCTGTTCTTCATCGAGCGCGTGCTTCTTGCTGGGGACTCGGATGAGGAAGAGAAAAGCCACGATCACAAGCACCGCGTGCTGTGGTACGCGTCTCTAGCGGGGCTCGCAATCCACGCCGCCGTTGCGGGTGTGGGCCTGGCCGCAGTGGGCGAGGTGAACGAGTCAAATCTGGGCATGGGCATCACCGTGTTCTTCCTAGCGATCTTGTTACATAAGGCGTCCGAGAGCCTCTCTTTGGCCACCGTCATGCGATTGGCTGGACTGCCGAAGATGAGGTCCTTTGTCTACCTAACGGGCTTTTCCCTGATTACGCCCGTCTTCCTCTATCTGGGGTCGAGCCTATTCGATCCCGGCTCGACAAAGGCGGCCCTGTTCATGGGACTTGCAGCGGGCACGTTCCTGTACGTCGCTGTCTGTGACCTCTTGCCCGAGGTCTTCCACGGCGAGCGCCGACTGCCCGAAGCGGCCGCCTTAATTTTAGGTGTGATTTTGGCCGGTGCTGGGGAGAGCGACACATTTCTTGTCGACATGTTAGTGGCTCTGATCGACGTGTTCCTAGAGATGTCCGCTTGGCTATTGTTTGGCTTCTTCATCGCCGGGCTGATCTCGGTCTGGCTTAACCCGGAGCGACTCAAGCCCTGGCTTGCTGAGCGCTCGCTCAAGAGTGTCATCGTCGCGTCTCTTGTGGGGGCGCCCCTGCCGCTCTGCTCCTGTTCGGTACTGCCGGTTGCGATTTCTCTGCGCCGAGCTGGCGCCAGTCGTGGCGCGACCTCGTCCTTCTTGATCTCGACCCCCGAGACCGGTGTGGACTCGGTGGCCATGAGCGCTGGCCTGCTCGATCCGTTCTTGACCATTGCCCGGCCCGTTGGCGCGGTCTTCTCGGCCATCTTCACGGGCCTTCTTGTCAACGCAACTGAAGACAAGGATCAGGTTGACCCCGGCCAAGCTGAATCAGAAAGCACCTGCCAAGTACATGGTGACCACGTTCATGATCACAGCCACGACGCCTCCAGCGGTCCGCAAGATGAACCGGCCTTTCGTAAGGCGATGCGCTTCGCCTTCGTCGACATGATGGACGACCTTGCCGGCGCGATCCTCTTCGGCTTGGCCATCTCGGCCGGAATCTACGCGCTCCTGCCCCCCGAGGTCTTCGAGCTACCTATCTTTAGCGGAGCCTGGGGCTATCTTGTGATGCTGTTGGTCGGTATCCCTATCTATGTCTGCGCTTCGGCTTCGACCCCGATTGCGGCAGCCATGATCGTCAAGGGACTAAACCCCGGCGCCGCCGTAGTCTTTCTGATGGCGAGCCCCGCTACCAACACCAGTGCCCTCTTCGTAATTCTCCGGGAGCTCGGCAAGCGCACTCTGATTGCCTATCTGGCGGGGCTTGCGATCTGCACCCTGATCGTTGGATATGCCGTGGATGCGGGCTACCGGTTGTTCGAGCATACGCCGGTGATGGGGATAGACGAAGGTGGCATGGGGCATGAGCACACGAATCCCCTGAGTGTTGCCGCAGCGGTTGTCTTGGCGCTTTTTTTGGCGCGATCGATTTGGCGGACTTCTCGGGCAGGTGACGAAGGTGATTGTTGTAGCTAGCCTCGAGACCCACGGCGCCGTCTCACTGCTCACCTCTGGCGCAACCACGGGCAACATCGCCCTAGACTCCGCGTCGACCTTTATAAGCGTGAAGGGTGGGTGGAACCAGGACCTGGCCGGCGTGGTGGACTTGGATGCAGCTTCGCGATGAACCGACAGCCCTCTAACCCAAAACGAAGTCGAGGTACAACCCGGCTGTCCCGGTCCCCCTGGGCGCCAGCCATCTTGGTATTTGGCGCTTGGGCGTCCTGCAACGCACCTGGACTCGTGGTGGGAAACGACCTCGACGAGCAAGCGATTTCGAGCCAAGAGTTCGCGCAAATCAAGCCTGATGCGGATCTCTATCAGTTGGTTTGGGATGATCGGGATCAATATGTCCATGGCAGCAAGACACGATTTTCGGTCGAGCCGGCGGAGTCCTTGGATCCCTTAGATCGGCTTCACCTCAAGCTCTGGGACAACGGCAAGCTCGCCTTCGTCGCACTCGTGCCCGTCAAGGACCAAGGATTCGTCATAGACACGGAATACTGGCCCAAGCTAAGTCAGTTCGAGGAGCGCGTGATGACCCTGGAAGCCATGCGGTCGGATTCCGAGACCGGCCTGTCGGAACCAGAGAGCTTAAAAAGAGTGGCTTTCGATGAGTTCGCCTGGGAAGGGGCATTCGGTAGCATGGATTATTCGAGCGTGGATACGTCGAAAGATCGCACAGTAGAGGTCTCTGAGATTGACGGATTGACGGTCCTGATTAGCGGTTCCATCGCGGCGACCTTTGACGACGCGAGTGGTGCTCTGATCTCCTATCGCAAGGGTTCCGTCGAGATGCTGGCAAGTCCAATGCGCCCAAATTTCTGGCGGCCGGGAAGTGCAGCCGAACTTGCTGGCCCTGCTGCTGAAGTGTTGGGCCGGTGGAAGTCTGCCATGGACGACTCTCATGCCTCGACCCGGACCTTGGACGAGACCGGCGAGCGCGTCTTCCTGGGGTACGACCTGGACCTGGGCTTGTACCAGGGCGCGCAGCGGGGCACGGTTCAATTGGCTTGGTTCATGTCCCCGGACGGCAGCCTAGAGTTGACCTATAACTTGCACCCTTCGACGCTACCCGACGGTAGCCCCGGGGAGATTCCCCAGGTTGGCTTGGCCCTTGACTTAGACCGGCGCTTCGACCAATGGTCATGGTACGGACGCGGTCCGGGGCCTAGTACCGTGGACAACCTGGGACAGTCACGATGGGGCCAATACCAGGGACGAGTGGGAGTGGCTGGCCTATTGGGCGTCCGCTCTGGCATCCGTTGGCTCACGATCCACGACGGAGACGACCACGGCTTGTCCATCCTGACTAGCTACGCGCCGGTGGGGGAGGGAGGATTCGAGGTCTGCGCTTACGGGCAGTCTTGGGGATCGCTACTTGGGCAAGGCGTAGACGCGGCAACCTATGGGGTGAGCCTAGACGTGGTCAGTGTTGGGGACTTGGCCAGTGAGAATGCCGATCGCATCAAGCTGTTCGGGAATCGCGAGTACAATTACAACTTGCACTTAGAGATCTTCTAGCGCCCAGCTGGGCAAGCTGCTGAAGGAGGGCCCCGACATGTACGCCGCGCCGCGCATACGCGGCGAGACCAAGAACCGTGTCGCAATCGAGCTCATTACGGAGAAGGGGCCCTGGATCGTTACACCCTGCTAGGAAAGTCTAGTCCCGGTCGTCGCCGGACACGGGCTACTCAGCTCCCTAGCAGCCCTTGATTCCCACGCGCATATCCAGCACGCAGCTGCCTTGACCGTCGTAGCCCGCGAGGAACGGGTTCAGGTCCAGTTCGGCGATCTCCGGCACATCGGTCAGCATCTGACTAAGGCGCAACAGCAAATCTTCCAGCTCGGCTTTGTTCACAGGCGGCTTCCCCCGCGCTCCTTCGAGCATCATGACCGAGCGGATTCCATTGACCATCTCGGACGCATCGGCAGGCGTCAAGGGGTGCACCCGGAAGACGACATCTTTTAGGATCTCGACGTGAATTCCACCCAACCCAAAGGCCAACATCTTGCCAAAGACTGGGTCGCTGGCCGCCCCAAAGAACGTCTCCACGCCTTCGGAACGCATGGATTGGAGCAGGAACTCCATCTTCGGGTAGGTCTTGGCAAAGCGCTGCTCCAGGGTGTCCAGGGCATCGAGCAGATCTTCGCGATCTCGGATTCCAAGGATCACACCGCCGCTGTCGGACTTGTGGGAGAGCTCGGGGATCTCTGCCTTGGCAACCAGCGGGAAGCCCAGCTTCTTTGCCTTCTTAAGCGCCTCCTCCCGTGTGCTCACTAGACTGCTGGGCACAACGGCAATCCCATAGGCCTTCATCAACCCGAAGAGTTCGGTACCATTCAAAAGCTCGCGGCCTTCGGCAAGCGCGCCTTCGACCAGGTCCCTAGCCTTCTTCTTTTGGACGCGGAATTTGGGTGCCTTCTCGTTCGGGCGCTCTCGCAGCTTCTTGAGCTTGCGCAGGCCGGTCAAGACAGCTGCTGCCTCTTCAGGGAAGCGGTAGTTGGGCACGCCGGCCTCGTGGAGAACCCGAATAGCCTGATCGTTCTGGTCCTTGCCGGGAAGACAGGTCAAGAACGGCTTCTTGCTGGCCTTGCCATGCTTAGCGAAGACGCGGGCCACTGACTCGGCGTCGATCATGATCGGTGCCACAAAGATCGCCAGCACCATGTCCACGCCAGGGTCCGCGCGAACGACCTTCAGCACGTCGTCGAAGCGCTTGGCATCGGCACTTGCGATCAAGTCCACAGGGTTGTGTACCGAGGCCTCCGGCGGCAGGAGCTTGTGAAGCTTGGCTGTGGTCTTGGCTCCCAGATCTGCCATAGCAAGGCCCTTGGAGACGATCGCATCAGTAGCCAAGATCCCGGGACCGCCTGCGTTCGTGACAATAGCGAGGCGGCGCCCATTCGGCAGCTTGCCGGTCTGCACAGCGCTAGCCATGGCAAAGAGCTCCTTCATGGAGTCGACGCGCAGAACCCCACACTGGTAGAGCAGGGAATCCACAGCAGCTTCCGAGCCAGCTAGGGATCCCGTGTGGGAGATGGCCGCCTTCGCGCCGCGGGCCGTGCGACCTGACTTCACCACAAGGATGGGCTTCTTGCGAGAGACCCGGCGCGCGATGGGCATGAAGCGCTCGGGCTCGCCGAAGGCTTCGAGGTAAAGAAGAATCTCGGTGGTGTCCTCGTCCTCGCCCCAGTACTCGAGCAGGTCGGCGGGGGAGACGTCGGCGCGGTTGCCCACGCTGGCAAATTGGCTCAGGCCAAGCCCCAAGCTGCGGGAATCGGACAGGATCGCCGCACCCAGGGCGCCGGACTGGGAGAGGAACGCAGCACTGCCCCGGATCGGTTGCGTGTCCGCAAAGGATGCGTTCATGGAGAAGTCGTTTGCCGTGTTAAGGATGCCCATGCAGTTGGGTCCGATCATGCGCATGCCGTACTTGTCGCAGATGGCCACGAGCTCGTCTTGGAGAGCCTGTCCCTGGCCTCCGACCTCCGAGAAGCCCGCGGTGATCACCACGATTCCTCCGACGCCCTTCTTGCCGCAGTCTCGGGCGGCTTGGAGAACGTGGCTCGCCGGCACGACGATCACCGCCAAGTCCACCTTGCCGGGAATCGCAGAGACCTTATTGAAGCAGTGCGTGGAGTGCACGACGCTGGCCTTGGGATTGACGGGGTAGACCGGCCCAGTAAAGTTGCCCTCGACGAGATTCCGGACGATCTGGTGTCCGATCTGGTTGACACGCTTGCTGGCGCCGACGACCGCGATGGACCGGGGCCTGAACAGGGCGTCGAGGCTGGTAGCGGTGTTCGTCTTGGGACCTTTGTACTTGGGGCGGGAGGCCATGGCGCAGGGTGGGGAGAAGAGGACTTACTTGTCGTGAAAATGCCGCGAAGTGTAGCGTCTCACGGAGTCTCGTGGCTTGAAATACCTCCTAGCAATGCCCCTATAGCTACTTTCTGCGTAGAGGCTGCTCCTCTTGGGCAACCCATTTGCCGAAGATGTCGTGGCCCTGCCCGCGGCTGAGGTCACCCCAGAGAGCCAGGTAGCCGGGCCCGGTGGGGGTGATCAAAGGCGCGATGATCGGCGCATAGCGGTGCTCGACAAAATGCGTCTCGACCTCGTTGATTAGCTGGCGCGGTCCGGCGGTCTGACCGTCCGGGGTGAGCCGGCGGATGAAGCAGTGGTCCCGGCCGGAGATGTCGTCCTCCCAGGCGATGTACAGTTCGCCATTCGGCATGCGGAGCGCGCGGGCATAGTCCTGTTCATTGGCCTTGACCGAAATGCCGATAGGCGGGCCGAGGGGCTTTCCATTGGCGCCGATGGAGCGTGAGAAGACGTCCCGGGGCGGCCCGTCATTGCCGGTCCACGCCAACAGGAAGCTGCCGCGCTTGGTGGGGTCCTCGGATGCGATGGGCGCGACAGTGGGGTCGAGATCGCCGTTACCCGGGGACGGGGCGAAGTAGAGCTGGCGGCCCTCGGGCTGCCCAAGTGCAGTGAGGAAGCGCCCCGTAATGGCGCGCACTCCCTTGGCGGCGGGCTGCCCCTTTCGAGCTCGCGTGGAGCGCAGGTCATCCCAGACAGCAACCAGCCGACCGTCGTCCAAGAGGCACATGTCTGGGCGCCCGGCTTCCTTGGTCACGGCGTCACTCAAGGCGTAGATGCGCTCACCCAATTGGCCCGTCGCACCAATGCGTCGAGCCATGGGGCCTTCGCCGGTGCGTGTCCACAGGGCCATGAACCCGGAGTTGCGCGGGAGTGCGATCACGGCCGCGGGCCACTTGGGGGCGGACTCGTGGCCGGGGTCGAGATCGATGGCGGGAGCTAGGCTGTTGCCCTGCTGGTCGAAGAGCTGGCCACGCAGTGCGACCGCCCGGCCCGTGGTCTCTTTCCACGTGGCCAAGAAAGTCCCGGACTCGAGCATCGCAACGCTGGGGAAGTTGCAGCGGTCACCCGAGTAGTCCGCGAAGATCTCGGGGCCCAGCACGAGCTGTCGGCTCGCGTTGGCCTCGCTGCGGCGCATGGCGGTCGAGGCTGGGCTGACAGTGATCGAGCGAGCGACAATGCGTGCATCTCCAGACCGAGTGTCGTCCCAGACCGCGATGCCCGTCTCACCGGACGTCGCGAGGGCGTGGTGCATCTGGTCGCTGCTGGCCACGTCCTGGTTCCAGGGCCGGGCTTCTTCGCTTTGGTTTCCTAGGGACATACGGCGGTAGTAGACGTCAGCCCTGTCCCGGCGCGAGTCGGTCCAAGCCACAAGGAACTGGGCCCCAATGGCAGCGACCTTCGGGTCTCGCGCATCGACGGCGTCGGAGTCAAGCACGTCGACGCCCGTCGCCGGGGTCAGGCGAATCCCCGCCGAGTTCATTACGTGCAACACAACCGAACCATTGCGACTGCGCGGATCGGGGACGTCGAGCTCGCTCTCCACCAAAACGGCCAGGCCCGTACCCCCAGCCCAAGTGGTCAAGTCCACGGACTTGAGAGGCTGCTTTGAGATCGTGATCATCTCGCGGTCCGCTTTACCTGCCTCGTTGAGGTGCACCAGGCCCGTGGCCGGGCCTACTTCCGCAAGCACCCACCAACCGGCACCCTCACCCGATCGGTCGGGCACGATCTCAATCACCTTGCCCTGCCCAAGCTGCGTACTCTTGCGCCGATCCGGGTCGACCAAAACGGAGACCTGGGCGTGCATCTCGCCGTTGCTGTTCCAGGTGACAAGAACCTTGCCCCTGTCGTTGAGCGCCATGAGGAAATTGCCCTTCGCCCCGGCGATAGACTCCACCAAGGTGAAGGCTTCACCGGTGCGCGTCTTGCCCGTTTGCGCATTGTGGGTCAGGGTCAATGCCGTGACCGCATCGCCCCTTATCCAAGCGGCCAAGCCCGTGCCGCCCTCCACGGGGGCGACCTGGCTGGTGGTGCTGGAGGCCACCGCGCCCATGGGGATCGGACCGCTGGTGAAAATGTCCTCCTTCGGGGCGCGCTCGTCAAAGAGCCGCAGGGTTGCGGACGCCCCCTTGCCACTCAAGGCAGTCCACACCACGGCTCCACCGATGCCCCCCGTCGGGTTCGAGAACTGCGCAATACTGGGCCTGACCTGACGGCTGGCTCGCGGCAGGTGAATCGGGATGCCATCGTCGGCCTGGTCCACGCCCTTGGGCAGGATACCCAGATAGAGCCCCAGGTTGCCGTCACGGCTGTCGGACCAGATCGCGGTGTAGCCGGACTCGCTTGCGGTCAGGCTGTTGAGAGTCTGATTCGCGCCACCTGTGGTGTCGCCGTTGATGCAGATACCGGGCGCGGCGGCCACGGGATCCGGCAAGATGCCAAAGATGCCCTGCTCCAGGACGAAGCCATTTCCCATGTCGACTAGCTCGGGCTCCTCGGTCTGGGAAAGTGCGCTCATGGAAAGAAGGGCAGCTGCGAAGACGGCTGGAGTAGCCTTGCTTCGTTCAATGCGTCGTGTGGTGGTCATAGGTGCAGGATAGCGGGCTAAGTGAGGCGTGGCAGAAACTGCTTTGTAACGCTTAGTCGGTTCGACGGATTGGGGCGGCTGCGCCTACTCCCGTTCGCCGAAGTCGGGAACTTCGTAGGTGGCGTCGGGGTCGACCGGGTAGGTGTGGGGGGACCGCCACAGGGACTGGTGGAAGGCGGCCAGGGGAGTGACGCCGGAGGCGCCGTCGAGCAGGACGCCCACGTTGCGGCCCTCGTAGAAGTAGCCCTTCTCCCAGTTGGTGCTGCCCAGCCAGGCCTTGTCTTTGTCGACGACCATGTACTTGGCGTGGATGACGCGAGCGAATGGGATGTGGCCGGTGGAGTGCTCGGGGATGGTGGTCATGCGGACCTCGATGCCGTCGGTGGCGGCCAGGGCTTGGAGGCCTTCGATGGTGCCCCGGCGCTTGCCCCAGTCGGCGACGAGCAGGCGCACGTCGACGCCGCGCTTGGCGGCCGCGAGGATGGGGTCCTGGAGCTCGTAAAAGACCTCGCCGCCGCGGTCCTTGAGCCTAAAGGTCATGACTTGAATCCAGACGCGCTCCTTTGCGCCTTCAATGCGCTCGATGATGTGAGGCAGGTCCCAGAGGTCCTCGTTGGGCAGCAGACCCTTGGGGCTGAAGACGGG
>JAQXEK010000038.1 GCA_029250885.1 Planctomycetota bacterium
AAGCCAACATCGATACAGGCGTCAAGCACGGGGATGATGTCCGCGTAGACGATGCCCTGCATAGCCTTGATGGTGACGGCCCGCTCTGGGTCGTCGGCCAGGTACTGCTCGAGCTTGACCTTCATGTCTTTGATACCGTTTTCGGAATCGGGGAAGGAGTCGCGGTTAATGCCGTACTCGACCTTGTGGTCAAGCAGGGCAAATTCGCCCTGGGCCATGCTGGTCCAGGCGACTTCGACACCATCCTTCTCCAGGCGCTTGGCTTCGACCTTGCGGCCCGCAGCTTTTAGCTTGAGGGTGATGTCGATCTTCTCCTTAGGCTCCGCGTCGGAAGCATTCACGCCGACATCCTTGGGCAGGTAGGCGGCCAACTTGCCTTCGAGGGTCTTGAACTTAATCGTACAGACGAAGAAGATCAGCAGGAGGAAGGTGACGTCGATCATCGGCGTCATCTCCATCTCGCACTTCTCCTCCATGATGTCTTTCATATTGGACATAGGTCGTTCTCCTTAGGTTCCAGGGCCCTATTTAGGCTTCTTCTCGTCTTCGATAGTTCCGGCAGCCAGTTGGATCTTCCAGATCTTCACAGAGTCGTGGCCACAGAGGGTCATGATGCGCTGAAGGTAGTGGAAGGAGGTAAACTGGTCGGCACGGATCAGGAGGAAGTCATCGGGCAGGTCCTTTTCGCCAGAGGGATTCTCCGGATCGAAGTAGTCCTTCTCCATGCGGGTCGCAATGTTGAGCAGAGTCTTGTTGAGCTGCTTTTCGTCGTCGTCGCTACTCTCGGCGCTGGCTTCGAAGACCACTTCCTTCATAACCACCATCGTACCGTCTTGGCGGACGTTGATCACTGGGCGGAAGTCTTCCACATCGGGCTCGTCCGGCACGGCCGAGATGGCCTTGGGCAGGGTCAGGATCTCGAGGTCCTGCTGGGTCATGTCCGAAATGAGCATGAAGAAAATGATCAGAAGGAAAACGACGTCAATCATTGGCGTCATGTCCATCTTCTCGTCTTCCATCTTGTGCTTGTTGAGATTCATTTTTCAGTCCAAGTTGAGTGAGCGGGGAGAAGTGCTCCCCCTAGGTTTCGATAGGAAGCCAGGGGGAGCTCCAATCACGTGCAGTTTCTCAGGTGCCTTCGGGGCGGAAACGCTCGAAGAGGTCTTCCACGATGGCTCCAACTTCAATGATCGACTTGACCAAGTTGTTGCGCAGGTAAGCGAAGGCGGCGGTGGTGGGGATAGCAACGACCAGACCGAAGAGCGTGGTCAGGAGTGCCATCGAGATACCGTCGGCAAGCTCAGCGGGGTCGGGGTTCTTACTGGTCGCGATCACGCGGAACGCGGCCACCATTCCCGACACCGTACCGAGCAGCCCCATCATGGGAGCAACGTTGGCGATGAGGGAGAGCCAGCCGATCTTCTGGTGAAGCTTGACGGCCTCTTCGTCGCCCATCTCTTCGAGGGACTTCTCCATGGCAGCAAAGGTGTGGCCGATCTTGCCGATGCCGGCGGAGACGGTGCGGGTGAGGAGGTTGTCCTCGCTCTCGCAGAGCTCCATGGCCTCTTGGAACTGACCCTCTTCAAAGAGAGCTTCGAGCTCGTCGATGATTTCCGGGGGTGCCAGCTTGTCGCGCTTGAGCGAGACAAGGTTCTCGATGACGACCGCGAGGGCGACCACCGAGAGCAAGATGATGAAACCACCGATGATGCCACCGCCGGCGAGGATCTCGCCAACGGACTGGGACGGGGGGCCTTCGGCCTCTGCGTCTTGGGCAAGGGTCGGTGCAGCTGCAGCGAAGAACGCGGCGGCAGTGAAAGTGATGCGGTTATGCAGGAGGCTGGAGATCATCCTTCTGGACTCCGGTGGGGGGTGATTGGGGGTGGGGGAGAAATAGGGGTACCCGGGAGCGCGTCCCAGGTTACACGTTGGTCGGCGACTACTGGACCGTGACGGCCGCAGGAGTGTCACCGTAGTGAGTTAAGATGGTCTCTTTCCAAGTCGCGATGCGCTCGGTCGAGTCCGTATCCGGTAGGGCGGTAGCGCATTGGATCAGGCCGGATAGGGCCTGGGCCACGTTGTCCCGACTAGAGTAATCAAGGGCGGAAACGGCCGCGAACTCAAACTGAGCTTGGCGGTGCTTACCTTGGGCGAGAAGGGCCTCCGCTTGGCCAAGGCGCGCGGAGAACTTCACCGCGGCGGAGGTCTCGCCGCGCATCTTGCCGGAGAAGAAGGTGCCCGCTTGGGTTGCCTTGTCTTCGGCCAAGAGTGCCCAGCCTTCGCCCAAAAGAGCGCGCTCTTGGAAGATGGCCAGCATGGCGACGGTGTCGTCATCGGCGTCGGTCCGGGCGGCGCCAGCGGCGCGCTCGATGTCCGCGAATAGGGCGCGGGCGCGGGTCGCGTCGCCTGCGCTGAGGAAGGCCCGGGCCGACTCGAGGCCGGCCTCGAGGCAGAGGCTCAAGCTGTAGGCGTTCTTGCCCGTCGTGTCTAGGTCGCCAAGGATTGCGGCGCCAAGCTCGGCGGCGAGCTGGGCTTCCCCGGCCAAGAGTTGGGCGCGGGCCTGGTGGCGGCGGGCGGCAGGCACCTGCCGGTTGGACGGGTAGTCGTTGAGGAAGCGATCGAACTCGGCGACCACGGACTTCCACTCGGTGTTGGCGGAGTCTTTGGCCGCGGCGGCCATCAGGCTGCTGGCCGCACGGAAGCGAGCCATGGCGCGGACGGGCTGCCTGGCATCGGCGTCGTCGGCAGCCACGCGGAACTTGCGCACCGCGTTGTCGAGGTCGCCCGCGTCGGCGTATCCCATGGCATCTCGGTAGGCCGGTGTGATCTTGCCGAACACCACGCGGGTGATCGAGCCCGCGTCGTAGTTGCGCTCGCGTCCCTTCTGGTCGGCCACGACCTTGTCGAGACCATCGGTCGTAACGACACAGGCGACGGTCTTGGCGTCGCCACGGTTGTCGATTAGGTAGACCTGGTCGGGACGTCCACCGTCCTGGGCAGTGGCACTAGGCACCAAGCTGCCAAGGGTCAGCAGGGCGGTAAGCGCAGCACCCTTACCGAGACGGAGGGCAAAAGATGAGTTGGACGGGTTCCACATAAGGGAGGCAAATAGTCTACAGGTGGATGCCCATGGCACAAGGGCTGGCAATAGGCCAGGTCCCTTATGGGCACAAATTTAGTTCACGGCAGTAAAGGACTAGGCGCTAGTTGAGCTTCTTGTTCAGCCAGAGGAAGTGCTGGCGCAGCATGTCGCCATTAAGGCCCTTCTTGTCCAAGTCTTCCTTGATTCCGATAAAATCAGCCCCGACATCTTGTTGTAGGGTTGAGAGCTGGTTGACAGCACCTTGGCGCTTGTCATTCTCGGATTGGCTCCAACGACGCCAGGCGAAGATGGTGTCAAACTTGCGCTGGTACCAGGCGGGTTCGTACTTGTCTTCGCGGTTGGTCAGCACGGCCAGCCACTGGGCTGCCAGGGCCACGTCCTCGGGCGTTCCCACGCCTAGGGTCTCCGCAATGCTCGAGGAGCGCTCGCCCTCGACCCAGCCGATCGCCGCGCGGCAGAAGTAGGAGATGCTCTTGCCCGAGGGCTTGAACTCTGGCTCTGGCTCGCCTTCCGGCGTCTTAGTGGGGGGGATCAGGGGGCGCAAGATCTCGATGGCGTCCGGCAGGCGGTCCAAGTTGATCAAAGCTTCGCCGAGCTCGGGCAGGGCGAACTTGTAGATACTCGTCCGGCGCTCGGGGTCGTCGCTGAAGGCGTCGGCGGTAACGCGCAGAACACGGGCGGCCTCTTCCCATTCTCCGAGGTCACGCCAGTGGCTCGACTCGGAGCGGAGCTTGTCGTATTCGGGAGTCGCCAAGAGGCTGTTCTCCGTCTTCTTAAGATCGGCCATTACACGCAAGAGAGCCACGTCGCCAAGATCGTCCTTGGTGGACTGGCTGGCCTTGTAGTCGTCCTTGACCTTGGTGTAGATGCGCAGGGCACCCTTGCCGGTGTACTTGTGCTTAGAGAAGTCCGAAAGCATCGTCTCGTAGAGGGCCCGGGCCGAGTCCACGTCATCGGTGGCAAGCTCGGATCGCAGGGCCATGTACAGGGCGTTGGGGGCCATGCTGCTCTGCTTCGGGAACTGGTTATAGAAGCCGGCTAGACGTTCGATGGCACCGGACCACTGCTTGGCGTCGTAGCTCATCACGCCCAGGAAGTAGGTGGCTTCGGCCATGGCGTCGGAACGCTTGGCTAGGCGGTTCTCGCTGCTGGTTTGGTTGACCGGGTCGGCCAGGTAGGGGCCGAGGTAGTCCTCGAAAATCTTGCGGGCCTCATCGAGGCGCCCCTGCTTGTAGCGGCAGACACCTTGCTTGGAGAGCGCCTTCTCGTAGGAATCCGTGCTGTTCGGGACGGTGCCGTACTTGTTATAGGCGGCCTCAAAGTCTCCGGTGCCGTAGGTGCGCTCGGCTTGGCTAAAGAGGAGTTCGCCGGCATCGCTGGCGTCGGCCGTCGCGGCGACGTAATTCTCGGCAGTGCGCCAAAGGGCGACCACGTCCGCGTCGTCGTTCGAGGCGCGCTTCTGGAACTTCAGGGCTTCGTACATGCCCTTGGCGTTCAGGCTGTCAAAGGCAGGGTCACCCTTCCAGGTGGTCACGCCGTCTTGGAACGCCATGGCGGCTTCCATATAGCGCCCCTCGTTGAAGAAGCTCTTGCCCAGGAAGTACAGGACCTCGGGACCGAAGGTGGTCCGGGTCGCCTGGTCCTGGCCTTCGAGGGCTCGCAAGACGCGCTTGCAAGAGTCGATAGCCACTAGGTAATCCTTAGCCTTGTAGTGGCCCTTGGCTGCTTCGAAGAGCACGTCCGGGCCGATCTTGACGCCGGGGCGCTCGATCACCTCGGCAATCAGCTTCTGGGCGCGCACCTGCAATGCTTTACCCTTGTTGTCTTCGTTAGCCGTCTGGGCCATGGCTAGGGCAAGGTCCACAGCGGTGCGGCGGTTGCGCTTCTGGGAGTTGTCCGACTTCATGGCATCCTCGGTGGCATACCACTTAAGGTCACCGGAGTTGATGCTGCCGCCGACGTAGCCACCGGCGTTGAGCAGGGTCCGGGCCGAGGCCAGGAGGGCCAAGTAGCCGTTGGGACGACTGAGCTGGAAGCCCTCGCTCTTGAAGCGATTGTAGTAGACCAGGGACCACTTGACAGCGGTCTGAGTGTCCCCGTAGCTCGCAGAGGCATCCAGGAGGCCCGGCAAAGCCAGCTCCATGTAGTACCAGTGCTGCTCCTTGTCGGCGGGGGAGAGGTTCTCTAGGTAACCGTCCCAGGTTTCCTTGTCCGCGGGCATTACGAGCTCGGCGACGAACTCGTAGTAGATCATGGCCATTTCCCAGTCGCCTTGACCGCCCTTGGTGCTGGCGAGCTCGAGGTAGGCTTGCAGCCCCCAACCGGTGCGTTCGCCGGCTTCCAATGCGAGGTTCTCTAGGGTGACCTCGGCTTCGCCGTAGTAGTAGGTGCCGTCTTCGGACGCGCGGCCCTTGGCGGACAGCATCCGTCCGCGGTCCAGCATCATGGCGTACTTTGCGCGGCGCTCGAGTTCGCTGGGGTCGTCGATGCTTGAGAGCTCAGCGATAATCGAGCCGGTGTCCTGGATGGGCTTTTCGAGCACGTCCAAGATCATCTTGCGGGTCGCGTCGGCAGCTTCGCCCACTTCGTCCATTAGGCGCATCTCCAGGGCCTTGGAGAAGCTGTAGGCCAACTGAATGGCGGCGCGCTCGGCTTCGGGCTTGAACTCCGAGAAGTCGTTGGCGCTGATGAAGTCGTCATAGGCCTTAAGGGCCTCGGTAAAGCGCTCGATACGGCGGTCCGCGTCGCGCTCGCGGCGCGCGGCCGTTCCGTAGATCTCACAGCGTACGAAGGCAATATTCTCCTTTTGCTCGGCGGAGAGTTGCCCAGCAGTCTCGAGGTCGTCTAGGACCTCTTGGGCGAGGTCGACAAACTGCCAGCGGCTCGCAAGGCCCTCGGCGAAGTCGATGCCCTTTTGGATTTGTAAATCCGCACTCTGGGCGAAGGCCGCCGGTGAGAGCAGGAAACCAGTGGCGAGAACGCCGAGGAGGTTTTTGGAGAAGCGCATATGTTGAGAAGAAGATCGTGCCTGGAGCCTTTTAGTTGGGAAGTTGTAGGAAACTACCCGTTGGCCCCGCATGAGTTTCTGGGGGATATTGAGAAGAACGGCCCGGAGGGGGAATCCCCCCCTCCGGGCCGTCTTAGTTCGGGGCCAGCTAGGCTGCCCCTGGATGGCCTTGCTTAGTTGTCGAAGACGCCAAGCTGGGCAGGGGTCGGCTGGTGCTCTTGCCAGATCACGATAGTGGCCTTGAGCAGGATCAACAGCTTGCGGTTCAGGACGAAGTTTCCTTCGCGCTTAAAGAAGACGCTGATGATCGGGATCTTGTTAAGGATCGGGACGCCGTTGTTGTAGTTCTGCTCCTCGTGGACTTTCCAGCCACCAAGAAGGATCGTGCCGCCGTCGGGAATGGGGACGGTGGTACGCAGGTGAGAGATCTCAAGCTCGGGAAGCTGGATCGTCACGGAGCTTGCGGAAGCCAGGGTTGTAGTGATCTCCTTCATCGGGCGCTTCAGTTCAGCAACCGTGGGGCGCATCTCCACCGTGATGAAGCGGCGGTCGGCGCTAACCGTGGGGCGCACGTCGAGAACCACGCCGTCCTGGATCGTCTTGATGATCGGGTCGGCAATCGAGGCGCCCTGGGCGATCTCAATGTTGAAGTCCTGCACGTAGGCAAGCTGGTTCGTGACCGTCAGGTTTGAGCGTGCTGTGTTTGCAACCAGCACGTGGGGGGCGGTCACAAGCTCGATGCGCTCGGCCTTCTGAACTGCGCGAAGAATCATCTCTAGCTGCAGGTCGTTGAGGTAGGTCCACTGGAAGGAGAGACCGCCGGAACCTTGGATCTCGTCGTTTCCGAGAGCCGAGTCGTAGAGGTTCTCAATGCGGGCCTTCAAGTCGCCGTTAGCGCCTTCGTCGAAATAGAAGCCGGTGTCGGTACCCTGACCAACTTCCGAGCCGAGGTCGGCAAAGGCCGACGCAGAGCCGAAGTCGTTGAAGGATTCGTTAGCGCCGAGGCCGGGTGAGCCCAGTCCGCGGAAGTCCACGCCGATGTCCTCGAGGAAGGAGTCCTGAACCCGCAGGAAGCGCGCCTCGATGTCGACCATGATGCCGGTGGCCTCGCGAAGGTCGTCCAGGAGTTGGCCAATCTTCTCGTGGACCTCGGGGGTCTGGTTGACCACGAGCACACCTGCTTCGGTGACTCGCAGGCTGCTCGACGGACTGTCCCAAGACTCGGGGTAAACGTTGTCGCGGATGAGGGTGTCGAGGTCGTCTCCGGTCACGAGCAGGGCCTCGCGCTCGTCGATGTCCTCCTCCGGTTGCTCAAGTCCGCCGGAGGGCTGGACGTTGATGACGCTGCCGGGGAAGTCGACAATAGGGCGGATGAGGTCGCTCACAGCGTAGAGCTCAAGGACCTCTCCACCGGTCATCTGGTCGATGGTGACGAACTTGACGACGCCGTCCTCAACCTTCCAGCGAAGGCTCTCGGAGGTGTCGGCAATCAAGTCCAGAACCTTGCGCACGCTCATGCGGGGCAAGTTCATCGTGATGTTGGTCTCGTCTTCCGGGTCCAGGTCGTCGAGGACCTGGGTGGTAACGATGAAGTTCACGCCAGTCAGAGACTGCATGAAGTTGGCGACATCCTGGATCGGTGCGCCCTCGCCCGCATCAGCGTCGCCGAAGCGGGGCGTGATCGCAGTGCGGTCCAGCAGGCCGAGGATGGCCTGGCGCTGGCTGTCGGCGCCAACGGCTTCCGACATCAGCTGGATCGGGGTGCGCTTGTTGACGCGGTCCCAGTACTCGAGGTCGTCAAACACCACGTCTTCAATCTGGGGGATGCCCATCTGGTTGAGGTCGTCCATGGTGCGCTGCCACTCCTCGCGCAACTTGGTCGAGCTCTCTTCCATAGACTTCTTGTGGTCTGCGGAGACGGCGAGGTTGCGCATCTTCAGCGCGTGCTCGTTGCCCGGGTCGAGGCCCAGGATCTGGTCGCAGAGGTCGCGGGCTGTATCGTAGGCTTCGCGGCTAAATGCGACGTAGGCATCACCGTAGAGGCCTTCCACCTGGGAGCCCTTGCGGTTGCGCTCGGCCATTTCGGCGTCGGCGGCTGCCTGGGCTGCTGCGGCCTCGAGGTCGAGGGCCGCTTGGGCGCGGGCTTCAACGCGCAGGGCGCGGGCGCTGGCCAGGTTGCCCTTGACCAGATCCTCGGTGAGGTTGCCCTGGGAGACCAGCGGGTGGTAGCCCAAGATCAGCTCTGCTTGGCTGTAGTAAGAGATCGCCTCGTCAAAGTCGCCGCGGCGCAGGGCGAGGTTGCCCATGCGGTTGGCATCTTCGGCGGCCATCATGGCCTGGGCGGCTTTGACAGTTGTGCGGTTCGCGAAGTCGTCCAGGGCCTCGGCGGCCAGGGCGTACTTGTTGCCCATGGCGGCTTCGACGCGGGCCATACGCTCGCGAACGTCCTGATTGGACGGCATTACCTGGAGGGCGTTGGAGTACTCCACAAGGGCGCCTTCGAGGTCGGCCACATCAAACGCCGCATCACCGGCTTTGATGTACTCGTCAGCAAGGAACTGCTGCTGAGCGCGGCGACGCTGAATGCGATCGGCCTCGTCCTCCAGGGTGCCATCTTGGGTGGCGACCGCAAGGGGCACGGTGGCCGGTGCCGCCGTGAAGGTCATGACGCCGGCGGTGTTCTCCACCGTTGCGCCTTGAGTCGTGGTGTCAGCGGACTGGCAAGAGGCCAGGGACGTGACGATAAGCGTTGGAAGTAGTAGAAAGCGAGATCGCATAAGTACGGATTTCCGGGTGGGCGGCGGGGTACCGCCTACTGGTATCGGGGGGCGTCCTAGATGTCTCGATCTCACCGCGCGGGTGGACAAGGCGCATAGGGCTCTGGGGGGGATCAAAAATGGAGTGGTGGTCACAGGCGCCTTTCGGGGCTCGAGCGCGTCGAGTTCCGGCGGAATCCTGGGGCCTAATCTCCGCCTGCCGGGTTGGAACGCGCCAACCCATCGGGTGAAGATGGGCGAGGAGCATACCTGTCGGGAAGGGGGAGGGTCAACCGCGAGTTCGCGTGTTGGTGAGCATACCGGGGAGAAACCCCGGAGTAACCCGTGTAAATGGGGGAGAATTGTCGTTCGGCGCTGAAGATTTTCCCGGCGGGATTGCCGCTAGCGATTCATTGCGCCGATCAGGAGCTGAAGGGACTCCCAAGCGTCGCCCTTGAGGTCCTTGCGCCCGAGCATGGCCCGGGGGTGATGGATCGCCACTGTGGGGATGCCCTTATAATGTAGGAGTTTGCCTAGGAAACCGCCGCTCTTGGGCGCCCCGTCGAAGAGGGCCTTGGCGGCGCCGGCCCCAAGGGTGACGATCGCCTCTGGCCGCAGCAGCTGGATTTCCCGTGCTAGCCATTGGCCGCAGGCAGCGGATTCCTTTGGGCTCGGGACGCAGCCGGGGGGCAGGCCGCACTTGACCGCGGAAGTCGTGTGAACTTCTTCTACTTTTAGTCCCATTCCAGCCGTCGTGATCTTCATGAGGAGCTGTCCTGCCTTTTCATCAAGTGATTTTCCGCGGGCGGCCTCGGCCGGACCGATGTGGTCGGTGATGTAGAGCAGCTTAGGGCGGGCGGCGCCCGTCCCAAGGATCGCACCCGAGCGCTCGGGGCTCGCGCCGAGGGAGCAGCTTGCACAGACGCGTATCTGATCGCGAAGGATCTCCAGGTTGCCGGCCACAGGGCCGACGGAGGAGCTTGGCTGGCTTTCTCGGCTGTTCTGGGGCCGTTTAGGCGTGTTTTGGGAATCCCGGGTGGGGCTCGGGGCCGCCGCGGAGGCACCGGGCTGGGCCGGGCGGGGAGCGGAAGCTTGTGGCGCCGGCTCTGGGGGAGCTTTGGGGGTCAAGACAGCGGGGCTCTGGGCGTGAGGCGCTGTGGCCTCGGTCTCCGCAGTCGTTGCGGACGCAGCGGGCTCCTCGAGGGCCGCGGTCCGCTTGCCTCCCCAACGCTTGCGGCGCTGGACTTCCATGCGCAGTGCCCGGGTTGCGGCGGCGAGCTCGGCCTGGGGCCCTAGGCCGGTAGTGGGGTGGTTTTCGCTTTCCATAGTGATCGCTACAGGCTACAGGCCGAGCGGGATTTCGCACAAGCCAACTTGTGGAAGTCCCCTGGGCGGCAAAAATCGGTGATCCGGGGAGCCCTGGCTGGGGCCGCTTGAGTGCTCGGTGGCCTTGTATATGGGGTGGACCTGCTCAGAGCAGGGGGAGGGCTCCGCCGATGCCCAAGTGCACGGTGCCCGGGGAAATCTGGGGCAGCTGTTTGGGCGCGCCGGGAAGATGCCCCAATAGACGTCCTTGGGCACGCTCTAGTCGGACTTGGAAGAGCCCTCGCCGGGCTTGCTCCGTGGGGAATTTTTCAAGGAGGTGAGCCGCCGATGGAGCGGTCAGTTCCACGCGCTGGTAGCGCCCCGAGAGTCCGGTGAATCCCTCCTCTAAAAGAAGCGAGTCTTGGCTGCCCTCTAGGCTGGTTTGGAACTGCGCTTGGAGCTCACGCGCGACCTCGCCTAGGGCGGCGCGACGCTCGCGGACGGCACTTGGATGGGGCAGCTTCTTCATGGACGCCGCGGGGGTACCCGGGCGCGCCGAAAAGGGAAAGACGTGGATTCTTGAAAACCCGATTTGGCGCACTGTGTCTAGGGTATTAGCGAATTCAGTGTCTCCTTCGCCGGGAAATCCGACCAGCAAATCTGCGGAGAGTGCAGGCTTGTCGAGGGCCGCTTGGACACGCTCAACCGAGGCCATGTACTCGGCCGTGTCGTACCAGCGATTCATTGCCCGCAGCACCTTGTCGTCACCGGATTGCATGGGCATGTGCAGGTGTGCTGCGATGCGCTCGGGGCGGGCGGCCATCAGGGCCAATAGTCTGTCGTCAACCTCCGTGGCTTCGATAGAGGACAGTCGCAATCGCCAGCCGCCATTTGAGCCCGCCGGCAGGTCCATTTCAACGGCCGCAAGAGCCTCCATGAGGTCGGCCAGTTCCGCGCCGATGTCCTCGCCCCAGTGGCCGATATGGATGCCGCACAAGACGATCTCCCGGTGCCCTGCGGACAGCAGCCGCTTGACCTCGGCCGTGAGCTCGGGAATCGTCCGCGAGGTGCTCTTGCCGCGGACCCTCGGAATGATGCAGAAGGCACAGGCCTTGTTGCAGCCATCTTGTATTTTTAGGAAGGCCCGAGTGTGGCCGCTAAATTCGGTAATGCCCGAGGGAATGCCGAGCTCCTCTGGGGTGACCTCCTCACCGAGCTCCTTAAGAAAGTGCACCGGCAGCTTGGCCTCGCCGTTGCCGAAGACCCACTCGACGTTGGGTAGCTCCCGTAGGAGCTCGGGCTCGGACTCAGCGAGGCAGCCAGTGACGGCGACCCGGGCATCGGGCTGCTCGCGGCCGATGCGCCGGATCAGTTGGCGCGCCTTGCGGCCGGCCTCAGCCGTAACGGTGCAGGTGTTCACCACGACGACGTTCGGGGTTTGGATCGCACCCTTGGCGGACTCGCTCCAGCCCCGTCGTCGTAGGGTCTCCCGCAGGACCTGAGTGTCGTATTGGTTGGCCTTGCAGCCAAAGGTGACAAATCGCACAGACTGCGATTGCGTATCGTTTTCGGGTTTTATCTGGGAATTGGACACGGCGGAACAGCGCTGAGTGGTGGGCGCGCGGGCCATGGGCCGGCGGCGGCGGTGCTGCACAGGATACTCAAAATGGGACCGTAGACTGAAGCCTCGCGGCGGGTAGAATGGGGCCAATGACTTTGCTAGCAGAAATACGGTGGCCGCGCGGCCAATCTACCCAGGGAGCGCTCCGCCTTCGTGCATTTGCTTTTAGCTTGGGGCTATTTGCGGGTAGCTGTGGTGGGGACATTGAGCCGGAGGATCCGGGCACCGTCGCTGCTTCGGGCTCGGGCGGTGGTCAGACCCTGATCTTGGCGCCCATGGTGGACTCCGAGCCCCGGTCCCTAGACCCACGGCTGCTCGGCGCGCGCAGGGCCCTAGCCGCGGGCCAGGCTTCCAGCGCCCGAACCCAGCTGGACCAGCTCGCCGGCGCCGCCGGCGTGGAGGGCCCCCTTTTGGAGGCGCGCCTTGCCCTGTGGAGCCGGGAAGTGGTCGAGGCCCTAGCCGCCGTTGAGCGCGCCCGAGCCTTGGCGCCGGCCGACAGCCGCGTTTTTGCGACAAGCGCTGAGATCCTGGCGGTCACCGATCGCGGTGCGGACGCCGAACAGGAGATCCTGGACGGTATCGAGGTCGCGGGCCTGACCCCGGACCTGCGCCGGGCCCAAGGCGTGCGTATGTTGTTCCAATCTGGCCGTGGGCCCGCAGCCCTAGGCCTGCTCGAAGCCGCCCTGGAGGCGGACCCCGACCTCCCCTACATGGATTGGCCCCTCTCCCAGGCCTACCTGCTGACGGCCCGGGCTGACCTGGGCCAGGCCGGTGGCGCGGCGGCGGTCGAGCACGCCCTGCTCGCATTGCAGTACGACTCGAGCCTGAACGAAGCCTATGTCGTGCTTGGGGACGGCTACGGGGGCATCTTGGATTTCACCTCGTCTCTGGAGGCCTATCGCATGGCGGCCGAGGCGGGCATCGACGTGACCCGCGAGCTGGTGGACACGCACCTGCGGGCAGGGATGGCCGCGCGCATGCTGAAGGACGACCGCTCGGCGACTCATCACTATCTCGCCGCCCGGGACTTCGGCGTGTCGGACCTCGAGCTCGGCTCTGGGGCTGATTATCTGGCCGGTCGTGCGAATCTAGCCATGAAGCGGGCGGGCCAGGCGGACATTGATGGTGACCTAGACCTTGCCGAAGAGCACCTCGAGGAGGCCATCAACTTAGATCCGAGCAACTTCGAGGCTCTGCATTACCTGGCCGAACTGCGCTTTGGTCGGGGGGCTTTTGACGGTGCGGCCATCGCTTGGGAGGTTCTGCTCGGCTTTGAGAGTGCAGCTGGCCAGGGAAAGCTCAGCCAGACGCACCTAAACCTGGGACGGGCTCTGGTGAAGGCAAAGCGTGCCAAAGAGGCCCGTGGATACCTGCAGACCTACCTAGATCGGTGGCCCGAGGGAGCCTTTGCGGACCAGACCCGAGAGATGCTTGTCCGACTCCCTGTTCAGTAGGGCTCCCATACCCCATACTGATTGAGACGATCCTCGCCATGAAGCAAGACCCCAACCTATTCGACGCATTCCTGCGCGTTGACAACAAGCGCACCAGTGCACAGGCTCCGGCGAAGGCGAAGGTGAAGGGGGCTGGGCTCAGCTTGCCTGAGGTCGAACAGAAGTGGGTGCTTGGCGGGGGCGCTACGGTGCTGATTCTGCTGATCTTTTTAGGTGGTTTCTTCTTCGGAAGGATTACGGACGGAGAGGCCCAGGCCAAGGGCCCGGCCACCGTGGAAAAACCACTGGAAAGGGGGACCCCATCCTTGGGGCTCCGAGGTAGCAAAGGTGGCCAAGGCGCGCCCGTTCGGGGCTCCCAGAGCACCGGGGCCGCCACAAATCCGGGATCGGGAGATTATTCGCCTGTTTCCGAGTCCCGGGGGCTTTACAAGAGCACAAATCGTTTTACCGTCTTGGCGATCACGTACACAGACCAACCGTCTCTCGAGAGCCGGGCCAAGGAAATTGCCGAATACCTGCGCGCTCAGGGCTTCCCAGCATTTGACCCGGTTGGACGAGACGGCAGCATCGAGATCCTTGTGGGGGCGACCCCAACGCGAGGAGAACTCAGTGCTATCTTGAGTCGCCTGCGTGTGACCAAAGGGCCCAATGGACGTTCTTACGACTTCGAGACGGCCTACATCGACAACATAGACAATCACACCGACCGCTGAAGCAAGCACCTTAGCCCTCTGCAGGGGGCAGCTTTGCTCGGCCGGTGCTAACCACCCCTTATTGCAGCCATGTCCATTCACAGAAGCCTCAAAGGCGTCAACACCCTTGTTGGTGAGCGCAGTGTCCTAACCCGCGTAGAGCGCATTCAGCAGCTTGCCAAGGAAGGCAAGTTTGACGAGTCCAGCTCTTCCGTCTGGGGCCTGCCCAAGGTGCGCACGAAGTTCACCGTGACCAGCGGCAAGAAAGCAACGGCGCTGAAGGAAGCTCGCGATGAAGCCATCGCAGCCGAAGGCAAGTAGCCTCGCGGGCTAACGCCTACCCAAACTCGAGCCTACCGGGCAGTTCTGCAGGTCAGGATTTGCCCCATGGCCCCTGGAGGAATCGATGGATTCGATCCCCACTGGAGCTTCGGCTCCCCTGCTTGAGGTCTTCGCTTCCTACCAGGGCGAGGGCCTCTTCGTTGGTGAACCCCAGACGTTTCTACGCCTAGGTGGGTGCCCCCTACGCTGCCGGTACTGCGATACGAAGCAGTCCTGGGCCGTCCCCGATCGAGATAGCGATGGCTGGGTGACGCCCTTCGCCGCCTTGATTCAGGTCGCCGAGCACGAGCTGCGCGAGGGCCCCGGTCATCGGCCCATCGCGGTGACAGGTGGCGAGCCGCTGATGTGGCCGGACTTCCTGCTCGGCCTAGGGGACGTGGCGGGGGATCGGCCCCTGCACCTGGAAACTGCCGGGCACGACTGCGACGCTCTCGAGCGTGTGCTGCCCATCTTCGATCACCTGAGCCTGGACTTAAAGCTGGCCTCGGATCTCTCCCAGCCTGCTCCTGGACTGCCCTATTCTGCTGAGGATTGGGACGCCCTGCGCCCACGCCAGCTGCGGCTCGCCACAGAGCATCTCGGTCGCGGCGGTACCGTCTCAATCAAGCTACTTGTCACCAAGCACTGCCTATCGCCCGACTCGGACTCCATGGATCCGATTTTGGACGATCTCAAGCGTCTTGGCCCCAATCTACCCCTCTTTATCGCCCCCGAGAGTCCCTCGGATGCGCGCGCTCCTTTTGGTAGGGACGTGCTCCAAGGCGTGGATCAACTTGTGGCCGCTGCACTTGAGCGCGGCCTGTCTCCTCGTGTTTTGCCCCAGATGCACCGTGCCCTTGGGGTGCGCTGACCTGCTATGTCCAAAAAGAACCCCCTGATCGCCATTGTGGGCCGCCCCAACGTAGGCAAGTCGACCCTGACCAACCGCTTGGCGGGGCGACGTGTCTCCATCACCGAGCCTACCGCCGGTGTGACCCGGGACCGCATTTCCGTACCGGCGACCCTGCGCGGCGATGCTGGGGATCGCGTGGTCGAGCTTATCGATACAGGCGGCGTTGGCATCGTAGACCGGGACGACCTTGGTCCCCACGTGGAGGGCCAGGTCAAGACGGCCGTCGCCGTGGCCGATTTGGTGCTGTTCTTGGTGGATGCCCGGGACGGAGTCACGCCCCTGGACGAGGAGGTCGCGCGCATGCTGCGCGGCGCTGAGCAGCCCGTCTTGCTGCTGGCAAACAAGGCCGAGTCCGAGACGATCGAGTGGGAGCTTGGCGCATTCCGGAAGCTCGGGATGGAGCGCCCGCCCATGCCGATCAGCGCCCAGAACAACATCAACCTGGACGAGCTCGTCGAGGAGATCTGCGACAACCTGCCCGAGATCACCGAAGAGGAAGGCCGCATCGAGCCAACCTTGAAAGTGGCGATTGTGGGCCGAAGGAACGCTGGAAAGTCCACTTTGACCAATGCCTTCGTCGGGCATGACCGCGTGATCGTCTCCGAGATTCCGGGCACGACCCGAGATGCCGTGGACGTGCTGATCGAGCGCGATGGCGAGACCTTTATGGTCATCGACACGGCCGGCGTGATGAAGAAAAAGAAGATGGACGACGCCGTCGCTTTCTACAGTGATGCCCGCGCCCACAAAGCCGTGCGCCGGGCCGATGTGGTGATTCTACTTTTCGAAGCCGAGCGCCCTTTGTCCGCCCTCGAGAAGCGGCTGGCGCGTTTCGTCGTCGACCACCACAAGCCCCTCGTTCTCGGTGCCAACAAGTGGGACCTAGTGGATGACGAGATCACCCCCGAGGACTTCCGCGACTACCTGGACAAGGAGCTACCCGGCATCCGCTTCGCGCCGGTGGCCTTCCTCTCGGCTAAGCACGGCACGGGGATCTGGGAGACCATGGGCTTAGCCCGCGAACTCTACCGTCAGTCCTCGACACGCATCAACACCGGCGAGCTGAACAATGTCCTCAAGGACGCCCTCAAGGCCCGTGTCCCCACGTCCAAGGGCTACCGAGTTCGGGTCTACTTTGCGACCCAGGTCGAGGTCAATCCGCCGACCTTCGTGTTGTTTGTCAACGACCGCAGGCTAATTGGCAAGGAGTGGCTGCGCTACCTCGAAAACCGTCTGCGGGAGAACTTCGACTTTGAGGAGGTCCCGATCCACATCATCGTGCGCAACCGCGAGCGCAAGCAACTTGCGCCGATCGCCGAGCGGTATCCCGAGAAGAAGCCGGGGAAGAAGTAGGGCCCCCAAAGATTGCGGGTGAGCTTCATAATTAAGATTCACGCCCTTACTCCCGACATTCGGTTCCTGATTCGGGCACAATGAGGTGATGAATCACTCCACCCTTGCCTGCTTAGCCCTAGCGTGCATTTCCCTAGGGACTAGCTGCAGTAGCGCCCCGGAAGAGCCGGATCCCGCGTGGATTCAGGAATTCGTGGTGGCGCCCTCTGAGCGGCTGCTGTGGGACACGACGGTCCAGACCCTTGGGCGCCTCGGCTATCCCGTGGGTGCATCGGCGGATCCAAACGCGATGACAATCACGACCGGCTGGAAAAACCAGCTTTCGCCCTTCCAGGGCGACGGATTCCGGAACCAGGCGGATGTCGCCATGGCGTTTGACACCGAAAAGGGCGGGTGGTTCGTGGATGTGCGCATCAAGCACCAGGTTAATATGGCCTTGGTGCGTCCCCTGGACCCCGCCTATGCGGAGTGGGAGTGGCGCGCGGACGACCAATGGGAGGCCGCGATTATCTTGCAGCACGTCCAGGCGGCTTTCCCGGCCCAAGCGATCTTTGACGCCGAGCGCGAAGCCGCTGGCCCAGCTTCGCATCTAGCCCCCAAGACAAGCGGCCAGTAGGCTCGATTTCGTTCCCATGAGTGACACATCTACGCCCCCCGTAGAGCCGGACGCGCCCGTCGCCGCCGGTCCAGACGACGGTCCAGCTTGGACCACCTCCAACCCGACGCGGTTGATGGAGATCATGCAACGCCTCGTGGGCTTCCCCTGGATGCTTGCCAAGCACAGGGATCTGGTCACCAGCAGTGTGCGCCGAGAGCTGGGCGCAAGGTTCCAGGGAACCCTACTGGGCTTCCTGTGGCCCCTGGTGCACCCGCTGTTCATCTTCGCGGTCTACTACTTCATCTTCACGAAGCTACTCAGCTTTAAGATGCCCGACCTGGACGAATCCCAGGAGTCGGCCATGGGGGTGTACATGTTTATCGGCGTGGTGGTCTGGGCTGCCTTTGGCGAGAGCCTGGTGCGCGGCTGCAACATCATTGTCGAGAACGGCAACTTGATCAAAAAGCTAGCCTTCCCCACGGAGACCCTGCCCCTGAACGTGGTCTTGGTGAACGTTGTGACGATGCTCTTCGGCATTGCGATGTTCCTCGTGGCGACCTACACGACGACTGTCTGGCCGGCACCTGGAGTACTGCTGGTCTGGATTCCGGTTCTGATCTTTCTGCAGGTCATGTTCACTTATGGGCTCGTCCTGCTGCTCTCCAGCATGCAGGTCTTTCTGCGGGATACGGCCCAGGTTATCTCGATTCTGGTGACGGTTTGGATGTTCCTGACACCGCTCTTTTGGGTGCCCGAGGCCATTCCTCAGATCGCGGCCTACTACCCGTACATCGAAGCAAACCCGATGAACCACATCGTGCACGCCTGGCGCGAGGTGCTGATGGGGGTGGAGCCGGTGCTCCAGTCCGTGATGGACTTCACGAACAACAACGCGATTCACTTTGAGAACGTGGCGATCACCCAGCAGGTGGCCGAGCTTACCGCCGCGGGCGCACCCGCCGCTGACATCGCAGCCCTCGAGGCAAGCAAGTGGCCCGTGCTGGACTTCAAGCCCAACATGGTCAACTCCATCCGCACCTTCAGCTATTGGGCCTTTGGTTCTTTCCTGCTCGGCTTCATCTTTTTTGGGTTCGCCCAACGCCGCTTCGCGGACGAGGTCTAAACCATGGCTTCCAACGAATATTCCCTCGAAGTCGAAGGGCTGACCAAGTCCTACCGCATGTACCAGAGCCCGTTTCGGCGCATCACTGAGGTGATGTCCCGGGGCAAGATCAAGGGCCACCAAGAATTTACCGCTCTGGAAGATGTCAGCTTTAAGATGCGCCCGGGCCAGTCCTTGGGGTTGTGTGGTGCCAACGGTGCGGGCAAGTCGACCCTGCTGAAGGTGCTAGCGGGTACGACAGCTCCGTCCAAAGGACGCTATCGCATGCACGGACGGGTGGCCAGCTTGCTCGAGCTAGGCGCCGGCTTCCACTTGGACTTTTCTGGGCGCGCGAACATCTACATGAACGGCATTATGATGGGCTACACCCGTCGTGAGATGGCCGCCAAGATCGACGAGATCATCGACTTTGCCGAACTCGGTCCCTACATCGATGAGCCCGTGCGGACCTACTCATCGGGCATGGGGCTGCGCCTGGGCTTCAGCGTTGCCGTTGCCGTGGATCCCGACATCCTGATCATCGACGAGGTCTTTGCGGTGGGGGATATGTACTTCTCGAAGAAGTGCGTGGACCGTATCTACGACTTTAAAAAGCGCGGCAAGACGATCCTGTTCTGCAGCCACAGCCTCTACGACATCCGGCAGATGTGCGACGACGCTATCTGGCTGAAGAACGGCAAGGTCGCGGCGATCGGCAACTCGGTCTACACCACGAACGAATATACCAGCTTCCAGCGCGACCACATCGGCACCGAGGGCGAGACCCTGTCCGAAGAGTTCCCGACGATTCCTGGCGCGGAGGCGACAAACAAGCCTCTCCCCCGCATCCTCGACGCCCGCGTCTATCGCCTGGGTACCGACGAAGAGGCCTACGAGATCGAGTCCGGCGACTCCGTCGAGCTGCGCGTCTGGTGGATGAACCCGGATCCCGAAGGAATGCCAATCAACATCGGCATGGGAATGCTGCGCCAGGACATGACGACCTGCGCGGGCATGGGGACCCACCTGGACAATGTGCCTGTCGAGGGTGCAACGGGCTGCACGGTGCTCGAGATTCCCGGCGTGCGCCTGCTCGCTGGTCAGTTCTTGATCCCGATCTTGCTGATGGATGGCGCGGGTGTGCACAAGTACCAGGAGTTCTTGCTGCCGGAGAACCTGGTGGTGCGCAACCAGACGAAAGAGGTCGGCTTGTTCCGAATGGACCACTCCTGGCATCAGCGACCAGAGCTCCAGCAGCCGGCACCTAAGGCGACTGAACCCGAACCCAGCTAAGCGTTGACCGCGAACCCAAACGCCTCTTCCCAGCGCTTGGCGGCGCTGCTTGTGAACTATAACTCGGGCCAGTATGCCGAGCGCTGTGCCGCGTCCCTGGCGGACGAGTGGGCGGCCCTTGGCCGGGCCCGCGAGGACCTGGAGCTTGTGATCGTGGACAACGCGTCGCCCGAAGACCAGGAGCAGTACCTCGTCCGGATCGAGGAGGCGGGCCACAAGGTGGTGCGCAGCCCCGAGAACCTGGGCTACGCCGGGGGCATGAACCTTGGCCTTGAACAGACCTCGGGCGGGCCCACGGACTTGGTCGCGATCCTCAACCCGGACCTGTATTTCCTGCCGGGCTCCCTAGAGCCGCTGGTGCAGTACATTACGGAAAACAAGGACTGTGGCGCCGTGGATCCGCGGGCGTTCATCGACCCGGACTGCGCCCTAAACCTGCCGCGCAACCTGCTGCCGACCCTGGTCGATCATACGTGGATGGCCCTGGCCCAGGTGAACCTGATGGCCTGCCGCGCCTACAGCCGGCTGCGCCTTAAGAAGGCCATGCCCTGGTGGAGCGCTAATGGTCCGATGGATGCGGATATGCTGTCGGGCTGCTGTCTGTTTCTACGCCGCGAGGTGGTGGAGGAGATGGGCCAGCTGATGGACCCGCGCTATCCCCTTTACTACGAGGACACGGACCTGTTCCGCACCTTGAAGTCCCTGGGCTATCGCCTTGTGCACCAAGGCGCATCCCGGGTTCTGCACCACTGGTCGCGGTCGACGGGGCTGGTCGGCTCTGGCGACTCCGAGGCCATGCGCCGCTACGTGGTCTCCCAAAAGCAGTACTACACCAAGTTCTACGGCCGGCTCGGCGCAGCCTGGATCGCTTTCGTGAACGGCGCCCTTGCCAAGTGTCCGGACAGCTGGCACAACCGGGCCATGTTTCCGATGGAGGACCTAGGCGACTTCTTCGAGCCAGTCGAAGTGCAGCTGCCGCGCTCGTGCCGCTATCTGGTGGAGATGGGCATGGCGCCGAACTTTCTGCTCTCGGGCGGGCTCTTCGGCGAGGGCGACCGTTGGGTCTGCTCGCCCGCGACCTGGCAGTGGTTCTTCCAGGCCAAGTACTACATGCGCGTACTCGATCGAGATACCGGCGACGTCCTGGGCGCATGGACCTTCACGAAGTCCGCCCCCGGCCGTAACGAGCCCATGCAGGCCGTCGAGATGGAGTCCTGGACCGCGCCTCCCGCATAGCCCTCAACCAAGCGAGCCCACGAAAGTCATGAGCATCAAAAGTCCCCGAGCACCCTTGCCCAAAGCCCTAGCCCAGCCGCCCAGTGGCCGCGTGCTGTTGCTCGCGCCCCACGCCGACGACGACATCCTGGGCCCCGGCGGCACCCTGTGCCTGCACCGTGACGCCGGCGACCCGGTCAAGGTCGTGGTCCTGTACAACGGCATCGCCGGCTCGCCGAGCGACCGCTACTCCCCCGAGGAGATCCGACTGCTGCGCCAACAAGAGGCCCTGCGCGGAGGCGCGCACCTGGGCTTGGACGACTACGAGTTCTGCGACTACCCCGAGGGCCACTTTCCCGGCCCCGCGGAATTCGAGGTCGCCGTGGCTCGGGTCCGCGGGATTGTAGAGGCCTACCAGCCAGACATCGTCTACGCCCCTTGGATTGGCGAATACCACCTCGATCACCACGTCGCTGCCCGGGTGACCCGGGCAGCCCTTGGCGAGTCGAAGTTCCAGGGGACGGCCTGGGGGTATGAGGTCTGGACGCCACTGATCGCTCAGCGCGTAGTGGACATCTCCCCGGTGATCGAGCGCAAGACGGCCGCCCTTGGCGAGCACAAGTCCCAGCTTGAGCACACAGACTTCATCCACAAGGCCCTGGGACTGAGTGCCCAGCGCAGCCTCTATTTAGACAAAGGAGCTCGCCACGGTGAGGCATTCTGTGACCTGGCAAAGGATTAGCCCACGATGAAGGTGCTGCTCTGTGCACCTCACTACGCGCCGTTCTTCGAGGGCGGTACCGAGGCAGTCGTGCGCGCGTCGGCCAGGGCGCTGCGCAAGCTCGGCCACGATGTTCTGGTCGTTGCGGGCCACGATCAGGTGCTCGAGCGTAGCGAGTGGCCCGGGGAGCTCTACCAGTCGGGTGTTCAAGTGGACGGCTATCCCGTGCACTTTGTGCCGCGCCTCGCTACACCCGTTGGTGATCTAGCTGCAGCCATCGATGACGCCCTTCTTCTCCACAGGCCCCTCGCCCTTGAGCTGGTGATTCAACTTGCCGAGCGCTTCCAGCCGGACGTCGTCCACGTGCACCACCACGGGTTCCTCTCCAGTGGGCTGGTGAGGGGGCTGGCCCAAGAGGGCTTCCCCGTGGCTCTCTCACTGCACGACCTGTTCGTGTCTTGCCCGCGCTTCTTCCGCACACCGGTGGGCGCGATGGCGGCCATGGGGTGCCCGCCCTTGGAGCGGGCCAGCGACTGCACGCCTTGCCTAGCCCAGGATGCCGGCGGCGCGGGCCCCGATGCCCTAGCGGCGGCACTGGTCGACAGGCGCGAGACCTTCCGCAAAGAGCTGGAATCCGCCGGCCTTTTGCTGGCGCCGAGCTCCTACCACGGGCGCTCTATCGAGCAGCTCTTTGGCCTAGACACGGGCCAGGTACGAACCATGGCCAATGGCTTGGTGCGTGAATTGCGGCGCACAACCCACGCCGGACCGCGCCTCGAGACGGAGACGCTGCACATCTTCCACCACGGTCACCGCGCGCCGGTCAAGGGCACCCTGGACCTGGTCCGGGCCATGGCACTTGCCGCGGCCGAGACCGGAGTGCCCATGGCCTTGACCTTGGCGGGCGCCGAGGTGGAGCACGGTTTTGACGACGAGCTAAGCGCGGCTGCCGGCGCCGTAGAGCTGCGCTTCACCGGTACCTTCGCCGGGCCCGAGCTGCCGACCCTCGCCCAGGGCGCTCACCTAGCCGCCTATCCCTCGCGCGCGCCGGAGAGCTACGGCCTGGTGGTAGACGAGGCCCTTGCCATGGGGTTGCCGGCCCTGGTTTCTGATGGGGGAGCTTTGCCCGAGCGCATCGCGCCTAGTACGCCCGGCGCACCCGCTTTTGGCGCCGTTCTTCCAACTGGCGATGTGGCGGCTTGGGCTGCGCAAATCGCCGATCTTGCCCGAGATCCTCGGCTCACCACAAGGTGGCGCGCCGCTATCCCGGGTAACATGCGTGGCCCAAGCGAGGCTGCCGCCGAGCTTGTGGGCCTCTATCGCGCGACACTCCTCCCCTAAAAAGTCCACCGTGAGCTCCCTCTATCCCGCCCTCTCCGATCCCGGACTCCTGCCGAGCCGCACCCTGGTCTTCGCTCCCCATGCGGATGACGAGGTCTTTGGCTGCGGTGGCATGCTGGCCTACCTTGCCGGTCGTGGCGATGACGTGCGCTGCGTGATCTTGACCGATGGTGCGGGTGGGGATCCGGCCGGGCTCGAGGCGGACATAGCCAAGGCGCGTATCGGCGAGAGCCGCGCCGCCGGCAAGGAGCTCGGAGTCGAAGACTACCGTTTCCTGGGCTTCCCCGACGGCGGACTGCCCGCGGCCCACGGGCTAGTGGAGGCACTTGTCGCTGAGCTGCAGGACTTTGGCCCGAGCCTAGTCTTTGGCCCGAGCCTCCAGGAGATGCACGGTGATCACCGCGCCCTAGCCCACGCTGTGCTCAGTGCCATGGCCCATTCTGACGCGCGCCTCCTTCTGTACGGTATCAATGCCCAGGTGCAGGCCAACGTGATGTTCGACACGACGGCCCAGGCGGCAAAGAAGCGCCGCGCAGTCGAGCGCTTTGAGAGTCAGCTCGCCTACCACGACCTAGTGACAAAGACTGTGGCCGTGGATACGGCGCGTACGGTCAACATCGAGGACGCAAACGTCTATCAGGTCGAGGGCTTCTTGAGCCTGGACCCGAAGGAGCCCGGCGCATTGGAGGCCTACCGCGTCTCTATGGGGCTCTTGCTCGACAGCGTTTTTCCCAGCGCCGACCTGCCGGATGATTCGGGCCTGCCGGGTGCAACGGCGGTGATCTCGGTGTGGAATCGTATCGAGGAGGTGCGCGCCAACCTTGATGGGTTGCGGGCCCAACTGCACCCCTTCGAGGACATCGTCGTGGTGGACAATGCCAGCACCGACGGCACCCCGGAGATGATCGCCGAGCACTTCCCCGAGGTGCGCTTGATCCGCATGCCAAACTCGGCCTACGGCGCGTGCGAGACCTTCAACGTGGGCTTTTCCAGTGTGAACACGCCCCTGCTGGCGATCCTAGATGACGACGTCGTGCTGCCGCCGGACTGGCTGCTCAAGACGACGACGCGCTTGCTGCAAGAGCCTGACTCTACGGCGATTATCAGCACTAAGGTGGTCGAGCCCGGCACACCAGAGAGCTACCTGAACTCGGAAGCGGTCAACTCCGAGCGCTACATGAGTACGTTCCGTGGTTGCGGCAGCTTGGCCCGCACCGAGCCCCTGCGCGAGTGCGGCTTCTACGACGAGCACCTGTTCATCTATGGCAACGAGCGCGACCTGACGTGCCGGCTATTGAACAAGGGCCTCCGCGTACTGCAGTTCCCCGGCGCCGAGACCTTTCACCGTCAGCCTTTTGGCGTGCAAATGGGCAAGCGCAGTCTGTACTTCCACGCGCGCAACGCATGGATCACTATGTTCAAGTATGCGCCCGTCGGTGACCTGATTCGCATGCCTTGGCTTGTGCTGACGAAGGTGCTCCTGCGCGGCTCAAAGAAGGAAGCCGAAGGTGCCGTAACCGACGCGACGGGTACCATTGGCATCGGGGCCGCCGTGCGTGAGACCAAGGGTGCCCTTTGGATTCTTACCAAGGCTAGCTTTGGCGTCCTGGCCTCGATGCCGCATATCTTGCGCCACCGCAAGGCCGTGACCCACGAAGACTTCGAGCTGCCACTGTCGTGACCCCGCCCCTTTCTAATAATCCCGTTGCGCAGCTTCCGGCGCGCAAGAAGGGGCAGCAGATCGGACCGGTCTCGGCCGTTATCTGTAACTTCAACGGTGAACTTTACCTCGAGGGTTGCATCCGCGCACTGCAGCGGATGACCCCCGGGGTCGCCGAGATCATCGTCGTGGACAACGCGTCCACCGACGGCAGCCTCGAGGTGGTTCGACAGCTGTTCCCGGAGGTCAAGCTACTGGCTTTGGCGAAGAACGGCGGGCCGTGTGTTGCGCGCAACGTGGGCGTGCGGGCCGCCCAGCATCGCTTCGTCTTGGCCGTGGACAACGATGCCGTGTTGCTCGAAGACACCCTTGGCAAGCTCATCGTCGCGCTGATGGATCGGCCGGATGCCGTGGCGGCCCAGCCCCGCAGCGTCTACTTTGACGACTTGGATAAGGTCCACTACAACGGCGGCAAATTCCACTACGCGGGGCTCTATGCACTGCGCAACTTCAGCGTCCCTATGTCCCAAGCCAAGGGCAGCGGCGTGCTCGATGTGGATGGGCTGATCGCTATCTGCATACTCATGGACAGCAAGGCCTTCCATGAGGTGGGGGGCTACGACGAGGACTTCTTTATCCTGTTCGAGGACCTTGACCTTTCCATGCGACTACGCATCGCCGGGCACAGGCTGATCTCGGTTGAGGACGCCCTCGTGCGCCACAAGGGAGGCACACCCGGCATAAGCTTTCGGGGCGCAGCGTACCCGAAGTTTCGCTCTTACTACCACTCGCGCAATCGCTGGCTCTTGCTCTACAAGAATTATCGCCTGCGCACCCTTATCGCCAGCTTGCCAGGCATTCTGCTATACGAGGTCGCGTGGTTCCTGTTCACGATTAAGTTGGGGCACGTGCGCGCCCATATCGCTGGCAAGCTAGCTTTCTTTCAGGCCCTCAAGACCACCCGCAGCCTGCGCCGAAAAGTACAAGACTCACGCAATGTGCGCGATCGTGATCTCTTGGTTGGCGGGCCGTTGACTCTCTCTCCCCAACTGGTCGAGAAGCCCTTGGCCGCACAGCTCGCCCGGGCACTCGATTCCGTGCTGCGATGGCTCTGGTCTGGATTGCGCTGGATCGCTGGCTAGATGCGCTCAAGACCAAGTCCATGCCGGGTTTTCCACAGGACTGCTAGGCAGCGCTAAGAACCCTAGATATCGTGTGAATGCGCCCTGCTGCCGCGGAGTGCCCCTCCCCCCCTTTGAAAGTACTTCTCGTCAGCCATGATTTCCTGCCCAGCCACCCCGCGGGCGTTGAGATCTACACGTATCAGTTTGGCAAGGCGCTACAGGCCCGCGGCCACGACGTGCAAGTGTTCACCACGGAGAAGGACATCGGCCGCAAGAACCTCTCGATCGAGGTTCGTGATGAGGGTGGTTTGCCAGTGCATGAGCTCTTCAACAACCTTTATTACAACGACTTCGTCGAGACCTACGACTACCCGGCTGCGGCGAGCTCATTCGGTTTACTGCTCGACGACTTTAAGCCGGATGTCGTGCACTTTATGCACCTGCTCTACCTTTCGGTAGCCTGTGTCGAAGAGGTCAACAAGCGCGGTATCCCTGTCTACTACACCTTGCATGACTATTGGCTGCAGTGCGCGTGGTTCGGACAGCGACGTTTTCTCGATGGCTCGATTTGCCACGAGATCGACTTTGAGAAGTGCGGGGTCTGCCTTAAGAACTTTAAGTACAAGCAGACCAAACTTGAGCGAGCCGGTGGCAAGTTCATTGCGACTCTGCGCGAGAAGACGGGCCTGGATCTTGGGGAAATGGCCAGGGGGGTACAGCGCGGCTTCAAGGTGCGCGCAGCCAAGGCGGAGTCCGCCGAAGGCAAGGCGGTCCGCCGCCAAGCCCTGGCTGACGATTGGCGCACCGGGATTACGCCCGAAACCTCAGCCATCGCCAAGCAGGTTGCAGTCCGCGCCGAGAGCCTCTATCGCCGGATTCTCCCCGGCGTCAACCGCTTCATTGCTCCGAGCCAGTTCCTTCGGAACAAGTTCCTGGAGTGGGGGATTCCCGAGGGGCAGATCGATCACATGCGCACGGGCATCGACCTGGCGATGTTTGAGGGCTACCAGCACAAACCCGCCAAGCACCTGCGCGTGACCTTTATTGGCACGATTGCGCCCCATAAGGGAGCGCACCTCCTGCTGCAGGCGTGGCAGCGCATCGAGCCCCAGGTTCGCGGCGACGCAACCCTGCGCATCTTTGGGCCTCCTTCCCACAACCCGACCTATGTCTCGAAGCTAGAGCACCTCAGCCTCGCCAGTGGGGCAACCCTCGAAGGGCGCCTTGCCAGGGAGGCGGTGTCCGATGCACTGGCGGAGACGGACCTCTTGGTCGTGCCCAGTATCTGGTACGAGAATTCGCCGTTGATCATCCTAGAGGCCTTGGCTACGAAGACGCCTTTGGTCGTTTCGGATCTTGGGGGCATGGCTGAGCTTGTCGAGCCTGGGCGCACCGGCTTTCACTTTGAAATGGGCAGCTCTGAAGACCTCGAGCGCGTTCTGCGCGATTGCTTGTCCAACCCTGCTCAGCTCGATGACCTCTATGGCGAGGACGTTGTTGTGCGTAATGTGACCGAGGATGCCGCGGCTATGGAGATCAGCTACCGAGCTGAGATTCGCGCTAGGGTTGAAGCGGAGAGTGTCGCCCAGTGAAGATCGGAATCGTCTCCCACGGCTATCCGCCAGAACTTGTAGGTGGAACCGAGAACAGCGTGCAAGCCCTGGCTCGCGGGCTCGCCCGTTTGGGCCACGACGTCTTCGTGGTGGCCGGCTCTATGGAGTTCGACGAGACCTTTCATCGCAGCCTTGCGCGTGACGAAGATCCCGATTCGGGCACGAGCTTTCCGGTGCACCGCATCCATCGCGGCG
This sequence comes from Planctomycetota bacterium, assembly GCA_029250885.1. Classification (GTDB taxonomy): domain Bacteria; phylum Planctomycetota; class UBA1135; order UBA1135; genus CALBMX01. Next base: position 27,388 of record JAQXEK010000038.1, read on the forward strand.
ACCTGTTCTTCGACCACTGGCAGAAGAGCGCTTGTCCTCAGGTCGGCCAGCACTTCGAGGACATCCTGCGCGAAGAGCAGCCGGACGTGATCAACGTGCAGCACTGGATCCGCTTGACCCGGGACCTTGTGGCCCGGGCCGCGCGCCAGGGTGTGCCGTCGGTGACCACGCTTAACGATCTCTGGACGACCTGCCTGGTCGCCTTCCGCATTCGACCAGACACTCAGCAGTTCTGCGACTCGGCGCTGAAGCCATTCCCCTGTGCGGGCTGCGCCGCCGCTCTTCCCCCTGATGCGATCTGGATGGGCCAGACGCGTCTTATCCAGGTGGTGGAGGATTTCGCCAAGGACACCAGGCGCGAGTTCCAGCTCGCCCCCGTGGTCACCGCGCCCTGTGCAGGACACGTCCACGCGGCGTCCACCTTTCTCGGCCTAGACGCCTCGGCCATCGAGGCTTGTGTCGTGACGCCGGCGCGCAAGCTGCACAGCCTCTCCGTCCAGGATGTGGAGCTGCCAAAGGACTCGTTTAGCCCGCAGACACCATTGGTGCTGTCGCACTTCGGCATCTGGAGTCCCCTCAAGGGCACGGACCTCCTGCTCGAGGCGATCGCTCTCACCCGAGACCCGAAGCGCTTTCGCTTAGAGCTTGCGGGTGGCCCCTCAAAGCCCGAGTTTGAAACGACCTTGCGTGACATTGTCCGGGCCAAGCTGCCCAAGGGTGCGGTCACCTTCCACGGCCGCTACGAGGCCGAGCGCCTAGCCGGCCACTCTGTTGCGGGGGCGCACCTGTTCGTCACGGCGACCCGCGCCCACGAGTCCTTCGGCCTTGTGCTTGACGAGGCGATTGAGCTCGGTCTCGGCTGCCTAGTTCCGGACCACGGTGCATGTGGCGAGCGCGCGGGCCAGGTTGACTGGGCGACTACCTTCGCGACCGGTGATGCGTCTAGCTTAGCTACCCTCTTGGATCAGGTCGCGGACAACCCGCTGCAGGTGGCAGATCTGCGCGCGGCCGCGGCTCGGGCTGTGACGGATCAAGACTTTACCGCTCGTGCCCAAGGCCATTCGGTCATGGCTGAAGCTATGCTGGCTCACCTCGAGCGGGCCGTTGAACTGGGAATCCCCCAATCTCATCTCAAGGCCTTGATGGCGGAAGATTGGGAGGAGCGGGAAGTGCGCCTGGAGACTTTGAACCGGTATTGGGATACCGAGGCGTCGCTCTAACGCGGGCGCCAAGCCCGCTAAGCAACGTGCCGGTCCCAAGGCACAAAAGTAAATCACCCCAAGAGATCTACAGAACAGAATGAAGGTCCTGATTGTCATCCACGACTACCTGCCGATTCACCTTGGTGGCTCTGAACTACACGCACACCAGGTAGCAAAGCAGCTTATTCAGATTGGCCATGAGGTCACAGTCCTACACACGGAGCGCGTCATTACGCGTTCGCCAGGGGACTGGGTAGAGGGCGAGTTTGAAGGCGTCCCCACGATCGAAGTCTCCCATCCGCGCGAGTACCCCAAACTGCGCGAGACTTGGCAGGAGACCTTCTATTCCGAGGCCTTTCGCTCGCACCTCGAGCGCATAAAGCCCGACGTCGTTCACTTCCATCATCTGATGCACTGGGGCGCGAACTGCTTGAAGATCTGCGCCGAGCTTGGGGTGCGCACGGTGCTCACCTTGCACGACTTCAACTTAATCTGTGCGAACTCGGTGCTGCTCAAGGACGACCGTGATCTCTGCGATGGTGGGGGAGTCGTCGGCAATTGCTCAAACTGCATCAACACGGACATGCTGCAGTTGGATGAGTGGAACGCCGAGACCATGGAGGATGCCATCGCCATGGCCGGGCCCGAGCGACGCTCCTTCCACCAGCGTGCACTAAAGTTCGCGGACGTAGTGGTGTCTCCGTCCCAGACCTTGATCGATCGCTTCCACGCGGCGGGCATGCTGACGGACCAGCGCACGGAGCTGGTGATCTACGGGTATCCAGGCGAGCGTCAAGCTTCGAGAGTCCGCGACATGAGCGAGCCCCTGCGGGTGGGGTACGTCGGTGGCATCTATCCGAGCAAGGGCGTGCATGTGCTCATCGATGCCCTCGCTATCCTGGCGAAGGACCCCGAGGTTCCCGTCAGCCTAGAGGTCCACGGGCACCTCGACTGGTTTCCTGACTACGTCGCTCCCCTGCGTGCGGCTGCCCAAGGTGCCCAGGTCGAATTTAAGGGCCCCTTCCCTCCAGGACGCGCGGCGGATGTCCTTGCGGGCTTCGACGTGCTGGTGGTGCCGAGCATCTGGTACGAGAACCGCCCGATCACGATCTCCGAAGCCTTCCTGGCCGCCGTGGTACCCGTGGTTACCGACCTAGGTGGCATGGCCGAGAGCGTGCGGGACGGCGTGGACTCCCTGGTCTTCCCGAGGGGCGACTCCAAGGCCCTTGCGACCGTTCTTAAGCGCATGGCCACGGAACCGGGCTTGTACGACAGCCTGTCGGCCGGACGCCCGGATCTGCCGGACATTCCCGAGGTCGTTGAGACCCTGCTTGGGTTCTACACCGCCTAAAGGCGAGCTTCCACCGGTAACCGAGGGTAGAATCAGAGCCATGAAACCGAGATCGAAACGGGCCTTTTGCACGGCGCTTTTGGCCCTGGCTATGGGAGCTTGCCAATCCCCTAAGCCCGCTGCCCCGACCGACGTAGAGACCGGCTTGGACGTCGATGACTTCCAGCTCGGTGTGGGAGAGGGTCACAGTGATCAAAACACCGGCGGCATGGTCGCTGTGGACAAGATCGAAGGGAAGTACAGCGACCTCCTGATGGCCTGGAAGCAGGGCGGCTTCGTTTGGGAGATCAAGCGCTCAGAGGCCCTGGGGGATCCCGAGTTGACGACCTTTCTCGTGGACAACTTACTGGTCCTGCTATTCGAGGAGTACCGCGGAATCCAAGCAGCCATAGCCGCCCGTGGCGGGGCCGTTAGCTTGGCGAAGAACCCGACCTTCGAGCGAACGCGAGAGGAATTGATCCTCTGTGGGGCACCTGCGGCCGAAGCTCTGGCCGAGACCCTAGCCCTTGCGGACGACCTTTTGGCGACCCTGTCCAAGGAGGTGTTGATGCAGATGGGCCCGGCGGCCGCGCCCCCGGTCAGCGTTCTGCTAGATCGCGAGAAGGCGGCGGTTCGCTTCCGCGCAGCTGAGAGTCTTGGACGCTTGCCCAGTGCTGGCATGACCGAGGGCACTGTGCTGGAGCGCCTGGGCAAGGCGGCACGAGAGGACGTCTCGGATCTGGTGCGCGTTAAGGCGACTGCGTCTATTGGTGAGCGTGGGCTCTGGTCCCAGATCGGGCGCCCCACGGACGAGATCAACCTGGAACCCTATCGGCTAGAGCTAGAGGCCTGCCTTGAGAACTCCTCCGAGGGTGTGCGCATTGCGGCCGCCAAGGCCATGCGCTCCCTAGGGGACCGGCGCGGCGTTGAAGCGTTGATCGACGCGGCAACCTCGGCCGGTAAGGCCGACCGTACCCGAGAGCTCAAAGCCCACGCCGATGCGCTGGCTTCCCTTGCGGGAGTGGACCACGGCTGGGACATGAATGAGTGGCGCCTTTGGTGGCGCGACAACAGAGAAGGTATCGACGCGACCCGCGGCTTCTAGGCGCGGCTTCCCACGGAAACTAGGCATTCGATAAAGGCAAGCGGGTAACGGAACATGGCAAAGTGGTCGATTGAGAAGCGCGTTGCGCTCTGTGGAAATTGCGAGGCTGAGTTCGCCGATGGCGACGCGATCTATTCGCTTCTAATGGCAACGGAAGATGGCCTTCACCGGGACGACGTCTGTGTGCAATGCCGTTCGGATGAAGCCTGTACCCAGGCGCTGTTTTGGTGGCGTGCGAAGTTCCACGAGAAGAAGGCCCGCGGTCTACAGTTAGACCTCGAGGCAATCGAGGCCCTATTTATCGCCTTGGGCAAGGCGGACAAGCTACGGCTCAAGGAGCTGCGCTATCTGATGTGCCTAATCCTGCTGCGCAAGCGGCGCGTGAAGGTGACCAAGGTGGCCCGCAGTCACGAGGGCGTAGAGGGCGAGTTCTTCCTGGTCAAGCGCCCACGCAAGGACGAGCAGATTGCCGTGGAGGTCTTTGACTTCGATGGCGACAAGATCGAATCCCTACGGGATGACCTAAAGAGCATCTTTGAGGGTGCGGATCCGAATGAGCTAGAGGCCACGCCTGCCCAACCCCTGGATGGGGTACAGGCCGATCCGGACGCCGGTGCTGCTTCGGATGAGGCCTTCGCCGAGGCCGATGACCCGTCCGGTAGCAGTGAAGTGGCGCAAGCGGAACAGTCAAGTGGCACTGGCGATCCACTGGGCGGAGGGCCCGACGCGGTGGCCAAGGCCTAGTCGGGAGCTCGACCGAGGCTGAATTTGCGCGAATCGGGGCGCCCAGAGGTTTTTCTGGGGACCCGATTCTCTTTTTTGAGGCGATCTTGCCCAGGTGCCTCGTCTTGTGCCGATTTCGCCCTAACGGGATACGAACCCCACAAGATGTAGTGGTCTGCACTTGAATCCAAATGCCTATTTAGTGCTCTGGAGTCTGGCCGGTCCTGTGGGGAAAGGCCGGGTCATCGCTCTAACTCTAGAAAAAACGAACCGGCCATGGGACGGCTGGCCTTTCGTGTACGAAAAGCTTTAGGAATGTCACTAAGTGGCGCTTAGTATCACCTTTGTGGGACCAAGTGGCACAGAGTGGCAGTCAGGGGCAGGAAGCCCCGAACAACCTCGGAGGATGAGTTAATCATGTTCTGCGGTGAGTCTACCCATTCCATGGATAAGAAGGGGCGCGTGTTCCTTCCCAAGCGCTTCCAAGACAGCTTGACCCGGGATTCCCAGGACAATCTGAGCGGAGTCCTGACCTTTGGTTTCGAAGGCTGCCTCTTCATCTTCTCGAAGGATGAGTTTGCCGCCCTTCGCGAGCGCCACGCGGCTGACGTCTTTGGGTCCCCCCAGACGCGAAAGCGCAACCGCCGCTTCTTCAGTAAGGTGCGCGAGTTCACCTTGGATGGCTCGGGCCGCATGCTCGTGCCTGATTTTTTCCGCACCCACGCCGACATTGACGGCGAGGTTGTGATGGTTGGCGTGTCTGATCACGCTGAAATGTGGAGCTCTGCGCGCTGGGCCGAGCAAGAGTCTTACGACGACGACTTCGACACCCTCGGCGATGGCGAGGGCTTCGGCCAGGAGGCTCAGTAATGGGTCGGTCGAGGGAAGGCAGGCAACTCTTTTCGCGTGTCGCCAAGACACGTGGGGAAGAGGGAGAGGATGGTGAGAGTGATGAACCCAGGTTCAGTACACCGCCCGGTGCTTGTCGATGGAGTCCTTTCTTGCCTGGAAGTTGCCTTCCAGGGCTGTCCTGAGGGCTGGATGGTGGACGGAACGCTCGGAGCAGGTGGCCACACGGCCAGCATCCTAGAGCGCTTCGCTGCCTCGCGTGTCCTAGGCACGGACCAAGATCCCGACATGCAGGGGATCGCAAAGGAGCGCTTGGCGCCCTTCGGCGATCGCGTTGCCTTCGGTCACTCTCGATTCAGCGAGCTCGGTGAGATGCTGCGCGACGACGCCAGCTTCCCGGCACCCTTCGACGGGCTACCCGTGGCTATGCTCTTCGACGTAGGCGTAGCGTCGCCGCACCTTGACTTGCCCGAGCGCGGCTTTAGCTTTCAGGCCGATGGCCCCCTCGACATGCGCATGGACTTGCGCCGCGAGGTGACCGCCGCCGGCATCATTAATCAGTGGCCCGAGGGAGAGCTCGCGGATCTGTTCTATCAGGAAGGAGGCGAGCGGCGCTCTCGTGCGATTGCAAAGCGCATCTGCGAGGCTCGCCGCCGCGCGCCGATCGTTCGAACGGCGACTCTGGCCGACTTGGTGGCCAGCGCTATAGGCGGTGGGGGGAAGATTCACCCTGCGACCCGTGTCTTCCAAGCCCTGCGCCGCGCCGTTAATGATGAGGGGCCCGAGCTCGAGGCGGCCCTAGACGCTGGACTCGACTTCCTCGGCGAAGGTGGTGTACTCGCCGTGATCAGCTTCCACTCAGGAGAGGATCGCGTCGTAAAGCAGTGGATGACCAAGCAGGTCAAAGCGGGTGAGTTCGAGGCAATCACCAAGAAGCCAATTCAGGCGACCTACGAGGAGACGAAGGGCAACCCCCGTGCTCGCTCGGCAAAGCTGCGCGCCGCCGTGCGCATTCGAAGCAACGGGGGTGGTGTGTGATCCGCGGGTTACTTGCACTCTTCTGCGCTGTGCTCGCCATGGGCACATCCATTGCGGCTTCGGGCATCTCGGCCCGCAACCACGCGACCGCCTTGCGCCTGCACAAGCTGCAGCGCGAGTGCGAGCTGCGTGCGGCGGCCATCGAGGCCAAGACGATCCACGTTCGGGGATTCTCCCTGGACCATGTTGGTGAGGTAGCCAACGAGCAGAACAGCGTTCAGGACAGCGGTGTGGTCTCAGGTTCGGAGAACCTGGGGGGGAGCCACGCCGCTCGTTCTGACGTTTCCACGATGTCCCTTTCCGGAATGGAGTACACGCCGTGAGCGACCACTTCGGCAGGGGGACGTTTAATAGTGCATCGGGCCTTCGCCCCATGAGCGCCTACGTCATGATCGCCATTGTACTGGTCGTGTCGGCAGTGCAACTCGGGAAGAAGGCTCTCGGTGGGGTCCCAGAGAAGGTGCAGGGCAAGTACGGTCGCACTGTTCAGGCCACCGCCGAGCTTCCCCCGTACAGGGTCGAGGACCGCAACGGCGTAATCTTAGCTGCGTCAGTGCCCTCCTTCGACCTTGTCGTCTCGCCCCGCGGGCTCTGGCAGGGGCACACACCCGAGCGCATCTTGCCCGGGATCGTAGAGGCGATCGCGGAAGCATCCGGTCGCAGGGTCGATCTTGAGCAGCTCTACGCCACGATGCTACCTACAGACGACGTCGACGCCATTGGCGGACTCGACGGCTGGCGTGTTGTGAACACATGGGCCCTTCAAGAGGACGAGGCTGCGCGCCTCTCCACCTGGATTGAAGACGAGCAGCTGCTGGGCTGGGGCGTCGAGCCCTTTCGCCAGCTGATGATCAAGCGCGCCCTGAAGACGGCCCCCTCGGCACCTGAGGGCATCGGAACCTGGCGACTCATGTGGCAGCCCCGGGTCGCCCTGTCCCTCGATGAGCGCGCTCGCTACCAGAAGCGAAATGGATTAAATAAGGATATTGGTGCAGCGGCATGGGGGCGGCGCCTGGCCAAGGGGCTCTTCCTTGCGCGACGCGGCCCCGACATCGAGGGCGAGGAATCAAAGCCCAAGTACCGGCCAAACGAAGACGGCCGGGACGTCTGGGGCGCCCTAATGGTGCCCGTCAATGCGGTCCCCTTGGAGCAGCTGACGCCTGACGAGAACGAAGCGGTCCAGCGGATGCTCACGAAGGAGAAGGTTGCCGGCCACCTAGTGCGCTTGCGTCCACGCTACGACCGCTATCACCCTGCCGGTGACTTCACTGTGCTTGGGGATTGGGGATTCACTCAAGAAGGACAAGAGGAGGAGGCGCCTTACGTTGGCCTTGAGTTAGTCGCCAAGCGTCATCTTGACAGTGGTGCTCACGATTGGTTTGAAGAGGCGGCCGCCACCTATGAGTTTCGTGCGGACTGGGTCGCGCGCAAAGGTGGCAGGCCCTACTTCGGCGAGCGCTCGGGGAACCCGGAGCCAGTGGTGGTGGAGACAACCATCGACTCGCACTTACAGCGGTTCCTTGGCGTGAAGTTAGCCGAGGTCATGGAGACCGAGCGCGCGGCCGTCGCCATGGGGATCGTCGTAAACGTCGCCAGTGGCGAGGTGCTCGCTGTGGACTCTCTGGAGGCCTACCCCACGCGCTCCTTTAGCCCACTCAACCACCTTTTTACCCCGGGCTCGACCATGAAGGCCGTGGTCATGGCCATGGGCTTGGACTCGGGCGTGGTCAACACGAACTTCACCGGCTACCACGAAGCGGACAAGGGCACCACATGGTTTGATGTTGGCCTTGGGCACGACCCGTCCGGTGGTAAAGGCGCCGGCTACAACCTGCCCCGCGAGATCGCTCGCCGCAATATCGGCGAGGCCCTTGGCGCTCCCCGGGGACGCCAGCCCCTGACGGCATTGTTGGCCTTCTCGAGCAACGGTGGGATGGTACAAACGGGGATTCAGATGGATCCTGAGTACTTCCGCCGCAAGTTGGTTGAGTTGGGCTATGGGCAAAAGCCTGACTCGGGCATGGGCGCGGAGTCCTTCTTTCCACTCATGCCCCTTAGGGATTGGACCCTTGGCTACACCCAGGCGTCAATCTCCTTTGGCAACGAAATTGCGGTCAACCTCTGGCAGCATGCCGAGGCCATGACCACTGTGCTTCGGGATGGTATTCGACGCCCGCTGACGGTCCTTCGGTCGGTCTCCCAGGGAGACACCACTGAGGCTATTCTCGATAATGTTGACGAGTATCCGCGGGTCTTTGCACCCGGCGTGGGCCGCGAAGTTCGCAAAATGATGGGTGTGGGCTCCTTAGTGGGGACTGGCAAGAACATCCGCCGCGAGGACCTCGACATGGGGACGAAGACCGGCACCACGATGAAGAACAGTGGGATCGTCTGCTCACATCTCTTGATGCCCCTTGCGACTGAATACACCGAAGCGGGATTCGTCCCCACAATTGCCCAGATCAAGGCGGACCGCGCCCGGCTTTTGCAAACCGCTAAGCCCCATGACCGCTCAAGTTGCTACACCTCATCGATTGCCGCAGTCGGGCACTTACCGGACTCACCGTCTGGTGTCGAGCGCGAGATCTTTGTACTCGTGGTCGTCGACGAACCCCGAGGCGAGAAGTTTGGTTCACGGGTTGCGGGCCCTGCTGCGGTCTCAGTCCTAGCGGAAGCCCTGGGGGTTACCCGCGACGGAGAAGAGCTCATGGAGATCTCTGGCGAAGTGGGCGGCATGATTACGGTGGAAGCGGGAAGTGATATTCACTCGGCCCTTGTACCTGAAGGCTGCGAGACTTCCGTGGCGCAGCCCTGGCTGGAGGCAAACCTGTAATGGTGCGTCTTAGCGATCTCGTGAAGCGCTTCGGCGGCAAGCTCTCCCAGGACTCGGCATCTGGTTGGGCAGGCGATCCTGTCGTCTCTAGCGTGGAACTCGATAGCCGTAAAATTACCGGTGGGAGCCTGTTTGCGGCACTCTCGGGGGGCAAGGACAATGGCGCGGATTACGCCCAGGCAGCCCTTGGGCACGGAGCGTCCGCCGTTCTCTCCAGCACTACACCAGGCTTTGGTTGGCAGGGGGATCGCTGTAGCGCGCTCTGGTTGCACTCGCAGCCTCGCCGCGTCGCGGGACTCGCCGCAGGCTTTCTGCACGGCTCACCGTCCCTAGAACAATTCACCGTTGGTGTGACCGGCACAAACGGCAAGACCACGGTCGCTTGGATAGTCCACGCACTACTAGAGAAGCTAGGCCGTAAGAACTCCCTGTTTGGAACCGTGGAGCACCGCCCTTTTGGCGGTGAGTCGGTCTTTGAGGGAATGACCACGCCGGACGCACCCTACTTGCACCGTGCTCTGAGCGAAGCAAAGGCTGCAGGTGGGAACAGCGCGGTACTGGAAGTGAGCTCCCATGCGATCGATCAGGAGCGCTGTGCTGGCATCTTTTTCGACGTCGGAATCCTGACTAACTTGACCCGCGATCACTTGGACTACCACGGCGACCTCGAGAGCTACATCGCGGTTAAGGAGCGTTTCTTCGCAAGCCTTGGAACCCAAGCTACTGCTATTATTAACAACGACTGCAACTATGCAAATCGCATGGCAAGTGCCGCTCGCAATGGTGGTGCTAAAGTCGTAACCTACAGCATCGGATCCCGCGCGGATCTCGTTGCTTCTCAACTGAAAGTCGGTCCCCTAGGGACTCAATTCGTTCTCCAAGGGATGGGGACTACTTCTTTCGACTTGACTATGCCTCTTGTGGGCCGACACAACGTTGAGAATGCTCTGGCGGCTTTGGCCGTGATGCTTCTGTTGGAAGCGAGTCCTTCGGTTATTGCCGAAGGGCTCGCATCCATCTCTCCCACCCCGGGCCGATTAGAGCCCGTTGCGCCTGCCCTTTTGGCAAATCGTGGGTTCTCGGTCTTGGTGGACTTTGCCCATACACCGAGCGCGTTAGAGAATGTTCTAACCGCACTTCGCAATACTGATCCCGCGCGGATCATCTGCGTATTTGGTTGCGGAGGTGATCGCGATCGTGGCAAGCGCCCCGAGATGGGGCGCGTCGTTGGGAGCTTGGCCGACGTGGCTGTACTCACCAGTGACAATCCTCGCAGCGAAGAGCCTTCTGCGATTATGGATGAGACCGAGGCCGGTATGGCTGGCGGGAACGCCGAGTTGCATCGCGAAGTGGATCGGCGTGCTGCGATCGAGTTGGCTCTCTCTCTCGGGCAAACAGGCGATGTCGTTTTGATCGCCGGCAAGGGCCATGAGGCCCAACAAGTTTTTGAAAACCACAGCATTCCATTTGATGACCGTCAAGTGGCGGAGGAGCTTCTCTCATGAGTAATTTTTTGGTGGAAGATGTCGCCGTGGCCATTGGAGGGCAGCTGCTACAGGGCGCACCGCGCAATCCCCTCATGGGCGTCTCAACAGACACGCGCCAGCTTGCGAAGGGAGAGCTTTTCTTTGCTCTCTCGGGCCCTAACTTTGATGGCAATCAGTTTGCTGGTGCCGCCGCTGCAGCAGGTGCGGGCTGCATCGTGCTACGGGCTGAATCGGGCCTTGCGGCAAGCCTGCCGGCCATCCTGGGTGCGAACCAAAATGTCGCTGTCATCGCACACGAAGACCCGAAGAAAGCCCTTGGCCTCCTGTCAAGTTGGCACCGTCGCCGCCTCGGACTTCCCGTGGTGGGGATCACCGGTTCCTGTGGGAAGACGACCACGAAGAACTACCTGGTGCAGCTCTTAGACGGAGTCCGCGAGGTCGTGGGCAGCCCGCTCTCCTACAACAATAACGTCGGCGTACCTTTGACGCTACTGGCCGCAAACGGCGCCAGCGAGGTCTTAGTGGCCGAAATGGGGACCAACAGCCCCGGTGAGATCTCCGCGCTCTGCAACATCGCCACTCCAGAAGCGGGCATCGTTACGAGTATCGGTGCGTCTCACCTTGAGGGACTCGGATCCCTCGAAGGCGTTGCCATGGAGAAGGCGGACTTGGCGCGTAGCTTGCCGAGCCGCGGCTTCCTTGTGCTCAACGACGACTGCCGCTACAGCGAGCTGTTTCGCGCATCAACCAAGGCCAAGGTGATCACCTTCAGCATCGAAGGTGATGGGGACCTGAACGCCACCGACCTCTGGTTCAACAACGGTCACTCGATCTTCCGCCTAAACGGCGTCGAGGTCACCTTGCCCGCCCTTGGAACCCACAACGTACAGAACCTGCTTGCGGCCCTGGCGGCCTGCGTAGGGCTCGGCATCGAGCTCGATCAGGTCCTGCCCGGCGTCGCCGGAATCAAGGGCCAGAGCGGTCGCCTAGAGACCTTTGATCTTGAGGGCATGCACCTGATCGATGACACTTACAACGCCAACCCCGATTCCGCCCGGGCCGCTATTCGCGTGCTGGCGGGCATGCACGGCTTCAAGAAGCGCGTGCTGGTCTTGGGTGACATGCTAGAGCTTGGCGACTTCGCTGCGGAGATGCATCACGAGCTCGGGCGCCTAGCGGTTGAGTCCGGTGTGGATCGGCTCGTCCTCATCGGCGATTTGACCCGCGCGGCGGCGGCGGGCGCCCTCGAGGCCGGCATGGCTCCCGAGAATGTGATCCACGTTGCAACCCTCGGCGATGCCCAAGCCGATGCCAGGCGACTTTTCCAGAAGGGCGACGTTGTTCTGGTCAAGGGAAGTCGTGGAATGGCCCTTGAGCGCCTGGTCAAGCACATCCGTAGCATGTTCCCGGCCAAGAGAAAGAAGGGCGGTGGCGGCAAGAGCGTCGAGGCTCTGCTTGCCCGTATGTGCGGTCTAACCATGGGAGTCCTATAGGTGCTCCCCGAACTCCTCCGAGAGCTCTTTGGCGTCAGTCTCTTTGACTACATTTCCGTGCGCATGGCGTTCGCGGCGATGACGGCTTTCCTGTTGGCCTTGCTGAGCGGCGCGCCCATGATTCGGTGGCTGCGGGCGAATCGTGTCCAGGAGACGACGGGACAAGGGGACTCGGCGGAACTTGCAAAGCATGCTGACGAGACCGGCAAGAGTAAGACCACGACCATGGGCGGCAGCTTCTTGATCTGTAGCTTAGTGGTGTCAGTACTACTCTGGGCGCGGCTCGATAACCTGCACGTTGTCTTTGGCGTTGTGTTGACCGCTGGGCTTGCGGCCGTTGGATTCGTGGACGACTTTAAGAAGCTCACGATCCCAGGCTGCAACGGCCTGAGCCGTCGAGCGAAGTACATAGGTCTGTCGGCTGTTGTGCTCGGTGTGCTCTCGGTCCTTGTCTGGTGGGCCGAAGTCCACGGGCGTTCGGGCCTGCTCGTTCTGCACCCGCCTATCTTTAAGAACGCGTCCTTCGACTTTCTCGCCTACGGTAGCGTCGGAATCGTGGCCTTCTTGGTCTTCGAATGGTTTGTAATCGTAGGCACCTCCAACGCAGTCAACATCACTGACGGCATGGACGGGCTTGCAGCGGGCTGTACGATCATCTCGGTGTTGGCACTCTCGATCTTCTGCTACGTCACCGGTCGTGCGGACTGGGCGGGTTACCTGAACATCCCCCACGTACGCGAGGCATCGGAGATGGCCGTGGTGGGGGGCGCCATGATCGGCGCCTGCATGGGCTTCCTCTGGTACAACGCCTATCCCGCCAAGGTCTTCATGGGCGACTCTGGCTCACTGCCCCTGGGCGGATTGATGGCCTGGATGGCTGTCGTTTCTAAGCAGGAGTTGGTGCTGCCCCTAATCGCTATTGTCTTCGTGCTCGACCTGCTCAGCTCGCTACTGCAGACCCAAGTCTATGTGCTCACGGGGCGCGGGAAGCGCATCTTTACCCTGGCGCCGATCCACCACGGTCTCGAGCGCCACGGCGGCATCTTCAACAAAGGCGGAGAGCGGTGGCACGAGGTTACCGTCGTCGTGCGCTTTTGGATCCTCGCGGCCATCGGCGCCATGGCGAGTCTGGCCCTCTTAAAGATTCGATAAGCCATGGCACGCTCCCGTAACCCAACCGCCGACGGTTTGCACCAGACCACCTTCTTCGAACTCCAGACCCAGCGCGTTCTCAGCGTGGCCCAGGCTCCAAATCCAGTTATGCCCGCCGCCAAGCTGTTCGGCGTGGTGCTTGCCCTGATGGGGATCGGCATGGTGATCCAGGCGAGCCACGCGGCATCGACTACGAACTCGTTTGCCGAGTGGTTTGACCTGATCAAAGAGCACCTGATCTTCCGTATGGGTGGCATCGCTGCGCTGATCGGGGCATACCGCATAGGTCCGCGGGGCGTGCGGCGCTACTTGCCGGTGCTTATGGTGCTTGTGACCATCGCTCTGATGTTGGTCTACACCGACACCTTTGGAGCCAAGCTCAACGGTGCAAACCGCTGGGTCAAGCTGCTGCCCGGGCTGACCTTCCAGCCGTCCGAGCTAGCGCGCATCGTTCTTGTACTCTGGATCGCAGATCGCTGCGTGCGCCTAGGGGACCAGCTGCTGGACTTCCGCACGGGCTTGCTGCCGATGTTGCTTGTTGTCGGCGGGTTCTTCGGGCTTGTGGCCGCGGAGACGGACCTTGGCGGATCGCTTCTGCTCTTCATCTGTGCACTAGCCACCATGTGGGTGGGGGGCGGCAAGGTCGCGCACCTCGCCATCTCGGTCATCAGCGTTGGTGGAGGCGCGATTGTTCTGGGGGCGACGATGATCCCATACATTCGCGGTCGCGTAGACATGTTCCGTGGTGGAGTGATCAATGAACAGGTCGAGAGCTCCATGCACGCTATTCAATACGGCGGCCTGGACGGTATGGGTATCGGCCAGGGCCATGTGCGCACGAGCGGTATCCCGTACCTAAATTCGGACTACGTCTTCTCCCAGATCGGCGAAGAGCTTGGCTTGTTCGGTACTTCGCTGGTCATCCTGCTGCTGATCTCCTTCCTGTGGTTTTCCCTGCGCTTGGTGCTATCGATTCGCAACAGGTTCGAAGCTCTGGTCGCCTTTGGCTTGCTGATGTCCGTCAGTGTTCAGGCCATGATTCATGTCCAAGTTAACGCCGGCCTTGCGCCGCCGAAGGGAATGACTCTGCCGTTTATTTCGGACGGTGGAACGTCGCTGATTGTCTCATCTATCGCTGTCGGCCTTGCCCTCGGGGCGTCTCGCCAGCTGTCCTCTTCCAACAACTCACACCCTACCGAGGCCTAAAAATGCAACCTATTGAACGTTATGGCGTCGCCGCCCTACTCTTTCTCATCGCAACCATTGGAGCTGTCGTGCTCTGGGATCAAACCGAGTCAGGCACCGAGCGCGGCAAGGAGGTGGTCGCTGCCAATGAGAAGGCTGGTAAGCAGGAGGCGCCCGTAAACTCGCACACGCCGCCCAAGGAAATTGCGAACAACGTGCTTGCAGTCATCAATCAGAGGAAGCCCGGCGGTAAGAGCAATCGCATCAAGCTTGGAAACAACTCGAAGCCAAAGAGTGATCCCGGCAAGGGCGGCAACCAGGCCGGCGGTACAGCCAACACGAACAATGACTCCTGGGCCCGAGGAGCTCAAAACTCACTGGCGATCCCCCTTGGCCAGCAGGCCAAAGAGCCGCAGTTGCCCTCCAAGGGCAAGTCGACGACGACCGAAGTCGGGCTCGCAAGTCGTACGAATTCGAATGCCAAGAACATGGGCACCGCGGGTCTGATTGACTTGGATCGTGACAGGCCTGCGCCAGGCAAGAGCACGGCCAAGCGCAACGCTGGCCGAACCTACAAGGTCGCGCCCGGAGACACCCTTGGCGGCATCGCAGTCGCCGAGCTGGGCAGCTACCGCAAGCTCGACTTACTGCTCAAGGCAAACCCCGGCATGACGGCGGAGGGTGCCCTGTCCTTGGGCAGGGTGATCAACATACCTGACGTCGGGCGCGCCGCGCCCTCGACCAAGGTCGCCGACGCGCTGTTTAAGTCGAGCGGTAGCCCGAAGGCTGCACCGGTGACTGTCCCGAAGGGCATGAACTCGTACACGGTACAAGAGGGGGATAGCCTTTGGAAGATCGCCAGCAGCAAGCTAGGTAACGGTAATCGCCACGCCGAGATCAAGGCGCTCAACAGCCTAAAGAGCGACCAACTGAGCCTAGGCATGGTGCTCATCCTTCCGAGCGGCTCATCCACCGCTGTCGCTCAAAACACAAAACGAAAGCCAGCGAGCAACACGCCAAAGCCGCGCTTCAAGCCCGGAGTAATCCGATGAACTTAGGAATCGAACGCTTTCTTATCCTTGGCTGCCTCGCAGTGGTCTTGCTGGAGATCCCTAACTTGATTGGCGACGTCAAGTCTGCAACTGTGCAGAACGAAGTCGTGGAAAAGATGATTGCCAAGCGCGCCGCCGACGCGGCCGCGCTTGAGTCCATCGAAGTCGCTAGTGGTGCCGCGGTTGAGCTTCCAAAGAACGAGGCGCTTGCCGAGCTTCGCATGGAAGAACTCTTGCCGTCGCACCCAGGCCTCTAGCCCAAGTTCATCGCGGCTATGGCGAGTGACGATACGAAAACAGGCTCCGGGCAAAAGGTCCGGGGCCTTCGTCTTGCCATCGTAGGCGGGGGAACAGGCGGGCATGTGGTACCCGGTCTGCACCTGCTCGAGCATCTCTTCGAGGCGGGCCAGACGACCCTGGATGATCTCGTCTGGTTTGAGACGGGACGCCGCGCCGAGATCGCATCTCTAGCCGGGCTAGAGCAGCTGGTGGGTGACACACCATGCGCGCGGGTTCGCATTCGCGTTGAGCCCGATGGAGGTGGAGCGCCGTCCATGACTCGTCTATTGTCGCGCACCCCCGGCGCCATGATGCGCGCTCGCGCGGCGCTTAAGCTGCACCGCCCCGATGTGCTATTTGGTCTAGGTGGCTTCACTCTGCTGCCTACGGTGCTCGCGGCCCGCTCCCTGGGGATCCCTGTTGCCCTGCTTGAGATCAACGCCCAACCAGGTCGTGCCGTGCGCACCTTGACCCCCCTTGCGAAGCGCGTCTACCACGCTTGGGACGCCAGCATTCCCGGATCCCAGGACAAGCGCCACCTGCTCACGGGTCCGCCCCTGTCCTCAAGCCTGTTCACCTCAGGCGAGCCCGATACTTGGCGTGCCCAGGTTGGTGAGGGCCCCATGATTGTGCTGCTCGGAGGCAGCCAGGGCGCCGGTGTGCTAAACGAACTCGTGACCGCGAACCTCGATGGGTGGCTCGCCGCGGGCTTTACCGTGGTGCACCAGGTTGGCCCAGGCAACCTGCAGGTGGGCGCGGCCAGCCCACGCCCAGGTTACCTGGCACTTGAGTTCGTGGACGATGTACCGGGGCTTCTTCGGGCCGCTCGGCTCGTGGTCTGCCGGGCCGGAGCCTCGACTCTGGCCGAGGTCGCTGCCCTCGGCGTGCCGGCCCTTGCGGTGCCCTATCCGGGCGCTGGAGCCCACCAAGCGGACAATGCGCGGCAGCTTCAGGGCGGCATCGAGGTCATTGCCAACGAGCGTCTTGCCGCCGAGGGCTCGGCCATGGTGTTGGATCTGGCCGGTGATGCCAAGTCGGCCTGGCGAGCGGAGGCAAGAGAGCTGTTGCAAAAGCGTGTTCCAGCCCGCGCCTCTTCCCAAATCTTGGCCGATTTACTGGAACTCGCAGGCCTTTCTGGCCCTCGTCCTTGAGCCGACGGGGCAATCGGTTTTTGATGGGGCCAATGAGTTCTAACCCTCTGACCAACGGCGACCTTCCGGGCATGATTCTACCGGCAGGTCTTCCCCTAAACATTCACCTACTTGGACTCGGAGGCGCCGGCGTTTCGGGCGCTGCTAGGATCCTCAAGGCTATGGGCAAGCGCGTCACCGGCCACGACTGCGCGCCCTCGCCGATGTTGTCGTCCTTGGAGGGGCTCGGGATCCCCTGCAGCCTGGGCAAATCTACCGACGCGCACCTGCCCGGTGATGCCGCTATGGTCGTGCGCTCGGCCGCTGTACCCGATGAGGATCCCCAGGTCCAGGCTGCTTATGAGCGGGGCATCCCTGTCTTGAAGTATGCCGAGCTGCTGGGCAAGCTGCTGCCCTCAAATAGCGGCCTCGGGGTTGCGGGAACCCACGGCAAGACCACGACGTCTTGGCTCTTGTGGCACGCTTGCGACGAGGTCGCCCGCGAGCTGGCGCTGCCCCAGCCGGGCGCCCTAGTGGGCGGGCTGAACCCGGCCCTCAAGGATGACGATAACCCGCGCGGACTGAATGCCTTGGCCGGTGAACTTGAAGGCGCCTTCTGCGTCGAGGCCTGCGAGTACGACCGCTCGTTCCTGCAACTCGATCCCGCCGGCGCGGCGATCACGAACGTCGAAGCGGACCACCTCGACTACTTCCACAACCTCGAGACCATCGAGCGCGCTTTCGCTGGCTTCGCCCAGAACGTGCACCCCGAGGGGCTGCTAGTTCTAGGGGATGATGTCCCCGCAGCGGTCGAGAACGAGGCCCAGTGCCTAGTTTGGCGGCTTGGTCGCGAAATCAAGATTCTGCCCATGCAGTCCAAGCAAGGGCGCCGGCGGTTCAGGTTGCAAGGACCCGGTTGGGCGACCGGTGTAATTCACCTGCAAGTGCCCGGCGGATACAACGTCGTGAACGCGGCCCTGGCTGTCGCCCTTGCGGTTGGGCATGTCTTGACCCAGAAGGACGCGCCGGACCGCAAAGAGTGGCCTCGCATTGCCGATGCTGCCGCCCGCGGAGTGATGCAATTCCAGGGTGCCGGTCGCCGCTTTGAGACCTGGTCCAAGCCAGGCGAGCGTCCCTTGGTCCACGACTACGCGCACCATCCAACGGAAGTGCGGGCATGCCTGGGCGCAGCCCGGGAGGCCTATCCGGACGCTCAGATCCACGTGCTCTTCCAACCGCACCAGCACAGCCGCACCGCGCGTCTCCTCGACGACTTTGCAGATGCACTGCAGCTTGCGGACCGCGTGACTATCGCCCCCGTTTACGGGGCTCGCAAGCATATTGACGGGCTCGTGCATGCGGGCGCAGAGGAGATGGCCGCCGCCGTCCAGAGCCTAGGGACCACCGCCGCAGCCTGCGCGAGCTTGGCCGAGGCGACGGCGTCCTTCGCCGGCGGACTCGCATCGGAACAACAAGCCGCCGGGTTTATCCTTGGCGCCGGAGACGTGGAGGACGTGCAAGATGACCTTATCCATCGAATGGCCCTGTGTAGCCCTAGCTGACGCCCCGCTCGCCCACCGTACGACCTTGAAGGTCGGCGGCCGGGCCGAGTGGTTGCTTGAGCCCGATAATCCCGATCAGCTGCGCGAGGCGTGGCTCATGGCGAAGGAGCAGGGCCTAGACATTCGCATCCTCGGTATGGGGGCCAACCTGATCATCGACGACGGCACCCTGCCGGGAGTGGTGATTTCGACCCAGCGCGTACGGCGAACATTTCGCCCCCTGGAGCCGGGGCAGACGATCCAACCGGACGAGCTCTCGGAAGAGGAGGCGGCCAAGCTGCTGGATATCGAAGCGCCGGCGATTGCAGCGGACGACCCTCGCTTGATTGTCTGGGCGGGCGCTAGTCTTCCGGGCTTGGTTCGCGCTGGCAATGAGCTCGGCTGGAGCGGGCTTGAGGGTCTGATCGGTGTACCCGGAACCCTTGGCGGAGCCATCGCCATGAACGCCGGCGGACGCTGGGGCGATATTTGGGATGTGGTCGACATGGTGCGTGTCCTTAGGGCC
Source organism: Planctomycetota bacterium (assembly GCA_029250885.1). Lineage (GTDB taxonomy): Bacteria > Planctomycetota > UBA1135 > UBA1135 > CALBMX01. The sequence continues at coordinate 46,313 of JAQXEK010000038.1, forward strand.
GATGGCGAGTTCGAAGACATCGCCCGGGCCGACGGCAACCCGGGCTACCGCAACGGCGGACTGGGGGATTCGATCGTCGTCGGCGCAGTTTTGCGCCTAGAACTCGACAACAAATTGCAAGTTGCCGAGCGCTCGAAGCAGTACCTCCTGGAGAAGCGCGCTGTGCAGCCGGTTACGGAATCCTCGGCGGGCTGTGTCTTCAAGAATCCCGGTGGCGCCAAGGCAGGGAACCCCAATTCGAAAAAGATCTCCGCTGGCCAATTAATTGACGAACTGGGCCTTAAGAGCCTTAAGCGAGGACCCGCCCAGGTCTCAGAGCTGCACGGGAACTTTATCGTAAACCGTGGTGGGGCTACTGGGAGCGACGTTTTTGGCCTCATCGACGACCTCAAGCGTGCAGTCCAGGACATGCGCGGTATCGACCTCGAAGTTGAGGTCAAGCGCTGGCGTTGACCCAGGATTTCCCGCTTCTGCAACTTATTTCTTAAGGGATGCGGAGCCTTGCCCGATACCAATCCTTGGCAGTCGGGCTCCCCGGAGCACTTCCTCAAAACCCAAAGTTCCTTTCCCCAAGGAGCCGCGTTCCGTTCCCCTTACGCGGATCACAGATCCTCTGGGTCTTCCGGGGAGCCACGACAGCCGTTATCCTCTGCGCCCTCTACTGTTCGGAAACGAATGGGAGAGGGTTCTTTCGTGCGCACCTGGGAGCGCGCGAGCCCCGGGTCGGCCTGTTGCCGGTTCGGGATCTACTCCACCCAGAAAACAGCATCAACAAAATGTCTAAGACGGCACCCGCTCCTCAGGTCGATGAGCTCTTTCCCCTGTCTACCCTGCGCCACTCTGTTGCGCACTTGATGGCTTCCGCGGTCGGTAACCTGTACCCCGGCGTGAAGTACGGCTTCGGCCCCTCCATCGAGCACGGTTTCTATTACGACTTTGACTTCCCCGAAGGCACCGCGCCGATCGAGAAGAAGGACCTCAAGCGCATCGAAAAGGAGATGCGCCGGCTGGCAAAAAAGACGCCGGAGATGACGGTCGAAAAGCTGAGCCGCGACGAAGCTTGCGCGCGCCTCGCCGGCGCGGACCAAGATCTAAAGGTCGAGGCCGTTGAGTTGATCCCCGAAGGCGAAGAGATCACCTTCTGGTCCCACGGCGACTGGTACGACCTGTGCGAAGGACCGCACATGGATCGCCTTGATCATGACTTCGCCTTTAAGCTGCAGACGATCGCCGGTGCTTACTGGCGCGGTGATGAGAATAATCGCATGCTCCAGCGCATCTACGGCACCGCCTTCTGGACGAAGGAAGAGCTCGACGCGCACATGGCTTGGCTCGAAGAGGTCAAGAAGCGCGATCACCGTCGCATCGGCACGGAGATGGATCTATTCAGCAACCACGCGGAAGCTGGCTCTGGCTTCGTGTTCTGGCACCCGAACTTGGCGAACGTTCGCCTGGAGATCGAGCGCTTCTGGTGGGACGAGCACACCAAGCGCGGCTACGATCCCGTCTACACGCCCCACGTGTCCAAGGAGGAGCTGTTTGCCGTTTCAGGGCACCTCGAGAACTATGAGGACATGATGTACGCGCCGATGACCATTGACGAGCAGCCCTACCGGGCGAAGCCAATGAACTGCCCGGGGCACATCTTGATCTACCAGAACCGCGGCCGGTCCTATCGCGAGCTGCCCCTGCGTTGGGCCGAGCTCGGCACGGTCTATCGCTACGAGCGCTCGGGCGTTCTGCACGGGATGCTTCGTGTGCGCGGCTTTACCCAGGACGATGCCCACGTGTTCTGCACGCCGGATCAATTGGAGAAGGAGATCGCGTCGGTGCTTGAGCTGATCGACTTTATGCTGAAGACCTTTGGCTTCGAATACACGGCCTACTTGGCCACGCGCCCAGCGGACAAGACCATCGGAGACGATGCAGTCTGGGAGCAGGCTACCGAGGCTCTGGCGGCCGCCGCCAAGCGACTCGATATGCCCCTGGAAATGGACGAGGGTGGCGGCGCCTTCTACGGCCCAAAGATCGACTTTAAAGTGCGCGACGCCATCGGCCGCGAGTGGCAGAACTCCACTGTGCAGTGCGACTTTAACCTGCCCAATCGATTTGACCTGACCTACACGGGTGAGGACGGCCAACCCCACCGGCCTATCTTAGTTCACCGAGCTGTGCTCGGCAGCCTAGAGCGCTTCGTGGGCGGCCTGATCGAGCACTTCGCAGGTCGCTTCCCGGTCTGGCTTGCCCCGACCCAAGTCGCACTGATCCCGATCCAAGAGGAGCACGAGTCCTACTGCAATGAGCTGTCCGATCTGCTGCGCGCCGAGGGCTTCCGCGTCACCAACAAGGACGCCTCGAGCCACATGAACAAGCGCATCAAGGAGGCTCAGAAAGCCCAGGTGCCCTACATGTTGATTGCTGGTGAACGCGAGGCAGCCGACCGGACCGTCGCCCTGCGACGTCGCGGAACGCGGGAGCAGGACGTGGTTAGCTTCGAGGACTTCGCGAAGATGCTGCGGAGCAAGCGCGCTAGCCGCGCCCTAGAGATCTAACCTCTTCAGTCCACGATGAAATGAGTGCAGGCCCACAGCTCGTGGGCCTGCACTCATTTTTCGTGAGCACAATCGCCAGCTATTAAAGTCGTGCTCATTTGGATAGCCTCTCTCCTTCATGGTGTCGGTCTGAAAGAGTCGCGAAGAGGCTTCCAACGATGACCCGCGTGCCGACTCCACCGACCGCATCTTCGCTTGCAACGCCAAGCCGCGCCAGACCTGTGTCCACCTAAGAGGCCCCTAGACCTGGAAGTTTAATGATTGTCAGACAGCCTTTTTGCGGGAGGCTCCGGCAGGTAGTAGGCTTTTGTTTGGAATGAGCGAGCCGTTGACGATCCTGCACGTGGACATGGATGCATTTTATGCGTCTGTGGAGATTCGTGATGCGCCGGAACTTGCTGGTCTGCCGGTGGTAGTCGGTGGGCGGTCGGATTCGCGCGGCGTGATCTCGGCTGCAAGCTACGAGGCGCGCGCCTTTGGGATTCACTCGGCCATGCCTACCTCGGTTGCGGAGCGCCTGTGTCCGGACCTTGTGCTGCTCAGTCCAAGCTTCGAAAAGTACACCCGAGTCAGCCGCCAGATCATGTCGATCTTCCGGCGCTACACGCCGATCGTCGAGCCCCTGTCACTGGACGAGGCCTTCTTAGATGTGTCTGGATGCGAGCTACTGCACGGCGACGCGGTGCAGATCGGCCACTCGATCCGGCGCGATATTCTAAAGGAGACGTCTCTGGTAGCGTCTATGGGGGTGGCTCCGACCAAGTTCATTGCGAAGCTCGCATCGGACCTCGACAAGCCCGATGGCTTCCGGGTGATCGAGCGCGACGAGGTACGCAAGGTGCTTGACCCGCTGCCGGTCTCCAAGATTTTCGGCGTGGGACGCAGTACCGCCAAACGCCTGGCCAGCCTAGGCATCCATACGATTGGCGAGCTTGCGGGTCTCGAGCGTGAAGACGTGGCCGAACGTTTTGGTTCGTCCGGTGCATGGATTCATGACCTTGCGCACGGTATTGATCCGCGCCGGGTCAATCCGCGTCGCCCCGAGAAGTCCCACGGTATGGAGCGCACGTTCGCCGAGGACATCGACGATCGCGAGCTGCTCAAGAAGTACCTCTATGAGTACTGCGAAGAGGTCGCCTTCGCCCTGCGCGACCGCGGCCTCCAGGGCAAGACGATCGCTGTGAAGGCACGCTTCAGCAACTTCAAGACGGTTACGCGTTCCAAAACAATGGACCGCCATACGAACCTTGGCGCGCGCATCTATGCCACTGCCCGGGAGCTGCTGGACCGTGTTCCCGCCGGCCCCCTGCGCCTCCTAGGCCTACAGATCTCCAGCCTTGAAGACATACGCACCGCACATCAGGGAAGCCTGTTCGGCGAGCCCGATCTGCCTGCGGCGGTGGACCCGAGTAAGAAGGCCTCAAATCCTAAGGGCGAGCCCCTGCGAGCGTCGAAGGGCACCAAGGAGGAGCGCCTACGACGCGCCATGAAGGGGGCGGACAAGCTGCGCAAAAAGTACGGCAAGCGCATCGTCGCCCCTGGCGCGATTGTGGATCCGGACGCTTAGCTCGCGCCTAAGGTTAGTGTGCCTCGAGCCAGTTCTTGCCGTGGCCGCAGTCCACCTTGAGGGGAACGTCGAGTTCGACGGCGTTTTCCATGGTGCCCGTGACAAGCTTGACCGTCTCTTCGAGCTGGCTGGCAGGTAGCTCGAAAACTAGCTCGTCATGGACCTGCAGCAGCATCCGGGCGTGCAGTCCGGACTCTTGGATCGCGGCTTCCGTGTCGATCATGGCGCGCTTAATGATGTCCGCCGCAGAGCCCTGGACCGGCGTGTTCACTGCGGCGTTCTCGGCGAAGCTGCGCATGCGAGCGTTGTCCGCATTGATGTCGTTGATCGGTCGTCGACGCCCTAGAAGGGTCGAGACGTAGCCGGTCTCCCGCGCTCCTTCCAGGGTCGAGTCGATCCACTCGCGGACGCGGGGGAAGGAGTTAAAGTAGCGTTCGGTGAACTCAATCGCCTCGGGCACGGTCATGTCTGTCTCGCGGGCAAGGCGTTGGGGGCCCATGCCGTAGAGCAGACCGAAGTTGATCACCTTGGCCTTGCTGCGCATGGCGCGGTCAATCTCATTCGTGCCGACGCCGAAGACCAGAGATGCTGTTGCCGTGTGGATGTCGAAGTCCTCGCGGAAGGCCTGGCACATCGCCTCGTCTCCCGACAGGTGGGCCATGACGCGTAGCTCGACCTGGCTGTAGTCAGCGGCCATCAAGATCCAATCGCCGTGCTCGTCGGGCTCCGGGGGCACGAAGGCCTTGCGAAGCTGGCGACCGCGTTTGGTGCGGATGGGGATGTTCTGCAGGTTGGGGTCGTTGGAAGCTAGGCGACCCGTGGCAGCGGAAACCTGTGAATAGCTACAGTGAACACGCCCTGTTCTAGGATTTACGAACTTGGGAAGGGCGTCCACATAGGTGTTTTTGAGCTTGGTTAGCTCACGGAACTCCAGGACCTTCTCACAGATCTCGACGCCGGGATACTTCTCGGACAGGGTTGCATGGTCGGTTGAGAATCCGGTCTTGGTCTTCTTGGGCCGCTTGACGCCGGCCGCGTCCTGGATGCGCAGCTTATTGAAAAGCACATCGCCGAGAGCTTTCGGGCTGCTGACCTTAAAGTTCTCCCCTGCTAGCTCGTGGACCCGATACTCCGCCTCTTGAATCCCTTCCTCAAGGTCGCCACGCATGCCTTCAAGGATGTTGACATCCAGGGTGATTCCGCGCTTCTCCATGGCGGTAAGCACGGGCACAAGGGGCATTTCCACGGTCTCGAAGAGTTCCCGCGTGGGGACCTCGCCTGCTGGATTGTTGGTCTCGTCGTCGAGTTCGGCGTCGATCTTCTCGAATAGGCGCCAGGTCACGTCGGCATCTTCGCAGGCGTACTCACCGACCTCTTCAATCGGCACCTTGTCCATGGTGATCTGTTTCTTACCCTTACCGATGATCTGGCTGGTGGGAATCTTGGTCATCTGGAAGTAGTGCAGGGCCAAGGCGTCGAGGTTGTGGCGGCGGGTCGCGCCAGCCACGCAGAAGCTGCCCAACATCGTGTCGAAGTTGGCCGGTGGAATGGGGATTCCCCTGCCGCCGTCCGCATTCGGTTGGTTGTCAAACACCTGCCAGTCGTACTTTGCGTTCTGAGCAACGCGAAAGTAGTCCGGCGAGGTCAGCACGTTCTCCAGCCGCTTCAAGAGCCCCGGCGTTCCGCCGCAGAGGGGGGGGAAGTTGTTTGCGGGCACGTACCAGGCCTTGCCGAGCTCTGTGGAAAAGCTGATTCCCACAAGCTCGGCCTGCATTGCGAAGATTGATGTGGTCTCCGTGTCGATAGAGAAGCGACCTGCCTTCTCCAAGGTCGCGATCAGCTCGTCAAGCTCGTCTTCGGTCTCAATGATCTTGTAGACGCGCTCTACGGAGTCCTGCGGGATGGCCGCGGGGCTTGCTTCGCCCGCTGGGCCCGCAGTCTTGGCCGCTATGTCGTTGGCAAGGCTCTGAAAATCCAAGCGGTGGAAGAGCTCGAGCAGCTCTTGGTCATTGGGCTCGGCGGGGCCGATCACCTCGAAACCAGGGTCGAGAGGGACCTCCTTGTCGATGGTCACAAGGTCGAGGGAGAGCTCAAGCATCTCGCGGTCGGTCTCGATCTTCTCCTTGTTCTTACCCTTCACCTGGTCAAGGTTCTCCAACAGGTTCGGCACGCTGCCGAACTCGGCGATCAGCTTCTTCGCGCCAACGATTCCGATTCCCTTGACACCGGGAATGTTGTCCGAGCTGTCGCCCATGATCGCCAGCACGTCGATGACGTGGTCCGGGGTCGTGCCAAATTTCTCCATGACCGCGGCTTCGTCTTCGATAACGAGATCCACGCCGCGTTTGAAGACGTTGTAGAGCACGCAGGTGGGGGAGACCAGCTGCATCAGGTCCTTGTCTCCGGTGACGATCTGGACTTCGAGTCCGGCGGCTTCGGCCTGGGTTGAGAGGGTGCCGAGCACGTCGTCGGCCTCGAAGCCGGGCACTTCGAAGATCGGGATGCCGTGGGCGCGGGTGACCTCTCGGATCAAGTCGAACTGTGCGACAAGATCTTCGGGAGCCTTCTCGCGGGTGGCTTTGTATTCCTTGAACTGCTTGTGGCGGAAGGTCGGGTGGCCCGTATCGAAACAGCAGGCGATACGGTCCGGCTTCTCCTTGGCAAGCAGCTTGCGCAGGACCATGGTGAAGCCGAGGGTCGCACCAGTGGGCTTACCGTCGGTGCTCGTCAGTCCCGAGCGCGCGAAGGCGAAGTGCGAACGGAAGGCAAGGGCGGTGCCGTCGAGAAGGAAGATGCGCTCGCGCTTGGTGGGCGTGGCGTCATCGGCTACGGCAGGAACTTGGGCTTTTTCGGGGGTGCTGGGGGCGCTCATGGCACCAAGGATGGAGTACGCGGGGGCAGGGGGCAAGCGGCAGGGCGAGGCTTTTGGTGGGATGGTTGGGATCGTGGGCAGCGGTTGGCAAAGTGCGGGATGGCAGCCGGCTCGCCAAGCGCGTGGCACAGCAGCTAGCCTTTTCCCGAGTTGACCCCTTCGATTGGTCGCAGCGGCCTTCAATTCGAGGTAGATTTGCGCCTGTGCCCTTCCATGATGATGTGCGCATTCCCCCTCACCCCGCCTGCAACACCGTGACTAACGTTCCCGAAACGCCCCTCGATTCCGCGCCATCAATCCCAACTCCGCCTCCGCACCGGGTGGTGTTGGGCGGCTTCTTGATGGGGCTCGCGAACCTAGTCCCCGGCGTCAGTGGCGGCACGATGATCTTGGCCGTGGGCCTTTACGACCGCTTCATCTCAGCCGTGGCCGAGCTGTCGAGCCTGCGCTGGTCTAGGGGGATGTTTGTGTTCCTGTTTCTGCTGGCCGCGGGGCTTGCCGTCGCCCTTGTCGGACTTGCGGGCCCCGCCGTGCACATGGTGACCCACTACCGATGGGCAATGTACAGCCTGTTTGTCGGCATGACCTTGGGGGGAGCGCCGGAGCTTTTGCGCTTGGCCTTTCCAAAGCCAGCTTCAGAGCAGGCCGAGTCCAAGTCGTCCGCTGCCATCGCCTTGATCCTTGGCTTCGCAATGATGGCTTGGATCGCTTGGTCGCTGCAAGGTGTGAGCCTGCCGCACACGTTTATGGCGTTCTTACTAATGGGCGTCGTAGCCGCTTCCAGCATGATTTTGCCGGGCGTGTCAGGATCCTATTTGTTGTTGATCTTCGGTGTCTACGACGTGGTCATCGGCAGCCTCTCGAGTTCGGCCCTGAAAGAGGACCTAAAGGGCAGCCTCATGATTATCGGCCCCGTGGTCCTGGGCGCGGCCATTGGCATTGCGCTCTTGTCTAACGTGCTCAAGGTCGTCCTAGCCCGCTACTCAAAGCCCGCCCACGGTGCGCTACTGGGGCTGCTGCTGGGCTCGGTGCTTGGCCTGTGGCCCTTCCAAGAGGCGCGCTACCCCGAGCTGCTGGACAAGCCCCTACGCAAGGAAATCGCGGCCGAGATCGCGACGGCGGGTGCGTGGCAGCCCGCCTTCGCTGCGCGCCACATCGAACTCGACGAAGTGGACGGCGCCAAGCTGACCAAGGCAATCGAAGCCGACACCGTACGTGGCGGGGTTAAGAGCCTAGCCAGCGTTACAGAGCGCTACAGACCCGACGCCATGGGCATCTTTAAGGTCCTAGCTCTGTTCGTCTTCGGTTTCTTCTTGGTGCGACGACTCGCACCTAAGCACGAGAGCTAGGCGTGCTGTTTAGGAGGCGATAACTGTACGGCATGGCAGGTTGACTGGAGCCTCGTAGGCATTCGTGGTGGAATGGGGCATGAAGTATTGGCTGAGTCTCTTGCTGTTGGTTGTGCCTGGGGTCGCGGGGAAAATAAGCCAGGACCCGCCACCGAAGGCCGCCCTGAACATCGTATTAATTCTGGCGGATGATCTTGGTTATGGGGACCTGAGCTCCTACGGGAGCGACTATTTCCAAACGCCTCACCTAGACCAGTTGGCAAACCAGGGCATGCGCTTCACGGATGCCTATGCAAACAGTCCGAACTGCGCGCCGACCCGTGCGGCGCTCCTTTCGGGGCAATACTCGCCTCGAACGGGAATCTACACCGTGAACAGCTCCGCGCGCGGCCCCGTGACCGAGCGCGTCTTGATTCCAACGAAGAACCAGCGCAGCCTCGAGCCACGTGTCGTGACCCTAGCCGAGGCTATTCGGGACGCCGGCTACAAGACCGCGCACATGGGCAAGTGGCACCTAGGGGAGGGCTCCGAGACGGGCCCCTTGGGCCAAGGCTTTGACGTCAACCTCGCCGGCAATCAACGCGGCCATCCAGCCTCGTACTTCAGCCCCTACAGCAACGCCGAACTGAGCGACGGACCGGCCGGCGAATACCTAACCCAGCGCTTGACCACTGAGGCCATCGGCTTCATCGAATCCAATCAGGCCCAGCCCTTCTTCTTGTACCTTCCGTACTACACCGTTCACACGCCGATCCAGCCGAACGCCAAGGACTTGGCACGCATCGAGAAGCGCGAGCCAGGAGAGGTGCACACGGACCAGCGCTACGGCGCGATGGTCGAGGGCATGGACGGCCAGGTCGGTCGCATCCTAGCCGCCCTCGACAGGCTAAAGTTGGCCGAGAACACCATCGTGGTCTTCGCTTCGGATAACGGCGGCAGGAGCCCCGAGACGGACATGCTTCCGCTGCGCGGCTCCAAAGGAATGCTGTACGAGGGAGGCATTCGCGTCCCATTCATCGTACGGTGGCCCGGCGTGACTAAGCCAGCCACGGTCAGCCACGAACCTGTGCTCACCTTTGACCTCTATCCCACCCTAGTGGCCGCGGCCGGCGGCAAGCTGCCGAAGGGCACGCCCATCGACGGCCGCAACCTGGCCCCCGTGCTCGCGGACTCCACCGCAGACCTAGGCCGAGAGGCCATCTTCTGGCACTTCCCCGCCTACCTGCACGGCTACAGGTCCATGTCCGAGGAAGGCCCCCGCCCCGGCTGGCGAGCCACCCCGAGCAGCGCCATGCGCGCCGGTGACTGGAAGCTCATTCAGTCCTTCGAAACAGACACCTTCGAGCTCTACAACCTAGCCGAAGACCCCGGAGAGAAGACGAACCTGGCAAGCGCAAAGCCCGAGGTCCTTAAGCGCCTCGAGGCCCAACTCGAAGCCTGGCAGCAAGCCACGGACGCTCCGGTCGACTTCGCTTTGAATCCGGACTACGCGGACTAGGGGCCGCGCTATCTAAGCGATGCGCAAGTCGCCGACCTGGAAGTCGAGGAGCTGGATTTCGAGCTTGGTGCGGCCTCGGAATGTGTTCCACATCGGGCGGTAGGCGATGTGGATGGGGGTGCCGGGGATGAGCTCGTCGGCGCGGGGGCCCATCTTGAAGGCGATCGCCTTGTAGACCTTGGCTCCCTGGCGCAGGTTGACCATCAGGTGGGACTGGTCGGCGCCCACGCGGCGGGGCGGGCCGTCGAGGCGCACATCGCTGGCTAGGAACAGCGGCTCGGCGTTTGCCTCGCCAAAGGGCTCGAGGCGATCGACTTGATGCATGATGCCGTCCGAGAGAACACTGAGCGGGAGCTCGGTGTCCAGGACCAGGGGCGGGGCGATGATCTCGGTCAGGTTGCGCTCAGCGAGCCACGCTTTCGTGTGGGCGTTGACGGATTCCCTTGCGGCTTCAACCTGGTCCTCCCGGATCTCGCAGCCGGCGGCTGCTGCGTGGCCGCCGTAGCGCATGAACTGCTTTGCGGCGCCGTGCATCGCTTCCAGTACGCTGAAGCCTGCAATGGAGCGAGCGCTGCCGCGTCCCTCGTCGCCATCCAGTCCGATCACGATGGCAGGGCGTCCGTACTCCTCCGTCAGGCGCGCGGCGATGATGCCCACCACGCCCTGGTGCCAGCCCTGGCCAGCGACGAAGAGGATCGGGTACTTGGTCTTGTCGCGGTACTTCTCCGCCTCTTCCCGGGCCTCTTCGAGCACGTCCTTTTCAATGGCACGGCGTTCGATGTTCATCTCGTCGAGCACAGCTGCCAAGCGCTTGCCTTCCTTTTCGTCCTTGGCCAGCAGCAGCTCGACGGCGCTCTTGGCGCTGCCCAACCTGCCGGACGCGTTAATGCGCGGACCGATTCCAAAGGTGACGTCCTGGGCTCCAATCTTAGGTTTCTCGTCCAATCCAGCGACTTTAGCTAGGGCAGCGAGACCAGGGTTCTTCGAGCGGCCTAGCGCAGCCAATCCCGAGCGCGCAAAGATGCGGTTCTCATCGCGCAGGGGCACCACGTCGCACAGGGTCGCGATGGCCACATAGGAGAGGGCGTCCTCGAGGAATGCCTTGAAGCGCGTGCTGACGCGCTCGGTACCCTCGGTGTGCTTGGCGAATGCCCAAGCCAGCTTAAAGGCAACTGCTCCTCCGCAGAGCTCGGGGAAGGGGTAGGTTGACGTCGGCAGCTTCGCGTTTACGATCGCGACCGCACAGGGAAGCTCGCCGTATTCCTCGCTGGGTTTCGGCGGCTCGTGGTGATCGGTCACAATCGTGTCGATACCCAGCTGCTTGAGCTTGTGGATCGTCTCGAAGGCACTGGTTCCGTTGTCCACGCTGATGACCAGGGTCGCGCCGTTGTCCTGGGCCTTCTTGACCGAGTGGTCGCCGAAGGAGTAGCCATCGGTCATGCGATTCGGAATGTGCCAGACCGCCTTAGCACCAAGTAAATCGAAGAGCCGCATCAGGATCGTCGTGCCGGTCACACCGTCCACGTCGTAGTCGCCGTGCACAAGGATCGTCTCGCCACCCTCGACGGCCTGCTGCAGGCGCTCGCAAGCCTTCTGCATGTCCGGCATGAGCATTGGATCGTGCAGGCCCATCGGACTTGCCTCCAGATGACTGCGCGTGTTCGCGGGCTCTTCGTGTCCGCGATTGACCAAGAGCGCCGCGATGGGCGAGGCCAGGTCTAGGCGCTTGGCCAGGCGTCCGACCAGGGCGGAATCCGGCGTGCGCAGACTCCAGAGGGGGCCTGTCGTGGTCAAATTCGTCGAGCTGTTGGAGGATGTGGTTGAGGCAGGCATTAGGAGAGGGTACGCGGACGGGAGGCGACTTCCAAGAGCCCCGAGAGGGCGATGTGGCTGGAATCGGAGTAGCCGCCGCTAGGGACGGCGACCAGGGGAACGCCGCGCTCGGCGGCCTTGGCTAGTACCAAGGCATCTCGCGCCCGGATATCCGCAAGAGTGAGGCAAAGACCACCCAGTAAATCCACATCCAGGGTGTCCGTGCCCGCGTTGTAGAGGATCAACTCGGGCTCGAACTCGCCCAGAGCAAGGTCGAGGCTGGCTTCTAGGACCGCCAGGTAAGCCGCGCCCTTCGTGCCACTTGGCAGGCCCACCGGCCAGCGGGTCGCGGCCCACGCGTCATCGTCACCAGGCCAGATGTCCTCGTTGTAGAGGTCCAGGTGCGCGCGATCGGACCTACCCCCAAAGAACGTCGCCGTTCCGTTGCCCTGGTGCGCATCCACGTCCACCGAGAGCACGCGCCGGATGCCGTACTCGCGCTCGGCTAAAGCCGCCGCGATCGCGATGTCGTTGTAGACGCAGAAGCCCTGGCCGCGGTCGTAGTGGCCGTGGTGGTAGCCGCCTCCAAGGTTAATCGCGATGGGGGAGTCGCGCTTTGGGTCCAGGACGATGCGAACAGCGTCCAGGGTGCCGCCGGCCGCTAGCCGCATGGGCGTCAGGAGAACTTGGTCGAGGGCCTCTAGGGATGCACCGGCGGCAGCGGGCACCTCGATGATCTCGGCGATGAGCGCGGGGGCAATCGCCGGGTCCGCGAGGGCGGCTAGGTACTTTGGGCAGAGGCCATGGGCGAGGTCCTCTTGCGTCGCGGCGACAGGCGCGATGATGTTGGGATTGCGCTCGGGATAGCCCTCTTGGAAGAGACCGAGAGCGCGGCTGGCGCGAGCGCCGTCGAAGACATGCACGTTGCCCGTTCCCGCCTGGCCCTCGTTGCCTAGGTCCGCGAAGTCCGGCAGGCTGAAGTCCAAGTCCGGGCTGAAGACGAAGGCGATGTCTGATGAGCTCATAGCGGATTCTAACAAACTTGACGGGGCGGCCGTGTTGAGTGGCGCGCGAAGACCCTACAACTCCGTGACCAAGGGCGACCACCTGAACAAGCGCATCTGGAGCATGATCACCTGCTGTTGAGATGTGCCGAAGGAAGAGCTCTGCGCCATGCCCGGCGACTCCTGTGATCTTGTTTTGGCCGGGCTAACGAAGAAGGCTGGGACCGAGCACGGCCTGTAGCGCTTGCGCCTTGGGCGTGAGTTGCTTATCACTACAGGCATGAACCAAAGGATAAATCGACGGAAGCTGATCACGGGTGGGCTGGTTGGCGCGGCGGCGGTGGCTGCGGGCTGTGGTACGAAAGCGGGTACGGGTGCGGGCGCTGCCACGGGCGGCCTGGGCAAGCGCGTGCGCTGGACCCTGGCTTCGAGCTTTCCCTCGTCTCTCGACACCATTTATGGCGCGGCCGAGGTCTTGGCAGCGCGAGTCGCGGAAATGAGCGGTGGGCAGTTCACGATTCGCGTGATGGAAGCTGGCGAGCTGGTCGGCGCGATGCAGGTGCTCGACTCGGTGCAAAACGGCGCGGCCCAGATCGGCCAGACGGGGGGCTACTACTACACTGGCAAGGACGCTGCCCTAGCCTTTGACACCTGCGTGCCCTTTGGCTTGACGGCGCGGCAGCAGACCGCGTGGCTGATGGAGGGCGGCGGCTTGGAGTTGATGCGTGAGGTCTATGCAGACTTTGGCATCATCAACTTCCCGGGTGGAAACACCGGCGCGCAGATGGGCGGCTGGTTCAAGAATCCCGTCGGGGGAATGGACGACCTGAAGGGGCTTAAGATGCGCATCCCCGGCCAGGGCGGCAAGGTCATGGACGCCCTTGGGGTGAACGTGCAGGTGCTGGCCGGCGGCGACATTTACCCGGCCCTGGAGCGCGGCGCCATCGACGCGACAGAGTGGGTGGGGCCCTATGACGACGAGAAGCTGGGCTTCTACAAGGTCGCGAAGAACTACTACTACCCGGGCTGGTGGGAGCCGGGCCCCAACCTGTCTTTCTTGGTGAATCAAGCAGCCTGGGACGAGCTGCCGGCGGAATACAAAGCCATGATCGAGGCCGCCACCCGCGAGGGCGCCACTGCGATGATGACGCGCTATGACGCGAAGAACCCGGCTGCCTGGAAGCGGCTCTTGGAGCAGGACATCACCGTCCGGCGCTTCCCCGAGGACATTCTTGCCGCGGCGCGGGTGGCCGCCGAGGAGCTTCTGGAGACCGAGGCTGCGGCCGACGCTCGCTATGCCAAGATCCTTGGCCAGTGGCGTAAGTTCCGGGACGACTCCTTCGACTGGTTTGGCGCCGCCGAGCTGTCGTACATGGACTTCGCCATGGGCGGCAGCGCCTTGGGTAAGTAGCGCGCTTAGTCCAGCATCCCGGTGACAACTTCCGGGAACAAAACGATGATCGCTAGGCCGATGACCTGGATGCCGATGAAGGGCAGTGCGCCTCGGTAGATCGCGCTGGTCGGAATCTCCTTGGGCGCGACACCCCGCAGATAGAAGAGGCTGAAGCCGAAGGGCGGCGTGAGGAAGCTCGTCTGGAGGTTCATGCCCAACATGACGCCGAACCAGACCATCTCGTCGCCTTCGATCCCAAGCACGCGGGCGGCCGGCACCATCAGGGGCAGAATGATGAAGGCGATCTCGAAGAAGTCGATGAAGAAGCCAAGCACAAAGACCGCTAAGTTGCATGCGATCAACAAGCCGATGCGGCCGCCGGGAAGATTCGTGAGGTATCCCTCGATCCAGAGGTCGCCCTCGAGGCCCCGAAAGACCAAGCTGAAGAGCGTTGACCCGATCAAGAGGAACACGACCATGGACGTCAACTTGGTCGTCTCTTGCATCGTGCCGCGCAGGGCGGACAGGTTGAGGCGACCGTTGATCTTAGCCAGGATCATGGCGCCCACCGCGCCCAAAGCACCAGCTTCCGTGGGCGTGGCAACGCCCATGAAGATTGAACCCAGGACCACCAAAATCAGGAATAGGGGTGGCAGGAGAGCTCGAACGACCTGCCCGGCGAGCTTGCCCGAGGCCTGCTCGCGCTCGGCCTTGGGCATGGCGGGAGCGTATTCGGGCCGGAAGAAGGCGACCCCGATTACATACAAGGCATAGAAGCCCGCCAGCATCAAACCGGGAACCAGGGAGCCGACAAAGAGGTCGCCGACGCTGACCTGGAGCTGGTCCGCAAGCACAACCAAGACCACACTTGGCGGAACGATCTGGCCCAGGGTTCCCGACGCGCAGATGACGCCGCTGGAGAGCTCGTTCGAGTAGCCATAGCGCATCATGACCGGCAAGCTGATCATGCCCATGGCAACGACCGAGGCGCCAACCACGCCGGTGGCCGCAGCGAGCAGAGTGCCGACGAAGACAACGGCCAGGGCGAGTCCGCCGCGCATGGGACCGAATAGCAGCCCGATCGTGCGCAGCAGATCCTCGGCTAGCTTTGACTTCTCCAACATCGTTCCCATGAAGATGAAGAAGGGCACGGCCAGCAGAATTTGATTCGACATGACCCCGAACACGCGGTCGGGGAAGGCCGTGAGGTAGGACCATCCGAAGAAGCCTGCTTCGACACCCAGGTAGGCGAAGATCAAGGCCACGCCGCCCAGGGAGAAGGCGACAGGGTAGCCCAGAAAGATCATCAGGAAGACGACCGCAAACATGATGGGTCCGAGGAACTCGATCAATTGTTCGCCTCCGGGTCGGGGGCACCTTGTTCACCTGCGCCTTTGATCGGAGCGAGCCCCGCATCCTCAGCCGAGACCTTGTTGGCAAGGAAGAGTGCACGGCGCAAGACCTCAGCTACAGCCTGTAAAGTCAGCAAGACGAAGGCGATCGGAACCGCCAGCTTGATCGGCCAGCGACTCAGGCCACCGGGGTCCGGGGAGGTCTCCCGAATGTCAAAAGATTGCATCGCGCTGGGCCAAGCTAACCAGAAGGCAAAGATGCAGAAGGGCAGCAGGAATAGTAGCCCCCCAAGAAGGTCGATCCAGGCCTTACCGCGCATCGATAGGCGCCCGTAGAACACATCAACACGCACGTGGCTCTCGAGTCGCAGTGCGTAGGGCGCTGCCGCCAGGAAAACTAGGCTAAAGAAGTACCACTGCAGCTCGATCCAACCATTCGAGGACATCCGCATGGGCAGAAAACGATCGCCATAGCGAGCTAGGGCGTTGAACGCGCCGATCAGCACCATCGCCAGGGTCAACCAACAGGTCGCGCTGTAGATCCGGCGATTCAAGCGATCAATCTCTAGGCTGAGTCGAAGGAGCGGGTGCATGGGGGGTAGTCTGCGAAGATTGCGACCGTGGAGCTAGGGGGAACCTGAGGGTGGTGGAGATTCTTGGACCTAGACCTATCGCTTGGATGAGAAGGCTACTTGCTGGAGAACGGCGAAGAGCAGCATCTGATTTCGGCGGCCGAGAGGTTTATTGGCCCGTACAACTTTCCAGACGGCATTGCAGCGCTGCTGGCCTTCAAACTTGGCCGCGAGGAGGAGGCCGATTCATAAGGTCTCCACACAAGCGCTAGATTCCACGCCCGCTACGCCCTAGGCGAGGCGTATTCTTGGTTCGCGGACTCGGAGGCTGCCGAGCGTGTCGTGGGGGCAGCGATTGCACTTGCTTGCATGGAGCGCATTGGGATTCATAAGCGGGACAGGGCCAAGAATGCCGCCAAGGGGCACGGCTATTTAGCCCAAATCGCCTTCAATCATGGGGACTTGACCGCCGCCCGGGGCCTCTTCGATACGGCCATCCGCGACCACCCATCCGCTGATATTTGGCCGGTGCTGGTCCATTGCTTGGTCACGACTGGGAACAAACTACCGGGGACTAGCTCGTTTTTACGGGAGACGGATTCCCGGCGCGGTACCCTATGGACATGGATATCACCAAGCCCTTCCGACTGCTTCCTAAGGTCGACGAAGTCCTCTTGCGCCCCGCAGTGGCCAGCTTGGCCGAGGGCGTGGGGCGCGAGCTTCTGCGCGCTTTTGTCCAGGAGATCATCTCCGACTGGCGCAGCGAGATCGCCGACGGGCTACTTGATGCCGACGAACTGCAGGCGAGACTCTCGGACGACCAGCGTACGGACGGGCTTATGAGGAGGCTCGCAAACCTTGTGCTCGAAGAACATGGCCGCGGCATTGTGCCCGCCGTCAACGCCACGGGCATCGTGCTGCACACGGGCCTTGGGCGCGCTCCGGTTCACCCCGAGGCAGCCGCATCGATGGCCGCTGCGGCCGGCGGCTTTTGCGTAGTGGAAGTGGACCGATTCTCTGGCCAGCGCAACCGCCGTGACGACCGCCTGAGCGAGCTCGCCCAGCGCCTCATCGGCTGCGAAGCGGCCATCGCCGTGAACAACAACGCTGCGGCCTGTGTGCTGGCCCTGACGACCTTCGCCAAGGGCAAGCAGACCATCACGAGCCGCGGCGAGCTAGTTGAGATCGGCGGCTCCTTCCGCATGCCCGACGTCATGGAGCAGGCCGGCACAAAGTTGGTCGGCGTCGGCGCCACGAACCGCACGCGCATCGGCGACTACCAGAAGGCGATCAACGACGAGACCGGGCTGCTGCTAAAGGTGCACCGCTCGAACTTCGCCGTCATCGGTTTTACG
Source organism: Planctomycetota bacterium (assembly GCA_029250885.1). GTDB lineage: Bacteria > Planctomycetota > UBA1135 > UBA1135 > CALBMX01. The sequence goes on from JAQXEK010000038.1 coordinate 63,639, forward strand.
GAGGAGGTCGAGATGGAGGACATTGCGAGCCTTGCCAAGGCCCACGGCCTGCCCAGCGTCTATGACCTGGGCGCAGGCTTTCTGAACAACGGTGTACCCGGACTGACGACGATCGAAGGTCTTGTGGGCGAGACCCTGCTCGATGATGCGATCCAAAGCGGCGCCGACGTGGTGTCTTTCTCCGGCGACAAGCTCTTCGGCGGGCCCCAGGCAGGTATTCTCGCGGGCAACGCCGGCGCGATCGAGGACATGCGCAAGAACCCCCTGTATCGTGCGATGCGTCTGGACAAGGTCGGGCTCGCGGGGCTCGAGCGTACCTTCGAGCTGTACCTGGAAGGCCGCGGTGACGAGATCCCCGCCAGGGCGCTGCTGCGCCGCAAGCCAGCCGAGCTTAGGCAGGCCGCCGAGCAGCTGTTCGCTCAGCTCAAGGACCAGCCCATTATCCAAGCGGATGGCTGCAGCCTCGAGATCGTCGAAGCCACCAGCCAACCCGGCAGCGGTAGCGCCCCCGGTGTCGAACTCGAGACCACCTGCTTGCAGATCCGCGTGTCTTCGGACGGTGGCGTCACGGCCCTGGCGCAGCGCCTGCGCGCCGCCTCGCCGCCCGTGTTCGTTCGCACCCAAGACGACGCCATCTGGCTCGACCTGCGCACCCTGCTGCCTGGCGACGACAAGCGGCTGCTGGCAGCGTTTGCGAGCTTGGGCTAGTTGGGAGAGCCTTGCTCGTGTTTCTGCTCGTGCTCATACCGGGGAATGGTTCGTTCTGAACATTGAGGACTGTGGATTGGGCCTCCGATGCTTCTGACTTGAGCCGGGTATCGCCTTGACCCTCTCGACCTTGTCTCTAGGGGCCACCCTAGAAAGTAGCTCCTTCGACCTAAGGCGCATGGGGATCCTTACAGCCGAGAAAGGCGTCGTGTTTGTCCCCCTTGGGGACTCACAGCAGCCAGCCGAAGTCGTTCCGCGGCACTTTGCCCTTCGCAAACGCACTTCGGGGCACCCGCTACTGACAAATGGGTCTCGGCTCGATACCCTCTCTCCCATCATGAACATTTTTAAGAAGAACAAGCGGCTGACGGACTTTTCCGCAGCCGCGGGCTGAGCGGCCAAGATGCCCCAAGGGGAGCTCGCGCAGGTCTTGCGCGGCGTTACGGACGAGGCAAGCCAACGTCTTTTAGTTGGTCCGCTGACACTAGACGACGCGGGTGTCGTGGTGCTCGGTGAGTCGGAAGGACTTCCCGCTGGCGTGGAGCTACCGCTCGTGCAGACGGTGGACTTCTTCCCGCCGGTGGTGGACGATCCCTACTATTACGGCGCGATCGCCGCGGCGAACTCGCTCTCGGATGTCTACGCTATGGGTGGACGGCCTGTCACAGCCATGTGCCTGGCCGGGTTTCCGTGCGGGTTCAACCGAGAGTGGATGGCCGAGATCATGAAGGGCGGCTACGAGAAGGTGAAGGAGTCCGGCGCGATCCTCGCGGGTGGACATACGGTCGAGTCGGACGTGCAATTCGGCTTCTCTGTAACCGGCGTGGTAGAGCGCTCGCGCCTTGCGACGAATGCAGGTGCAAAGGCGGGGGACGTGGTCTACCTGACCAAGCCCCTCGGCATGGGCACCATGACTACGGCGGCCAAGTTCAGGAAGATCGGCTGGGACGAACTTAAGCCCGCCGCGATCCAGATGGCGACCTTGAACAACAGGGCAGCCGAGGCCATGAACATAGCCGGCGCCCGAGCCGCTACCGATATCACGGGATTCGGGCTCGCGGGCCACGGCCTTAACATCGCTCGATCCTCGGACCTGTGTCTGGAGATCGAGGCGGCCGCGGTGCCGATCTTCCCCGGTGCCCACGCTCTGGCCAAGGCCGGCAACTTGTCCGGCGGCGCGAAGAAGGGCAAGGTCAATATTGGCGAGCACGTGCGGACAGCAGCTTCCGTGGACGCGACCCTCGAGCTTTTGTTCTTCGATGCGGAGACCTCCGGCGGCCTGCTGATCGTGATCGATCCGGCCTATGCCGCAAAGCTCGAGGACGAGCTCGCGGCCCGGGACCTACCCGTGCACAAGGTCGGCCAGTTCGTCGACAAGACCGACGGCTTTGTCAGGTTTAGCTAGGCCGTCGGATCGCTGGAACGAGCAAGCAGCCCCTGGAAACACTACCCTTCCGATTTTAGAATCCTTCGCACGCGCAGGATGACGAGCCAGCCAAGAATGCCGACTAGGACGGCCGCCACGGCTAACCCGAGGGGCCCGAGCTGCTCGAAACTGTCCTTCAAGCCCTGGCCCAAGACAGCAAAGACCAGCCCGATTCCGCCCGCTCCCAGACCGACGGCACATAGCCCCTCCAGCCTGGAGAGTCCGATGAGGCGCGCGGCGAAGGTTCCCATGACACCGCCCGTGGCGGGTAAGGGCAGGAACACGAACAGGGTGACGCCAAAAAATGCCATGCCCTGGAGCCCGGGGTTGGCATCGAGCACGAGCTTTGTCCGGCGCCGAGCAACTCGAATCCAGCGGCCTAGGGCGGGGGCGCGCTCTAGGTGCTTTACGCCACTGGTCAGGGCGATGCAGATGTTCAAGTCGATCAACAGAACCAGCAACACCATCCCGTAGGGACCTAGGCTAGAGCCCGCGCTGAGGCCCCGGAAGACGATGTACTTGCCCAAGGCCGCCACCGACGCTCCCGCGGACTCCAGGGTCTCGTTCCACAGGATACTGTCCTTAAAAATCGTCCATAGCAGCAGTCCTGTTGCGCCTATGACGCCCAGGGCGGCGAGGCGATAGAGCAAGCGTTCTAGGGGACTTTCGTAGCGGGCCATGGAAGGATTCTTCCCAAGTGGGCCTTATTTGGAAAGACTGTGCCATGGCAAGTGAGCAGATAAGCAAAAGTAATGTGCACCTTGGGGCTGGCTCCCCGTGGATTCTCGGGCATCGCGGCGCTCCGTGGGACGCGCCCGAGAATACGATACCGTCCCTCCAGGAGGCTCTAAACCTGGGATTGGACGGCATCGAGTACGACCTGCAGCGGACCCTAGATGGGGAAGCTGTGCTGCTGCACGACGATACCCTTGGCCGGACGACCGACGGCAGTGGCCTGGTGACCGAGCGCAGCCTTGCAGAACTATTCCACCTGGATGCCGGAGCTTGGCACAGCCCGCGCTTCGAGGGAGTCCACCTGCCTACCTTCGAGGAGGCCTGGAGCGTGGCCGGCGAAGGAACGGGCTCGGCTCCGTACCACATGATCGAGATCAAGGATGCGAGCTTGCTGCCTGCAGTCGCGCGCACCTTGGGTCCGGAGCGCTTCCGCGGCGCAAAGACGCCCTTCATCATCGCTTCGTTCCATCGCTCGGTCTGCTTAGAGGCACGGGATATGGGACTGCCTTCGATGTTCTTAGGCGTGATCGCGAACGAGGCCGACCGGCGCTTTGTTCGCGACGAGAGGATAGAGGCCTATGGCGTCGGGCCGGGCGGCTGGAGCCCCCGAGCCGCCGGCCCGGTGGGGGCTGCGGATTGGCCTTGCGAGCGCTGGTCGTGGTCCGTGGATGAGCCGGTCGATCTGCTCGAGGCTTTCCGCACGCCGCTGTTTGGAATCAACACCAACGAACCCCGCCGAGCCCTCGCGATCCGGACCTTGGTCGCCATGACCCCCAAGGATCGGGGGGGCTATGCGGTGCGCTGCGACGAGCTCGAGGTTTGGGGATTTGCGGAAGCGCAACAGGGGGCCCAGGTAGATCCGAATGGGGGGGGCGAGCTGCATCCCGACGCGCGCCCAGTACTGGAGCCGGGTACCTCGGACTGGTGCGGAACTTGGAATCCAAAGGCCCGTATCCGCAACCCATTTCCCTTCCCGGTAAAGGTTCAGGTCGCACTGGAAGCGGCCGGCGGCGCCTACGAAGTGGGGCAGCTACCAGAGCAGTTCGGCCTGGCCAGCGGCGAGCTACACGAGTTCCATTTCAAACTAAAGGGGGGCTCTAGATCGCCGGGGCAGGACCCCAAGTTGGTCGCTGATTTCCTTTGGACCGAGAGTGATCACAAGCAGCAAGGCCTACCCAGCACGATGCCTACCCGCCTCAAGCTGGATACCACCGTCCGCCGGCGCCGGCGCCTGGAGTTGGGAGAGGAGACACGCCGCTTGCCGATGCTGCGCGAGTCCCCGGGCGCCCCCTTCGCCAGCGTAGTGATTCGACGCAGGGGCGACACCCTGCTGCTACGGGTCGAGGACTCCGGTGGACTGGTGGATGCCCATCTGGTGGCGCGGCTTGGGATCGAGACCGCCTACGGCGGCGAGACCCTGCGGCTGCGGATTCCGGACCTAGGCCAAGCCCCTGTGGGCGGCGCCCTCGAGCTGCCCTTCTCCGTGGGGTTCGAGGCCAGAGAGCGCTTGGCCCTGGACTCTCCGCGTGTCTTTCGTCGCTGGGCCGGCGGTGTGCCCAGCAGCAAGCTGGCAAGTATCTTCGCCGGCGAGCCGGGCGTGCTTCGGCTTACTTAGTACGAATCGTCAGGAACGAAAAGTGGCGCACCCAGAGCTCTGGGCGCGCCACGGAGGGTCAGCTCGGAGAGACTCCGGGTGACCTTTTTTCAAGCTAGCTTAGGGCAGAAAGTCCACGCGGATTGCGTTGGAGATACCGAGGCCCTGGACCTGCCCGGCGTCGAGATAGGCAATCTGGGCAAAGAGCGATGCCGGCCCGCCACCACCGGCGATGCCGGTCACGGTAAACTCACCCGCTGCGTCGGTGAAAGCGCTGAAGATGTTGGTCGCAGGAGACGGCAAGATCGTACCGCCGAAGAGGGGCGTGGGGTTGTTCACGCCTCCAACCAAGAGCCACATGGGCGCAGAGGGCGCAGCACCCGTCAGGCTTAGGTCGGCTGTGGTCCCCGTGGACAGGTCGCCGCCGCAGACTTCCAACAGCGAGCTGCCAGGGCCGCCGAAGGCGAGGTCTGTCTGGCACGTTACCGTGACCCCGGGCAGGGCGCGATCAGTGATCTTGACCCTGGTGATGTCTGTGGACGACAGGCCTTCACTGTCGGTTACCGTGACAGTGATAATGTGGTTGCCAACCGACAGGTCGGCCGCGCTTGTCACGCGGCCCGTTGCGATCTGCCCGTCGAGGTTCGATTCCCAAACAACGCTTGCACCGGTAAGACCCCGATCCTCAAGGTCCCAAGCCGAGCAGTGCAGGAGCACCGTGGCAGCCTTGGGGAAGGACTTGTTTAGGTCGGGAGTCAGGATGTAGGTGGAGGGTGCGGCACCCAGCAGTGTTGCGAGTTGGAGCGTCGGGCGCAGCTTCTTCGTGCGCGTCGTCGTCGTGTTGAGGCCGTCAGAGACCACCAGTTCGAAGAATCCTTTGCCCGTCTGTAGGCGCGGCAGACCGGCCATGTCGACGGTATAGCTGGTCCCCTCAATATTCATGGCTAGGGGCATGAAGCGCGTGCCGTTGGGGCTGTAGCGCAGGTGCTGGCTCATGCTGTCGCCATCGGCGTCGGTGGCCTCCCACTCCAGGGTGAGAGTAGTGGGAATCAACTCGCTTGGGCGGGGCGCGGTAAAACTCACCTGGGGCGCGTTGGGGGAGCGGTCGAGGTGCGCGAGCACCCTGCCAGAGCGGTCACGAACCTCAACGGCCATCACTTCCCGGGGGGATATATGGCTAGGCAGGGTCGCGGAGAAGGGGGCCGCAAGAGATTGCAGGCCAACCGTAGAACAGGACTCTGCGCGGGATGCCAGGCCTAGGTGCGCAAGCACGTTGCTACCGGTGCCCGAGCCCAAAAAGAAGAGCTCAAGATCGGACCCTGAAACAGGCACGGGCTGCTCGGTAAGCACGCCCTCCAGCGTGAAGCTGTGGTCTAGGCTGAAGTCGCCGGTCGTGCGGTCAAAGATCCCGCCGATGTACATGCCCTTGGGCTGAACAGCGGCCGTTGCCGCAAAAGTAGGGCACTGGAACTTGCTGTTATTAAAGAAGGAGTTGTAGTTCGACGAAGCGACCCAAGCGGCGTTGGTAAGCAGGCCAGCAGCCATGATGTCCTTCTTGCCTCCGTCCTTGATCTGGGGCAGGGACTGGGTGATTGCAAGGTGGCTCTCCACGTCAACGCCAATCGTGTTGATGCTGGTGTTGTTGTGGTTCTTGCCAAACAAGTGCCCAAGCTCGTGGGCGAAGGTCCGCTGGTGGCGAATGACCTGGGTGTTGCCGATGCCCGCCAGTCCAGGTACTCCGCTTGCCTGTCCGTTGTACGGAAGGCTGCCGGGGACCCACCCGTAAATAAAGTCAGGCTTCGGGTTCATGAGCTGCAACTCTGCTATAAGCGAGCTGTTCAGGGACGAGCCCGTTCCGGAGAGGCTGCTAGTCCAGAGCTTCGAGCCGTTGTCGTAGGGGCGGTACTCCCAGTCGCTCCCGGGAAAGATGCCCTGGATAAAGTTGTCGCCAACACCGGGTTCGATAAGCGCGGGATCCGGGAGATTCGGAGTCGATCCACCACCGGGGCGATAGTCGATTGGAACGAAGACGACCTCGGGTGTGTCGCGGCACTGGAAATTGAACGTGCCGCTGGTGTGGGTGTTGTTGCTAAAGTCGGTCTCGGGGACCTGGTTCGGTCCGGCGGGGTTGATCTCAATCTCAAACGTCACCTGGCTGGACACCGGCGGAATGAAGTAGAAGTTGAGCGAGTCGTTGAGGTTGATCAGGTTCGGGTCGCCCGCGGGGATCAGGGGCCCGTTCTGGGAGTACAGGGGCGACTCTGGAATCTCGACGCCACCGACGAAGACACGGCAGATGCCATCGATGGCCATGCCTGCGGGAATCGACCCTTTGGAGGCGAGGCTCGCGCGGATGATGGTGGACTTGCCGGCAGTCAAGGGCGTGTTGCCTGTCTGGATAGTCTGAAGCACAACCTTTTGGTCGATGCTGACGTCGTAATTTTGGGCAGAGGCCAGGCTGCTTGCGGCGACCAAAGTCGCCGCACAAGCGATCCAATGTGTCTTACTCAATGTAAGGCTCCTAAGGGGGTTCCGGTTTTGTATGGGGGAGACAGGCGTGGGATGCGCCCCGTAAAACCTACCATGGAGCGAGCAATTCCGCTTAGAGGGGCCTGTTTCTGACAGTTTGTGAACAGGTCGACTTTCGACCGGGAGTCCATGACAAGGGGCGCTGGGCAGGCTACCCTTCCGGCGCTCTCAAGCGGGAGTGGATCGGTGCTGGTGTGCCGTCCGGCCTTCAAAGCCGGTGAGTTTCGTGAACAGCGGGACTGGTGGGTTCGATTCCCATGCACTCCCGCCATTTTTCTTGTCGGGGCCCGGGACGCCGCCGTAGCCCGTGGGGTAGTCTCTCCCCCGTGAGCGAACTTCCCCCTTATACCATTCGCGAGTACGAGCCCGGCGACGAGGTCGCCATCCTCGATACTTTCAATCGAGTCTTCTCGGGCATCGATCCGAATTTTGTGCCCCGCACGATGGAGCAGTGGCGCTGGTGCTATCTCGACAACCCGTCGGGGTGGCGCATCTCGATTGCGATCACAGAAGATGGCCAGGTCATTAGCCAGTATGCCGGCGTCGCCCAACGCATGCTGCTGGAGGGCGCGCAGGCGAACTTTAGCCAGGCCGTCGATTCGATGACCGATCCCAGCTTCCGGCGTGGGCTCAAGAAGCCAGGCTTCTTCGTCTTGACTGGCTACCCCTATGCCGAGCGCTATGGCGGTACGGGCCCTGACGAGGACACGGTGATGTGGGGGCTGCCCGTGCCGCCCGCTTGGCGCATCGGCAAGACCTACCTGCAGTACGAGCTCGTTCGCACCCAGCTCAAGCTGATCGCTGACACCGAGAAGGTGCAACTTCCAGACCTTGGACCGGTGGGGAGTGGGGTGGAAGTCCAGGAACTCACGGAGTTTCCAGAAGACGCGGTGGAGTTATTCCAGAAGCACGCCGAGCGGACCGGCGCGATTGCGGTCCGCGACAAGGCGCAGCTCGACTGGCGCTACGTGAAGAACCCGAGCAACGACTACAGGATTGCGGCTGCCCGGCGCAGTGGCGAGCTTGTCGGCCTAACCGTCCAGCGAGTCGGCACATTCGACGGAGTGGAGAGCTCCTTGGTTTGCGACTGGATGGTCGCTGGCCCAGAGGGCAACCGAGCGCCTTTCGATTTGGGCGCCACGATCGAGCTCTTGGCCTGGCAGCGTGCAGTGGCTGTCGAGTCCGGCGCTTCCCAAATTGCAGCGCTCTTCCCGGACAGCTGCCACGAGTGGCTTGGCTTCCAGGAGGCCGGCTTTCGAGTGCGCGACACGTCGTATTTCCTAGTGGGGCGCAACTACTCCAAGCGCCACGACATGCGTTGGCTGCGGAACAACTGGTACTACACCCTTGGTGATACGGACCTCTGCTAGGGGGCCGGTGAAACGATGACAAGCGACGAGATTCCCGCCGAAGAGAAGCGATCCCACGTTCCGGGTTACGACATCCGGCCGATCGAGGAGGGGGACGAGGAGTCCCTGCTCGAGTCCTTTAACGCCTCCTTTGCCGAGGGCAACCCCGACTTTGTTCCACGCACGATGAAAGAGTGGCGCTGGGCTTTCCGGGACAATCCCGCGGGAACCCGTGTGATTGTCGCTGTAAAGGACGGGCAGGTCGCCGCTCAGAATGCGGTACTGCCCGTAAGGGTCTGGATCGCAGACGAAGAGCGCATCTTCGGCCAGAGCGTCGACTCTTTCGTACATCCCGATCATCGCAAGGGGCTGCGCAGGCCGGGTCTATTCGTCAAGACGGTCTGGGAATTCATCGACACCTACGGCGGCTCGGACAAGGACCTATTGCACTATGGCTGGCCAATCTGGTCCGCGTGGCGTATCGGCAAGACGTTTCTTAAATACGAGATCGTGCGCACCCAGACTCTCTTGCGCCGGGCGATTGCTACAGACACGGATCTTTCGGTTCTGGACTCCATGGGAGTCGAAGGCGCACACGCCGGCGGTACCCTGACCCTAGAGGTGATTGAACGCTTCGACCACCAAGCCCGGTGGATCTGGGACCGCTGCGCACCAGCCTGGGGCACCAGTGCGATCCGCGATGATCGCTTCCTCAACTGGCGCATCTTCGATCACCCCAAGCACGACTACACCGTCATAGGAGTGCGCGATAGCGAGGGCATCCTGCGCGGCTACGCGGTCTACCGTTTTGGCGAGTGGATCGAGCGCGACATGGGGCTGCTCGTGGACTGGCTTGTGCCGCCTGAAGAGCCCGAGGTCGTGGACCTCTTGCACCGCGGCGTCTGCGCCCTTGCGGCCCGGGACGGAGCCGGCTCTATGACCGGGATTTTTCCCGACTGGACCCACTGGTTCGAGCACTTCCAGGACCTGGGCTGGCGCGTGCACCCCAGCGACTACTTCATGATCGGTCACAGCTACCACAAGCCCTTCGACATGCTCTGGCTGCGGAAGAACTGGTGGTACCAGCTGATCGACACAGATTTGGTCTAGCCAAGGTTGGCGTGTTTCGGTTGCGTCTGCAGGCCCGCGGTTCGCGGCTAAGTTACCTATGATGGAATCTTGAACTGCGACGGAAAACAGATGCGCGACGGTGAAAGCGAATGACGATGGGAGCGCGAATCCTGCTCTGCCTGCTGATAATGGGCCTCGCAAGCTCGGGCTTTGCTGGCAACCGGGGGGATGATCCCGTGGACGGGGTCGTGACAGAGACCGACGACTCGGGGGCCTTACTCAGGCGCTATTCCGTAAATGAAGCGGGGCAGAAGCACGGCGATTTCGAGGAGTTCTGGCCGGACGGGACCACGTTTATTAAGGCGACCTACGAGGAGGACCTGCTTGACGGCCGCGAGCTGCGCTACTTTCCTAGCGGAAAGCGGCATATGGTCGTGACATGGAATCGCGGCGTCCTAAGTGGGCGTTGGGAGCGATTCTTCGAGAATGGCCAGCGCGCAATCACGACCTCTTACAAGCGCGGAGTGCAGGCCGGCAAGTACATTCAGAGCAGCGAAGATGGGAAGTGGGTGCTGACTGCTAAGTACAGGGACGGCGTGCTGGACGGCGCCCTAAAAGTCAAGGATCATGGCCGCGTCATCAGCACTCAGACCTGGAAGGCAGGTGCCGTACTCGAGATTGATGACGTGCAGCCCTTCCCGCGCCGGCAAGTCGATCTATTGGATCAGCTCGCCGAGGTCTGGGGGCCTGGGTATGGTGACCACGAGGGGCTGAGCGACGAGCAGGTGGTGGAGCAGACCCGCGCCATGGCCCTGCGCAGGCTGCAGGCCTACCGGGCCCTCTGCCATCTGCACTACAAGGACATGGAGCTGCTGGCCAAGTGGAATGAGCTCTGCGATGCCGCGGCCGAGGTCTGCCGGCGCTTGGGCACGATCACCCATACACCCGAGCAGCCGCCGGACACCGACGATAAGTTGTATAAGGATGGGAAGAAGGGAGCGGGCAACAGCAACCTGGCCATTGGCAGCACCCTGCCCACTTCGGTGGACCAATACATGGACGACTCCGACGCCTCGAACATCGATCGCCTTGGGCACCGGCGCTGGTGTCTGAACCCGACTATGGGGCGCACAGGCTTTGGTGTGTCCGGGCGCTTCTCCGCCATGTGGTCCATGGACCAAAGCGGCAAGACGCCCCGGGACCTCGATGCGGTGCTCTTCCCGCCGGCTGGCTTTGTGCCGGTGCAGATGTTCGGCAGCCACTACGCCTGGAGCATTACGCCCATCGGCGGCAGCCTGCCCAAGGAGGAGGACGTGAAGATCACGATCCAGCCCCTCGGCGACTTCTACCTGCCCCAGGGCGATCCCCTGGCTATCGACTATTTGCACGTGGACCGCGGCGGGTTCGGCGCCGGCGAGACGCTGATCTTTCGTCCCAAAGACCTGGCCGTGACTGCAGGTCGTGCCTATCGCTGCCAGGTCAGCCTGGATGGTGGCAAGTCGCTCCAATATGACCAGTTCATCAAGTTTGTCAGCGACCCCCGGCTAAGCCGAAGATAGGCCGGGCCAGGGTTGGTTCGCGGCGGCGAGGTGCTATCCTCGACCTATGAGTCCCAAACGCCCTCGCCAATATTGGCTAATGAAGTCGGAGCCCGACGTTTACCCCTTCTCGGACCTCATGGCAGAGCCCTCGGGCAAGACCATGTGGGACGGTGTTCGCAACTACCAGGCCCGCAACATGATGCGCGACGACATGAAGGTGGGGGACGGTGTTCTGTTTTACCACTCGAATGCAAAGCCCCCCGGCGTGCGCGGCCTTGCCGAGGTGGTGACCGAGGGGTATCCCGACGCCTCGGCCTTCGATCCAAACGACTCGCATTTCGACCCCAAGAGCGACCCCGAGAATCCTAGATGGATTCACGTGGACATTGGAGCCATCGCCCCCTTTGACGAGCTGATCCCCCTTCAGGCCCTAAAGGACAACCCCCGCTTGGAGGGCATGGAGGTCATTCGCAAGGGTTCGCGGCTGTCGGTCCAACCCGTTTCTAAGGCTGAATGGAGGGAAGTCTTGAAGATGGCGGGCTACAAAGGCAAGGATAAGCTATAGGGTATAGGATTGACTGTAAGTCACTTGAATGTAAGGCTTTAGGTGGCAATTGGTTCAGTTTCTAGCTTTCTAAACCCCGGTTTCTAGCCTCGAAACCCACTTTTCTCTCAAAAACGCCCTTGCTTCGCACCGGGTTTTGTGGCCCTGTGGGGGTGTTCCGGGAGTCCGGAACGCCAACCAAACCTGCCCAATCCACCAGCGAGCGCTGGTCTGGGCTATCACTCAGGAACAAAAATGAGCCAGAACTTTGACGATCTTGCAGCCCTTGTGGAAGCAACCCGTGGCGACGTAGAAAAGGCCGAGGCCGGCAACAAAGCCGCATGCACCCGTGTCCGCAAGGCCATGCAGTCCATGAAGAATCACGCCCAAGAGATCCGTAAGGAGATGCTTGAGGCCCGTGACGCCGGCGGCAAGTAAGCCCCGCTTCACAACGAAAGCTCAAGCGCCCGGCGCCCCAACTTGGGGCGCCGGGCGCTTCGCTTTACCCGAGCCTTGTTTGGCTCCCTAGGCCTGTGCCAGCTCTAGCCCACCTTCTGGTGTCAGCCCCCGGGCCACCCCCAGCCGGTTGAGCGCATGGATCGCAGCACGCCCCTTGGCACCCAAGTCCTGGGTCCACGCATTTACATAAAGGTCTACATGGCTCCACAGGACCTCGTCCGTGTGTTCCTGGGCGTACCTAGCCATGGTTGGCAGGCACGCCTCGCGGTTGGCCATGCCCCAGGTCACGGACGCGCGCACGACCCGCGCCAGGCGCTGGGCCGTCTCCATGTCCAAGCTGCGAGCCGCGGCGATGCCGCCTAGGGGCAGGGGTGACTTGGTCTCGGCTTCCCAGCGCGCGCCTAAATCCTCGGCCAGCTCCAGGCCGCTCTCCTGCCAGGTGAAACGGCCCTCGTGGATGCATATGCCCAGGTCCGCATTGCTCTGCTCTAGGGCAGGCATGATGTCGCTGAAGACCACGTGGTCGAGCTTCGCGCCCGGGTGCTGCTTTGCCAGGAACAGCTCCCACAGCAGGGCCGCTGTGGTCAGCTTTCCGGGGGAGAGCACCCGGGGTGTCTGGGGCCGATCGGCGCCGAACCCGGCCCGGGCCAGGACCACCGGGCCAACTCCGAAACCTAGGGCCGACCCCGCGGACAGCAGCCGCAGCTGAGGCGCCTGCAGCAGCATCGCGTGGTAGCTCATCTTGGCAACGTCGAACCTGCCCGCGGCCATACCTTCGTTCAGCTCCTCCACATCCATGAGCTCGACCTTAAAATCGAAGCCGTCGGTGTCGATCTGGCCGTGCATCAGGGCGTGAAATGCGAAGGTATCGTTGGGGCAGGTGGAGATGCCCAGTCGCAGGGGGGTGTTCATGGGTTTTGGCTGCCGTTGTGCAGCTCTTCGAGTCGAGCGAGACCGGCCCGGTGGGCTGCCTCTAGGGCAGCGGCGATGCGCCAGCTCCCGTGGTCGCGGTCGCCGACCTGGTTGGAGATGCCGCGCACGATGTGCAAGGGCACCTGGGCAAGGTGGCAGGCAAGGGCCACGGCAAAGCCTTCCATGTCCTCGGCAGCAGCCCCTGGGAAGCGCTGTGCGCGACGCTCGGCCATCTGGGCATCGCCGGCCGCCGCGGACACCGTAAGCAGCAGGGGGCCGCTCCCATCCAGCTTGAGCTCTTCGTATACCGGGCCCGCGCCGCCCTCGTCACCCGGCCACTGGGGGAAGCCAAGCTCCCGGGGGCCGCGGAAGTCTGCGCAGTCGCCGGCGCCCACGCCATCTACGGCCACACGGCCGAAGGACAGGGCGCTGGCTAGGGGATATTGTCCTAGGTCATAGGACCCGGCGATGCCCACCAGCATGACCTCACGGGGCTCGAGGCTAGCGATCAGGGCTGCTGTGCGGGCCGCCGGGGCAATCAGCCCGAAGCCGCAGAGCTCGACCTGGGCGAGCTCGGGCGGGAAGCCGCCACAGTCCTCAAGGCGGGCTCTCTCCAGGGCTGTAGGCACAAGCAGGAGGGTGCGTGGCTTCGAGGAATTCACTTGGATGTTGGGGCGCTTGGTTGCGGAGGAGCGGGCGGGTGTGCCCGAAAGGTAGCCAATTTTCTCAGTCCTTTCGAAGCTGGAATGTTCAGACTCTGAATCCACCTGCCCCTGGCCCCATTTTTCCCTTCCCGCATTGGGCAGGATTGCTTCCCATAGTGCTTCTCCCCGGGCGCATCCCCCTCTTTGTGCGCACCCTCTGTAGGACGGGAGACTTGCCGACCGCTTTCTAAGGAACCTAGATGACCTCACTCTTCCAGCTGTTTTATCGCAGCGCCCTAGCGCCCCTTCTCTTGGCCACGACCACTGGCGTGGCAGTCGCTGCTGTGGCCCAAAACACCGAGCCCGTCGACATCGAGTCCGCCCCGGCGGCCGTCGAGCCCGACTACAGCGGAGCGAACCTCCTGATCGAGCTGTCTGCGAAGGATGATCAGGTCATGTCCCACTTGATCGAGCTGACTAGCACCTTTGGCCCGCGCCTGACCGGCTCCACGAGCTTGACGAATGCGGGCGAGTGGGCGAAGAAGCGCTTCGCTTCCTATGGACTCCAGGCCAGCACCGAGCGCTGGGGCGAGTTTCCTGTGGGCTTCGATCGCGGCATCGACTCGGGCTTCATCGTTGGTATTGGCGAGAAGGACGAAGAGGGCAAGCCCTCTGACGTGAAGCTCGAGTTCATCACCAACGCCTGGTCGGCTGGAACCGACGGGCCCACCCGCGGCCGCGTAGTGTTGGAGCCCCTGATTGTTGACGAGTTTGACGCCAGCCTGTACGAGGACGCGTGGATCCTGCGCCGTCCGCGCAAGGAGCGCCCGACTACCCTCACCCGCCGCAAGCTAGACAAGCTGCTCGCCGAGGCCGGCATGCTGGGCGAGCTGCGTAACAGTGGCACGACCCTACCCGTGGTCAGCGGCAACCAGAACATCACCTGGGACGACATACCCGAGCACCCCAGCGTGCGCCTCGTCAGCACCAGCTACCAGGTCCTCATGGACCAACTGATGGCCGAAGGCAGCCCCGGCGTCGAGGTCGAGATCGATCTTCAGCACACCTTCGTTCCGGGGCCCATCGACCTGTACAACGTGATCGCCGACATCCCCGGCACCGAATTCCCGGACGAGTACGTCATTGTCGGCGGACACCTCGACTCCTGGGGCGCCGCCGTTGGCGCCCAGGACAACGGCACCGGCTGCGCGACCACCTTCGAAGCTGCGCGCTTGCTAATGAAGTCCGGCCTCAAGCCTCGCCGCACAATCCGCTTCATGCTGTGGAGCGGCGAAGAGCAGGGCCTGTTCGGCTCTCAGGCCTACGCCAAGGCCCACCCCGAGGTCTGCGACGGAGCCAGCGCCGTTCTGGTACACGATGGGGGAGGTAATTACCTCTCCGGCATCCAAGGCCCCAAGGCCCTGGTCGACGACCTGCGCATGGTCTTTGCGCCCCTGGCCAACCTGAACCCTGAGATGCCCTTTGTCGTCCGCGAGAACCGCGGCCTTTCCACCTTCGGCATGAGCGACCACGCCTCGTTCACTCAACAGGGCGCCCCAGGTTTCTTCTGGGATCAGTCCGGCGAGCTCGACTACAACTACGTGCACCACACCCTTAACGACACCGTCGATATGGTCAACGCGGACTACCAACGGCAGTCCGCCCTAGTCGTCGCCATCGGCGCCCTGGGCATCGCGAACCTGGACAGCAAGCTCGACCGCACAGACCTCATCGCCAAGCGCGCGCCGTCTACTAGGAACCGCCGCACTATGGGTGTCTACCTAGACGAAAACACCGTCACCGACGTGATTGGAGACTCCCTAGCCAGCAAGGCTAAGTGGAAGTCCGGCGACATCATCATCGCCATCGATGGCGTCGCAGTAACCAGCCGCCAAGAGATCGTCACCGAGCTCCAAAAAGGCGACGCCAAAAAGGTAATCACACTGCAGAGGGGCAAAGAGAAGATTGAGTCCACCCTCGAGTGGCCCTCGAAAAAGCGCCCGTAACCTAGGCACTAATTTCATCCAAGGTGAGGAGCTCATCCCAGCGTGACTTGGCTGGGATGAGCTCCTTTCCTATTCACCTTCGTAGATGCGCCCCTACCCCTCCTGGGTCTGGCGGAAATACTCACAGTGGCAGTAAGCGACACAGTGGTAAAGAAGTCCGCCTTGTAGAGGATCTTGCTGCAGAAGATCGGGCTGTTTCCGGCTTGGCAAGGGGAGTTACAAGGGGCGGTTTCACGGCGAGGGAAACTGGCATTACAGGGGACTCAAGGCATTCTCCTTTATAGCCGATGACTTGGGGGTACGAGTGAGCAGCCCCCATACCGATCCACGGGACAGTCCCGAACAGAAGCCCGATCCCGCACCGATTCGATGCGAGGAGGCCCGGAAGTCCATGGCCAGGTTCTTGGGCAGCGGCTTCAAGATAGGTGCCGACAGCGAGCGGCAGGAGGCTATGCGCGCCCATATGCAGGTCTGCGAGGCGTGCGCCCAGCACTACCGGGATTCTGTCGACCTGACTGCCGCCATGACCGGTGCTCTGCGCTCCAAGGAACAGAGAGAGATCCAAGCGCGCCTGCGCCGAGCCCAAAACCGCCCACGACTCGGGGGCATGGGAGCCATGGGCGTGCTGTTCGCCGCGGGTCGTAAGGAGCCGTCCAATCGAGTCAAGCGCATCATCTGGAGGTTGCGGCCGGTGCTGATCGCATCGTTCTTTATCTTCCTGATGGCCGAGGTGACCAAGCCGGCCGAGCCGGGCCCCGCATTCCGCGTCGATTGGCTAGGCGGAACCCTCGAACTGAACGGCAAGCACCTGCGCGACAGTCAGCCCAACCACGGGCTGCCCCGGGGAGCCCAGGTCTTCTCGTTTGAGGAAGCCAGCGCCAAGATCTTCCGCGAGGAAGGCAGTCTTGTGCTGGGGTCGGACTCTAGCATTCTGGCCGAGCAAGTGGTCCCTGCCCGGCTGCGACTTGTCTATGGCGAGGCGGAGCTCACGGACACCATGCAGCTGACCTCGACCGCCGGCGAGCTGACCCAAGTCGCTGGGCTCTCGAAGGTGTTCCTGCGCGACGAGGTCTTCACCATCGAATGCATCGAGGGCACGATCGAGGTGATCTCGGCCGGAGTCGATACCGTGCTGCAGCCCGGACAGGTTCTGAACCTAGATCGCCGCGGCATGCCCCAGTCGATGCACACCAAGCTAAGCCAGTAGGACTTGAGTAGCCACGCGCAACTGAAGTCGCGCGCGGAGTCTCTTGGTGTTTTTTTTGGGGCTGGAGCTACTCGGAGATAGGGTGCTCTTCGAGGTACTTGCTCCACTTGTCGGCACTGTACTTGAAGTCTTTCCCAAGCAGGCTCTTTAGGGAGCTACGCAGGGCAGAGCGCTCGTTGAGCCGAACCATCTCTTGGCGAACCGAGAGTAGTCGCACGTCCAGTACGGCGCCCTCTGTGATCACATTGACCTTGGGGTTAGCAATCGAGGCACCCTGGGCGACCTCGACGTCGAAGTCCTGGATGTAAGCGACCTGCTTGCCGATAAAGATGTGGCTTGCGGGCGGCCGGTAAGAGCCAGCCGAAGAACTAGTCGCTGCCAGCGCGCTGATCAAGGGCGCTGCGGCTTGCACGAAGCCCAGGGTGCCGAGTGCTTCGGCAGCGTTAGTGCGTACGGCGGGGGACGTGGATCCGAGTGCCTTGACAAAGGGCTGTGTGATGGCCTCTTGCTTGAGGTCGCGCAGGGTCCGGCTGCACTCAGCGCGGACGTCTTCGGACCCGTCGAGGATGGCCACGCGAACTAGGGCTTGGACAGTGGACTCCTCGTCCACAGACAGGTCGGAGCGGTGCAGGATCAGTGCGGCTAGCTCGCGGCGTTTCGAGGTGCGATGCCTAAGTTCACCAGCGAGGGTTGGGCGGATATCGTGATCCCCGAGGTTCGAGAGCAGGTCGCGAATCGCGATCTCCTGGGATGCGCGGGCCATAAACGCGGTGGAGTTAAACCAGGGTTTAAGGGCGGTGGGCAAGTGCTCGGCCAGAGTCTCTGGCGTGACGTCCACCCGAGGCGTTTTCATGGGCAAGAGGTTTCGGCCGATAAGCGTGAGAGCCGGGGCGTGGTCGGGATCCTTGCGCAGGCAGAACTCTAGGTGCTCGAGGGCTTCAGGGTACATAGCCTGGTCGATCAGCCACATGGCTTGGTCCGCGCGATCATCGGCAAGGGCCATCTTGAGCTTGCGTTCGCGAGCGCGCGCCTCGCGCTTGATGTCACGCACAAGAACGTGCTGGGTGATGGAGCCCGCGGGAAGCGCTTGCCAATCCTTGCCACTTCGAATCTGCCAGGCGCCGTCGACCATCTTGGAGCGAGCCCGGATCGGGGCTCCCCAGCGGGTATAGAGGATGCGCTCGAGGTCCTTTTGTAGGTTCTTGTCCGCAATGGGCTCGTCGGAGAGGACCGGAGCATCCTGGGCGATGGATTCTTGGGCCGTGCTTGTGGACGCGCCAAGCATGCTGAGAGCGATGAGGGCGAGTTGGTTACGGCGAGCAGAGAGCTTCATGGGGCAGGAGTCAGAGGCGCGTTAGAAAAGGACGGTTGCGGTATGAGGGGCTAGGTGGCGGCTGGTCTCGGGTCTCGCGCTTTGTCGGGGACTTTTTATATTAGGGGACTCGCCGATCTTATGGCTCGTAAAGGTGGGGTTCGTAATCGGGGAGCGATGTCGGGGCTCGCTCTAATGCAAGCTGGGGAAGTCTAGAAAGTGCGGAAGGCACTCGTCCTCCTGCCGAGTAGGGAGAAGCGCTCAAGAGGAGCAAGTCTTGGTCCAGCCTTGTCTCGATGCCGTCCCAATAGGTATGCAGCCACAGGCAGAAGGCTACGGGATAGGCCAGAACTAACAAAATCTGGCAGAGCACACGGTGCGAATCTTCGCGGTGACGGGCGATGCCCTGGCTTGTTGGCGCGGTTGGATTCGACACAAAGTCTAGAGCCTCCGCTGGTCGAATCTCTGAGCGGCATCGGTGTTGTCAAACTCGGCTGGCAGTCCGCGATGGGCGAAGCTACGGATCGGTCTTCACACTGCAGCCATCCCAGGCAGCGGCTATCCGCAAGGGAGGGTGCTCACGTACAAGTCTACGCAGAGGACCTATTCCGGGCTGGGCCAGGTCAGGGGCCCCAGAATATGGGTCTGGTCGGGGGGGTGGTGTCTTCGGTGGAGCTCCTGGGTGAGCTGGGCAGGGGAGGAGGTGCTGGCGGCGGTTTGGATGGGGTTCGTTTGATCGAGGAGCGGGGTGATGTGGGGAGAATCGGAGCCGTGGTGTGGGAGCAGGAGATAGGTCGGTTTTGGGGTGCTGCCCAAAAGGGGCAGCATCGCTTCAAGGCCTTCGGATTCGGCGTCACCCCACAGCAGGATTCGGGCTTGGTCAGAGATTAGAACAAGGGTTCGGGAGCCCTCGTTGCCCACCTGGTCCGAGCCCCTGAGGAGGGCAAGGCTGGCGCCGGCCTCCTGGGCCAGGTAGAGGCTGCCTGACGTGAGGTCACGCACCTCGCATGTCCCGGGAAGGATTGATCCTAAGTCCATGGGAAGGTGTCCAGTCCAGGTAGCGGGAGGGTGCCGAGCAATTAGTTCGGATAGGGCGGAGCGATGGTCGAGGTCGTTGTGGGACAGCACGTAATGGGGGGCAGAGCCATCCCACTTGGCCAGCTGGGGGAGCAGGCCCTCCGCGGCGGTTCGAAGCCGATCCCGGGAGCCCGCATCAAAAATCCAGACCTGGCCCGAGGGCAGCCGGATCAAGCTGGCGGTCCCATGGCCGACATCCATGATGTTTACCTCAGCGGAGGACGGGGCCACGGACCAGGGCACCAGGATTAGCGCTCCGAGGGTGCTAGCCGCAAGGGCCAACTTCTGTGGGCGAGGTTTGGCACCGCTGCGCTGGTTACGGCCTGCGCGGACAAGGGCACTGACCCCTGTTAGCGTCGCCAATGCAAGCAGCCAGGCCGGTCGGGGAGGTAGAACCACGGGAGTACCCGGCATCCTGTCCGCGGTCCAGAGTAGGTAGCCAAGAATCTCGGCGGCGGGAGCGATCAGGGCCTCGGCCAGTCCATGGGCAAGGCCGGGCATCAGGCCGTCTAGGACTGGCCCGAGCAGAACCAAGGGCCAAGCAATCGTGAGGATCCATGCAACTAGTGGAATCGCCAGGGGCGTAATCAAAATCCCGATCGGGGCGAACTCGCCGAAGGTGGACCAGGTCACGGGAAGCGTCAGCCAAACGGCGGCCAGACTTGCGGCCAATCCAAAGCGAAGGGTTTGAAGGCAGCGGTCGACCAAAAGGCGTGCCCAAGGTGCCGGACCAATTCGGACCGGAGCCGCCAATCCTAGGCTCAGCCCCCTCGACAGCAAGCTGAGGGTGAGCAGCAAGCCCAAGGCCGCTAGGTAGGAGAGCCGAACGGAGAGGTCGTCCAAGGCGGCAGGGCTGGCCAGCAGCTCGAGGCAGAGGGCCGTACCCCAGAGGTTGAGCCCGTCCGGTCGCCTGCCGAGGCGCCCGAAGTGGGGCGCGGCGAGGGCGAGTACAAGTGCCGCGGAGGCGCGCAGTACGGGCGAGCCTGCACCGGCTAGGGGCACAAAGATTAGGACAAGCAAGATCGCAATGGGCGCAGTGAAGCGCGCCTCGCGGTTCGTGTGGCCCTTGGGGAAGAGGGCGGCCAAGAGTCGCGAGAGCCCGCGTGCTAGGGGCAGAATTAGGAAAGCAGCCAACAGGCCCACATGCAGCCCGCTGATGGCCAAGAGGTGACGGGTTCCCGTGCGTGTAAACAGGTCTCGCGTTCCGAAGTCGACCTCACCCTTCGCGCCGAAGAGCAAGGCACCCAGCAGGCCCGGTGGCAAGCCCGAGGGCACCTTGCTTGCTCGCTCGATCAACAGGTCGCGGTAGCTGCTCCCGCCATGGTAAGGAAGGCGACCCGCGATTTGCGCCACCGGACCCAGGACCCAACTTGCGACGGACTTGGGAGCAGGGGCCATGCGACGGATCAGGTCCGGCGTCAACAATACGCTACCCCAAACCCCAGCCTTCGCCCAGGGACCAGGCGCGGTGCCATCCGCCCGCAATTGGGGAGCGCTACCGGGGAGCAGCAGCACCACCTCGCCGCTCCTCGCCAGCTCTGGCACCGGCGCATCCCAGTCCACCTCACCGTCGCGATTTCTGGGCCGCGCCACGGAGAGGCTCCACTGGTCGAGTCCGTCTAGTCTAGGTCGAAATCCCGCGCTCCAGATCCCAACATGCCCGCGGGTCCGGCGGGCATGCTCGAGCTCTAGATTAGCCACGAACCTGGGACTGCCCTTCGCCGGCTGAACGGGAACCGCAGAACTGCGCACGAACGACAGGGCGAAGAGCAGCACCAAGGGGAGGCCCAGGGGGCCACTCAAGAGCCGCAATCCCGCCGCAATGGCCAAGCAAACGCCGATCAATACTGCGGGCGAGCTCAAGTCACTCCCCATTCCCAAAAGCTGCCCAAGCCCCAAGGCCAGTCCAACCGCCAGCATCGGGCGCCGCACACCGACCCCCCCCGCATTTTCCGTATTCCCTCCTTGTGTAACCATAGCGCGCCTCCCAATCAGGGATTCCAGCCCTAAGATCACCCGATCTCCTGCCGTCCTAAGCAGACGCGCGGCAGCTCCCTTGGTTACAATCGCAGCACTAAAAGTCTCCTGCCGTCCCCCTGAATCCAAGGCCGCCATCGTATGACTCGACTCGATCCCAACCACGCCATCTTCCCCGGCTCCTTCGATCCGCCGACCCTCGGGCACCTCGATTTGATCGAGCGTGCCCTTGAGCGCTTCGAGCTGGTCACCCTGGCCGTTGGCGCTCATCCAACTAAGTCGGGCCTGCTAGATCCCGACGAGCGTGAGCAGCTTCTGCGCACCATGACCGCTGAACTCGCCTCGAGCGAGCGCCTCGAGTTCATGCAGCTCAGTGGCCTGCTGGTGGACGGCTGCCGCGACAGCAACGCCGGCACCGTTTTGCGCGGCCTGCGCAACGGCACGGACTTTGAATACGAATCCCAGATGGCCGCCACCAACCGCTCTATGGAGCCGGGCGTCGACACCCTCTATCTCGGCGCATCCCCGGGTCACGCGCACTTGTCCAGCACTCTGGTCCGCCAGATCTTCGCCATGGGTGGCGACATCACCGAACTTGTGCCCGAGACCGTCGCCTCCTTCCTAGCTTCCCGCAGATAACCCCATGTCCAACCAAGTCGTCGCCACTCCCAACGCTCCCGCCGCCATCGGTCCCTACAGCCAAGCTGTGATCGCCGGCGGCATGGCCTACACCTCTGGGCAGATCGCCCTTGATCCTGTCACCATGGAGATGGTTGGCGCCGACGTGGCGACCCAGACCGAGCAGGTCTTCCAAAATCTGTTCGCCCTGCTCAAGGCCTGTGGCGCAACGCCCGCGTCCGTCGTCCGCTGCACGGTCTACATCAAGGACATGTCCGACTTTGGAATCGTCAACGAGATCTACGCGCGCCACTTCGCGGGAGTCACGCCTCCGGCACGGGCCTGTGTCGAGGCCGCGCGCCTACCAAAGGACGCTTTGGTCGAGATCGATGCGATCGCAGCGGTGGTGGAGTAGCAGCGCTAACCCTTTTTTAGGCCCTTATTCCCACGCAGGGACATGGCCAGCAGCTTCGCCAAGATCGTTGGTGCGGGTGGGCACTTGCCACGCTCGTGCAGTAGTACCGACTTGCCCTCCTCGAGTCCGGCATCGAGGTACTTGGAAGACGCCGTAAAGACCTCAAGCTCATTCGCCCTGCCGTCCCATTGGAATGCGAGCGCTGGTGACGAGCTGCAAAGGACCTGCCACGAGCCGGAGTTCCGACGGTCGAACTCGCTCTCTTTTACGGGAAGGGCCGCCTGATCCAGCGCGGCCAATAGGTCCTTGTACACTTTCTTCGTCATCGTTCTAGTTCTAGGCCCCGGGTGGGGGATTCGCAGCCTTAGAGCCTGCACACTTGGGGACAGCCCAGGTTGGCGCCGCACCTCCACAAGTCCTCTTGTAAAATCTGCAGATGCTCTAGCTTCTAAGGGTAACGAGTCCCGGAAGCTAGGGGGCAGAAATGGGCCCGACTCGGACCAACCGATTCATTTCGGGTCGAGATCTTGTGATTCGACCTAACCTAGCCTTGCCAGCCATGGCCTAGACCTTTTTTGGGGGGGCTCTCTCTCATGGGGAAGCTAGCCGGCACAAAAAGGCACCCAGTGCGACCAACGACAACGCGCCTCCTGTATTCTGTTGGGCCAAAATCCGATCCCGGTCCCCTGTACGGGAGCCGATCTCCCAGTCCCCCCGAGTACGAATCATGGCTGTTGCCTGTGGCATCGTCGGCCTGCCTAACGTCGGCAAGTCGACCATCTTCAACGCGATCACCGCGGCTGGCGCCGAGAGCGCCAACTACCCCTTCTGCACGATCGAGCCTAACATCGGAATCGTCGATGTTCCGGACACTCGCCTCGAGCAGATCCGCGGGCACATCGAGAGCAAGAAGATGATTCCGGCCTCGCTCAAGATCGTGGACATCGCGGGCCTGGTCGCCGGCGCTGCATCGGGCGAGGGCCTGGGCAACAAGTTCCTGGGCAACATCAAAGAGACCGACGCCATCCTGCACGTGGTGCGCTGCTTTGAGAACGATGACATCGTGCACGTCTCCGGCCGCGTGGATCCCATCACTGACATCGAGGTCATCGAGCTCGAGCTCGGTATGGCCGACGCCGAGACGCTTAAGCGCAACATAGAGCGCGTCTCGAAGAAGGCCCGCTCTGGCGACAAAGATTCGCTTGCCCAGAAGGACGTCTTCGAGCGCGCCCACGCAATCGTCGAAGAGGGCAAGGCCCTGCGGACCGTTGAGTGGAAGCCCGAAGAGCTGGTCATGCTGCGCCCGCTGTTTCTTATCACGATCAAGCCCGTCATGTACGTGGCCAACGTGGCCGATGACGACCTCGACGGCAAGGGCGATCTGGCTCAGATCGTGGCCAAGTACGCCGCCGACACCGACGCGGACTTTGTCGCTCTCAGCGGCGACATCGAAGGCGAGCTTGCGGGCATGGACCCGGAAGATCGCGTCGAGTTCCAAGAGGACCTAGGCATCACCGAGCCCGGCCTGGAGCGCCTCGCCCACCAGGCCTACAACCTGCTGGGCTTGCAGACCTACTTCACCGCGGGCCCCATGGAGATCCGTGCTTGGACCATCCACCGCGGCGACACGGCGCCCCAAGCCGCCGGCGTGATCCACACAGACTTCGAAGCGGGCTTCATCCGGGCCGAGTGCTACTCTGTGGACGACCTAGAAGAGCTCAAGACCGAGGCCGCCATCCGCGCGGCCGGACGCCTGCGGGTCGAGGGCCGCGACTACGTGATGCAAGAGGGAGACATCGTGCACTTCCTCTTCAACAAGTAGGCAAAGAGCGCTCGACCTTGGCTGTGCAGAGCGGGGCGACTCGCTTGAGCCGCCCCGCTCTGTTTTCGAGGGCCCGGAGTTACGGCGTAAAGCTAGCGGACGATAATCTCGTCCAGGAAGATCCACGCCTTGCCGCCGTTGCCCTTGTGCCAGTCCGGACATGTGCCGATGCTCTCGGCGCGCACCCGCAGGTAGCGCGTCTGCTCTCCCGGGGTCGCGAGGGTCAGCTCTTTGCGATGGGCCCCGCTGGAGGCCGCGGTTGGGTCGCCCTGGACCACCCCCAGACGTCGAAAGTGGACTCCGTCCCGTGAGCCCAAGACTTCCATGGACTGTGGGTAGAAGATCCAGCTGTTCTGCTCTTCGAGGCAGCCGATGGCGACCTCTTTGATCACGGTGAGTGCGCCGAGGTCCAGGGTTGCCTCCATAGAGCTGGCCTCAAAACCAACCCAGCGCTTGTCGCTGTGGGTGGCCGAGCCCGTGTTGCCGTCGATCAGGGGATTTGCGCCGCCGCCACCGTTGTACTTCGGGCTAAAAACGGAGGGGGAGTCCATGGACTTGCCCATGGCCTTGTGGAGGTCGAGCATCTTCTCGGTGATCCGGCCAAGGGGCAGGCCATCGCGAAAGGCAGCGGCTTGGAACAGCGTCGACTTTGCGAGCTGCAGAGGAGCCTCGTACCGCGTCGAAGTACTCGTGGGTTCGGTGCCGTCGGTGGTGTAGCGCATCTCCACGTCGCCGTGCTCTGTGTCCATGGCTAGGGAGATCTGGGCGTTGGCGGCGTCAACTTTGATGTGCAAGGCGACTTGGTAGAGGCTGGGCGCATAGCCGATCCCCTGGGCTTTGAGCCGAGGTAGTATCGGGTCTAAGCGGTCTATGAAGCCGCGCCAGTCCTTGCGGTCAGGTTGAGACCAGGCAACCTCGGCGACCGCAAAGAGCCGTGGGAAGAGCATGTAATTGGCCTCGGTCTCGCCTCGGATCGACTCGCCCCAGAGATTGCCTTGGATGCCGAGAATGTGCTTGGACTGTTCTGAAGTGAGCTCTGCCGGCAGTGGCTCGTAGGAGTAGGCAGTGCTCAGCAAGAGCTCCGAGTATCCCAGCTCGGGCTCCGTCTCGGGTAGTCCTTGTTTGAGGTCCAGGTAGCAGTACTCGCTTGGCGTCATGATCACGTCATGGCCCGCCTTGGCGGCTTCGATTCCGCCTGCTTCACCGCGCCAAGACATGACCACTGCATTGGGTGCGAGGCCGCCTTCTAGGATCTCATCCCAGCCGATCATCTTGCGACCGTGGGCGTTGATGATTCCCTCCACGCGCCGAATGAAGTAGCTCTGGAGCTGGTCCACATCCTCTAGGCTCTCCTCGGCCATGCGCCCTTGGCAATCCACGCAGCTCTTCCATGCGGACTTGTTGCACTCGTCGCCACCGATGTGGATGTACTCCGAGGGGAAGAGTCCCATGACGGAGACCAAGACCTCTTCCACGAACTCAAATGTGGCCTCGCGGCCGGGACACAATGCGTTCTCCTCCATGATGCCGCCTGTGGCCACGCCGCGAGCAACCCCGTCGCAAGAGAGCTCGGGGTAGGCCGCGATGGCGGCGCGGCAGTGACCGGGCACGTCGATCTCGGGAACGACGGTGACGCCCCGTAGGCGAGCGTACTCGATGACCTCGTTAATCTCCTCGCGCGAGTAGGAGCCGCCGTAGTCGGCGACCTCGCCGGCCGCCTGTTCGGGGCGCCCGTGCCAGGGCAAGTCGTTCTTGTCGACACGCCAAGCGCCTACGCTCGTCAGCTTTGGATACGCCTGCACCGGAACGCGCCAACCCTGGTCATCGGTCAAGTGCCAGTGGAAGACGTTGAGCTTGAGCGCCGCCAAGTAGTCGATGTTTTTCTTGACGAATTCCAAGGGCAAGAAGTGCCGACTGACATCGAGCAGCTGCCCGCGCCAACCAAAGCGAGGCGCGTCGATGATCTCACAAGCGGGCACAGACCAGTTACTGTACCCCGCGCTTGCTCCCGCCTGGCCTGCAAGCTGCGGCAGCAGCTGACGCAGGGTTTGTATCCCGTAGAAGACACCCGTGGGCCATGCGCTTGATATGGCCAAGGAGTCGCCCCGGATGTCCAGCTTGTACCCCTCGCGACCAAGCTCCCAGAGGGTCGAATCAATGAGCATGTGCACACCGGAGTCCGGTCCATGGGGCCCCTTTACGTCAACCTTGTGCAGGCCGTTGGGATCGATGACTTCAAGTAGCCGCTTATCTAACTCCCAATCAAGCAGCACCTGGTCATGGACCGCGACCCCCTGCCCTGGGCTCCACCGAAACGTGCCCTCGCGAACCTCAATCGACTGCGGTATCGGTATCAAGGCCAAGTTGCCGGGCCCATCTAGCCCTTGATGCTCTAGTTCTGACTCCGTTCCGACACAGGAGACCAAGAGGCAGGCGCCGACCAGCAGCGCACCGCCCAGGCCAAGTAGGGAGGTTGTTCTCATCCCCCAAAAGTAACAAACCACCCCCAAGCTCTCTCCCCATTCGTCCCCGGACTCCAACGAGCCTCGTTCCCCCTAAACCCCACCTCCCCCTCGACTCGAAGAGACGCCGGACACCCAGCATCCCCAATCGCGCTAAGCGCTCAATCCCCCAACTAAGCACTGAGACCCTGCTGAACGAAAATCAGAGGGCAAAACCTCCCACCCCAGAACGACAAAACCCTCGCCACAGAGGTATCCTGCCCCCATGGCAACCCCACCAACTAACCTCCAAGGCGTCATCCTAGCCGCCGGCAAAGGCACAAGAATTCGCCCCTTCAGCGATCACTACCCCAAGCCCCTGCTCCCCGTCTTCGACCGCCCCCTGCTCCTGTGGCAGGTCGAAGCGATGCGCGAGCTAGGGATCACCGACATCCTGATCGTCATCGGGCACCTAGGCCACCGGGTCGTCCAATCCCTAGGCGACGGCTCCGAATGGGGCGTGCAAATCCGCTATGTGGAACAGGAGAAGACCCTAGGCATTGCCCACGCCGTGGGCCAACTCGAGCCGCACCTCGACCACCCGTTCTTGCTGTTCCTTGGGGACATCTTCTTCGAGACCAAGGCCCTGGGCTCGATGTTAGATGCGTTTAACCGCGACGGTGTCGATGCCGTGCTTGCAGTCAAGGTCGAAGAGGATCGTGAGGCCATGCGCCGCAACTTCTCTGTCGAGCTTGGTGAGGACGGCTTCGTCAGCCACGTGGTCGAGAAACCACGCCACCCGCGCACCAACTTAAAGGGCTGCGGGCTCTACCTGTTCGACACGTCCATCTTCGATGCGGTTCGCGCCACCCCGCGCACGGCCCTACGCGACGAGTACGAGCTGACCACCACGATCGAGCTGTTCGTCCAAGGCGGCCACGGCATTGTGCCCGCGGAGGTCATCGAAGCCGACCTGAACCTCTCCGCTCCGCCGGACTTGCTTGACCTCAACCTCCACGTCATGCGCCAGCGCGGTCTCGACAACCACATCGCGGAGGGCGCGAAGGTCGAGTCGGGTGCACAGATCACAAACTCGGTCATCATGGCCGGAGCAACGGTCAAGGCCGGTGCGGTGCTCGACGAGTGCCTCGTGCTCCCCGGCGAGGTCATCAGCGCGGGGCGGTGGAAGCGCTCGATCTTTGCCTCGGGCCAGGAAGTCTCCTGCCTCGGCTAACGGCTAAGAGTGACGGCCGATTAGCCGATAAACCCAAGCGGCCCTAAGACTTTGCCCAAGGAGCGAGCTCTCGCGGTCCACCTAGCGTTGGAAGGCCGGCAATAGGCTGCCTGGGATCGCGAGGACCAGGCAATTCATGCTAGTGGCATAGGCCTGGCCGAAGGGGGTGTCGGCCCAGGAGCCGTCCTTGTTTTGGGTGCGCAGGATCTGGGTGCGCTCGTCGGGGAACCAGCGCTTGTAGTGAGACTCGTCGGCGGACTGCCAGAAGGCTTGGGCTAGGTAGAAGCGCTCGTAGTAGGGGAAGCGGCTCAGCTGACCCTCTTGCTTGCGCTTGGCTAGGTCGCGCCAGATGGCGTCGGTGGCGCGGTTGAGGGAGTCGCCGGAGTAGGTGCCCGTGGCGTTGAGGGCGGAGATCGCAGCGGCGGTCAAGGCGACCGATGTGCGCGGCGAGCCGATCTGGTAGGCGAAGCTGCCGTCCTTGACTTGGCTGCGCTCGAGGTAGCCGTCGGCCTTGGCGATCACCTCTGCGTCGACGTGCACACCCGCCTCCTTGGCGGCGCGCAGGGCTTGCACCATGCACACGGTGAGGGAGCCCTCGTGTTCGCTCTGGCGCTCGGGCTTGTAGAACCACGCGCCGGCGGTTCCCTGGGTGCGCTCGATCAGGGCAATGGCGGCCTTGAGCGCCGTGGCGATGTGCTCGCCCTTGGGCGACATGCCGTAGGCCTCGGCCAGGGCTAAGGTCGCGAAGCCGTGCCCGTGCATGAGGCTCGTCTCGTCGCCCCCTGCACTGATGAAGCCGTGGTGGGGCGAGGCCGGGGACAGGTCCGTGTGCACGAGCAGGTAGTCGATGGCGCGGCCGACCTGCACGTGGTGGGGGCCCTGGCTAGCGGTCGAGCCGCCGGCCATAAGAGCCAGTGCGCCAAGGGCCGTGACGGCCACGGGCGCGTACTTGATGTCCTTGCCTTCGCCCCGGGGGAAGGACCCGTCGCCGGTCTTGGCCTGCTCGGTGGCGAGCCAGTTCAGACCGCGCTCCAGGCCCAGCACCTCGGGCGCGTTGGGACCCGGCTGGAAGAGGCTGTCGCCGGTTCCTTGGGTAGGCTTTGTGAGTCCGCTGGGCTGGTCCCCGGGCTTGTCCTTGTCTTTGACTTCTGGCGAGTCGGGGAGCCCTGCAGCAGCGCCTGGAGTCGCCCGGAAGCTGGGGGCACCCGGCGCCACCAGTGCACTCGGGGCGAGGGCACTGGTGGTGAGGGCGAGGGTGAGCAGCAGCTTCATCGAAGGTCTAGTTGCCGCTCGAGTCCGAGCGGTTCAGGTGACGGTAGTAGGACTCGATCCAGTCGCGGTAGAAGAGCGGCACATCGTCGCCGCCTTGGTTGCGGAAGGTCTCGCGGGTGCGCTCGGGCAGCTCGCCCCAGCGCTCGCTGAGGTTGGCCTTGGACCCGGGACCGATGGTTCCATCGCTGGGGCCGTCCGCACCGAGCTTGTTCTTACCGGGCTGCTTGGATTCCTCCCCAGACTTGGGATCCTTGCCGCCCTCTTGCTCGGGCTTGCCCTCTTCTCCAGGTTTCTCTCCGGGCTTCTCCCCCGGCTTCTCGCCGGGTTGCTCGCCTGGCTTATCGCCCTGCTCCTGTTGCTGCCCCTCTTGCCCGTCTTTCTTGTCGGGCTTGCCTTGACCTTGCTGCCCCGGCTTGGGAGGGCCCTTGCCACCAGGCTTGCTCTGGGACTCGGCCATCTCTTCGGCGATCTTAAGGATCTCGTCGATGTCCTTAACGACGTCGTTGCTTGCCGAGCGAGTCAAATCGAGCAGGTCACCCAAACCGCTGCCCTCTGGCATGGCAAGGGGTACCTCACCCGCGCCCATGTCGAAGAGCAGCTCGTCGATGGCCTTCATTTTCTTGTCTACATTCTTAAAGAGCTCGACAATCTTCTCAGCGCTCTCCTGCTCATTCTTGCCTAGGCCCGGCGGCACGATAGGGACCTTCGGTCGCTCGCCCTCTTTCTGGGCTTCGGTCTCGGACTTGGCTTCGGGCTCTTGCTCGGGCGCCTCGGTCGCGGGAACGGGGCCCTCTTGGACCACGGGCTTTGTCTTGTCGACCTCGGCCGGCGGCTCCTGGGCAAGCAGAGCGGGGCTAAGGAGAAACAGGCTCAGGGCTAGGTACTTCTTCTTCATAGTGATTCTCCGTCTTCCTATTCTTCGTCCATGGGAACGCCGAGCTTGCGGGCGACTTCCCCAAACAGCTCCGTGACGCGGTTGTGGCGGATAGCGAGGCGCATGATGTCCTCCAAGATCAGGGGGTCCACGTCCTCGGGCGCCATCTCGGCGAGCTCAGGCCAGGCGTCCAGGGTCTGCTGCAGGCTGCGGGAGACGTCGATCTCCATGCTGCGCAGCAGCTTGAGCTCGGCCTGGCTTGGGACCAAGCGGTTCTCCGGCTGGCCCTCGTCCTCGGGCTGCTCTTCGCCGTTCTCCTCTTGGTTCTGTTCTTCTTCCTGCTGCTCCTTTTCGGCCTCTTCCTGGCGGCGGTCGTTCTCCTCGTTGAGGGCGTCCACCAGCCAAGTCAAGAGCCGCTCGACGTCGCCCTGCAGGGCCTGCACGCGCTCGCCGCTGTCGTAGCCTTCGCCGGCGCCGCGCTCGCCCGGAGGCCCAAGCAACAGCGCAATGCGCTCGAGGTCACCGGCCACCTCGGACATGGCCGCGGCAAAGACCGCGCTGTCCTCTTCCAGGATCGCCTGCTCGAGCTCGCGGGCCTTCTCGGCGGCCGTCTCCTCTTCGCGTGCGATACGTCGAAGCCGCAGCTTCTGGGCGCGGCTAGGCGTCTCGCGTCCAGCCCGGGCAGCGTCGACTTCAAGAAGCTCTACCATCTGAGCTTGGTGCATCTCGAGTAGTGCCTGGATCTCCTCGGTCATCTGCAAGAGCGCCTCTTCTTGGCGCAGCTGCTGGTAGCGCTCCTCCTCTTCCTTGAGGGCGTCTTGGGCCTCTTCAATTTCGCGTTGCACTTCTTTCTGCTGCTCCTGGGCCTCGGCGGTGTCCCCGGACTGCATGGCTTGGCTCGCCTCCTCGGCGGCCTGCCCGGCCTCGGACGTGGACTCAGCGGCGTCCTCGCGCTCTTCCTTCTTCAGGCGCTCGGCAAGCTGCAAAAGGTCGTCTTGGATGGCAGCCTGTTCCGCCGCGATCTGCTCGGCCATGGCCTGCTCCTCGGGCGAGTTCGGGCGCGCCCCGGCCTGGGCTTCCTGGCCGGCCCTCTCCATGGCGTCGATGGCCTCGCGCTGCTGCTTAGCGGCCTCGCCGGTCTTGCCCTGTTCCAGGGCAGCCTCGGCCTGCTCCATGGCGGCCTTGGCCTCGGCCATGGCCTCTTGGGTCGCCTGCTTGGCCTCGGCGCTCATCTCTGCGCTGTTGGCCTGCTCTTCCAGCTGCTCGAGCAGAGCGCTGGCCTGTTCCGTAAGGCTAGCTTGCTGCTCGGCCATGGCGGCCGTCTCTGCGCTCTGTGGCGCTTGAGCGCGGGCGGCATCAAGGGCTTCGAGGGCAGCTTCGATGGCGGCCTGGGCCTTGGCAGCCTGGGCATTGGCTTCTTGGCTGGCCTGCTCGGCGGCCTCGGCGCTCTGCTCCGCCACCTCTGAGGAGGCCTCTTCGGATGGGGGAGCCTGGGGCTGAGCGGCGGTCTCGCCCTCGGGCTGGCCGGGCTGTTGACCGGCCTGCTGCCCGGGGGGCTTGCCCGCTGCTTGTTGCGCAGCAGCGGCCTGTGCGGCTTCGCTGGTCGCCTCGCTCGATGCCTCCATAGCCTCGCGCGCCTCGGACAGAGCTTGCCTTGCGGCTTCGATCTGCTCGGCTTGCTGCTGGGCTTGCTGCTCGGCTTGGCCAGCCGACTCGGCGCTGGCCTCGGCCTCCTTCACACTGGCCTCGGCCAGGCGTTCGAGGGCCTCCATGAGATCGGCCGTCAGCTTGGCCAGCTCGTCCTGGGCACCGGCGATGGCCTCAGGCAGAAACTCCTGGACCTCTTCTTGGGTGCGCAGCTCGCCGAGGGCGGCCTCGGCCCCCTCCGCTAGCTTGGACAGGACGGACTCCGCCCGCGGTGAGGGCTCACCACCTTGGCCGAGCTTCTGGGCTGCTGCCTCCTTGGCGATCTGGGCATCTTGCTTCAGGGCCTCGGCCTGGTCGCGCAGCTCCTGGGCGCGCTCCGCCAGGGCTTGCTCCAGCTCACTGCGTCCCTCGGCCGTGGCCTGTTGACGTTCGGCGCGCAGCTCAGCTTGGGACTGTGCCACGGTTTCGGTGGCGCCAGCGATGGCCTCGGTGGTCTCCTCTTCGGCGCTGCCCTGGGTAAGGTTGCGGGCGGCGCGCTTCAGCGCTTCCTGGGCATCCTTCATCTGGTCGAGGCCACTCTCTAGGGGCGCATCGGCGGCTAGGTCTTCGGCGGTACGCTCGAGGCGCTCGGCGGTCTCTTCCAAGACCTGGGCCGCGCGCTCTCTATCCTGAGCGAGCTCAAGTTCCGAGCGGGCATCGGCGAGCTCGTCTTGATCTCCTGGCTTCCACCCGACAAGCAGCTCAGCGACGCGGTCCTCGGCGTCCTTTAGCTCGAGCAGCTCACGCTCGATGCGCTCGCGCTCTAGCGTGGTCGAGCTGCGGCCCGATGCCTCCGTGCGCTGCAAGAGATCGCGCTCGGCCTGCTGCAGCTCGTTCAGGCCCTCGGTGAACTCCTGGATGGAGCCCTCTTGAAGAGAAGCCTCGAAGTCCTCGGACTTGCGCTGCAGGTCACTCTGTTCGCGACTCAAGTTGGTGAGTGCTTCTCTTGTGGCTGCAAT
>JAQXEK010000052.1 GCA_029250885.1 Planctomycetota bacterium
GCAAGCGCGCAGTCCAACCTTGCGGCCATTTACGAGAACGGGCTAGTGGATAAAGGGGGCACATCCCCCTCTTCCACTGACGATTATTGATCAACAAGTGGCCGCCTGAAAGCAGTTCGAGTTGTACCTAGGCTATCATGAACTTGACCTGCCGGTCTCGATTGCGAAGGCTGCATGAACCGGGCAGGTTGGGGGGGGGCATGCAAGCTCGCTCATCATTACGCACTAACGCCTCAAGCGAGAAGCACTCATGAATGGAATCGACGCGGGACTACCCACTTTCTGGACCTTAGGTCTGGCTCTGTTGGTCGCCATGTCGGGGAAGCCCAATGCGGAGGATGTCGGGCGGACCGATAATCTGCTGCGCAATCCTTCGCTCGAGGAAGGCCAGGGAGATGTTGTGCTGGAGTCCATCCCGACCTCTTCGATGCAGGCCGAAGCCGTCGTCACGATCGACACCGATGCACCGTCCCTTGAGTACAGCCCGTTGCTGTTCGGCGGCTTCATCGAGCACTTCGATAGCCAGATCTACGGGGGACTCTATGAGCCGGGGTCGCCGCTCTCCGATGAGAGCGGCTTTCGCAAGGATGTGATCCGCGCGATGAGGGAGTTGAAACTGTCCGTCGTCCGCTGGCCCGGTGGGTGCTTCGCCAGCGGCTATCGATGGAAAGACGGCGTAGGCACCAATCGCCAATCAACGTTCGACGTGGTCTGGGGAGTGGAGGACCCCAACACATTCGGCACCGATGAGTTCGTCGAGTGGTGCCGGCTGGTCGGGTGCGAACCGTACATCTGTACTAACGCCGGAAACGGCACGCCCGAGGAGATGCGAGAGTGGGTGGAGTACTGCAACGGGACTGAGGGTAAATTCGCCAAAATGCGGGCGGACAACGGAAACCCGGAGCCGCTGAACGTTCGCTATTGGAGCATCGGGAACGAGAACTGGGGCAGCCATGAGATCGGGCCCAAAACGGCGCAGGAGTGGGGACCGCTTGTGAGCGAGTCCGCCGAGTTGATGCTGCGAGTCGATCCCAACCTCAGTTTGCTGGCCGCCGCGACGCCGAATCGCGACTGGACACTTCCGCTGCTATCAACCGCAGGCAAGCACCTCGACTCCGTCGCGATTCACGAGTACTGGCTGCCCAGCTGGCAGGAAGAGCTCAGGCCGGACTACCTGAGCTGCATCATGCTCTCCGAGAAACCTGAGCAGACGATCGTAGGAGTGATCGATGTGATCGAGGAGGCGGGCTATCGCGGCAAGATCAAAATCGCGTTCGACGAGTGGAACCTGCGCGGTTGGCACCACCCGGGTTTCCCCCGCACAGAGGCGAACGCGGACGACGATCCCCATGTGCTAAAGTTGATCGAGAAACGAGAGATCAACGCAGAGGCCGCCCAGTACACCATGGCCGATGCGCTGTTCTCGGCGTCCTTCCTAAACGCCTGCCTAAGGCACGCCGAGGACGTCGACATGGCTAACATCGCACCCATTGTGAATACGCGTGGGCCGCTCTATGTGCATCGAGGCGGGGTCGTCCGGCGTACGACGTTCCACACCCTCGCGCTGTACGCCAACGAACTTCAAGGTCGGGTCGGCAGGCTTAGCCTGGAGTCACAGATGCTCACTCAAGAAGAGCAGTCGATTCCCGTGATCGATGCTCTGGCCACGGTCGACGAGGCGGGCAAGATCTGGTCCGTTGCCCTAGTGAATCGCCATCCGAGCGAGACCGTGGCATGCACGGTCAAGATGAAGGACACTCCCCTCGACGGCACATACGAGGCGACCATCCTAGCCGGCGATTCCCCTGATGCCTTCAATGATGTCGGGCAGCCTGACCGGGTCGTACCCCAAAAGACGCAGCTGACCTTCAAGAATGGAGTAGCGCACCTGCCGCCCCATTCGTTGACGATTGTCAGGATCACGACTCCCGAGGGCCCCTAAAGCCGGCTACGGCACAAATACACTCCAGCTAGAGGTGACTGGCACTCATAAACACCATGGATATCCACTCTCAACAGCGAAGAGCCGGAAGATGTAAACGGTATCAAGGCCATCCTCAATGCGCAAACCAATGGGGGGGACTCGGTCGTTTTCCCCAGCAGCAGTAATCTCATCTTATGACACGCTTTTGGGGTGGTCGCCCTGCCTAATTCATCCGATAATAAGAGCACATCAGGAATGACCCGCCTCCGAGCGGATCAGCCAACCTGGCACGAAGAGCCAAGGTGGATGACCTCGAAGTCTCGAGGTCGATGTGCTTGCCCGCGTATGGCAAGAACCCAATTCTTCGCCGAGGCAATCCCTCGGATTCTGGTGTGTGAACCTCAAGCCCTCATACACTCATGCAAGTTCGCCTTGCCGTCCGCATTGACGCGGCCAATCCCGACCACCACCTGTGGAACAACCATGGAACTTGGTGGATCCACTATACCCTTGAACTAGATAGCTGGCGCACGAAGCGCGTGCGTCGCTCGCTCGGAACTTCTGATGTGAGCGTAGCCCGAGAGCTGCGCGACGCGGCCTTCGAGAGCCTGCCCGGCGTTCCGGTCGGAGGTTCCCTTTGAAGCGCCCCAATAAGGAGAGGCCCGACGAACAGAAACCTCTCGACCCCGACGAAAAGGAAGGGATCGGTGCGGACCCCGCACCCGATGCCACTATCGTGCAACGCCTAGGACTTGTCTCCCTGTGGCCGATTCACATGGATCCGCCGAGTGACGTTCCCCCGGGCCAAGACCTCGATGAGAGGGACGACCTGATTCAGGAAGCGATGATTCAGGGATCGCTCTTGGACGAGTACCGTCGCAACGAGCGCGCTGCCAAAGCGGCAAGGGAAGGCAAGCGAGACGAGGGGGTAGAGGAATGAGCACCTCTCCCAAATGCTACTTGAAGGCCCGCGCTAGCGAAACCGCAGCGATGTTGAAGACGCTGGACGAGCTCGGGTGCGAGTGGTTGAAAGCAGATCGTGACGACCTGCTTTCGATCGACCTCAACTTCCGTCCAGACGCGTACTTCGGCACCAGCCAGGAGCTTCTGGCCAACGTTTTCGGATACGAGCGCAAGGAGTTAATGCGCGTGGAGCTTGCCGCTGGCAAGGGGACCGAGATCCCTGCCTCCCTTTTCGCAAGTGAGCTTTCCGCGCCCGGTCTCCGCAATGCTCTTGGGCTCATGAACCCGCAGTGGATGGGAGGTGAGTACCTGCCGCCCTTGCTC
>JAQXEK010000055.1 GCA_029250885.1 Planctomycetota bacterium
GACACGGTGCTGCACGGAGTGGCCTTCGCTAAGCGCGAAGAGTTGGTGGGCAACTTTTACCACACGACGAAGGACGGCTACATGCTGGCCCACGAGGTCAGCGCCTACTCCCTGACCGCTGTGTCCCGGCGCGCGCTTCCCTTGATGGAAGGCCGCGAGGGAACCATCGTGACCTTGACCTACATCGGGTCCGAGCGCGTGGTGCGCAACTACAACGTGATGGGCATCGCGAAGGCCGCCCTCGAGGCGAGCGTGCGCTACCTCGCCAACGACATCGGGCGCCACGGGCACCGTGTCAACGCGATCAGCGCCGGCCCGATCCGGACCCTCTCGGCGTCCGGCGTCGCGGGCTTCAGCAAAATCCTCGACCACATCGAAGAGCACTCGCCCATGCGCCGCAACATCACCGGGGAAGAGGTTGGTAACACCTGCCTGTTCCTGTGCTCGGACATGAGCCGCGGCATCACGGGCTCGACGATCTACGTCGACTCGGGCTACCACATCATGGGGGTCTAGGCATGGCTCCCGCACCGAAGGAAGTCGTCATCACTGGCATCGACATCTCGTTCATGGGAGCCGTCGGCTTGATGGTGAAGTGGAGCCTGGCTTCGATTCCAGCGATAATGATCGTGACGTTCTTGTGCGCCGTGTTTTGGGCCCTTGGTGGCGGGATCATCTTCGCCATAGGTAGTGCGCTCGGCTACAGCTTTGGCGCTGCGGGCGCGGGTTAGCTCGCGCACCTAGCCCATGGATTCCGTGCCTCCCGATCAAGCCTCGGTCGCCGCGCTTTGGGAGGCCTACTTGGCGGCCCTTGGCGAGACTCCGGCAACGACGGAGCGCGTCTATACCGCTTGGCAGTTCGGCGACTCACCCGAGCTAGGAGACTCCCTCGTCGAGTTGGTGCTCGAGGGCGTCAAACGCGCCACGGCGGGCTCAATCGCCGAATACGAGGCCGCTGGCGACCACATCCCCTTCCCCGGCGAGCTGAGTGTTGTGACCGATGGCAAGGGCATCGCGCGCTGTGTGATCCAGACCACGCGGGTGGACAACGTGCCCTTTGATGAGGTCACCGCCGAGTTCGCTTTCACCGAGGGCGAAGGGGACAAGAGCCTCGAGTATTGGCGCCGCGTTCACTGGGATTACTACACGCGCGTCCTGGGGAAATCGGGCCAAGTGCCCGACCGGAAGATGCCCGTTGCCGCCGAGCGATTCGAAGTCGTCTACAGCCCCGAACTGGCGAACGCCAAGCGCAGTTGGGACATCAAGGCCGAGGACTGGGACGTGCAGGTTGGCGAGGGCGGCGACCAGAATCGGCAGCTTAATTCGGACCCGGTTCTTTGGCGCCTCTGTGGCGCGGTCGAGGGGCTGCGTGTTCTCGATGCGGGCTGCGGGACGGGCTACCTATCACGAGCTATGACGCGCGAGGGAGCGCGCACCTGTGGCGTGGATTTCTCCGGTGAGATGATCGCGATTGCGAAGCGTCGCGCCGAGGAGCAGGGCCTGGAAATCGAGCATCACCAAGGCGACTGCATGGCGCTGTTTCCGCGTGCTGGCGGGTTGGAGCCCGGCACCTTCGACCTGGCCGTCTCCAACTACGTGATGATGGATCTGCCGGACCACGAAGCCGCCATCGCGGGGCTCTTCCAAGCCCTGCGACCCGGTGGAGCCGCGGTGCTTGTTCTCAGCCATCCGTGCTTTCCCCAGGGCGAGACGACAACGGTGGCCGAGGACCCGCGCAGTCCCCAGGTCACCTACCGTTGGAATCACAACTACTTCGAGCAGCGCGCCCATCTCGAGCCCGCCTGGGGCCGCTTCACCTCGGCCTTCCCCTGCTACCACCGTCCCATCTCCGAGTACTTCCGCGCGTTCCGCACGGCGGGCTTCCAGGTTACCGATTGCGAAGAGCCGCGGCTCGAGCCCGAACGCTTCCATCTAGTCCAAGACGAGAACTGCAAGCGGCGCAGCCGGCTGCTCCCCTACTCCATCGCGTTCCGCCTCGAAAAGCCACTTTAGACGCCGATTATGGCATTCCCCCACGACCCCCATGCGCCTCCTCATCGTCGCTGTCCTGATCGTCTTTACGGCTTTCCAATCCGTGGATTCCCTAGCCACCCGGGTTAGAGGTTTCGTCAGCTCAAGGGATGAATACAAGCCCTCCGCCGCCACTGCATCCAAGACCGACGATGGCGACGAGCCCATCGACGAGAGGACCATCATTCGGCTGGGCGCCTCCTTGGTGGCCACGCACCCCATGGAGTTCGAATGGGACAATGACTTCCAAGAGACCCAGGCGGTCTGGAACGCACTCATCGACGGTTCCGAGAGCAGCCTCGACCTGGCCTTCTTCTACGCGAGCGATCGAGGAGAGGGTGGTGACATCGACCCTGACGATCCGACCTCCCTCTCTGGTGTTTTCGATTCCTTGCTGCGAGCCGCTGACCGAGGTGTCGCGATCCGATTCCTCGTCGACTCCGCCTTCGAAGACACCTACCCCGCATTGGTCGCGCGCTTGGGCGAGACCAAAGGTGTCGAGTCGCGAGTCCTCAACCTTAGGCAGCTCACTGGAGGCGTCATGCACGCGAAGTACATGATCGCCGACAGCAAGACCGTCTACACGGGCAGCGCCAACTTTGATTGGCGCTCCCTAGAACACGTACTCGAGCTTGGCATGACGACGACCACGAGTGCCCATGCCGGTCCCTTCGTCGATGTTTTCAACCTGGACTGGCACCTTGCGGGTGGAGGCACCGAGCTATCGGCGCCCAAGCCCATCGACCCGCAGCCCTTTTTCAGGCCGGCCCTCAGGATTTCCAGTGCATTCAACGCTGACTCCGGCATCGCCTTGATCACACCCGTCTTCAGCCCCAAGGGTCTGCTGCCCAACGAGGACCTCTGGGACCTGCCTCACATCATCGAGCGCATTGAAGGCGCAAAGGAGCGCGTCTGGATTCAAGTCATGACCTTTAGGCT
>JAQXEK010000056.1 GCA_029250885.1 Planctomycetota bacterium
GACACGGTGCTGCACGGAGTGGCCTTCGCTAAGCGCGAAGAGTTGGTGGGCAACTTTTACCACACGACGAAGGACGGCTACATGCTGGCCCACGAGGTCAGCGCCTACTCCCTGACCGCCGTGTCCCGGCGCGCGCTTCCCTTGATGGAAGGCCGCGAGGGAACCATCGTGACCTTGACCTACATCGGGTCCGAGCGCGTGGTGCGCAACTACAACGTGATGGGCATCGCGAAGGCTGCTCTCGAGGCGAGCGTGCGCTACCTTGCCAACGACATCGGGCGCCACGGACACCGCGTCAACGCGATCAGCGCCGGACCGATCCGAACCCTCTCGGCATCTGGCGTAGCGGGCTTCAGTAAGATCCTCGACCACATCGAAGAGCACTCGCCCATGCGGCGCAACATCACCGGGGAAGAGGTCGGCAATACGTGTCTGTTTCTTTGCTCGGACATGAGCCGCGGCATCACGGGCTCGACGATCTACGTCGACTCTGGCTACCACATCATGGGCGTCTAGGGATGGCTCCCGCACCGAAGGAAGTCGTCATCACTGGCATCGACATCTCGTTCATGGGAGCCGTCGGCTTGATGGTGAAGTGGAGCCTGGCTTCGTTCCCGCCCAATGGAGCCTCTGTCGGCGCGCTTTAAGAGGCCTACTTGGCGTCGCAAAGCGAGACGCCGGTAACAACGGAGCGCTGGGCGATATCCTTGTGGAGTCGATTTTAACGCCGAACTCGGTATTCCCTTACACGCCCATGCGCCTCCTCATCGTCGCCGCTCTGATCGCCTTCACAGTCTCTCAATCTGTGGGGTTCCGGCCTCTCCATGCCGACGAATACGCCAACTCGGTAGGTGAGTCGGCGTCCCCGGCCGCCTCTGCTCCCGAAGCCCGTGATGCCGGCGAGCCCATCGAGGACCCTCCCGTCATTCAGGGGGTCCCCTTTTTAGTCGCTACGCACCCCTTGGATTTGGAATGGGAGAACGACTATCAAGAGACCCATGCCGCGTGGCAGTCACTAATTAACGAGGCCGAGACCAGCCTTGACCTTGCCTTCTTCTACGCGAGCGATCGGGGAGAGGGCGGCGATCTCGATCCCGAGAATCCAACCGCGCTTTCCGAAACCGTCGAGTCCTTGCGACAGGCCGCAGGCCGCGGCGTCGCCATCCGCTTCCTAGTCGATTCCGCCTTCGAAGACACCTATCCCGCCTTGATCGAGCGCCTGGGGGAGATCGAGGGAATCGAGTCGCGGATTCTCAACCTGAAGCAGCACACAGGCGGCGTCATGCACGCCAAATACATGATCCGTGACAGCGATCACTATTACGTAGGTAGCGCCAACTTCGACTGGCGCTCCCTTGAGCACGTGCTCGAGCTTGGCATCAATGGAATCCACGCCGTGATGCCCATCGTCGACGTCTTCAACTTGGACTGGCACCTGGCAGGCGGTGGTTCGGTGGAGATGGCCCCGGAGCCCGCCTCCGCTCTGCCCTTCACTCCCTACCGGCATCGCATTGAGGATGTGGGTTTCCATCACCCTGGATCCGACAAGCCACTTCCCCATCGTCAGCACTTCAACCCGCTCATCACCCCCGTCTTCAGCCCCAAGGGTCTGCTGCCCAACGAGGACCTCTGGGACCTGCCTCACATCATCGAGCGCATTGAAGGCGCAAAGGAGCGCGTCTGGATTCAAGTCATGACCTTTAGGCT
>JAQXEK010000059.1 GCA_029250885.1 Planctomycetota bacterium
AGGCCTCGCGGCCCGGTGGGCGGCGCAGCAACAGCGACATCTGTCGGTAGGCCTCGGCTTGCTTGGAGAGATCGTCGTAGACGGCCAGGGCGTGCTGGCCGTTGTCCATCCAGTGCTGGCCAATGGCGCAGCCGGCGTAGGGGGCGAGGTACTTGAACGGTGCCGGGTCTGACGCAGGGGCGACCACCACGACGGTGTACTCCATGGCCCCGTGGGCCTCGAGCACGGCCACGTTCTGAGCCACGGTGGACGCCTTCTGGCCAATGGCCACGTAGACGCACTTCATGCCCTGACCGGCCTGGTTGATGATCGTGTCCATGGCGATCGTCGTCTTGCCGGTCTTACGGTCGCCGATGATCAGCTCGCGCTGGCCACGGCCGATCGGTATGAGCGAGTCAATGGCCTTGATGCCGGTCTGCATCGGCTCGCTGACGGGCTCGCGCTCCACCACGGAGGGGGCAGGCTGCTCGATGAGCATCAGGTCCTCTTCGGTCGTACCGAGGGGCCCCTTGCCGTCGCGGGGGTTGCCAAGTGCATCGACAACACGGCCAAGAAGCTTAGGTCCGGTGGGAACCGAGATGATTCGGCCGGTGCTCTTCACGGTGTCGCCTTCGCGAACCTTGGCGGCATCACCAAGGAGCACACAACCAACGTTGTCTTCCTCCAGGGAGAGTGCCACGCCTCGAACTCCACCAGGGAATTCAAGAAGCTCGTTCATCATGCAGTCGTCGAGGCCCCAAACGCGGGCCACGCCGTCGCCGACGCTGAGGACGGTACCGACGCTCTGCATGTCGGAGTCACCTTGGTAGGACTCGATTTCCTTCTCGAGGATCGAAGTCACTTCTGCGGGTCGAAGATCCATGTCTATTTACGGGTATGCCACCGGTTGGCGGCGAGTGGGTTGAGTGTGTGCGTTAGCGAAGAAGGCCCTTGATAAGGAGAGCCGAACTAGTTGGTTGTGGGAAGGGCGGCGTCCATCATGCGGCGCTTCAGATCGTCGAAACGACCGGCGACGGAGCTGTCCACCATCTTGTTGTCGACAATCACGCGGACACCCGCGATCAGGCCTTCGGACACTTGGTTCTCCAGGCGGACCTGCTTACCAAGCCGCTCGCCAAGGGCGACGGTCAGCTCTGCAAGCTCTCCGGAGCCCAGGGGGCGTGCGCTCTCTACGGTGCCTTCGACTATGCCCTCTTCCTTAAGAAGGCGCTGGCGGAAGGCCTCGCCAAGGTTCTGCAGAACCTCGTCACGGCGCTTGTCGAACAGCAGATCGACAAAGTTACGGAAGGTATCGGAGGCGCCGGCAAGGGCGCCCTCGAGGTAGCCGCGGCGGGTTGCTCGGTCTTTTCCGGGGTGAAAAACAACCTGCATCGCTCCGGGCTGATCGAGAATGGCGGCAAGCTTCTTGACCTCGCCTTCGATCTGACTGAGCTGGCCGTGACGAGTCGCCAAGCCAAAGAGCGCGTCTACATAACGCGCTGTGACTGGATCGACCTTCATCAGTTGCCTCGGACGCCAGAGACGACTTCGGTAACCAGGCGGCGGTCGTCCTCGGAATCAACGCTGCGGCCCACAATGGCGCCGGCGGCGTTGATGCTGAGCTCGACAACCTCAGAGCGGATGGCGGAGAGGGCCTTGTCCTGCTCGGAGCGGATGGCAGCTTGCGCGGAGACGACCAAATCCTTGGCCTTCTCCTCGGCGGCTGTGATGATTTCCGCAGCGCGCTTCTCACCGCGCTCGCGGGCCTCGGCCATCTCCCGTGCGGACTCCGCACGGGCTTCGCCAAGGCTAACCTCGACTTCGGCACGCACGCGTTCAGCTTCTTCTTTGGCGGTCTCGGCGGCCAAAATGGCCTCCTTTGCATGACCGTCACGCTCTTCGAGCGCCATCACGATCGGGCCAAGCACGATCTTCCAAATGAATGGGACGGACAGACCGAAGATGATCAGGGTCCAAAGGGCCTGACCAAATGTGTCTGGCGCAAGGGGATCATATCCCCCACTGGCTAGAAATGAAGTTAGCTGCATGTGTGGTTCCGGGAAGCCGGGATGTAAGGGTGGTCGGGTAAGTGCTCCCCGGCTGGCATCAGCCAGGCCGAGGAGAACTTCTTCCGTCCGTGTCTAGGGTGAAGTCCCTAGGCGATCATCGCGACAACAACCGCGAACAGGCAGACACCCTCGATGAGGGCGGAGAGGATAATGGAGTTACCGCGGATATCGCTGGTAGCTTCGGGCTGGCGGGCGATGGCTTCGTTGGCAGCGCCACCGATCTTGCCGATGCCGAGACCAGCGCCGATGGCCGCAAGGCCAGCACCGATACCTGCGTAAACAACGGTACCAGCTTTTGCGGTGGCGATTGCCTCAAGGGCCTCTGGGGACATCTCTTGAATAGGAAGCATGATTCTCTTCTAAAGGGGGTTGTCAGCAGGAGCTGAGCGTTTGTTGTAGTTGTCCTCTTTTAAAAAGGACGGAAGTTAGGTTTCTCCCGGACAGCAGCGCCAACCGGGTGAGTTGTTCCCAATCCGCGATCTAGTGATCGGGGTGCAGGGAGCCTCCGATGAATAGGATCGAGAGGTAAGTAAAGACGTAGGCCTGGAGCAGTGCGACAAAGGCCTCGATGATCATGATGAAGACGGCGAAGCCAACCGCGAAGGGGCTTGCTGCCCAAGCGACGCTAGTGCCAGCCTGGGAGGCGGCTAGGAAGATCAAACCAATGAAGGAGAGAACCACCATGTGGCCACCGCTCATGTTTGCGAATAGACGCACCATCAAGGCGAAGGGCTTTGCGAGCACGCCGATGAGCTCAACGACGAACATCAGCGGCCAGAGCCACCACGGCACCTCAGGAACAAGGTGCTTGATGTAGTTGAATGGCCCCTGGACGATCATTCCACCGGCCACCATGATTACGAAAGTAAACAGGGCCAGTCCGAAGGTAGTGGCGATACCAGCGGTCGGGGTTGCCGAGAAGGGAACCAAGCCGACGAGGTTCATGAAGACGATAAAGAAGAACAACCCCAGAAAATAGGGGAGAAACTTCCGTCCTGTCCCTGCACCCATAACCGGGTAGACCATGTCATCGCGGATGAACATGCAGAAGCCAGCGAAGATCTTGCTGAGGGCGTCGCCCTTACCGGTGCGGACATAGTTGGCCACACCGCCCAGCACGATGAAGATCAAGAACACCGACATGACCATGAAGATCTGCATGTTGGTGAGGATCAGCTGTGCGCCATCGCGGGTCAGATCCATGTCCAGCCCAGCTAGCGCCGCCGGGAGGTCAATGCTTAGAAGCCGCGCGTGATCTGCACCCGTCACGATTGCGGCCGGAACCAAGTGGCTGAACATCTGCACTACCTGAAAGTCACCTTCTATAACGTGATGCTCCGCCATGGCGAAGTTCAGGTAGCAGGCGGCCACGATCACGAGGGCGGCGAGTATGGTGCGCAGGTTCATCGCTATTAGGACTGAGCCGGCTTTTGGGCCGGCGTAGTTGAAGGGGCAAGGGCGCGGACCGCGTCCACCGTCCCAAAGAGGAGCACGACCAGAGAGATCGTTGCAAAGGTC
Organism: Planctomycetota bacterium; assembly: GCA_029250885.1. Lineage (GTDB taxonomy): Bacteria > Planctomycetota > UBA1135 > UBA1135 > CALBMX01. Next base: position 3,567 of record JAQXEK010000059.1, read on the forward strand.
AAGAGGAAGGCACGCCAGTCGCACTTATCCCCGAATTCGGGGACATAGCGCAGGACGACCGCCCCAACCATGACCACCACAAGCTTGACGCCGAAGTCGATCACCGACGCGCTGGACATGCGCTCGGGCCGATGGGTCATCACGTGGCGCTGATAATAGATTCCCCACCAAGAAACCGCAGCGCCAATCCCATAGCCCACCAGCACGGCGACACCACGCGGGGTCTCCATACCTAGGTACCAAGCCACAGCTACCGCAACGGGCAGCAGGACCAGGAGGCTAATGAGGGTTCGGGTCATGAATGGTTTTTCTTGTCCTCTGGATTCGATTCCGTCGAGGTCTTCGACTTTACCGGTGGACCAGAGGTGGGCAGTTTCTTGACAAGGGAGACAGTGGCCCCAATGAACCCCGCAAAGACCGCAATCAAGAGGCCAAAGGGTTCCGTGCCCAGCCATTCATCGAGCTTGAAGCCGCCAAAGGCAAAAATACCGATGGTGACCGCGTACTGGATGCCGAAGCCTGCGTGCTTGCTCCAATCGCCCATGATTGCCTTGCGATCATCCAGGCCAGGGGAACTTTTGGGTTTCCTAGGCATTGTTTGGAATGGACAGCAGACAAGAGGGGGGAGGCCGCACGCACTCCGACTGGAAGTGCACAGGGGTCGAGTTGCTAGTTTTGTAATCCTTCCAAAAGCGCTCGCGCCGTCAGATCTCTTACAAGGGCAAACATTTTAGAGCCCCTGAACCCTGCGTCAACCTCCCCATCGCAGGAAGCGTGGATCATTTTTGAGATTTTTGCCGGGGCAGCCCCGTGACCTACCGGAGACCTTGCGCGCCTAGGCCCCCCGATACGAGGTCATTATGTCTCCTGCGCCACCACTCTTAGCATTGTCCTGGACCGGGATGCCGGCAACGCCCCGTACTTTCTGCAGTTAGGTCAGCATGCCGAGGCCGATGTGGCTAAAATCCTGGCCGATTTTTCTGTGCGCACAGCGCGCAGCTCCTAAACCGAATCTCTAGGCCGCAGCGCCTACTACCCCTGCAAATACCGTGGAACGCACCCTCGTCCTCCTCAAGCCCGACGCCGTCCAGCGTGGCCTCATCGGTCGCATCACCGCCCGCTTTGAGGACAAAGGCCTCGAAGTCGTCGGCATGAAGATGCGCCACTTCTCCCTCGAGACCATCCAGCAGCACTACGCCGTGCACTCCGAGCGCCCCTTCTATAAGGATCTCGTTGGCTTTATGACCTCAGGTCCCGTGGTCGCGATTGCCCTTCAAGGCAACAACGCCATCTCCGTAGTGCGAACCGTCGTCGGTCCCACCAACTCCGCCGAAGCGGCACCGGGCACCATCCGCGGTGACTTCGGCATGAGCTTTAGCCACAACATGATCCACGCCTCGGACAGCCCCGAGGCCTCGGCCACCGAGCTCGCCCTGTTCTTTAGCGAAGACGGCGACCTTATCGACTGGACGCCCTGCACCCGCGACCAGGTCTACAACGCAGCCGAAGAGCTGTAGCCAGAGGCTGCGCCCCTTTGGGGGCCTAGCCGAAATGCCAAGGAGGGATGGAGTCGCAACTTGGCGGCTCCATCCCTCTTTCCGTATCATCTACACCTTATGAGCAACGACGAGACTCCCACCAAGCTGGCCTCCCTCAGCGCACACCAGCTTGGGGAGCTCAGGGCCGAGCTTCAGGCGTACTTCGCGGAATCCGTGCTGGTGGACTTGGCGACCTTGCCGCCCTGTGACATGTTGCTGGTCTTCGCGGATGGCCTCGACGAGGACAAGAAGCCCTTCGGCCCAATCCGCAGGTTGCGAATCTCCGCAAGTCCCGACGCGCCGCGAATCCACGTGCAACACGAGCCCGTCGAGCGTCACAAGGGTCCCGTTGGACCCTTCTGCCAGCGCACGCACCAAGAGCTCGTTGGCCCCAAGACACGCCTGGCGCGCATCGACCAACCAAAGGCAGATCGCGTCCTTCGGCTGAACTTTAAGGGCACTCCTTCGGGCAAGCCCTTTGGGCTGATGCTGGAGCTCTTTGGCCGCCGTGCGAACCTCGCCTTTGTAGATGGTAACGACTGCATCCTAGCGATGCTGAGCACCCCCACTGGCAAGTCCGCCGAGCGCCTTGCCCTGGGCAAGACATGGGAGCCCCCTCCAGGTGGAGCGGGCGCCCAATCCCCGGATATTACGGGCTTGCAGCAGTATAGCGTCGCCGCCGGCGATCCCCCCGAGCGCAAGTGGCCCGTGAATGCCCCCATGTCTTGGATCGTAGAGTCCCTGCTTGGCGGCTCGGCAGAGCAGCAGCGCTGGGACCGCGAACGGCGCGACCTCCTACGCAGATTGGACCGCCGAATCAAGCGTGCCCAGAAGGCCATCAAGGGCCTTGAAGCCCGGCGCACAGCTGCCGCCACCGCCGAACGAGTGCGCATGGATGGCGACCTGTTAAAGTCCTCCTTGCATAGCTGCAAGCGAGGCGACACATCGGTCGAACTCGAGGACTGGTTCGAGGGTGGCACGCGCAAGATCGCTTTGGATCCAGCGCGATCGCCCAAGCAGAACCTCGACCGCCTGTACTCGCGCTACAAAAAACTACTACGCGGACTCGCGGGCATGGAGGAGGAAGAGGCGCGCGCCAACAGCAAGCTCGAGACCCTCACCGCTATCCGCGAGAAGGCCGCCGACGAGACCCTCGACCCCGCCGTCACCGAAGCGGAGGCGGTCGCCGCAGGTGAGCTCGAAGCCGCCCAGGACATTGCGCCCAAGTCGGGCCGTGAAAAGGAGAAGGTCGCGCGCCTTCCCTACCGTATCTTCCAGGGTAAATGCGGCGCCGAGATCCGTGTGGGCCGCAGCGCCCGGGACAACGATGCCCTCTCGATCCACCACTGTCGCGGCAATGACCTCTGGCTGCACACCGCCGACTCCCCCGGCAGCCATGTGGTCATCTCCCTAGCCGGCCGTAAAGATGCCGCAGAAGAAGACCTGCTGGACGCCGCCTGCCTCGCTTTGTACTTCTCGCCTCAGCGCGGCGCCTCCAAAGCCAACATTCACATAGCCCGCGGCAAGGAAGTCCACAAACCCAGGGGCGCAAAGCCCGGACTGGTCACCCTCTCCGGGGGCCGCACCATGCACCTGCGCAGGGACGAGAGGCGCCTCGAACGCCTGCTTAAAGGCAAGTAGCCCTGGACCTATGCGAAACTCCTCGAGCTAAGCTGAGTATTGCTTCCAGCCCATTGCAACCGACAGATCCCGCGATTCGTACGCATTGCAGGATCCCGGCGCTAAGATAAGCGCCTCCACCCCCCGCCCCCAACTGCCCCGCATGTTTACAAACACACTCTTTAAGCTTGGTCTCTTGGCGACAGCCCTGTTGGCCGCGGCCAGTTGCAGCTCCGGGCCCGAAGAGCAGGACCCCGAGAAGCTCTTTGAACTCTTCCGAGAGACGGCCTTCTACCATTGGCAGAACGAGGACCTACCGCGCACCGAGCAGCAGCTGCTGCGCGCCCTCGAGATCCATCCCGAAGACAAGTCCTGTAACCTGATCCTTGGGAACATTGGGATCAAGCGCGGCGGCACCAAGGACCTCCTGAAGGCCGAGCAGGTCTTTCGGAACATCGAGGATCAAGAGGACTTCCGCACAGACCTCGGCCTAGCCGAGGTCCTCGAGCGACTGGGGGTCATCTACCTAGAGTCTGCAGCCGCCATTGACACGGGCAAGCGCACGACGGCTGCGGAAGACCCCGCAGCGCGAGTCGCCGAGCTCCGCCAAATGTCCAAGGACGCATGGATCGAGTCTCGCTCTCGCTACCAAGAAGTCCTTGCCGCTAAGCCCTCCCAAGCCAAGGCCGTGAACGGCATGCAGCGCGTCTTTGCTTTGGAAGGCAACTATGAAGCCAGCCTGCTTTGGACGAGCGAGCTGCTCAAGATGATCGATACCGACATCATCTACTTCCAGGCCAAGATGGAGCAGCCAGGCATCACGGAGAGCGAAGAGGCGGATCTGCGTCTACGGATGGCAAACACCTTCGACCTCGCTGAGCGCTCCCACATGTTGGCCGCTACGATGCTCCACGAAATGGGGCGATCCGAGGACGCCCTCGAGCATCTGACCGCAGCTGCGGATATCGTGCCACGCTCGGCCGACGTTTGGTCCCACCGGGCCCAGATCCTGCTTGACCTAGACCTGTACCAGGCCAGCATCGAAGCCACGGACCAGTTCCTACGCCTCTCCACAGAGGACTTTGATCATCCCGATATCCAAGCCGGCTACGATCTAAAGTCTCGCGCCCAGGAAGCCCTGGACAATGCGAACTTCGAGGCAACCCTTAGGGAGTTAGGCAGGACGACCGGCGGTTAACTTCCCCCAGCAGTGGTAGTACAAGCGCGCGCCCCGGGGCCTTTAGCCCTGGGGCGCGCGCTTACTTAGGTGCCAAAAGAGCTACTTATCAACTAAGTAGAGTAGATCCACTCCGGCGGGGCCCTGTATCGTCGCCGCCAAGCTTCCTGGGCCGCCCGCGTTAAAGTACTGCACTTCGATAGGGTAAATCCCTGGAGTCAGCACAACGCTTGCACTGCGTTCGACCACGGCATGCTCACCGTCGTTGTCGATCACTTCGACACCACCGAGACTCAGTCGGCTTCCGTCATCGCTAGCCAAGGTAAAGGTGTATCGACCGGACTCTTTAATCTGGATCGCGCCGCTGTAGAAGCAAATAACTCGCTTGAACTGCTCAAGCCCCTCAAGCCCTATTGCTTCGACCACGGAGTTCGCTCCCTGGGTCCACCCCTTGGCACTACCCGCTGCCAGCTCAGCTTCAAAGTGCGCCTGACCGCGAAGAGCTCCCCTAAGCTGCCCACCGTAAAAGTAGGTGCGTTTCAGCCCTGGCTGCAGGCCTGGGGCGGCGAGCTCAGGAAGTTGATCCTGGTCCATCTTAATGACCTGCAGGGTGCTGCTCGGGCCGACTCGCTTGGGGTTGCGCAAGAGAGCCATCCGCAGGGTCGTGGTTTCGCGGAAGGTCTGCGCACTGTGGTAGCGTGGCGAATCTGCCGTGGGCTCGGAGCCGTCAGTCGTATGCACAATCCAGACCTGGTGGACATCTGACGTGGTGAGTCCACCATCGAACGTCTGGGGTACGGGGACCACGACTTCATCGGTGAAGAACACGGCGCTGTGCTCAAGGGTCGGCGCGGGGATGCGGTAGCCGACCCCGAGTGCGTCAAGCAGATCAAACTGCCGGAACACACGGGATTGGAATGCGCCATAGTCGCGCTCTTGCCTCGACGACCAGACCACCTCGGACAAGGCAAGCATGCGCGGAAAGGCCATATACTCGACCTGCTCCCAGTTTGGCAGGTACTCGCTCCAGAGCTGAGCCTGGGCCCCAAGCACGTGCTTAGTCTCATCGGCAGTCAATTCAGGAGGCAGGGGTTCAAAGGAATAGACCTTCTCCAAGGGCAGCATTCCGCCAATGGCCTCGGGTTCACCGCCGGGTCCGGCCTGGTAATAGTCAAAATAGGTATGGCTCGTAGGTGCCATAATGATGTCATGGCCCGCGCGAGCGGCCTCGACGCCAAAATGCCAGCCGCGCCAGACCATCATCGTCGCGCCGGAGGGCAGGCCACCCTCCTGGATCTCATCCCAACCCACTAGCCTGCGACCACGATCCGAGAAGTACCTCTCGAAGTGAGCGACAAACCAGGCTTGCAGCTCGTGTTCGTCTTTGAGCCCTAGCTCCTGGATACGCTGCTGGGCAAAGGCGCTGTTCTCCCACTGAAACTTCGGCGCCTCGTCGGCGCCGATGTGAATGAAGCCAAAGGGAAAGATCTCCATGACCTCGTCGAAGACCTGCTCGTAGAAGTCCAATGTGTACTGGCTTGGGCTCAGAGTATTCCTGTGCACGCCCCAATAGGTGCCGACCTCCACCTGATCCCGATACTCAGGATTGCCCAGCTCGGGGTAAGAGGCGATCGCTGCGCTGCTGTGGCCGGGGAGCTCGATCTCAGGCATTACGTCGATGTGCAGAGCTGCTGCATAGGCGACGATCTCGCGGAGGTCGTCCTGGGTGTAGAAGCCACCATAGGGCTTGCCATCTAAGGTCCTACGGTCACCCACCACCGGAGTAGACGCGCGCATGGAGCCGACCTCGGTCAGCTTGGGGAAGGCCTTGATCTCGATACGCCACCCCTGGTCTTCGGTCAAGTGAAGGTGCAGCACGTTGAACTTGTAGAAGGCCATCGTGTCGAGGAATGACTTGATGTCTTCGACCGAGTATAGGTACCTCCCCGTGTCGAGCATCATGCCGCGCCAGGCAAAGCGCGGCGCGTCCTCGATGGTCAGCTCATCATAGGGAAAGTACGCGCCGTGGAAGTGCTCCGAGTGGGTCGGCGATGCGAACTGAGCGGGCAGCATCTGCTTGAGGGTCTGAACACCATAAAGGAGTCCGGCTGCTGTCGCCCCGTGGATCTGAACCTGGTCGCCGCGGACGTCCAAGCGGTAGGAGTCAGTGCCGAGTTCGGCTTCGAGCTCTGGGCGCAGGGCCAAGGCGATGGCACCGCCTGCGGCTGCGCCTTGGCGCGTGTCTAGGTCCCATCCCGTGCCCGCCTCGAGGTAGGCCTCAAGCTTGCCAGCCTCACCTTCGGCGAGTCCAGCCTCCCAGAGAATCGTCGTATCCTTGCCGAGGTACACGCTGCGGCCCTCCTTGGATTGGATCGATGCCGGCTGAGGGACGATGTCCAGGCTTACGCGCTCATAGGGCGGGCCTGAGTTTGTGCCGGGATCCCCAAGCTGTGCACAGCCCGTGGCTAAAAATGCGGCGGTAAGAAAGAGATAGGAAACCGATCGTGTGGGAAGCATGGGGCTCACCCTACCATGTCACAAAAGATCCTGAGCGCCTCTTCGCTGGTACGAAGCGTAGACCTTGGGGCCTTCTTCTCTAGGCACAAGGCAGGCCAAGATCGCAAGTCCATCTCCTGGCCTGGCCTGGCCCATGCGCTGGCTAACTTCGCGATACGAGCCCCAAAAAAGGATGCAGGCTCTGCCTCGCTTGCCGTCTTGATCCGACACAAGTTGATCGAATTACCCATGCTGCAAGCGGGTCTTTTGAACCCTTTATTTGCGCGTAGCCGAGAGGACTAGAAAGCTAGCATCGTAAGGGCTGGCCTAGCTAAGACCAATCCGCGCAGGCCTCGCCAAAGCGCGCCTTCAAGGCAGCGATCTCATCCTTGTACATCTTGCCAAGGAAATCAGCTGCAAAGCCGGGCATGTCGCCGGCGGTCCCACGGGACTTGGCGACACCGTGATTCTTGGTCACGGGCAAGATACGTTTTTTCACCAGGAAGTCCTTCGGCTCTACTTGGTCGGAGACGCCTAAGTGGCGAAACACATCCAGTAGCAGCTCCCAGGGACGACTCTTGAGGTCATCAAAGAAGCCGATGAAGAGCTGATCTTTGGGGAAGACCTGCTCCCAGTTACCAAGCATCTCCATGTAGCGCGTGCGCGCCGTGGAATGCTCGGATTCGAAGTACTCTAAGTAGGCGTCTTCCGGTACATCCTTGGCCGTAAGTCCCTGGAAGGTCGCCAGCTCCATCACCGCACCGGACCAGGCGCGCGCTACTGGATTGCGCAGCATCAACAGCAACTTTAGCTCGGGGTTAAGACCGTGAATCTCCCGGATCGTGTCTAGGGGCAGGTGTCCGTAGGCCGGCGTAATCTCGCCGGCAACCTTCCCGTCGGCCCCGCGGAACTTCGCCTTGTAGAGGCTCAGCAGGATGCGCGGCTTGCGGTTGAAGTAGTGCAGCTCCTTGCGCTTGGGCAAGAAGATCTCGGGGTGCTTCGCCAGATTCGCATGCAGCCAGGTCGTGCCAGCTTTTTGTGCGCCGATGCCAAGGAAGTCGGGGAGCTGACCAATCATTTTGCGACTCGGAATCCCCAGGCTTGGACCGAGTGTTGGGAGAAGCCGACCCGCCGGGCTCGAAAGACGAGCTGCGGGACGTTTGGATGTAGGGACAAGTCGAGAACCATGGCGGACATGTTAGCGGAGACGGTGCTAGGATGGGTGCAGGAAGATGCGCTTCCCCTAGCCTTGGGCCATAGGCCCCCGCCTCTACTCCCCTCCCTTCGCGAGATGCCCCCCTCAACCCCACCCGATTGGCAGCCCGGCAGTTCGAATCGAGCTGTTGTCATCTCGGGCATGCACCGCTCGGGCACTTCGGTGCTGGCGAACCTGCTGCAGGCCATGGGCATCTCCGTGGGCAGCCGCTTGATGGAGGCTACCGAGTTCAACGCCAAGGGTTACTTCGAGGACCTCGACTTTCAAGAGCTGCACGAGTCGATCATTGACGCGAGCCACCACGGTTTTCTCCACCGGGATCTCGAAGGTCGCCACCTGCAGATAACCGCCGCCCACAAGGACAGGGCCAAGGGGCTCGCCGATCGGCGCCAAGACCTTTCCCTTTGGGGTTGGAAAGACCCGCGTACGTCACTGTTCCTGGACATGTGGGACGAGGTTCTAACTGGCGCCGTCTATGTCTTCATCTACCGCGATCCGGCCCAGGTCGTCCACTCCTTGCGGCGCCGCGAAGATCCAGAGCTTATGGTGAACCTACCTGGTGCCTCTTTGCTCGATCCCCTGCTACGCAAGCTCGGCGTAGATCGATTCCGGACCCAGCGCGCTGTGGAGATGTGGACCTACTACAACCGTCGCATTGTGCAGTTTGCGCGCACGAATCCCGAGCGATGCCTGCTGATCAACGTCGCAAACCTAATGGACAGCTTCGCAGCGATGACAAGGTGCATGCAAGAGCAGTGGCGCTTACCTGTCCGCGAGATCGACCCCTCCCAAGTCTTCGACCAGAGCCTCATGCAAGGAAGGGGGCCCGAGGACCTGCGCCGAGTCTGCGCGGCGAAGCCCGAGGTCGGAGCGCTCTTTACCGAGCTCGAGAGCCTGTCCATCTCCACTTCATGACGTCCCTCCTCCTGCGATTGCTGCGCCCCCTGCGGCGCTCGTTCTGGACGCGCATTCGCATCGTGCTTAGCTCCCGGGGCCACGGCGCATTTAGAGGAGACTACGCTGCATGGCTCGAATCCAAGTCCAAGCTCACGCAGGATGACCTGCACTATATGCAGACAGCCACGGCCACCTGGCCTCTGCAGCCCCGGGTCTTGGTGTTTGCAGATCCCGCACTCAAGCCCGCGGAACTCGACGCCCTCGAGCAGAACCTAAGGAGCCAGGTCTACCCCAACTGGAAGCTGCTCACCGCCGCCCCCGATCAAGTCGTCACAGAGCTTGGCAGCCATGAGCTTGAGGCCCGCGACCTTGTGCTCATCGCGGCCCCCGGCGTGGTCTTCTCCCGGCGCTCGCTATTCTGCTTCGCCGCGGCCTTTGCCCGCCGCCATGGGCCCTTAGTGGTCTTCGGTGACGAGGACCGCATTGACCCGGAGGGCCTGCGCACAAGCCCCTTCTTCAAGCCAGGCTGGTCACCCGAGTCCTTTGCCGACGTGGACTACATCACCTCGTCTTGCGCCGTCTCCGCCGAGTGGCTTGCCGGCCAAGAGCCCGGGACCTTAGTGCGGGACGCCTTGCTTGCCCTCTCCCGCCAAGAGGGCGCGCCGCCTGCTCACCACATACCCCAGACCCTGGTCAGCCTGCCCTTGGGGACTGAACCCACCATCCGCAAACCGGCGCAGGGTTCAGGCGCTGAGCCGGGCTCTCCTTGCCCATCAGTCGCCATCCTGATCCCGACCAGGGACCGGCCCGACGACCTAAGAACCTGCGTCAAATCGCTGGTAGAGCACACGGACTACCCCAACTACACGGTCCACATCATCGACAACGGCTCCGTGCTTCCAGAGACCAAGACCCTGCTGTCCGAGCTTGCCGCACTTGAGAATGTTGAAGTGACCAGGGACACCCAGCCCTTTAACTTCTCCGCCATCAACAACCTGGCCGCCAAGCAGATGACGTCCAAGGTGCTGTGCTTCCTCAACGACGACACGCGCATCCACAAGGGCGACTGGCTTACCGAGCTCGTTAATTATGCGGCTAGGGATGAGATCGGCGCCGTTGGCCCCATGTTGCTCTACCCAAACGGCACCATCCAGCACGCGGGCGTCTTCATCGGCACGGGCCCCCTTGGCCTGGCGGGGCACCTGCATCGGGAACAAGACCCAGAGGCCCCTGAACTTCAAGGCTACGTGGACCGGGTACAGAACGTTTCGGCGGTCACAGGTGCCTGCCTTGTAATCCGGCGCACGGTCTTCGACCAGGTCGGCGGCTTCGACCAGGATCTCTCGGTCTGCTACAACGACGTGGACCTCTGCCTGCGCATCGAAACCGTGGGCCTGCGCAATGTGTGGACTCCGTATTCGGTGCTCTACCACAACGAGAATGTCAGCGCTGTGGTCAAGCGTAGTGAGGCTGACGAGTCCCGCTACTGGCACGAGGCCGGCCTCTTCGAAAGGCGCTGGCGTAGCCGACTCAAGTGCGATTCGGGCTTCCACCCAAACCTCGCCCTACTTGGCGAACAACTCAGGCTTGCGGAGCGCCCACGCACAAGCCTTCGGGCGGCGACAAGATTCTAGGCAGGCCTACTCACGCGGCACTTGCGTGTCGTGGGCTGCGTCGGGCTTTGCCGGCACCGGTTGCACGTGGTGCACGGGATGGGACTGGCCGTCGACCACCTCACCATCGCTTTGGGGCTGCCTGAGTTCGATCTTGATTAGGCCGCCATCGTCCTCAAGCACATGGGTTCCATGATCTTGATTCACGTTGCGCCAAGTGCGCTCCCGGCGATTGCCAAAGGAGTCAATCCAAACCACACAGACTTCGGAGCCAACAGGCCCGCCCATGGCTGCGGCAATACCTTGGGTCCCCTGGACGGTGGTGCCACAGACTTCGACCACGACGGAACCGGGGTCCACGCCAAGTAGCTGGGCGATTGTACCTGGCTCAATGCGCACGACCTCGAGACCGACGTTCGCGTCGAGGCCAAGCTCAACGCCGCGATCGACCTGCAGGAGCCTGGTGTGCACCCCCAAGACGTCCGTGCGCAGCAACTCGCGCGGGGCCGATGTGGCCTGATTTAGGCCAAAGGGCAGGCGTGATGCAAGGTCGGGGTTCGCGTTCAAGATCGCGGAGAGGTCTTGGCCTGAGAACTCCAACAGCTCGGACTTCCACCTCTGGCTTGATTCCGGCTCCTCAGCATCTGTCACGGTGCCCGCGAACTGGGGAGTCCCCATGACGCGCAACCGTGTAATCGACGGCATGATCCGAAGCTCTACGCTCATCAGCTCACCGCTAGGGACGGGGGCAGACGGGAACACATTTACGCGACTCTTTGCCGCCTGCAACCAGGTGTCGAGGCTCGTCTCGACGAGCATTCCTGGCTCCCGGGGCACCGCCCCGGAGGCTCGGGGGAGACCACGTGCGACAAAGCGCTCCACGTTCGGGTCCAGCGCATCAAAGGCAATGATGGACTCCATCTGGTCGAGCTCCCTCAGTAGAAGGCGCGCAGTCCAAGCCAACTCGCCGGCGGCCTTGCCCTCAGCATCCAGCCAATCGCGCACAACTTGGCGCCCCTTATGATTCTCGCGCACCTGCCCCAGCAACGTGTCCACGTAGCCCATCCGGGCGTCCAGGTTCGACTCGGTCAATGCGGCGCGCGCGGCCACCTCGTCGAAGCTAAACACGGTACCACTGGTGCTAACTCTAACTGGGAACTCCTCGGCGTCCCTTCCTTCTGACCATGGGGTTCCAACGCCATGCTCCAGGCTCTCCTGGGCGTAGAGGGGTGCAAGAGTCAGGCCCATCAGGGCCAGGGCGGTAAGCAGGAGATACTTCATGGTTGAATCCTCCGTGTGGAACGGAGAGTCAGGTGGATAGTCCAATACCAAGCGAGGGATTCGCCCGGGTCGGCCCGCAGACAACTCGCAAGGTACCTAGCCAGGACTCCCCAAACAAGGAGGGGAGCTCGCGCCCCATGCCTACTGGAGCGAATAGGAGCTGACCAGGCCGACGTCGCCACTGCGCGTCGTGTTCGGATTCGGTACGTTCAAATAGAAGACCTGTCCAGCATCGCGTTCCCGGCGCAGGTTGTCCCGCGCGATCTCCCCAAGGCTCTGCTCGTGAAATCCAACGGGTCGCAACCCCCCGCTCTCTTCTACCGTGGCTTTGATGGCGGAGTCAGCATCCAAGCTCGTGCCAACCAGCTCAGGTGCACTGGCGCCAGCAAGGAGACTGTCAGCGGTCAGGTCTAGAGGAACCGCGCCACTGGAGGCGACCGTTCCACCATATCCGCTGCCGGTTTTAGGAGCTGCTGATCCTCCCTCTGCGAGGGCGGGACTGGCACCTAGGTCGTTCGGGCCCAGTGGATCGTCCCCACCAAGGGGTGCCATCTTCCCAAGGGCGATAACCGCGGCGATACCGGCCGCAAGGCCTGCCGTGCGGCGCCACCTTGGGTGGGCCAGAACAGAAGCGAGAGCCGCGGCGGGCTCAAGCTTGGATGGACTGCTTTGGTTGCTATCGACAGGGACCCCACTGGCCGCTTGCTGGAGCAGGCCTTCAGCCTGAAGCTGCTCCCGTAAGGCGGGCCAGAGCTGGGGTTCCCGGCCCTCGACTAGGTCGAGTAGCTCGGTGCGCAACAAACCACGGGCTTCCCTTGTACGACTAAAGGCCTTGGCGCAGTCCGTACACCCTTGCAGGTGCCCGGCCACGAAGTCCAGTTGGTCCTTCTCAAGGTCGCCCCCGACGTAGAGCGGCAGGAGCCCTTCTACTTCGGTGCAGGTGGTCTTAGTGTCTTTCATAAGTCTCTTCTTGAACCCTCTCAGGTAGGTTCACCCCTGTCTACGACGCCTATATCGGTGTTGTTAGTCTTTCTTTCCAACAGTTCGCGCTCGATCTCCCTTTCCCGGCGCTCCCACTCGTCCTGGAAAAGTTTGCGCCCCCGGTGCAGGCGCCAACGCACCGTGACGTGGGTTGCACCGACAATCTCTGCGATCTCTGCACAGGGCAGCCCCTCGAGCTCTCGCAGCACCATTACGGACCGAAAGTGCGGGGCGAGAGAGTCGATGCAGGCGCGCACCTTCTGGGCCATCTCGTCGCGAATCAGGGCGTCTTCGGGCTGCTCGACCTTCTGGTCCTCTTGGTCGGGAGGTGGTCCGTTTTCGTCTTCCTCCCCCGCCGCTCCAATTCCAACCGGCCTCCGCTTGCGCAGGTGGTCAATGGCAAGGTTCGTCACAATGCGGAAGAGCCAGGTCGTGTAGCCATAGTCGAAGTTAAACTTGTCCAGGCTGCGGAAGACGCGCATGTAGGCGTCCTGCACAATGTCGTCCGCATCTTCGTCCCGTGGAACTAGGTTCCGAGCGACACGCCAAGCACGCTTCTGGTGGCGCTCGACCAAAGCGGCAAAGGCCGCCTCGTCCCCTTTTTGGGCCCGCCGAATCAAGTCGTGGTCGACCCGCGTCGCCTCCTTGCGCGAAGGCGCATCGGGGGCGAAGTCACCAGCCTTACCTGCGGAATCACCCGCGGGCTTGTCATTCTGGGAGTCGGAGACCATCTTTAAAGGAGTAACCGCCATGGCTCCGAAGGTCTACGAAGAAGACGCAAATGTGTTGGGGCGAAATCAAGCCCAGGCATCACACTGCTGACTTGCCCCAGGGCAGGCGCCGCCGGACGCCGGCTACGAGCAGCCGGTCTTCGGGCCCATGCAGGCTGGCTAAGAACATCCCCCCAGCCCCGAGAAAGAACAGCCCCAGGGGCACGACAAAACCCCAGGGTCCGCCGAATCCGGCCCGCAAGGGATAGGCGACCGCGCACAAGAACCCGATACCAAGCAGCGGCACAAGGCTGCGCCGAGTCCACGGCTGGATGCCGTAGATCACGCGAATCTGAACTAGCTGGGCAACTCGGATTAGCACCAACGACGTCGTTGTCGCTGCAGCAGCACCGATCCCTCCATAGGGCTCAATCCACAGAATGTTGAGGCCTAGATTCAGCAGCCACAGCACGATCATGTTCGCAAGGTTCAAACGCGCGCGCCCCGTAAGCGCAAGTACGCGTCCGGTCAGCCCACAGCTGCTCGCGAACATCTTGCCAATGCAGAGGCACGCAAGGATACTTGCTGCGGGGCGAAACTCTGGACCGAAGATACCCAGGAGATCTCGGCCCCAGATCATGAACACGGACGACAAGACGAGCCCCGGCCACATGGCCCAGCGCGCAGTCACCCGAAACAGCCTCGCGATTCCCACTTGGTCAGCCCGGGCCACGAGGTCGCTCAGGGCAGAGTCAAAGACGGGCACGAGGCTTTGGTGCGCAATCAAAGCGATGGCAGCCACGCGTGCGGCGGCGCTGTACAGACCGACCGAGCCCGAGTCACTGTAGTAGCCCATGCAGAGGATGTCCGTCGAGAGCAGCAGAACGGCCAGCATACTCGTGCCAAGCAGCGGCCACGAATAGCCGAGCACCTCGGGCATGCGCAAGCGGTCTGACGGCGCCGTCAAACTTAGTACGCCCGGCCCCCGCCGGTTGACAAACCAGATCGCCACTAGGAGGCCTACCAGAGCTCCGCTAAGCACCGAGACGATCACGCCGGTGGGGCCAAGCCCAAGCTGCCAGGTGATGGCCAGCCCCATAGCCGCGACGCCGGGCACGAGCACGCGCTCGATCCACTCCCGCTCCGCCACCGCCTTCAATCCCTGGAGCACCGTAGCCACCACCGTAATCGCCGAGCCAAGAAAGACGAGCCCCGAAAAGAAAACCAGGAACTCCTCGAGATGCGGCTTGTGGAAGAAGTTGGTGGCGACCCACGGGCCTAAGAAGAAGACCGCAAGGGAGAGCAGCAGCCCTGTGGCTAAGCTCGGAAAGAGGCCCGAGCGCACGACGGCCCGCAGGGTTTTGGGCTCATCTTGAAGGCTCGCCTTGGCCAAGAACGGTAGCAGACCTGGGGACAACCCCAGGGATGCCGTGATTGCCAAGAGCCCGCAAATGGCCAGAGACAGGCTATAGTCGCCAAATCGCTCCCGCCCCAGCGCGTTGGTAGCCCCCACCATCACGAAGTAGGTCAGCACAAGGCCGAGCACATTGGCCACGCCGCTGCTGCCGGCCTGGCGCAAGACCCTCCGGGTGGTCTCGCTTCCCGGCGCACCTGTTGCGCCTGTGGAATCCACAGGCGCGCCTTCGGCCTGATCTCTAAGCGCCACATCTCTTCCAAGGGAAGGCGACCTTCGCTCTGAGAAGAAGCCCCCGGCGTTCGCGACCTGGGATAGGAAGAAGAGGCTTGCGCCAAAGCGAACGCGCCTCTCCCTGGGTTGCCGCCAGGGGTAGGCGAGCAGATCGAAGTAGAACTTCAGGGGCGCAACCTTCACGCCCCGCTGCTCGCGCCCCGCGACCATTGCGCGGTGCACATAGGCACCGCGTCCGTAGTTGTAGTGCTGGCGCCAGAAGCCCGCCAGGTCTAGGGCGTGCTCGTGGTCCACGATGGCTTCCGGCAAGTGCACCAGCTCAAGGCCTAGGTCGGCCGCTGTCGAGCAAAGCTCGCGGTCCTCCCCACCTGCCCCGCGGAATCTCAGGTCGAACCCCCCGAGCTCATCGAAGGTCGTCTTTGCCATGGCCAGGTTGTTCGAGGCGAAGAAGGGCTCGCCGCGGGCAGCGGAATCTTGGTACAAAAAGTCGATGAACAGCTGGCTTGCCTCGGAACAGGCGAGGTGCTTGTGGGCGTTGACCGTTTGGCCGCCCAGGATGGCGCCCGGGTTCTGCTGGAGGCCCGCCGCAAGATGCCGCAACCAACCTGAGCGCGGAAGACAGTCATCGTCTGTGAAAGCGAGATATTCGCCAGATGCCTCTTTTGCGCCTCGATTGCGCGCCGCCGCTGGGCCTGCGTTCTCTTGGCTTACGAAGACTAGCTTGAGCTTGCTCCGGAAGGGCTCGAGATCCCTCTCGGTCAGGGGCGCATCCCCCGGTCCATCCTCCACGAGCACGACCTCGAAGTCGGGCCCGCCCGCCTCCAGATCAGCCAAAGCGCCCAGGCACTTGAGTGCTTGGGCCGGCCGCCGGTAGGTCGGAACAATGATCGAGAATCTAGGCACGGGAGCTGCCGTATCGATCCAGCTTAGGACTTGTTTGCGGGGAAGCCGCCAAGGTCGCGCTTCTCCTCGTGGTACTCCTCATCTACGTTGACCGACCAGATGTCGTTCGCCTCACCGTTGATGTTCCGTGCGGCAAGCACTCCGGTCATCATGGAGTGGTCCTGGTTGTTGTAGTGGTGCTGCCCATTGCGGCCAATCAGCTGCAGGTTGTCCAGCTTCCCAAGCCACTCACGAAGGCGAGCCATCTCGCTGCCGTGGGTTGGACTGTAAACGGGGTAAGCCTTGGGCACACGGATCACGGTTCCATCGACGATCTTGTCGATGTTCGCAAGCTTTAGCTGAGCGCACTCCCTGCGGGCCATGGCCACGAGCTCGTCGTCGGCCGTATTCCAAAGATCGTCACCGGCCTGGAGGAAGTACTCCATGCCCAGAGCCGTGTTCTTCTGGTCCGGCACCATGTCAGGGCTCCAGTTCTTAAAGTTCTGCACGCGCCCAACGGTGACATCGGCCGAGTGGATGTAGATCCAGTTATCGGGGAAGAGCTCCTCTTCCTCGATGATTAGCGCAACAATCATGAAGTCTCGGTAGCGCAGTCCCGAGGCGATCTCCAGGATCTCCTTGGGCGGTGCGGGGTCCATGATCCGGAAGAGCTCCTTGATCGGTAGGGTCGACAGGAACTGCTTGCCCTCAACGACCTGCTCTGTGTCCGTACCGCCGTTGATGGTCACGCTAGTGACCGCCTCGCCATTGTGGTTGATCTTGGTGACCCTGGAGTTGAGGTGCACCTGGTGGCCCTTCTCACGCAGCTTAGATGTGCAGGATTGCCACATTTGACCCGGGCCGTAGCGCGGGTAGTGGAAGACCTCAATCAAGGTCGTCACCTTCTGGTTGCCTTCGCCGCGCTCGCCAAAGAACGCGTTCAAGACGGCCCGCTTCAAATCCAAGTTCTTGATCCGCTGGGCGGCCCACTGGGCGCTCAGCTCGGAGCATGGGATGCCCCACACCTTCTCGGTATAGGTCTTAAAGAAGATCTGGTAGAGCCGCTTGCCAAAGCGATTCGAGACCCACTGTTCGAAGTTGTCCTCTTGCTTGTGGGGCGTCAGCTGGGCCTTCGCGTAGCTGAACAGAATACGCACGGCTTCAAATGGGCCGAGGCCGAAGAGTGCATTTGCGGGGCGCAACGGATAATCAAACATGTGCCCGCGATAGTGAATGCGGGAGAGGCGCGGCCGCTTGAGGAACTCATCCCCAAGGATCTCGAGCCACAGCTCCTTGACATACTCCACCTTCGAGAAGAACCGGTGGCCACCTAGGTCGAACCGGTAGCCCTTGTATTCACAGGTCTTCGAGATGCCGCCCACGTCCGATTCGGCCTCGAGGGTGATCGACTTGCCACCGAACTTCTCCAGCTCGAAAGCCGCCGTTAGGCCAGCTGGCCCCCCACCCATGATGACGCAATCTCCGCCGTCCTTCAGATTTGCTTCCTCGGCCTTCATGCGCAGGCCCCTTGAGAATACGTAGGATCGGGTGTGGGAAGAAGGTGGAGGGTCATGGCTATTGTTTAATACGGTTAGAGCCGGCGCATTTCTCCGGAGGCTCTGGGAGACAGGAACTTACCAGTTCTGGAGTAGGCAGAACAGCGCTGGCATGTCCTCATCTTAAGACGAGCTACGCGTAAAGCGGGTTCGGTCTAGGTTCGGATTTTCTCAGAAGCCCAGCATGGGCAAAAAGGAATGAAGATCTAGGTAGCTCCGCTGGGTTAACATCAAGCTTACTTCGCTCCATTGGGCGGGGCTTAGCGCGCTCGGTTTTTAGGCTAAATCTTCGCCCTATGGCCCTTGGGTGGTCTCGGCTCACTTTGGACCGAGTCCTCTTCACATCTTGCGCTTGGTCCGAGCGCGGGTCGTCAATTGGGCCGAAGCGTGGTGAAAAAACGCGCGCACTCTGCCTGAGCGAAGCAGCTGTGCGGACTCTACCACCGCCATGAGCCAGCCTAAGATTACGCCTAGAACAGCGCCGTAGTGCTTGCGGTGAAAGACGCGCTGGGCTGCAGCTTTGTACTGCCAGCGCCAGGCGTCGGAGTTGCCCGCGCGCGCGCCATCTGGGGCGTCGTGCCACATGATGGCGGCAGGCACGCACCAAAGCTCGAGCCCCAGGGAGACGAACCGCCGGGAGAGATCAAGATCCTCGTAATACATAAAAAAGGCCTCGTCGAAGCAGCCGACATCCCGCAGAGCAGAGCTGCGGATATACATCCCGTGGCCCCAGATGAAGTCGACGGTTAGTGGTTCGGTTGGCCCTCCGCGGTCCGCCTGGCCAATGCCAGGAATGCGTTGGCGCATGGGAAGCCAACGCCGGAAGGAGCCTGCGTATAGCAGCCGATTTTCCCCGTCGGACATAGGCGTTGTGGACAGGGTCTTGGGGCCGCAGGCCGCAGCGCTGGGATGGGACGCCATAAACTCGGCCAGTCGAGCCACGGTGTCGGGCTCCACATAAGAGTCTGGGTTCACGAGGAAGATGGCCTCTGCTCCACGGGCCATGGCGGCGCGGATGCCGAGGTTGCAGCCGGCCCCAAAGCCGCGGTTTGCGGAGGACCGGATCAGGGGAACTGCGGGATACTCCTTGGCGACCAAGTCGGGGGTGCCGTCAGTGGAGTCGTTGTCGACGACCACAATGCCCATGCCCTGAAAGCTGCTTGCCTGCAGAGACTCCAGGCAAGCTTGGATATCCGCAGCGCTGTTGTAGGTCAGCACGACCGCAACCACAGGCCAGTCCATGGCTAGGTCGGGTTGCGGTAAGGGCGTGGAGTGGGTCGAAGTCGCAGTCACGATACCCATGCTAGACAAACTTCCGAGCCGCCCGGCGATTCGGGTCTATACTTTCCCCATGAGTAGCTCCCTTCCCCACGCCCCAGGCACCACCCTCGCTCCCTGGCTCTTGGCCTTGGCTGCCCTAGTCCCATTGACGGGCTGTAGTGGCGACCAGCCTGCCAGGCGGCCAAACATCGTGCTGGTGACCATCGACACCCTGCGGGCGGACCGCGTGGACTCCATGGGTTTCGAGCGCGGACTCACGCCAGCCATGGACGAGTTGGCCGCTAAGTCCGCGGCCTTCCGGGACGCCATTACGCCCATTGCGACTACCGGTCCGGCCCACGCCAGCCTCTTTACTGGCCTGCCGCCGCGCATCCACGGTCTGCGCTGGAACGGCAACGACCTGGCACCAGACTTCGCGACCCTAGCGGGCCTTCTTAACGACGAAGGCTACGACACCGCCGCCTTTGTCTCGATGCCCCTCATGCTGCACGGCATGAACCTTGGCCAAGGCTTCATCACACGCAGTGACATCTCCGCTGAGAACGACCAGATTCGCCCCGGCTCTGAGACCAACCGCATGGCAATCGAGTGGCTCCAACAAGATCGCGACAAGCCGTATTTTCTATGGGTGCACTACTTTGATGTGCACACACCCTTCGAGCTCACGGAACACGCGGAACAGCACCTAGGCGACTACCAGGGCAAGCTGCGAAATGGCGCGAGTACGCACGAAGTCCAGCACATGGGCGAGCCCAACCCTAAGGCCGTCCCGTGGAATGACACCGAACTGACGGCCCTCGGCCACCTCTACGACGGTGGCGTCACCACCGCTGACGCCCTGGTCGCGGAGCTCTCTCTCGCCCTTGGCATCGAGCTCGGCCAGCACAAAAGTGGCAAGGCCCAGCCCATCCCAAAAGGATCCGGCAGTGAGACCGTACTGATTGTCACCGCCGACCACGGCGAGCTGCTCGGTGAGCACAACCACCAAGGCCACGGCTTCCAGGTTTGGCAAGAGGCCCTGCGCATTCCACTGATCATCCACGATCCTTCGGCCGCGCCGATCCAGATCGACGAGCGTGTCGGCCTAATGGACCTATTCCCTACCGTGCTCGAATTTGCCGGCCTCCAGTCGTCCACCGCCACCGCCGGTCGCTCCCTCGTGCCCGCCATTCGCGGCGAGTCGCCCCTGCCCAAGACCTACCTAGCCGAGTCGCGCACAAGTCCCGGCCGCATCCAACCCGTCGCAATTCTAAAGGGCGACCTCAAGGTCGTCTTGATGGGGAACGACGCCTTCGGCTTTGACCTCAGCCAGGACCCCACCGAACAAACTCGCCTCGACATCGACAGCTCGCCCGAACTTACCGAGCTTGCGGAGATCGCCCGCGCCTATGAGGCCACAGGCGAGGAATCCACCACGAGCGAAAAGCCCAGCCAAGAGCGCCTCGATTCCCTCAAGGCCTTAGGCTACGTGGAGTAGCCCCGTCCGTCAGGACTTGACCGCGTCGGCGACCGTTGGGAAGCGGCCTTCGATGTGGGAGATCTTGCGGAACTTTTGGTAGCGCTGCTCAAGCAGGTCGGGCAATGGGATCTGGCCCAACTCGTCCAGGTGGCGGATTAGCGCCTGCTTTAGGGCGGCAGTCGCCTGGAGCGGGTTGCGGTGGGCACCGCCTGTGGGCTCTTCGATGGCCTCGTCGACAATGCCGAGCTCGAGCAGGCTCTCGGCGGTGAGCTTGAGGGCTTCGGCGGCGTCGGGAGAGCGCTCGCCATCCTTCCACAGGATCGCGGCGCAACCCTCGGGGCTGATCACAGAGTAATAGGCGTATTCGAGCATCAAGACACGGTCGCCAACACCGATACCTAGGGCACCGCCCGAGCCGCCCTCGCCGATCACGACGCAGACGATCGGGACGGCGATGTCGAACATGCCTAGGATGTTCTCAGCAATAGCCATGGCCTGGCCACGCTCCTCGGCGGCGATCCCGGGGTAGGCTCCGGGAGTGTTGATCAGGGTCACGATGGGAATGCCCATCTTCTCAGCCAGCTTCATCTTGCGAAGGGCCTTGCGGTAGCCCTCGGGGTGGGCGCAGCCGAAGTTGCACTCGAGGCGCTCGGCGGTGTTGCGGCCCTTGCGGTGGGCCACCAACATGAACTTGCGCCCGTCGATGGTGGCGAGGCCCGTAACGAGGGCGCGGTCGTCGCCGAAGTTCTTATCGCCGTGCAGCTCAAAGAAGTCGTCAAGCATGTTCGTGATGTAGTCCGAGGTCACCGGGCGGCGCGGATGGCGGGCCACCGTGACGCGGTCCCATGCGGACAGGTCCGAATAGGTGGACTCGACTTGACCTTCGAGGCGCGCACGCAGGGCTTCGATCTCACTGGAGATGTCAAGGCGTGTGGATGCGGAGAGCTCCACGAGTTCGGCGATACGGTCTTCGATCTCGCGGATCGGGGCCTCGAACGGGAGGCCTGAGGAGTCACCGGATTTGGATTTGCTCACGTGGAAGTGTTGCGTCTGGGTCTAGGTCGGAATCGATCGGAACGAGGAAGCCGCAGATTTTAGCCTCTGGCGGCGGAAACCGCCAACTCGCTATGGAACTGCACCCACGACTTTGCTCCACACGACCCCAGCACTGCAAGCTTCTTCCTATCTATATGAACTTCCCTGGAACCATTAGGCATTTCGATATTGGGGCTCCCCTTTTGGGACGCTAGAATGGCCCCAACGAACCCGCTTGGGTGCAAAAAGCGCCCCTGATGTTCGCCAAGCACCCCTTTCCCGGCCCTTCGTCTCCCTAAGCAAAACCATTAGGAGCTCCGAAACCATGTCGCCAGCTACCACCGCTCCTGACGCCTGGCGCGTCGAGGTCTTCAAGCGCACCGCCATCCACGACCCCGAGGGTGATAAGGCCCTGCACGAGGTCCACGAGCTTGGCCTTAGCGGCGTCGAATCCATCCGCGTCGGCCACGGCTACCTGCTCTCCCCGAGCCTGTCCGAGGCCGAGGCCCAGACCATCGCCGGCGAGCTGCTGTGCGATCCCGTCCTGGAGGAGTCCGCTCTCATTGCCCCCGGCAGCCTGCCCGGCCCGGCACCCGCGGGATCCCGCCGGGTGCTGGTCGCCCCGAAGCCCGGTGTCATGGACCCGATTGCCGAGAGCGTCAAGCGCATTATTAAGCGCACCGGTCGCGGCGATGAAGACCTGGAGACCCAGACCTTCCGCATCTTCGAGATGAAGGGCGAGGTGCCCACCGACGAGCTCGAGAACATCTGCCGGCGCACCCTGGCGAACGTCACCATCGACACCCTGCGCATCGACCGGGAAGACCTGCCCTTCGGCGTGCCCAAGGGCCACGGCGAGGGCCGCGGTCGCGTGGAGATCAGCCTGCTTGGTCTTGACGATGCTGGCCTGGAAGAGCTCAGCGTGAAGGGCGAGCTGTCCCTCACCCTGCTCGAGATGCAGGAGATCCAGAAGTTCTACAAGAGCGAGGGACGCGAGCCTTCGGCCTGTGAGCTGGAGACCCTGGCCCAGACTTGGAGCGAGCACTGCAAGCACAAGACCTTCGCGGGCCTGATCGACTTCGTGGACCACTCGAAAGAGGGCAGTCCTACCGAGCGCATCGACAACCTGTTGAAGTCCACCATCAAGCGCGCCACGACGGAGCTCGACGTGCCCTGGTGCGTCAGCGTATTCCACGACAATGCGGGCATCATCGAGTTTGACGCGGGCTACGACATCTCGTTCAAGGTCGAGACCCACAACCACCCCAGCGCAATCGACCCCTACGGTGGCGCGGGAACGGGCATCGGCGGCGTGATCCGAGACATCCTCGGGGTTGGCCTCGGCGCTCGCCCCATCGCAAACACGAACGCGTTCTTCGTGGGTATGCCAGACATGCCGCTGGAGGACCTGCCCAAGGGCTGCATGCACCCGCGTCGCATCCTGCGAGGCGTCGTCGGGGGCGTGCGCGACTACGGTAACCGCATGGGCATCCCTACCGTGTCAGGTGGACTCTGGTTCGACGATCGATATGTAGGCAACCCACTCGTCTATGCCGGCACCGTCGGCTTGGCCAAGCGCGAGTTTGCCCACAAGACGATCGAGCCCGGCGACCTGGTCGTGACCCTCGGCGGCGCCGTCGGACGCGATGGTATCCACGGAGCTACCTTCAGCTCGATCGAGCTGACCGAGGACTCGGAAGAGGACTCTGCGTCCAGCGTGCAGATCGGCAACCCGATCGAAGAGAAGCGCGTGCTTGACGCCATGTTGCAGGCCCGGGATCGCGGGCTGTTCCGCGCAGTCACGGACTGCGGCGCAGGCGGCCTCTCCTCTGCCGTGGGCGAGATGGGCGAAGAGGGCGGCGTGGACGTCGACCTGTCCAAGGTGCCGCTTAAGTACCCGGGTCTAGCCTCCCATGAGATCTGGATCTCCGAGGCCCAAGAGCGAATGGTCCTCGCGGTGCCAGAGGAGAACCTCGAGGAGCTGCTGGACCTGTGCGCCACCGAAGACGTTGCAGCCACGGTGATCGGCACCTTTAACGACACCAAACGCCTGGTCGTTCGCGACGCCGGCGAGGTCATCTGCGACATCGAGATGGGCTTCCTGCACGATGGCACCCCGCGCTACCTGCGCCACGCCGTCTGGAACCCGCCCACGGCCCCAGACCCCGGGTGCCCTGCGCCGAGCGACCACGGCGAGACCTACAACTCGGCCCTCTTGGGCATCATGGCCGCGCCGGACGTGCGCAGCAAAGAGTGGATCATCCGCCAGTATGACCACGAGGTCCAAGGCAACACCGTGATCAAGCCCCTGGTCGGCGTGCAATCGGATGCCCCCGGCAACGGCTCGGTGCTCAAGCCCCTGCCCCAATCTAAGAAGGGCGTGGCCATTGGCTGCGGAGCGAACCCGCGCATGGGGCTGCTGGATCCCTACGCCATGGCAGGTGCTGTGATCGACGAGGCCCTGCGCAATGTCGTTGCCGTGGGCGGCGACCCCGAGCACACGGCGATCCTGGACAACTTCTCCTGGGGCAACTGCGCCAAGCCGGAGAACCTGGGCTCCTTAGTGCTGGCATCGAAGGCCTGCTACGACGCAGCGATGGCCTTCGGCACCCCCTTTATCTCCGGCAAGGACAGCCTGAACAACGAGTTCAGGGTGGGCGACGAGACGATCATTATCCCGCCGACTCTTCTACTGTCAGCCATGTCCGTGGTGCCCGATGTGGCGACCTGCGTGACCATGGACGCAAAGGAGCCGGGCAACCGCATCTACTTAGTGGGCGACACGAAGCAAGAAATGGGCGCGTCCCATTACCTCCAGCACCTTGGCTTGGACGGCGGGCGCGTTCCAACTCCTGACCTCGAGAAGGCACCCCTTGTGATGAAGACCATGCACGCTGTGATCTCAGAAGGCCTGGTTTCTTCGTGCCACGACCTGTCCGAAGGTGGACTGGCCGCAGCCGCTGCCGAGATGGCCTTCGCAGGCGGTCTTGGCATGGACCTGCACCTGTCCCATCTGCACGACCCCGCGGGCTGGTCCAACGACCAGGACGAGGACGCCGTGCTGCTGTTCTCCGAGTCCTGCACGCGCTTCCTGGTCGAGGTCACGGCGCCGCACGCCGAAGCTTTCGAGCGGTGCTTTAGGGAAGCAGGCCTAGGCGATATCGCTCGCCCAATTGGCGAGGTTACCGCGGGCAGTCGCTTGACGATCCGCGGCAAGACGGCACCGGACTGCATCGAACTCGACATCGAAGAACTGCGCAGCGCCCACAAGGGCGGCTTCGCGGGCTAGCCCCTCTCTACGACTATGACTTCCCCCAAAGCACTTGTTCTTCGCACCGCTGGCATCAATTGTGACGCCGAGACGGTCCGCGCCCTGGAGGGTGCCGGCGCCCCGACGGACCTGTTCCACTTGTCCAAGATGATCGCCGAGCCAGGTCGCTTCGACGACTATGGCATCCTTGTGATCCCCGGCGGCTTTAGCTTCGGCGACGACGTGGCCGCGGGCCGCATCTTTGCCGCCGAGCTGGTTCACAATCTCTCCAAGGAGCTGGTCAACTTTGTCGATCGCGGCGGCTTGGTGCTCGGTATCTGCAACGGCTTCCAGGTGCTGGTCGAGACCGGCTTGCTCGACGGCAGCGTCGGCAAGCGCACCGAGCGCAAGGTCGCCCTGTACGACAACGCGTCCATGAAGTTCGAGGCGCGCTGGGTGAACCTACGCTCGGAAGAGAGCGCCTGCCCTTGGCTCGTGCCCGGCGAGATCTGGCCCGTGCCCGTTGCCCACGCCGAGGGTCGCTTTGTCTGTCGGGACGACGAGACCCTGGCCGCCCTTAAATCAAGTGGCCAGGTCGCCCTGCGCTACGTCAACCCCGACGGAAGTGCCCCCGGCTATCCCGAATGCCCCAATGGCGCCGTGGAGCAGATCGCGGGTATCTGCGATCCGACCGGGCGCGTCCTTGGTCTGATGCCTCACCCCGAGCGCAACCTGCTACCTTGGAACCACCCCCAATGGACGCGAATGGACGCGCGCCAAGAAGGTGAAGGTGCCGGATTCTTCCAACGTCTTGTGGATGTCGCGAAGGGCTCCATGGCCTCAGTCTAGTCAACCCAACCTCACAATATGAACAAGCTCAACACCCTAGCTCTCGCCCTTACCTGTGCCCTTGGTCTGCCCTCTTGCCTGCTCATTGCAGGTGGAGCTGCCGGCTATGTGGTGAGCCAAGAAGTCCTGCCCGGTAATGTGCACACCAGCATCGTGACCTTCGACGTGGACTCGACCTGGGCTAGCGCCCAAGAGACCATGCGCAGCAAGGCCGAAGACGGTATCGAGACCACCGACTACCCGCGCCGCATTGAGTGCGAAGTGGCTGGCGCCGATGTCGAGGTCAAGGTCGAGGCCTACGACATGAACCGCAGCCTGCTGCGCGTCAAGGCGAGCCGCTTCCTGTCGGCTGACAACGACGTCGCAATGATGATCCTTAACAAGCTCATCGACGATCTAGGGCAACGGCGCTAGGTTCGATCTCCTGACCCGCTTCCATTTCGAAATGGGCAGTCAGCTATTCGTCCGTCGCGCCCTGCGCCGGTGACCTGTCGAGTATGTCCTGGGCCAGCTGACGCGTAAAGGCCTCGGACTGCTCGCGGTTTAGGTGGTTCTTATCAAAGTGCCCCGAGGCCTGGAAGTACTGGGGCGTTAGGCGCGGCGAGTTGTAGAGGTAGAAGTCGTGGTACTGATCCGCGACGGCGCGGGCGTAACTCATGGACGTCATGGTTGGCGGAATCAGTCCAATCAAGGTCGCTCCCACCTCTTTTGCCCCCTGCGCTTGGAGCCGCGCGACGGCCTTCTCCGTGGAGGAATCTTCGAGGGGCTGGACCGGGCTCCCATGGCTTGCAATGAGCGCATGAACACCTCCCGAGAACCCCTTGCGGTCCTTGGCAAACTCTTGGCCTCGGTTAATCACATTGTCCTGGGTCGAGTCTTCTAGAGCCTGGTACCCCTGGGAATCGGCGATGTAGGGGCGGCTCCTCTCGGGCTCGAGCAACCAAGGGGCGAAGCGGCGCAATAGCCGCGGACCCTGGGCAAAGTTCGTGGTCTTCCAGGCAAAGCAGCGCCCGGCGTCCACAACGGCGTCGAAGGCCTCGCGCCCCTCGAGCTCGGACTCGGCAATCATCTGGATGGCCAGGCGGGTGCGGGTGAAGTCGTGCCATGACACGGTGCGTTCGGTGGTGCGCAGCTCTTCGAACAGCGTTCCGCCGGGGAAGCGAGGTTCGTAGAAGATCGTGGGCTTATCGCCTGCCACCCCGTCCTCGACCAGCTCCAGCAGGCGCGATAGAGCATGGTCCGCTTCGAGCCCGCCCATGCCGGGCGAGCCGAGATTGTAGCTGCGCGTCGCCTGGCCGCTCTTTGCCATGACCTCGTCAAAGACGGAGGGAACGACCTGGCGAAAGATGGTGCTAGAACCCAGGAAGAAGGTGTCGTATTCGCCCGGGTGAAGCGAGAGGTAGTCGAGCTTGGGGCCGACCTCGTCTCCCTCGGCGTGGCCCAAGAGCTCGTGCTGAGTCCACGCAACCAGGGCGAAGGACGCGGTGGCGAGCAGGCTCAACAGGATGGCCTTAGCTAGAGATGTGGGTTCCGTGTTCATGAGTTGGGGGGCCTGACTTAGAACTGGAAGTAGATGAAGGGTTGGACGTCGCCTGCCGCCCAGGGCAGGGCGAGGGCGACCATGGCGCCGTAGACCAGGGCGAACGTGGGTGCCGGGAGTCGCCTAAGGCCCTGGTCGAGCTTGCCGGAGAACATCCATGCGTGCACGGCCGCGAAGCCGATCAAGAGCAGCAGCCAGGGGAGCCCCAGGGTCTGGTCCCCACCGGGTGTAACGTAGCCCAAGAGAAACGACCCCGCCGCACCCAGGTCCGGTGCTCGGAAGATGGTGAAGGTCAAGATCCACAGCACGTTGGCATAGATCAAGCCCCAGATCCCGCGGCCCTTCCCGTCGGAGCCGATCGTACGGCTCTCGATGATGACCAGTACACCGTGCAGGAGTCCCCAGACGATGAAGGTCCAGGCGGCGCCGTGCCAGATGCCAGTGACCGCGAAGACGATGAATGTGTTGCGCGCGGTGAACAACTTGCCGCCGCGGTTACCGCCGATGGGAATGTAGATGTAGTCCCGGAACCAGCCGGTCATCGTGATGTGCCAGCTGCGCCAGAGGTCGGTCAGGCTGCGGCGCATGTAGGGGAAGGTGAAGTTCACCGGCAGGTGGTAGCCCAGCAGTGCCGCCGTGCCCAGGGCCATGTCGCTGTAGCCGGAGAAGTCACAGTAGAGCTGGACCGAATACAGCGCTCCCGCAAGCCAATGCGAGGCCAGGTTGAACGCTTCGGGGGCCTTCCA
Source organism: Planctomycetota bacterium (assembly GCA_029250885.1). GTDB lineage: Bacteria > Planctomycetota > UBA1135 > UBA1135 > CALBMX01. Next base: position 31,342 of record JAQXEK010000059.1, read on the forward strand.
GACGAGGTCGACCGCCACGGAGAGGTTGTCCGCCACGCAGGTCTTTTTGACGAAGCCGAACAGGAACACCAACAGGGCCGCCCGCACATCCACCCTGGAGAAGAGCCGCGGGGTCTCTAGCTGGGGAAGGAAGTCAATGGCGCGCACAATCGGCCCGGCAATCAGCTGAGGGAAGAAGCCCACGAAGAGGGCAAAGTCCAGCAAGCTCTTTGTTGACCCCATCTTGCCTCGATAGATATCGAGGGTATAGGACAGGGTCTGGAAGGTGTAGAAGCTGATGCCAACGGGCAAGATGATGCCCAGGGTCATGTCACTGACGGGAAAGCCCAGCCAGCTCGAGAAGTCTGCCGCGGACTCGACGAAGAAGTTGTAGTACTTGAAGAAGCCGAGCAGCCCGAGGTTCACGGTCAGGCTGATCCCAAGCCAGGTCTTCCGCCGCAGCCTGTTCTCCTTCGGCGCCTTCGCGATGGCTGAGCCAGCAAGGTAGTCCACTCCCGTAGAGAACAGGATCAAGCTCAAGAAGCGCCAGTCCCATCCTGCGTAGAACGCATAGCTAGCCACCAGAAGCCAGACCTTGCGCAGCTTGGCGGACCGCAAGGACCAGTGCACCAAGAACACGAGCCCAAAGAAGAGCAGGAATCGAAGCTCGGAGTAAATCAAAGGGGGAGGGCGCTAGGGGGGCTTAGGTCAGATTCGAGTTTACCCCGCTGGCACAATCCCGGGCCAGCCGATTTCTCACTTCGCCTTGCGGCGACA